>NZ_JBIAQG010000010.1:0-406885 GCF_042888805.1 Streptomyces sp. NPDC002730
CCGGCTTCCTGTTCGGCGGATCCACCGGCACGGTGGTCAGCGGCGCCATGGGCTGGCTGGCCCGGCACGACGCGCGCGAACTCACCGCCGTAGCCATCGCCCCGGACCTCGGCGAGCGCTACCTCGACACCATCTACCAGACCAACTGGCTGCAGGACCTGTACGGCGAGGACGTGCTCAACCCCGACAAGGTGGCCACCGGTCCCTGGGCAGCCTCCCCCACGCCACCGACGCGGTCGGGCGACCGGCCGGACCTCCAGAACGGCGACCACAGTGGCAAGCGGCGCCATCAGCTCCAGGATCGTAAGACCTAGAAGCTCTGTCCAAGGAGGTCGATGACGCAGGTCCCGCGTGAGGGATCTTGAAAGGGGTGAGGTCCTTCCGGCTACCGCCACCGCCGTCGGTCCAGCCGACCTCACCGCCGGGAAAGTCGGTTGCGCTCGGGTGGTGCGTGAGCAGAATCAGCGCGTGCAGATCCTGTCGTTCCCCGAAGAAGCCACTCCGTCCGAGCTCCGCGTGCAGGTGCGGGAGATCCAGGAGCAGGCGTGGCCGTCCACGCGTGTATCGGTCACCCCTGCCGATGCGCCAACCCACGATCCTCTACTGCGGCCGTGGTCGATGCTGCTGATGGACGAGGGCACGGTGCTGGGCGCGCTGGACATCCTGTCCAAGGAGATCGCCCATACGGGTCGGCGCTATGCCGCTGGTGGGCTGAGCACTGTGGTGACGCGCCGGGAGGCTCGTGGTCGCGGACATGGCCGCCGCCTGGTTGCAGCGGCCCGGGAGACGATGCTCACCCAGGGTCTGGACCTGGGGTTTTTCACCTGCGACCGCCCGCTCCAGGCGTTCTATGAGAGCGCGGGCTGGAACCTTCTTCCTGGGACGGTGCTCGTCGGGGGAACACCGCAGGTTCCCTTCCCGAGCGACCAGCCCGGCTTCGACAAGGTCACGATGGCCGACTTCTTCTCGGCCGGGGGCAGGCAGGCCCGGGCGTCGTTCCGCCACTGCCGCATCGAGCTGCATCCAGGAGAGATCGACAAGCTCTGGTGACGCCCCGGACAGGTCGACATGACTCTCATCGGTGCCGCACGCAGAATTTCGCAGCTCTGCCAGGGGCCCCTCCGGCATTGAGTTCGGCAGACGCATCGTGATCCATCGAAGGCAAATTGACATTTCCTGCTTTGCATGGTGAGCGCCTGTACGGGTGGTGCATCTCTGGGCACGGTCGTAGCGTCGATTCAGGAACAACCGTTGGAAGAAAGGGGCGCCATCACCACCGACGACTGCTCCTGACGGGCAGATCGCAGCGCGCGGGGGAGCCAGGTGTACACGGAAGGCCGCGTAGGCTCGAAAAGAGGCAGCTGGGAGCCGACATGCAGAGACACAAGCTCAAGACAACGGTCATGCTGTGTGCTGCTACAGCGCTCGCAGCAGCAGTAGTACCGGCATCCGCTTCCGCAGGGTCACCCTCGCCCGCTCAGGTTGTGGCCGTCGACTGTTTCTCGAATTCACAGATACGCCCCGGCGACTTCTTGCTCGCCTGCGGGGATGGCAACAACCGCCTCATCAAACTCCGATGGTCCCATTGGGGACCGACGTCCGCTGTGGGCAGCGGACTCGACGTGGTGAATGACTGTCAGCCCTACTGCGCGGCAGGCAAGTTCCACTCCTACCCTGTCACCGTGAGGTTCGACCGCCCAGAGACCTGGCAGAAGCATCCTGAGCTACAGCATTTCACCCGGCTGCGACTCATCTACACCGACAGCAAGCCACCGCCGGCGCAGCGGGAAATGACTTACAAACTCTGGGACTGACGATTCCCCAGTCCCTCGGTCACCTCTGCACAACAAGCGGTTCCGCGCCGGGTGAGGCCTGCGCCGGCTCACGTTCGTGCGGGGCAGCGCGCCGCCTCGTGCCGGGCGGCGGCAGCGAGGGGGCGCTCGTAGGGTGACGTGCGTGATGGTTCGCGAGGGCGCAGTGAACACAGACGGTGGTTGGCGACCGGGCTATCCGGCTGCGGCAGCGGTGTTCGCCATCGGGATGGCCGGGACCACCCTGCCGACACCGTTGTACGGGCTCTACCAGGAACAAATCGGCTTCTCCGAGCTGATGGTGACCGTTGTCTTCGCCGTGTATGCCGTCGCGGTCATCACCGTGCTGCTGGTGGCGGGAAACTACTCCGACGAGGTCGGCCGCAGACCTGTGATCCTGTGCGCCATGGCTTTGTCGGCCGCTAGTGCTGGATGCTTCCTCCTGCAGAGCGGTCTGCCTCTGCTCTTCGCGGGGCGGCTGCTGTCCGGCTGCGCGGCCGGCCTGCTGAGCGGCGCGGCGACAGCGGCCGTCATCGAGCTGGCCGGTCCTGGACAGAAGGCGCGGGCCGGGTTCGCCGCCACCGCGGCGAACATGGGTGGTCTGGGCTGCGGGCCACTGTTCTCCGGCCTCCTCGCTCAGTACACGCCCTGGCCGCTGATGTTGCCGTTCTGGGTCCACCTGGGGCTGGTGGCTGTGGCCAGTGGGATCACTTGGTTCCTGCCGGAGACCGTGGCGGAGCCGAAGCGATGGCCGCCGCTGAAGCCGCAGGGAGTCACCGTGCCGCCCGAGGTGAAGGGTGTCTTCGCGCCCGCCGCGCTGGCGGCCTTCGCCGGCTTCGCGCTTCTCGGGCTGTTCACGGCGGTCGCGCCGAGCTTTGTCTCGCAGACGCTGGGTGTGCACAACCTGGCTGTTTCGGGCGCGATGGTGTTCTCCGTGTTCCTCGGTTCGACCGTCGGGCAGTCCCTGACACAATGGATCGGCGCGCGCCTCGCGCTCCCCGTGGGGTGCGGCATCCTCGTTGTGGGCCTGCTGTTCGTGGCGTCATCACTGATCGCCGAATCCATGCTCCTGCTCGTTCTGGGCGCGCTGTGCGGCGGCACCGGCCAGGGACTGGCCTTTCGCGCGGCACTCACCCTGGTCAGCGGCGCGGCCCCGGCACAGCAACGCGGCGGCACCATTTCGGCGTTCTTCGTCGTCGCCTACACCGGGATCTCGGTGCCGGTGGTCGGTGTCGGCGCCATGGCCACATGGCTCGGGCTGCGCCAAGCCGGGCTGATTTTCACGGGCTGCGTGATGCTGCTGGCGGCGGGCGCGGGAACATACGCTGCGCGCAGGCCGCCGACGGGGGCGTAGCCGGGGCCCGTGAGGGCCGCGCTTCTTGCCGGTCTCGGAGCAGCACTGTGCATCGGTCCACGGGACCGATCGGCGACGGCCATCCCTGAGACGTGTTGCGGGAGAGAGGCCGTCGCCCACGGTTGCGGTTGGTCCTGAAGGCCTGTTCGACCGCCATCACCCCTGCCCACCCGACGAGTTCGGCGGATCGGCCGAGCCATCAGGTCGGCCGTCCCGGACTATTGACTCCGAGTGTGATAGTCGCGATTCTCGTCGCACCGCTTACGCGGGCCATGACAACCCACCCCAGGGACGGACGTGACCCCGGACGGCATCGGCTCCTCACCCCCCACCATCCGCTTACCGAAGGCATGAGTGATGCCCATGACTCGACACTCGCACCGCAAACGCAGGCCCATCGCGGTTCTGTCGCTGCTCCTCACCGTGGTGGCCATGGTCCTCGGCACAGCGCCCAGCTCCTCGGCCGAGTCCGGCTGGTGGACCCCGGCCGCGCGGCCCGCGCCCGACTCCCAGATCAATGTCACGGGCGAGCCCTTCAAAGGGACCGACTCCCAGGGACAGGTACGGGGCTTCGTCGACGCACACAACCACCTGATGTCCAACGAGGCCTTCGGCGGCCGGCTCATCTGCGGCAAACCGTTCTCCGAACTCGGGATCGCGGACGCGCTCAAGGACTGTCCCGAGCACTACCCCGACGGCTCGCTCGCGATCTTCGACTTCATCACCAAAGGTGGCGACGGCAAGCACGACCCCAACGGATGGCCGACGTTCAAGGACTGGCCGGCCCATGACTCGTTGACCCACCAGCAGAACTACTACGCCTGGATCGAGCGGGCCTGGCGCGGCGGTCAGCGAGTGCTCGTCAACGACCTCGTCACCAACGGCGTGATCTGCTCGGTCTACTTCTTCAAGGACCGCAGCTGCGACGAGATGACCTCCATCCGCCTGCAGGCACAGAAGACGTACGACATGCAGGCCTACATCGACAAGATGTACGGCGGCCCGGGCAAGGGCTGGTTCAGGATCGTCACCGACACCGCGCAGGCCCGCCAGGTCATCCAGCAGGGCAAGCTGGCCGTCGTTCTGGGGGTCGAGACCTCAGAGCCGTTCGGATGCAAGCAGATACTGGACATCGCGCAGTGCGGCAAGGACGACATCGACCGTGGTCTGGACGAGCTGCACAAGCTGGGCGTACGCAGCATGTTCCTGTGTCACAAATTCGACAACGCCCTGTGCGGGGTCCGTTTCGACGAGGGCACCCTCGGCACGGCGATCAACGTCGGCCAGTTCCTGTCGACCGGCACCTTCTGGAAGACGGAGAAGTGCAAAGGTCCGCAGCACGACAACCCCATCGGCATCGCGTCGGCGCCCCAGGCGGAGAAGGAACTCCCGCAGGGTGTGAAGGTCCCGTCGTACGCCGCGGACGCGCAGTGCAACACCCGTGGCCTCACCGAGCTCGGTGAGTATGCCGTGCGCGGCATGATGAAACGCAAGATGATGCTGGAGATCGACCATATGAGCGTCAAGGCCGCGGGCCGGGCCTTGGACATCTTCGAGTCCGAGTCGTACCCCGGTGTGATCTCCTCGCACAGCTGGATGGACCTCAACTGGACCGAGCGGGTCTACGGTCTCGGCGGATTCATCGCCCAGTACATGCACGGCGCCGAGGGGTTCAGCGCAGAGGCGAACCGGACGAAGGCGCTGCGCGACAAGTACCACGTCGGCTACGGCTACGGCACCGACATGAACGGCGTCGGCGGCTGGCCGGGGCCCCGCGGTGCGGACACCCCGAACCCAGTGCGGTACCCCTTCCGCAGCGCCGACGGAAGCGCCGTCATCGACAAGCAGACCACCGGCCAGCGCACCTGGGACATCAACACCGACGGCGCCGCGCACTACGGCCTGGTCCCGGACTGGCTGGAGGACATACGGATCGTCGGCGGCAAGGGTGTCGTGGACGACCTCTTCCGGGGCGCCGAGTCCTACCTCGACACCTGGAAGGCGTCCGAGAACCACAAGGCCGGGGTGAACCTTGCCGCAGGCTCGTCCGCCTCGGCCAGCTCGTCGGAGTGGAGCCTGTTCACGAGTTACGCCCCCGACAGGGCCGTGGACGGCAACGCGGACACCCGCTGGGCGAGCGACTGGAGCGACGACCAGTGGCTCCGGTTCGACCTCGGGGCACCGAGCCTGATCAAGCGCGTCACCCTCAACTGGGAGCGCGCCTACGGGAAGGCGTACCGCATCGAGGTCTCCACCGACGGCACGAACTGGCAGTCCGTATGGTCCACGACCGCCGGCGACGGCGGCCTGGACACGGCACAGTTCACCGGAACAACAGCCCGCTACGTACGCATCCACGGGCTGGAGCGCGGCACCAACTGGGGCTACTCCCTCCACGAAGTCGGCGTCTACAGCAGCTGACGACACCGATGGAGTACCCGGGGCCGGGGTCGGCCGGATCAGCTCTCCTGATCCGGCCGGCCCCGGCCGCGTGCCTCGCCGCGTCACAAGAACGAAGGGAACCACATGGCACGGATGCCGTCGGCCGAGCGGCGCCGACAGCTGATCGAGGCAGCGATCCGCGCGATGACGCGCGACGGTGTCTCCAGGACGACGACCCGGTCCATCGCCGCCGAGGCGGGCGTCTCGCTGAGCGTCTTCCACTACTGCTTCGACTCCAAGCAGGCCCTGCTCGAGTCAGTCATCGCGGCGATCACCGATCACTACGTCACAGTGGTGAAGGAGGCGATCCGGCCGAAGGCCACCCTTCGGGAGACCATCCGGGCGGGATTCCATGCCTACTGGGAGCATGTGTCCGCCAACCCCGAGGAGCACATGCTCACTTACGAACTCACGCAGTACGCCCTGCGTCAGCCGGGATTCGAACATCTGGCACGGCGGCAGTACGAGCTGTACTCCGACACCTACACCGAACTCATCGAACAGCTCCGCCACAGCATGAAGTTCGAACTCCGCGTACCCGTCCCCGTGTTGGCCCGCTATCTGGCCGTCATGACCGACGGACTCACCCTGAACTTCCTCGTTCTCGGCGATGACACAGCCGCGGCGGGCATCCTCGACATGATCGCCGATCAGGTCGTCGACCTCGTCCGCGAGGAAGTCCGACCGGCCGCCCCCGGGGCCGTTCCACCACCGCGCCCCACCTGAATCGACTCATACGTCTCGCGCTCTGAGCCCCACCACTCTGCCCAGGACCAGCTGTCCGTCAACTCGATCGCGCAGCGGGGCCGCTCGTGCCCACCTGGTCACGATGTGCCTTCGGCCGGAAGCTCCAGGCGGAGTTCGTAGCCGCCGTCGGCCGTCGGGCCGAAGGCGACAGTGCCACCGAGGAGCGCGGCGCGCTGCCCCAGGCCGACCAGGCCGTAGTGCGCACTGGGCAGAGGGAGAGCGGGCCTGGTCGGTGCGGTATTGGTGACCGTGACACGGACGGCGCCGCCCTCGTGGCCCATGCGAACACTCGCGGTGGCGCCGGGGGCGTGCTTACGTACGTTGGTCAGCGCTTCCTGGACGGTGCGGTAGATGGCGCGCTGGACGGTCGGCGGAAGGCCGTCGGGCAGATCCGTCTGCAGCTCGGCCTCGATGCCGCTGCTGTCGATCAGTTGCTGGAGGTCGGCCAGGGACGGCTGCGGGGTGAGCTCAGTGGGGCGGCCCCCGGAGGCGCGCAGGACGCTGACCATGTGCCGCAGTTCGTCCAGGGTCTGTACGCTCAGCCGCCGGATCGTGGCTGCGGCCTCTTTGACTTCGGCGTCCCGGGTGCCGACCTGGAGCGCTCCGGCCCGCACCGCAATCAGGCTGACCTGGTGAGAGACCACGTCATGCATCTCCCGGGCGAGCTGCGCGCGCTCCTTGGCCAGCGCGGTCTGGGCGGTCAGCAGCCGCTCGTGGTCACGCGCCTCGGAGATTTCGGCGAGCCGCAGCGACAGATCACGCCGGGTCTGGACGAGCTGGCCGAGGAAGACGGGAGCGGCCGCCGTCGCCGCGGTGTAGCCCAGCGTGATCCACGTCGAGGTGTTCGACAGGTCGAAGTTCGGTGACGGCCACGAGGAAATGTCGCCGATCGTGAACGCCATGGCACAGATGACCAGCAGCGTGCGGCTTCGGGTGAGCGAGGCGAGTGTGTACAGCGCGGCCAGCGCGGCGAAGGTCGCGTCGGAGAGCAGGACGGCGGGCAGGGTGAGCAGGAAGGTGAGCAGCGGCAGGCGATGGCGCAACAGAAGCGAGAAGGCGGCGGCCAGGGCGCAGGCCAGGCGTAGCGGCTCGTCGATGTGGACATTGACCCAGACATCGAGCAGCGCGGCCGCGACGAGGGCGGCGTCCAGCAGCGGGGCGGTCACGCGGCGGGGGATCATCCCCCCTCCTGCTCCCGCGGCGGCTTGAGAAGGCCGGCCCGTTCGGCGAGCAGGGCAGCCTGGACGCGGCCGCCCACCTCCAGCTTGGTGAGGATGGCGCTCACATGGTCCTTGACCGTGCCGGTGCTCAGGTGCATCCGCGTGGCGATGTCGGTGTTGGACAGTCCCTCGGCGATGAGGACGAGTACGGCGCGCTCGCGGTCGGTCAGCCGGTCAAGGCTGTGGGCGGCGGGTTCCTGGGAGCCGGCCTCGAGGTAGCCGTCCACGACCGTCCGGGTGACCTTGGACGACAGTACGGTGCCGCCGTCGGCCAGGGTCCGCACCAGGAACGGCAGTTCCTCGGGGTCGGTGTCCTTGAGCAGAAAGCCGGCGGCGCCCGAGCGAAGTGCCGTTGCCACGTACTCGTCCATGTCGAACGTCGTGAGCATGGCCACCACCGGAGGGCGCGGCAGCCGACGGAGGGCGGCCAGGACGGTGAGTCCGTCCACGTCCGGCATCCGGACGTCCAGCAGCACGAGGTCGGGACGTATCCGCTGCGCCGTCCGGACCGCCTGGCCGCCAGGAACCGTCGCCACGACCTCGATGCCGTCCGCCGCGTCGAGGATGTGCTGAAAGCCCGTACGGATCAGGGCCTCGTCGTCGACCACCATTACCCGGATCACGCGTGCTCCACTCGCCATCGGACCACTGTCCGATTCGTACCATGCCGAGGGACGCCCTGCGGGTGCTCGACACCGAATCCGGCCAGGAGGCAGGGGTGCGCCAGCCAGTCGGCGGGGGCGGTCCGGACACCTGCCGGATGGTTATGACTGGGAGCTTCTCCGACTCTTGGGCCTATGACGCACGATGTAGCGGCGTCCGAGACGGCACCCGCGGCCGAGGCAGGCCGCTCCCCCTTCCGTATGCCGTCAACAGGGCGGCTGATCGGCCTCGACCTGGCGCGCGGTCTGGCGATCCTCGGCATGTACGCGGCCCACGTCGGTCCCGAGCCGTCAGTGGGCGGCCCGCTGGGCTGGGTGATGGAGGTGGCCCGTGGCAGGTCCGCTGCCCTGTTCGCTCTGCTCGCCGGGTTCTCCCTGGTCCTTCTCACCGGCCGGCCGCAGCCGCGGACCGGGCGCGCGGGACGGCAGGCCGTGGGCAGGGTACTGATCCGCTCCGCCGTCCTGATCGTCCTGGGATACGCCTTGACCGCCCTGGACACCCCGGTCGACGTGATCCTTGCCTGCTACGGACTGCTCTTCGTCCTCGCCCTTCCGCTGTACCGGCTGCGGGCGGTCCCCCTGGCCGTCATCGCCGTGTCGACCGCGCTCGTCATGCCCCAGGTCCTGTACCCGCTTCGGGCTGCGGCCGAAGGCGGAAGCTGGACCGATACCGTCATCGCCCAGGATCCGCTGGCCCGCAGCACCGGCTCGGACGGGATCGTCGAGCTGTTCATCACCGGCGAGTACCCGGTATTGACCTGGCTGCCCTTCATCATCGCCGGAATGGCGGTGGCCCGGCTCGACCTCAACCGGCCCGACGTACGCGCCAATGTCGCCCTGTCCGGCGGCGCGCTGGCCGTGCTCGGCTACGGAGGCTCATGGCTGGCTCTGCACCTGGTCCCGGGCGCGCAGGCCGCCGTGAGCGCGACCACGGACGGCGGGTCGGCCGCATCGGCCTGGTGGTCCGACACCGTCGGCGACCCCACCACCAGCACTCCTGACTGGCTGCTCGTGGCCGCGCCGCACAGCCAGACGACATGGTCCATCCTGGGCAACACCGGCGTCGCCCTCGTGCTCCTGGCTGCCTGCCTCATCGCTACGGACCGGTCGACGCGCCTGTGGTGGACGGCCCCGCCCGTCATCGCGGTCGGCTCGATGTCCCTGACCGCTTACGTCGGCCACATCCTCGCCATCAAGGCCCTGGGCACCGACGACCTGCCGGACTCCGCTGCCCTACCAGTCCTCCTCGGCTTTGCCGCAGCCGCCATGCTGCTGGCCCTCATCTGGACCCGGTTCTTCCGGCGCGGACCGCTCGAATACATGCTGCACGCCGCGACCACACCCGCCCGCCTCATCAACAAACCGGCGGCCGACAACGAAACCTCCAAGAGCCTCTACTGGACACAACCTCCACCGACTCCCCTCGGTCCCTGGTTTTCGAAGGTCTCACACCCATCCGGCGTCATGCCGGGCCATGAAGGAGGTCAGCCGCATGACAGTCCGACTGACATTTCTGTGTGCAACAACCGGGGACACCGGCAGGGACGCACTCTTCGGTGACGGCCCCTTGAGTCAGCAGGGTCTGCGCGAGGCAGCCGCCGCCGGAGCAGCGCTCCCTCCGTACCCGCTGGCCATCCGTGCGCCTTCCTTCCGCTGCGCGCAGATCGCCGACGCCCTCGGACTGGAGTCAACACTCGAGCCCGCGCTGCGCGACTTCGACTACGGCACGTGGCGCGGCTGCACAGTCGACGAGGTCGCCACCACCGACCCCCACGGGTTTACCGCCTGGCTCACCGACCCGGATGCCGCGC
The DNA here is from genome assembly GCF_042888805.1 of Streptomyces sp. NPDC002730. NCBI lineage: Bacteria > Bacillati > Actinomycetota > Actinomycetes > Kitasatosporales > Streptomycetaceae > Streptomyces > Streptomyces sp. NPDC002730. Next base: position 10,048 of record NZ_JBIAQG010000010.1, read on the forward strand.
CGCATGGCGGCGAGTCCGTACGCCACCTCTGCCACCGAATCGCGAACTGGCTGAGCAGTGTGCCGCCTGACACGGGCCGCGCATTGGCCATCGCCGAACCAGCCGTTGTCCGGGCCTTGCTCGTCCATGCTTTGTCCGCGCCGGCAAGAGCCTTCTGGCATCTCGATGTGCCGCCTCTGTCCGCGTTCTCCTTTACGTCGCGCGGTGGCCGCTGGAACGTCCGGTACATCGCGCGGTGGCCACTGGAACAGCGGGCTCGGCCTCGTCACTCTCTGAAAGAGCCGGCAGTAGTTTGCGCTGCTCCTGTGCCTTGAGACGAAGGAAGTCCGGTCAGCGACACCATCCCCCGCCGAGACCCCGCCGGCATCGCCGCCGCCTGCGCCCCCGCCGCCTCCAACGCCCCCTCCGGCCATATGTGAACCATCTGATGGCTGTTGCGCGCGGGGTCCCGGGTAAGTGTGCCCTTCCTGGAAGTCGGACTTGTCTGGTGAAACGATGTCCGTATGCAGGCGGCCGCCGGTGCGGCGTCTCTTCGTGCCCACCCGGCCAGGAGCAGGGAGGCGAGCCATGCAGGGTGACCCCGAGATCATGGAGTTCCTCAACGAGCAGCTGACCGCCGAGCTGACCGCGATCAATCAGTACTTCCTGCACGCCAAGATGCAGGAGAACTTCGGCTGGACCAAGCTTGCCGCACATACCCGGCGCGAGTCGTTCGAAGAGATGAACCACGCGGAGGTCCTGACCGACCGGATCCTCCTGTTGGACGGCCTGCCGAACTACCAGCGGCTCTTTCATGTGCGAGTGGGACAGACGGTCACCGAGATGTTCCAGGCGGACCGCGAAGTCGAGGTCGAAGCGATCGACCGCCTCAAGCGCGGCACCGAGGTCATGCGGGCCAAGGGCGACATCACCTCGGCGAACCTCTTCGAGTCGATTCTCGCCGACGAGGAACACCACATCGACTACCTCGACACTCAGCTGGAGCTGATCGAGAAGCTGGGTGAGCCGCTCTACCTCGCCCAGTTGATCGAGCAGCCGGAGAGCTGAGCCGCCGGGGTTCACACGCCGGCGGCGGTGACCACGGCGTCGGTGGCGAAGCCGAGCAGCAGGCCCAGCAGGATCATCCAGGTGGTCAGCTCCTTCATAGCGGCTCGACGAACCACGGCGAGCAGCTCGATGACCACGTAGAGGATGGATCCGGCGGCCAGGCCCATGAAGGCGATGCCGAGGGTTTCATTGACCACCTGCTGGCCGACCAGGGTGCCCACGAAGGTGGGACCGCCGCCAATCAGACCGAGCAGTGCAAGGGTGCCCCACGAGGGTCGCTCTCCCTCGGCGGCCAGCGGGGCGACAATGCCGAAGCCCTCGGTCGCGTTGTGCAGGCCGAAACCGATGACCAGCAGGACGGCCAGTGAGATCTCGCCCCGCGCGGCGGAGTTGCCGATGGCCAGGCCTTCCGCGAAGTTGTGCAGGCCGATGCCAGTGGCGATCATGAAGGCGAGGCTTGCGGCTCGCGAGCGGGCCGTGGGGACCAGTTCGGTTGCGGTTGCCGCCCCCGGGCTCTGGGACGAAGCCGCGGCCGAAGCCCGGCGGCGCGCACTCCAGCGGTCGTAGTACACAAGGCCGCACAGGCCGACGGCGAGGCCGACGGCGAGCACCAAGCCGCCGGTGGCCGCTGTTGCCCAGTGGTTGTCGCTCAGCGCGGCGTCGGTGGGCTCCCAGGCTGCGCTGAGGACGTCCCAGAGCAGGAAGAGCAGGATGCCGATGGCAACCGCGTTGAGCCCCGCCCTCAGTCGGGGTGCGGGACTGCGCAGGCGGCCGATGGGCAAGCCGAGATAAATGGTGAACCCGGCGATAGCACCGAGCAGAGCGATCTGCGAATCGGACATGGCCGTTCCAGGTAGGGCTGCGCAGGGACTGGCCGCGCGACTGTAGCGAGGTAAGCCTTACCTAAATAAGCTACGCGCTGCCGGGGATCCGTCGCATCTCGACCGGCCGTCCCTCAGCGGTATGGGCACGGCTGCCGGCCTGGAGCGCCGTCGGGCGTCGGGCCGGAGCTACGGCAGGACCGACCGTACCGACTCCGGTGTCCGTGCCATCACCGCCGTTCCATCATCGGCGGTGATGATCGGCCGTTGGATCAAGATCGGACGGGCCGCCAGTGCCTCGATCCACCGGGAGCGGTGCCCTGCCTCGCGGGGCCAGGAGGCCAGGCCCAAGTCGGTGGCTGCCGGTTCGCCGGTTCGGGCGATGTCCCATGGCTCCAAGCCCAACCGTTGCAGGACCTCCTCGAGCTCCGCCACGGTCGGCGGGTCCTCCAGGTAGTGCCGGACCGTATAGCGGGCATCTTCCGCGTCCAGCAACGACAGCGCCGACTGGCACTTGGAGCAGGCGGGGTTGATCCAGATTTCCATGAACTCGGTCTCTCGTGGTCGTTCCGACAAGCCGGCGGTCAGGTCGACGCCGTCGGTCTCGTGGGCCACCCGCAGCGCGGACGTCGCGCGTATCGATCTCTCCGGGTCGCCGGGGGGCTATGTGCAACATGGCGTGTGGATGCTGGGTCATGTCAGCTGCTACCGATACCGAGAGCGGTGAGCAGGACCAGGACGACGGTGACGACGGCGAACAGGCCGTGCCCGGCGACCACCGGCACGGGGAAGTACCGCTCAGCAGGCTCGGACTGCTCCCCCTCAGCGGCCGGGCGGCGGTACGGGCCCGGCGCACGGGGATCCAGCGGGCCAGCATCGTGAAGCCGAGCAGGGCGACGGGCACGAGCAGGCCGAAGGCGGTCCAGGCAAGCGCGTCCTTGTCGGCAATCACGTAGATGATCCACACGACCAGGCCGATGGCGGCCAGCGCGAAGTGGCCGAAGACGATCGGGACGGGCAGGCGGCTGGTGCCGCCTCGGACGCCACCGCGTGAGATCCAGGTGCCGAGCATGTAGAAGCCGCCGAGAGCGGTGATCACCCAGGTGATCAGTGCGGCGATGTCCATGGGGAACTCCTAGCCGTGGGTGGTGCGAGGGCCGGTGCGGATGCGCCGCGGCCGGTGATGGTTGTGGTCAGCCGGTGCGCCGGTTTGGCCGCCGGTGGGCGGGGACGAAACCCTCGGCCTGGGTCGCCTCGTCCGCGACCCGGACGCCGTAGTGGTAGGCGAGCTTGCCGCCCAGATATCCCGAAACGCCAAGCACGGCCAGGCTCACTGCGCCCAGCACGAGCTGTCCGGTGCCGACGCTGTCGGACGGTCCGTCTCCGGCGTGCCGCCACAGGAAGTTGCCCGCGTAGGCGGCCGTCACCAGCAGGTTCAGCGTCATGTGGATGAGACCGATGCGGAAAGCCCGTGTATCGGTGGGGATGGCGAGCAGGTCCAGGAAGCCGACCATCGCCGCCAGCAGGGCGCCGACTACCCCCACGGCGATCAGCCACATGGATCCCCGGGCGAGGAAGTCTGGGTCGCCCACGATGTGGGAGGCGATGTCGAAGACGAGGCTGCCCACCCACGCTCCGATCGGCACGGTGACCAGGATCGGATGGAACGGGTGCCCGTAGGGGCCGGCGAGTGTGGCACTGACCGGCCGCTTCGCCTGCTGCTGCAGTTCGCTGGGCATGGCGCCCCCTCTCCTTGATTTCACCAATCAGTATTGGACTTATTCGCGGGAGAGGTCAATAGCGTCCTCAAGCAAGGCGGGTCTGTCGAGTTAAACCTGACCGAGTTGGCGTTACTGTTGAGGCATGACCTCTGACCTGACTCCGGCTTCGCCTCAGCCCTCCGCCGCTGCGAGCGTCGAAGCGGTCTCGGTCCTCGCGGACGACCTGCGCCGGAGGATGTACGACTTCATCCGGCGTGCCCGTCGGCCTGTGACCCGGGAAGAGGCGGCCGGCGACGCCGGGATCTCGGTCAAACTGGCGGCCTTCCATCTGGACAAGCTCGTTGCGGCCGGGCTGCTGCGCTCCCGCTATGACAGCCCCGGCGGCATCCGCAGGGTCGGCCGTAAGCCCAAGGTCTACGAGCCGGCCGACATGGACATCCGCATCAACATCCCCGAGCGCCGCGCCGACGTACTCGCGGAGATCCTCATCGATGCTGTCCTTTCCGAAGAGCCGGGTGAGGACGCGCGGTCTGCCGCGCTCCGTACGGCCCGCCACCGGGGCGAGGAACTAGGAGCCGCCGAACGCGCCCGCAGCCGTCCGGGCCGGCTGGGACCCGAACGCTCCCTCACCCTCAGCGAGGCCATGCTGGAGCAGCACGGTTTCGAGCCCCACCGCGAAGCCCCCACCGAGCTGCGGCTGCTCAACTGCCCCTTCCACCCCCTCGCCGCCCGCTCCCCCGAGCTGGTGTGCGGGATCAACCACGCCTTCCTCGACGGCTTCCTCACCGGACTGGAAGCCACCGGGATCGACGCGGTTCTGGCCCCCCGCCCGGGCCGGTGCTGCGTGGAGCTGCGCGCCGCGTCCGGCGGCCACAACGCGCCGGATCCCGCCGCCGACGGCCCCGGCATCTGTGCGAAGGAGCACGACACTTCACCCGCGGACGACCTCGGCACCACGCCATAGGCGAGCCTTCGGTCTGCGGGCCAAGGCCGAAAGATGCGGGTCGTGATCGCTCTGCCACCGCGCGGGGCCTGCCGCATCGTCCAGCCGTCACTGTTTCAGGTTTTCTCATACATTGGGGGTTATGTCGGTTCGGCTCCAGACGGTGCACAACCTCATGAGACGTCGTGCTGTCGTCGCCGTGACAGCGGCGTGCACGCTCTCCGGTCTCGCCGCCTGCGGGGCGGCAGGCGAGGACGCGGGCGGGAGGACCTCTGGCAAGGGCGGCTTCACGGTCGGGCTGCTGCTCCCGGACACTCACACCGCTCGCTGGGCGACCGCCGACAAGCCCCTGATCGTGGAGAAGGTCAAGGCGCTGTGCCCCGACTGCAGGGTGACCCACGCCTACGCCTCGGCGGACGTGGCCACTCAGCAGCAGCAGATCGAATCCATGATCGCGGACGGTGCCAAGGTCCTGATCCTGGATCCCGTCGACGACAAGGCGCTCCGCTCCTCGATCACCAGGGCCCGCGACGCAAACGTCCCGGTGGTCTCCTACGACCGCCTCGCCGAGGGCCCCATCTCGGCCTACTCCGGCTACGACTCGGAGGAGATCGGCAGGATCCAGGCCGAGGAGCTCCTCAAAGCGATGGGTCCCAAGGCGCGCGGCGGCCAGATCGTGATGATGAACGGTGACCCCACCGACCCGAACACGAGAGACCTGATGAGGGGCGCGCTCTCCGCGCTCAAGGGCAAGGTGAAGATCGGCAGGTCGTACTACACCGCCGAGTGGATTCCGGAGAACGCGTTCAGGAACATGTCGGCCGCCATCGCCGAGCTGGGCGCGGACAGGATCGACGGCGTCCTGTCGGCCAACGACGGGCTCGCGGGTGGCGCGGTCACCGCGCTCAAGGCCGCCGGTATCAGGCCGCTGCCGCCCGTCACCGGTCAGGACGCCGACCTCTCGGCCGTGCGGCGGATCGTCAAGGGCGAGCAGTACGTCACCGTCTACAAGTCCTTCGAAGCGGAGGCCAACGCCGCCGCCGAGATGGCCGTCGCCCTGGGCCGTGGCGAGAAGCTCGACACCATCGCGACGGACCGTGTCAGCAATGACACGAGCAAGGAGATTCCGGCCTTCCTGGGCCCCCTCGTCCCCGTAACCGTCGGCACGATCAAGGACACGGTCGTCAAAAGCGGCCTTTACACGGTCAGACAGATCTGCACTCCGACGGTCGAAGCCGCCTGCCGGAAAGCCGGACTCACCGAATAGGCCGCCCGACGCCGCACCTCCCGCACGGCGTGCGGCATCAACCGGCAGTGAGAGACCGGACGGACAAAGGAGGTGGTTCACGTGCGGAGCACACCCCTGCTGGCGCTGCGCGGAGTCAGCAAACGGTTCGGCGCTGTCTGGGCACTCACGGACGTCGAGCTGGAGATCCATGCCGGAGAAGTCGTCGCCCTGGTGGGCGACAACGGCGCGGGCAAGTCCACCCTCATCAAGGTGATCACCGGCGTCGCCCCCGCCGACGAGGGTGTCATCGAGTGGAACGGCCGTCCCGTCCGGATCACTCGCCCCCGCGATGCCCAAAGCCTGGGCATCGCCGGCGTCTACCAGGACCTCGCGTTGTGCGAAACCCTCGATGTCGTCGGCAACCTCTTCCTCGGCCACGAGATCGGCAGGACCGGAATCCTCGACGAGGTGTCCATGGAGCGCCGGGCCGGGGAACTGGACCTGCTGGACACCCTCTCCATACGTATCCCCAGCGTCCGCGTCCCCGTCGCCTCCCTCTCCGCGGGCCAACGCCAGACGGTCGCGATCGCGCGCGCTCTTCTCAGCGAACCCAGGATGCTCATCCTCGATGAACCAACAGCTGCGCTGGGCGTCAGGCAGACCATCCATTTCCTCGACCTGATCGACCGGCTGCGGGAACGCGGGGTCGGCGTTCTCCTCGTCAGCCACAACCTGGGTGACGTCAAGGCCGTCGCGGACCGGGTCGCGGTGCTGCACCTCGGTCGCAACAATGGTTTCTTCAGCGTGCCGACCACGTCCCAGGAGCAGATCGTCTCCTCCATCACCGGCGCCACCGACAACGCCGTAACCCATCGCGACCGGGCGTGGGAGGGAGCCATGTGAACAGGACACGGGCATCCGAGAATCTCGGTCCCACCGGGGCGGGTGGCGATTCGGCCGGTACCGTGCCCACAGCCGTCGACGAGCGCCGGGCAGCGGGCGGCGAGGGCGGTTTCAGGAGCTACGTCGGCGATTTCACCCGCAAGCTGCGCAGCGGCGAACTCGGATCGCTGCCCGGCATCATCTGCGTCGTCGTGCTCTGGACCGTTTTCCAGAGCCTTCACCAGCAGTTCCTGTCGCCCCGCAACCTGTCCAACCTCAGCGTGGACATCGTCGGCACGGGCATGATCGCCCTCGGTATCGCCTTCGTGCTGCTGCTCGGCGAGGTGGACCTGTCGGTCGCCTCCGTCAGCGGGCTCACGGCGGCGGTGTTCGCCGTGCTGAACGTGCGCAACGGCCTGCCGGAGTGGCTGGCGATCGTCGCCGCCATGCTCGTCGGGGCGGCGATCGGAGCCGTTCAGGGGTTCTTCTCGGCCAGGATCGGCATACCGGCGTTCGTCGTCACCCTGGCGGGGCTGCTGGCCTGGAACGGCCTCATGCTCTATGTCCTGGGCGCGAGCGGCACCATCAACCTCCACGAGCAGGGCCTGATCCACGCGCTGACCAGTTACTACTTCCACGACGCGGCAGTCGCGTACGGGCTGGCGGCGCTCAGCGTGGCCGCGTTCTTCCTCGCCTCCTACCGGGACGCACGCCGCCGCAGGGCCGCCGGCGTGCGGTCCCGGCCGCTCAGTGTCATCGCCGTGCGCACGGGCGCGGTGGCACTGGTCGCGTTCGCCGCCGCCTACATCCTGAACCGCTTCCAGGGCCTGCCGCTCGCTCTTCTGATCTTCCTGGCCTTCGTCGTCGGCCTCGACTTCGCCCTTCGCCGCACGTTCTACGGGCGGAAGATCTTCTCCATCGGCGGGGGTGCCGAGGCGGCCCGCCGCGCCGGCATCAGCGTGGTGTGGTTGCGGATCTCGGCGTTCATGGTGTCCGGGACGCTGGCCGCTGTCGGCGGGCTCTTCCTGGCCTCACGCGTCGCCGCGGTGGGTCAGACCTCGGGCTCCAGCATCCTGCTGATCAACGCCGTCGCCGCAGCCATCATCGGCGGCGTCAGCCTGTTCGGCGGCCGCGGTACAACCTGGTCTGTCCTGCTCGGCATACTCGTCATCCAGTCCATCGCGTCGGGAATGGTTCTCCTGGGCATCCCGACGCCGATGCAATCCGTGATCACCGGTGGTGTGCTTCTCGCCGCCGTGGCCCTCGACTCGCTGTCGCACCTCTCGCAGAAGGCACACGGCAGGGCCTGACCACGTAGGCACCGGCACCAGCAGCGCTCCACGCGAGCCATCGGAGCGGGGTCGCTGCACGACTGAGCCTCGGTCACAATGCGTAATGCTTTGCGCATCAAGGGCGGCTCGACGGTTGGATCCACCCCAGCGATCGCTCGACGGCCCGCTGCCAGTTGTCGTATTCCGATTCGCGCCGCGCGGAGTCCATGTCGGGCAACCATTGGCCCGCCCGGTGCCAGTTGCGTCGCAGGACTTCCAGGTCCGACCAGTAGCCGACGGCCAGCCCGGCGGCGTAGGCGGCGCCCAGCGAGACGGTCTCGGCGACCATGGGCCGCACCACGGGCACGTCGAGGACGTCGGCCAGGATCTGCATGAGCAGGTTGTCGGATGTCATGCCGCCGTCGACCTTGAGCTCATTCAGGGTCAGCGAGGAGTCGGCGTTCATGGCGTCGACGACCTCACGCGTCTGCCAGCCGGTGGCTTCCAGCGCAGCTCGGGCCAGGTGCCCCTTGGTGATGTACGAGGTGAGGCCGACGATGACACCGCGTGCGTCGCTGCGCCAGTGGGGCGCGAAGAGACCGGAGAACGCCGGGACGATGTAGCAGCCGCCGTTGTCCTCGACGGTGCGCGCGAGGGTCTCGATCTCCGGCGCGCTGCTGATCAGTCCCAGACGGTCACGGAACCACTGGACCAGCGAGCCTGTGACGGCGATCGGGCCTTCCAGCGCATAGACCGCGGGCTGGTCGGCGATCTTGTACGCGACGGTGGTGAGGAGCCCGTTCCGGGACCGTACGACGTCAGTGCCGGTGTTCTGCAGCAGGAAGCTGCCGGTCCCGTACGTGCACTTCGCCTCGCCCGGGGAGAAGCACGTCTGCCCGAAGAGTGCAGCCTGCTGATCGCCGAGCGCGCTCGCGATGCGGATGCCCGGTAGGACCGAGCGGTCCTCACCGTAGCTTTCCGCCGAGGACCGGATCTCGGGCAGCATGGCGCGGGGGACCCCGAAGAACCCCAGCAGTTCCTCGTCCCAGGTGAGCGTGCGCATGTTCATGAGCATCGTGCGACTGGCGTTGGTGGCGTCGGTGATGTGCTGACCGCCGGCCGTCCCGCCGGTGAGGTTCCAGATCAGCCAGGTCTCCATCGTGCCGAACAGCACCTCGCCGTCCTGGGCTCGCTGTTCCAGCCCCGCGACGTGGTCGAACAGCCAGCGGATCCGTGGCGCGGAGAAATAGGTCGAGGGCGGCAGGCAGCAGCGGTCCAGGAAGAAGTCGTCGCCGGGGTGGTTTCTCAGGTCCTCGACGAGCGGGGCGGTGCGGGTGTCCTGCCAGACGATCGCTCTTCCCAGCGGGGTGCCTGTCCGCCGGTCCCAGAGCACCGTGGTCTCGCGCTGGTTCGCGATGCCCAGGGCGGCGACCTCTCCACCGGCGGCGCCGACGCCGGACAGGGCCTCGGGCACGACGCGCCGCAGATTGCGCCAGATCTCGACGGCGTCGTGCTCGACCCAGCCGGGCCTCGGGAAATACTGCTCGTGCTCGCGCTGGGCCACCGACACCAACCGCCCACGGTGGTCGAACAGGATGCAACGGGTGGAGGTGGTGCCCTGGTCAATGGACATCACATACCGTTCAACCATGATCCGGACCGCCTTCCGATGCGTCGAGGATTCGGTGGTGGGACCTACCAGCGGGCCGCCCCCAGGTCTCTGGAGATCGCCCGTGCTGCCTCACGGAGCAGGGTGATCAGGGCCAGCTGAGGCCGGCCCTTGGCATCACAGACCCGCTCGATCGGGCCGGACACACCGATGGAGCCCACCACGAGACCCCCGTGCCCCCGGATGGGCGCGGCGACGCCGGCCTCGCCCATGCTCATCTCCTGAACCTCGGCCGCCCATCCGATCTCCCGGATCTCGGCGAGTGCTCGGGTGAGCTCCTCCGGGACAACCAGGGTGTGCCGGGTGTACGCATCCAGCCCGGCGTCGAGCGCCGAATCCACGGTCGCGGTGCCGAAGGCCAGCAGGACCTTGCCGAGCGAGGAGGCGTGCAGCGGCAGCAGCGCGCCCACGTCCAGGGTCTGGAGCGTGTCGTCCGGCCGGAAGACGTGGTGGACGATGAGCACCCTGCCCTCCAGGGGGGTGCCCAGGCGGACTGCCTCCCCGCTGCGGGCGGCCAGGGCGTCGGCCCAGTTGATGGAGCGCGACCGCAGTTCGTTGACGTCGAGGTAACTGGTGCCGAGGTGGAGCAGCGCCGCCCCGAGCTGGTACTTTCCCGTGGCCGCGTCCTGCTCCACAAAATCTACGTGCTGCAAGGTGCGCAGAATGCCGTGGGCGGTGCCCTTCGCCAGCCCCAGCGACGCGGACACCTCGCCCAGTCCGAGCCGACGCGGGCCGCCCGCGAGCAGGCGCAGAATTGCCGCCGCCCGTTCGATGGACTGGACCGGACCGGCCATAAAGCGATTCTATGCCCGCCTTTGCCGGTCTCTCGTGGCGCATGATGGGGTGATTTTTCATGATTCAGGTAGACCGTTCGGTAATGCCGACCGCCGTTTATTGACCGGCCTCGCATCGCTCCCTAGCGTGCGTTGAGGTCGGCGTCCCGCCGGCAGCGCTACGCCGAGGAGGGCACATGGCGGCTCAGCTCAGCACAGTGGCCCGCGAGGCAGTCGATCATTTCTGTCCCGTGCCGCATTCCCCGGGGGCCGTCTCGGTCGTACGTGGACGTGTCCGCACGGTGCTCGCGGAGTGGGGCCTTTCCCCGGACGTCATCATGGATGCGCTCGTGGTGGTCTCGGAGTTGCTGACCAATGCGCTCGTCCACGCCCTGCCACCGGCGACGCTGCGGTTGTCGTGGGTCCGCGTCGACGAACGGAGAGCCGTGCGCGTCGAAGTCACCGACGCTGGACTCGCGCTCCCAGCCAGGGAGTGGGCTGTCCCCGACGAGCACGGCCGGGGAATCGCCATAGTCACCGCCCTGTCGGCCCGCCATGGCATACGCGCCCATACCGGCGGGGTCACCTACTGGGCGGATCTCCTCGCAGCGTAGGAGGACAGCCCGGACTTCCAGTAACCGGACGCCGGGAACGAGACCCGGAAACACCAGGCGGGTACGCAGACCCGCCGGCCGGCCGACGTCGCGGCGCCTCACCGCGTTGGCGGCCAAGAGGACCAGCCGGCATGTGATCTGACTCTTCGTCAGTTGCTGACGATCGCGTCAACGCACGCTGTCGCACAGCTCCGACACCAGCCCGGCGACCGTCTCCGGCTCGCGCAGCGTCGGCAGCTGCTCGACGCGCGGCCCACATATCAAGAACGGTCACGGAGCATGACCGGCGCGGGGCGATGACAATGGCCACGTCCTGCGGACAAGCCGAGCCGCGCCCCCCGGCGAGGCGTGCAGCACCCTGAACACGCTGACCTCGCCGCTCCGCCGGCAGCCCTAAATGATCACTGTCGCCACAGGCCGCGGGTGATCCGCTCCCAGGGGGAGCGGGTGGCGCCGAAGTGGGTCTCGTGTGTCCAGATGTGGGTGCACGACCGGCACTGCAGGTGGAGCAGGCTGCCGGTGTTGGAGAGCAGGTAGCGCCAGTGCTCGGAGCATGTACGCCCCTGCTCGCATGTGGCGCACCCGCGGCGGTCGTCGCAGTTCGGACAGGCCACCCAGGCGCGGCGCCCGATGTCGGCCTGCGGGTCAAGCGGCAGCATGACCGCCCCCTCTCCGCGGGAGCACACCGGCCGAGACCAGCTCGTCGTACAGTCGCTGCTGCTCCGCGCTGAGGCCGGAGTACAGCAGCTCATACGCCTCTTCCTCGCCGCGAAGTGCCGCGACGGGGTCCCAGTCGGGGCCGAGAGCGGCCAGGACATGAGTCCGCCGGAGCATTTCGTGTGAGCCCAGGTCGACGGCGAAGTCGACCGGCGCGGCGGTGCCAGGTCGGTCCGCCGCGGGCCTGCTCGCTGCGGCGGGTTCGTCCGGTTCGCCGGGAAGGGTGGGGCCATGGGAGGACATGCGACCGAACGTAGGTAAGCCATCCTCGCTCCGGCAAGAGCAGGTGGGAGAAGTCACAGCAGGTCGGCGACCGCGGCGGCACCCGAAGGTGGACCCAGGACGAGTGTCACCCAGGCGCTCGTCGTTGTGGTTGCGTGCACGCGACGCCTGGGCGGTCATCAGGGCGCTGGTGCGTCTCGTAGGACTGACACAGGGCCCCTTGTGTCGGTCAGCCGCACCTGCCGCTCGGCCGCTTCCGCGTCACCAGGTCTGATGCCGGTGGTCGCGTCGCGCCACACCACCTGGGTGCCGGGTGCCGCGGCGGCCGAGAGCTGCCCTGCTTCGGCGCTTATCCGGATCGCGTGCTGCTGGACGCCCCTTTCGCCCGCCACGGAAGCCGCCCCCCAGCGACCTGGCCCGCTGCGCTCTCCGACTCGCAGCGCGGATGCGCTGCACACGGTTGCAGGTCAGTGCCGGATTCCCACCTGCGTGCACCGCTTCTCACTGCCATGGTCTGCAGCGTGGAGCCTCTGAGACGAGGAGTTCGTCAGGTGTGCCGATGTAGGCACCCCCCCTGTCCGGGTGCCGGAGCGGGGTACATCGGTACCCCGCTCCGGCACCCGCCTTAAGTCAGGAAGCCTCGGTCCGAAGCTCAGCCCTGACCTCGTGAGCCGCCGCTACCAGGTGCTCGAGGGACGCCTTGGTCTCCGCCCAGCCGCGGGTCTTCAGGCCGCAGTCCGGGTTGACCCACAGACGTTCGGCCGGAATCGCTTCGAGTCCCTTGCGGAGCAGGGCTGCTGCTTCGTCAGTGCTGGGCACACGCGGCGAGTGGATGTCGTAGACGCCGGGGCCGGCCTCGCGCGGGTAGCCGTGAGCTGCCAGTTCGCGTGCGACCTGCATGTGGGAGCGGGCTGCCTCCAAGCTGATGACGTCGGCGTCGAGGTCGTCGATGGCCTGGACGATGTCGCCGAACTCGGCGTAGCACATATGGGTGTGGATCTGGGTGTCCGGGCGCACGCCACTTGTGGCGAGGCGGAACGCCTCCGTCGCCCAGGCCAGGTACACGCCGTGGTCGGCGGCCCGAAGCGGGAGGGTTTCGCGCAGCGCGGGCTCGTCGACCTGGATCACCGAACTGCCCGCTGCCTCCAGGTCGTTGACCTCGTCGCGCAGGGCGAGGGCGACCTGGCGTGCGGTGTCGCCGAGCGGCTGATCATCGCGGACGAAGGACCACGCGAGCATGGTGACCGGGCCGGTGAGCATGCCCTTGACGGGGCGGTCGGTGAGCGATTGGGCGTACGACGTCCAGCGGATCGACATCGGTTCGGGGCGTGAGATGTCGCCGGCCAGGATCGGCGGGCGGACGTAGCGGGTGCCGTACGACTGGACCCAGCCGTGCTCAGTGGCGAGATACCCCGTCAGCTGCTCGGCGAAATACTGCACCATGTCGTTGCGTTCGGGCTCGCCGTGCACCAGGACGTCGATACCGGTCTTCTCCTGGAAGGAGATGACCTCGCGGATCTCCGCCTCGATGCGCCCCTCGTAGCCGGCGGTGTCGATCCTTCCCGCACGCAGATCGGACCGGGCGGTGCGCAGTTCGGTCGTCTGGGGGAAGGAGCCGATGGTCGTCGTGGGCAGCAGCGGCAGGCCGAGGTGGGCACGCTGGGCGGCGGCCCGCTCGGCGTACGGCTGGGAGCGGCGGCCGTCCGCGTCAGTGACCGCGGCTGCCCGGGCGCGCACCGCCGGGTCACGTGTGATCGCGGAGCCCGCCCTGGAGGTGAGATCGGCGCGGTTGGCGGCGAGTTCGGCCGCGATGGTGTCGGTGCCCTGGGCGAGACCGCGGGCGAGGGCGACGATCTCGGCGGTCTTCTGCCGGGCGAAGGCGAGCCAGCGGGCGATCTGCGGGTCGATGTCCCGCTCGGCGGAGCTGTCGAGCGGGACATGCAGCAGCGAGCAGGAGGCGGCAACGTCGACCTGGCCGGCCAGGCCGAGCAGGGTGCCCAGCGTGGACAGGGACTTCTCGAAGTCGTTGATCCAGATGTTGCGGCCGTTGACGACTCCGGCGACCAGGCGCTTGCCGGGCAGCCCGCCGACCGCGGCCAGGTCGTCCAGATTGGCCGCGGCGGCTTCGGTGAAGTCGAGCGCGAGACCGTCGACGGGGGCCTTGGCGAGGACGGGCAGGGCCTCGCCGAGCCGGTCGAAGTAGGAGGCGACGAGCAGCTTGGGCCGGTCGTCGAGACCACCGAGGTCGCGGTAGGCGCGGGCCGCGGCGTTCAGGTCCGCGCGGGTGCGGTCCTGCACAAGGGCGGGCTCGTCCAACTGCACCCACTCGGCGCCGGCGGCCCGCAGGTCGGACAGCACCTCGGCGTACACCGGCAGCAGTCGGTCCAGCAGAGTGATCGGCTCGAAGTCGGCGGCAACGCCGGGGGCAGGCTTGGCCAGCAGCAGATAGGTGACCGGTCCGACGAGCACCGGGCGGGCGGTGTGGCCGAGCGCAATTGCTTCCTTGAGCTCGGCGACCTGCTTGCTGGAGTCGGCGGTGAAGACGGTGTCGGGGCCGAGTTCGGGGACCAGGTAGTGGTAGTTGGTGTCGAACCACTTGGTCATCTCCAGCGGCGCGACGTCCTGGGTGCCGCGTGCCATCGCGAAGTAGCCGTCCAGGGAGTCTGCCTCGACGGCGGCACGGTGGCGGGCGGGGATCGCGCCGACCATGACGCTGGTGTCCAGGACGTGGTCGTAGTACGAGAAGTCGCCGGTCGGGACCTCGTGGATGCCGGCTTCGGTGAGCTGCTGCCAGTTGGCACGGCGCAGCTCGGCGGCGGTCTCCCGGAGGGCTGCAGCGGTGACGCGGCCCTTCCAGTAGCCCTCGATAGCCTTCTTCAGTTCACGGTTCTGGCCCTGACGGGGGTAGCCGTACACGGTGGCCCGTGCTGCCGCGGCTGTGGACAAGCTGGTCACGGAAGTCTCCTTCGCGAGTATGTCTCCTGTGGAACCCGGCGACGGGCAGAGAACGCGAAGGGGTGACGAACCGGACGGCACGGTCTCGCGCCGTGCGCGCGGCCGTCCGTCTGGTACGTACGCCGACCCGCCCTCGAGGTCACCGGGATCTCCGCACGCGATCGAGTCGCGTACGGGCAACGGGCAGGTCTTCGGACTCGCGGGCACGTCTGCCGGTCTCCCGGCGGACTCCTACTGGCCGTCGCTTCCCAGACCCGGCCGGGCCCAGTGCGTATGACGGCGGTCGTTCCCGCTCACCGCTGCGGGGCAGTCCCGGATTTTCACCGGGTTCCCTCTTACGACGCTCCTGCCTGGCTGACAGGACGAACCAGCTGCGACGGCCAGCCTAGAGGGCAGCCCTTGAGCACGAATACAGCTGTTCACATTCCGGACGGTGATCTGAGCCATGTGGCTCAGGCACGAGCAACACAGCAGGGCGCGGGGCAGCTCAGTCAAACCGCTCCGCGCCCCGCTCCACAGCAGCCGCGGGGCCCCTCAGCCCCGGCGGCGAACCCGGGCTCCTCAGCCCCGGTCGTAGGTGTGGAACCCCCGGCCCGACTTGCGGCCGAGCAGCCCCGCCTCGACCATCCGCTGGAGCAGCGGTGGCGGGGCGTAGAGAGGTTCCTTGAACTCGTCGTACAGCGACTCCGCGATGGCCGCAACAGTGTCCAGGCCGATCAGGTCCGCCAGCTTGAGCGGCCCCATGGGATGGGCGCAGCCGAGCTCCATCCCCGCGTCGACGTCGGCGGCGGTGGCGAAGCCGGACTCGGCCATGCGGACCGCCGAGAGGAGATACGGGATGAGAAGGGCGTTGACGACGAAGCCGGCCCGGTCCTGGGAGCGGACCACCGTCTTGCCCAGCGTGCCGGTCGCGAACTCCTCGACTGCCGTCACCGCCTCGGGCGCGGTGTGCAGAGATGCCACGACCTCCACCAGCGGCAGGACAGGCACCGGGTTGAAGAAGTGCAGTCCCAGGACGCGGTCGGCGCGGTGCGTGGCCATGCCCAGGCGCATGACGGGGATGGACGAGGTATTGGTGGCCAGAATCGCCTCCGGATCCTCGACGACCTTGTCCAGGGCCGCGAAAATCTCGGTCTTCGCGTCGGCGTTCTCGACGACGGCCTCGACGACGAGCTGCCGGTCGGCCAGGTCGTCGAGGCTGCCGGTGAACACGAGGCGTGCCAGAGCGTCTTCGGCGGAGATACGGTCCAGCTTGCCGCGCTGGACGGCACGTTCGAGGGACATAGCCACACGTTCCCGGGCCCCGCGGGCCGCTGTGGCATCCGCCTCGCAGACCACCGTGTCGAGCCCGGCGCGAGCGCAGACCTCGGCTATGCCGGCCCCCATCTGTCCGCCGCCGACCACGCCGACCCTTGTGAGGGATCCGTTCATGACTGCACTTCCGATCGTCGAACGAGGTGGCGGGCGTATGCGTCGGCGGTGAAGAATGCCGGCAAGTCCTTGGCCAGGGCGGTGCGTTCGAAGATCGCGCGGACTTCGTCCACTCGGGCCCAGGGGTACTCCGCCCCGAGAGCGGCGATCTCGTCGTCCAGCAGCGCGACCACCGTGTCGCGTTCGACGAGGCCGTGGCGTATCCATTGCCAGATCTGGCAGCGGGCGATCTCTGCCGTGGCCGCGTCCTCCATCAGCCCGTACAGCGCGACGGCGCCGCTGCCGCGCAGCCAGGCGTCGAAGTAGCGCAGGGCGACGACGACATTGGCGCGTACGCCCTCGGGGGAAGGCGGGCCGGCGGTGCGCCGGACGGCAACGAGGTCCGCAGCCGTCACCTCGACGTCGTCGCGGGTGCGCTCGATCTGGTGCGGCCGGTCGCCCAGGACGCTGTCGAAGACGTCACGACAGACGGGCACGAGTCCGGGGTGGGCGACCCAGGAGCCGTCGAAGCCGTCCTCCGCCTCGCGTTCCTTGTCGAGCCGGACCTTGGCGAGCGCCGCCTCGTTGGCCTGGGCGTCGCGGCTGGGGACGTGGGCTGCCATGCCGCCGATGGCGTGGGCGCCGCGCTTGTGGCAGGTGCGTACGAGCAGTTCGGTGTAGGCGCGCATGAATGGCGCGGTCATGGTGACCTTGGCCCGGTCCGGGAGGACGAAGTCGGGGCGGTGGCCAAGGTTCTTGATCAGGCTGAAGAGGTAGTCCCAGCGGCCCGCGTTGAGCCCGGCGCTGTGTTCGCGCAGCTCGTGGAGGATCTCTTCCATCTCGAACGCGGCGGTGATTGTCTCGATGAGGACGGTGGCGCGGACGGTGCCGCGGGGGATGTCGAGCAGGTCCTGCGCGAGGACGAAGACGTCGTTCCACAGGCGGGCTTCGTAGTGGTTCTCCAGCTTGGGCAGGTAGAAGTACGGGCCGTGGCCGGCCCCGATCTGCCGCTGCGCGCAGTGGAAGAAATACAGCCCGAAGTCGACGAGCGACGCGCCGACGGGGCGGCCGTCGACCACGAGGTGCTTCTCCGTGAGGTGCCAGCCCCGTGGGCGGACCATGATCGTCGCCAGGTCGTCGCCGAGCCGGTACTCCTTGCCCTCCGGTGTGGTGAAGTCGATCCGGCGCTCGATGGCGTCGAGCAGGTTCAGCTGACCGCCGATGATGTTGTCCCAGGTGGGCGAGGTGGCGTCCTCGAAGTCCGCCATCCACACCTTCGCGCCGGAGTTGAGGGCGTTGACGGTCATTCGCCGCTCGGGCGGGCCGGTGATCTCCACCCGGCGATCGGTCAGGCCCGGCGCGGGCGGGGCGACCCGCCAGTCGGGGGCGGTGCGGATGGCCGGGGTGGCGCGCGAGAAGTCGAGCGGCGTACCGGAGGCGATCCGCTCGGTGCGGCGGCGGCGCTCGGCGAGCAGTTCGAAACGCCGGCCCGCAAAGGCAGCGTCGAGGCGGCCGATGAACTCGAGCGCGGCGGGAGTGAGGATCTCGTCGTGACGGTCACCCGGTGCACCGAGGACCTGGACTGTGCTGGTCAGAGCAGTTGTTGACATGCAGGTCTCCTCAGCGGAGCGGTGAGGGCCGGATGGAAGGGCCGTGCGGCGCTCACCTGGACACGGGCTGACTGGACGGGGAGGGCCGAGCCGGGAGCTGAGGTCCGGCTCGGCCCTCCCTGTGATGCTTAGTGGAACTGCTCTTCCTCGGTGGAGCCGCTCAGCGCCGTCGTCGAGGAGGCGGGGTTGACGGCGGTGGAGACCAGGTCGAAGTAGCCGGTGCCGACCTCGCGCTGGTGCTTGACCGCGGTGAAGCCCTGCTGCTGCGCGGCGAACTCGCGCTCCTGCAGGTCGACATAGGCGGTCATGCCGTGCTCGGCGTAGCCGCGGGCCAGGTCGAACATTCCGTGGTTGAGCGAGTGGAAGCCGGCCAGGGTGATGAACTGGAAGCGGTAGCCCATCGCGCCCAGCTCCCGCTGGAACTTGGCGATCTGGTCGTCGTCCAGAGCCGCCTTCCAGTTGAAGGACGGCGAGCAGTTGTACGCCAGCATCTGGTCCGGGTGCTCGGCGTGGATGGCCTCGGCGAACTCTCGCGCCTGCGCCAGGTCCGGGGTGCCGGTCTCCACCCAGATGAGGTCCGCGTACGGGGCGTAGGCAAGACCGCGGGCGATGACGGGGGCCATGCCGTTCTGCACCCGGTAGAAGCCCTCGGCGGTGCGCTCCCCCGTCACGAACTGCGCGTCGCGCTCGTCGACATCGCTGGTCAGCAGATTGGCGGCGAGCGCGTCCGTGCGAGCCACGATCAGCGTCGGCACATCGGCGATGTCCGCAGCCAGCCGGGCGGCGTTGAGCGTGCGGATGTGCTGGGCCGTCGGCACGAGGACCTTGCCGCCGAGGTGGCCGCACTTCTTCTCGGAGGCCAGCTGGTCCTCATAGTGGATGCCGGCCGCACCGGCGGCGATCATCGCTTTGGTCAGCTCGAAGGCATTGAGCGGGCCGCCGAAGCCGGCCTCGGCGTCGGCGACGATCGGCGCAAGCCAGTCCGTGGTGTCCGCGCCGCCCTCGGCGGTCGCGATCTGGTCGGCGCGCAGCAGCGCGTTGTTGATCCGGCGCACCACCTGGGGCACCGAGTTGACCGGGTACAGGCTCTGGTCGGGGTAGGTGTGACCGGCCTGGTTGGCGTCGGCCGCGACCTGCCAGCCCGACAGATAGATGGCCTGCAGACCGGCCTTCACCTGCTGCACCGCCTGGCCGCCGGTCAGGGCGCCGAGCGCGTGGATGTAGTCCTGCTCGTGCAGCTGCCGCCAGAGCCGCTCGGCGCCGCGCCGGGCCAGGGTGTGCTCCTCACGGACGCTGCCGCTGAGCCGGACGACCTCCTCCGCGGTGTAGGTGCGCTCGATGCCCTTCCACCGCGGGTCTGTCGCCCATCGCTGTGCCAGCTGCTCGGCCGTCGCCGTCGTCGTCCCTGCCTGCGCCATGACCGTCTCCCGGGGTCGCGTGAAATCAGATCGTTCTTGTGAAGCATGTAAGGCATGTCACTGAGTGACGTTCCCTTAGTGCGGCCCGCCGCCCCTTCCGGTGTGTGAAGCGGTGAGCAATGCGTCCGGGCGAGCGAGCCGGGAGCCGAGATGTACGACGTCAGGGCGTGAAATCGTGCTCGGAGTTCCGACTTGGTCGCGGGTTCGGCGGGCCGCACTCAGACTCTGGCAGTGGCACTCAGTGCCATCAAGCGTGGCCGTCTGCTAACTTCTGCGAATCTTTACTGGCCGTTTTGCCAAGGTTGCAAAGATCCGCTGGGTGCCTCATGCACTTACGCTGTGGGCGGCGGAAGGGGCCGGGATGAGCAAGACGTACGCGGGAGCGCGGCTGCGGCGGCTGCGCGAGGAGCGGCGCATGAGCCAGGCAGAACTGGCCCGTGTCCTGGCAATCTCGCCCAGCTATCTCAACCAGATGGAGCACGACTCCCGGCCCCTCACCGTGCCGGTGCTGCTGAGGCTGACCGAGGCGTTCGGCGTCGACCCGGGGTTCTTCTCGGAACGTGACACCAGCAGACTCGTGGCCGACCTGCGAGAAGTGCTCGCGAACGAGGTCACCGCTGCCCGGGTGTCGCCGTCCGACCTCGCCGAACTGGCATCCCGGATGCCGGCCGTGGCCTCGGTCCTGCTCGATCTCGGTCGGCGCAGCCACGCCCTGGCCGAGCGGCTGGCCGAGGCGGCCGACGGCCGCGGCAATGAGGACCCGGCCCTGCCGCGCTCCCCGCACGAGGAGATTCGTGAGTTCTTCTACCGGCGGCAGAACTACCTCCATGACACCGACCTCGCAGCCGAAGAACTGGCCCGTGGTGTCGGCGTCCGCCCCGGCGAGGTGGTGCAAGCGCTCTCGGCACGTCTCGTCGAGCGGCACGGAGTGCGTTTGGCCACGGACTCCGACCGGCTGCACCACTTCGACCCCGCCGCCCGGGTGCTACATCTGTCCAACCGACTGCGCCCCGGCCAGCAGGCGTTCCGCATGGCCACCCAGCTCGCCCTGCTGGAGTTCGGAGACCAGCTGTCCGCGCTCGCATCGGAGGACTACGCGGAGGGCTCCGCCACCTGGTCGCTCGCCCGGATCGGTGTCGCGAACTACTTCGCCGCCGCACTGATCCTGCCGTACAGCGCCTTCCACAGTGCCGCTGAGGAGGTCCGTTACGACGTCGAACGGCTCACCGACCGCTTCGGCCTCGGCTACGAGACCGTCTGCCATCGCCTCAGTACCCTTCAGCGGCCACGCCTGCGCGGTGTGCCGTTCTCCTTCGTCCGGGTCGACCGGGCAGGCAACATGTCCAAGCGCCAGTCCGCCACCGGCTTCCACTTCTCCCGTGCCGGCGGCACCTGCCCTCTGTGGAATGTGTACGAGGCGTTCGCCGCACCCGGCCGGATCCACGTCCAGATCGCTGCCATGCCGGACGGACAGCGCTACCTGTGGACCGCCCGCGCCGTCACCCGCCACCGCGGCGGATGGGGCGAGCCCGGCAAGACGTTCGCCATCGGTCTCGGCTGCGAGGTCCGCCATGCCTCCCGGCTCGTCTACTCCGACGGACTCGACCTCGACAACACCTCCGCGGCCACCCCCATCGGCATGGGCTGCCGGATCTGCGAACGCCTCGACTGCCCGCAACGCGCCGTGCCACCTCTTGGCCGACCGCTCACCATCGACGAGAACAGCAGCACCTTCGTGCCGTATCCCGTCGCAGACGGGCCGGACCGATAAGCCTGGTAGTCCGCCCCGTCATTCCCCGGAAGCACACAGTCGTCGGGCTTCCAACGGCGTCACGGGCTCTCCCGCCCGGACGGAGTGCAGGACATGGGCCAGGACTTCCGCACCGCGGACCACCCTGGGCCCCGGCCGGTTGAAGTACGCCGGGCCATCGAGGACCCACACCTCGCCGTTGCGTACGGCGGGCAGCTCGTCCCAGCCCGGCAACGCGGTGAGCAGATCGCGTTCCCGCAGGGTGCGCTCGGGCGCGAAGCCGCAGGGCAGGACGAGGACGACGTCCGGTCGTGCGGCGCGTACAGCGTCCCACTCCATCGGCTTGGTGTGCTCGCCCGGCGACGCCAGCAGCGGCTCCCCTCCGGCGCAGGCAATCTGCTCGGGAACCCAGTGCCCGGCAGGCCAGAGCGGATCGAGCCATTCGATGGCCACCACACGGGGCCGCGGCAGTTGGGCGGTCAGCCGTTCCACCGCAGCCAGCCGCTCGCGCAGCTCCGATCGCCGCCGCTCGGCACGCTCGCGTACGCCCAGCAACTCCCCCACCCGGACCAGACAGTCGAGCACATCGTCCAGGGTCCCGGGCTCCAGACTCAGCACCCTGGGCCCGCCGTCCAGCACCCGCACCGCCCGGGACACCCCGCTGTACGACACCGCGCACACGTCACACAGGTCCTGAGTGAGGACCACCTCGGGGGCGAGGGCGGCAAGTGCTTCGGTGTCCAGGGTGTAGAGCGAGGATCCCGAATGCGCCGCTCCGCCTACCGCGTCGGAGATTTCGCGGCTGCTGAGCGCATCAGCGGAGAACTCCGCGGCAGTGACAACCGGTACGGACTCCACCGCCGCGGGCGGCCAGTCGCACTCGTGCGTCCGGCCCACCAGGTCATCGATGAGGCCCAGCTCGGCCACGATGTCGGTGGCGGCGGGAAGCAGCGAGACAATGCGCATTCTCCGACCCTAGGGCTTCTCCTTCGGATCAGCGTGCCGACCACAGGAAGAACGGCGAGTACTGGTACTCGTACGTGCACGACGACCGCGACCTGCTGTGCACCGTCGAAGTTCCCGGTTGGTGACGCCCGGCGCCCGCCGGTGACGCCGACTCACTCCCTGTCCACCTCCGCCAGCGCAGCCCGCAACTCCTCCTGCAGCTCCGGGTGTTCCGCCGCTCGCTCCACGGCCAGTGCCGCCCGGAACTCCCGTCGGGCCCGTGCCCGCGCTCCTGCCGCCGCATACGACTGACCCAGGCGGCGCCGGATCTCCATCTCGAGTCGCGTGCGGTGCGGCTCCGAACGCCGCGAGATGCCTGCGTGCAGCGCCAATGCCTGGCGATGGCGGCGTTCCGCCTCCGCGAGGTCCTCCGCGACCGACCCCAGCCGTGTCAACGTCAACGCCAGCAGCAGCGGGTCGCCGGCCTCCCGCAGTAATACCTCACCGCGCAGCAGCACCGACCGCGCCTCTGCCCGTTCGCCGATTGCCGCATGCCCGTCCGCAAGGGAGACCAGGCGCTGGCTGACCGGTATCGGGCGGCCGTTGCGCTCTGCCGCGGCGAGCGCCTCACGCGCGTCGGCGAACGATGTGTCCACCTCACCCTGCATGAACCGGCTCATCGACCGCAGCGCCAACGCCAGCGACACGCCCCACTGGTCGTCGGCCCGTTCCAGGACCGGCAGCACCTCGTCCATGGTGGCCGCCACCGTGTCGTACCGCCCCTGCAAGTAGTCCTGGATGGCCAGACCGGTCAGAGGCAGCGCCGCCAATGTCTCGTCGCCGCTCTCGCGGGCGGACTTCAGCGCCTGCCGGAACCAGTCGCCACCCTGCGCGTTCCGGCCCTGCTGGTAGTCCAGCAGCCCGAGCGACCCCGCCACCAGGGCCCGCAGCGCAGGGTCCCCGATGCGCTCTGTGGCTTGCAGCGCCGTCGTCAGCGCCGTGCGGCCCTCGTCGTAGCGATCGTGGTGGAGGAAGTAGTCCCGCAGCGCCACACCCAGCCGCGTCGCCAGGACGTCCTCGCCGTGCGCCGCCGCATACCCTGCCACGTCCGCCAGGTCCGCCCCCGCCTCGTCCAGCCACCGCGCCGCGTCCCGCGCGGAGTCGAACCACTGCGGATCCCCGTCCGGTGCCCGGCCGTCGTCACCGGTGAGCCGGCCCGCCTGCACGTACAGCTCCAGTACCTGCCGGCGGGCCTGCACCGTCTCCTCGGGCCGGGCGTCGGCCAGCTTCCGGGCGTGGACCCGCACGAGGTCGTGGAGGCGATACCGCCCCGGGCCCGGCTGCAGCACCAGGCTTGCGTCGTACAGCTCCTCCAGCACGATCTCCGCCTCGTCGACGCCCACACCGAGCATCACCGCCGGCGTCCACACGTCGAACTCAGGCGTCGGCGCATGTCCGAGCAGCCGGAACGCCCGCTGCCGCTCCTCACTCAACTGCTCGTAGGACATGCGGAAGGCGGCCTCCACGCTGCGGTCCCCGGCGCTCAGCTCGCCCAGCCGCCGCTCCTCCCGCGCCATCCGCGCCGCCAGGTGGGCCGGCGACCACGACGGCCGGTGCTGCAGCCGCGCGCCCGCGATCCGCAGGGCCAGCGGCAGGCCCCCGCACAGCCGCGCCAGGTCGGTGACCGCCTCGGGGTCGGCGTCGGTGCGCGCCTCGCCGATCAGCCGACGCAGCAGACCGATCGAGTCGGTGGTCGGCAGTGGCTCCAGAGTCACGCACCGGTCCGCGTCCAGTCCGGTCAGCCTGCGCCGTCCCGCCACCAGCACGCGGCTGCCCGGACCGGCAGGCAGCAGTGGCCGCACCTGCGCGGCGCTTCCCACGTCGTCGAGCACGAGCAGCAGCCGCAGCCCGCTGGTGGCGTCGCGCCATGCGGCGATCAGGTCGTCGCGATCCTGGGGAACGTCCGCGTCGGCCATGCCGAGCGTGCGCAGCAGCCGCTGGAGCAGCCGCTTCGTCAAGGGCCGGTCGCCCTCCGGTGAGTGGTGCGTGAGCAGATCGAGGAAGAGGACGGCGTCCGGGTGCTGGGGGCGAAGCGTCCACGCCGCGTGCACCAGCAGCGATGTCTTCCCGACCCCGGCAGGCCCGTCCACCGTCGCGACGGTGACAGCATCGTGGGGGGCGCTCGCGGTCAGTGCGGCGACCTCCGCGACACGGCCGATCAACTTACCCGCGTTTCCGGGGAGTTCGTTCACCGTGCGAAGCGGCCGGGCCCACGCAGACACCGGCGGCAGCGATGCCCGGGGACGCCGCGAGGCAGCCGCCGCGGGGGCCTTCGAGGCGGGCGCTGCGTCCGGGACGACAGAGCCGCCGGCGGTGGCCGAGTCGCCGAGGACGGCCGTGTCGTCGTGACGGAGCACTGCCGCGTGCAGGTCCCGCAGGGCCGCGGACGGTGCCGCCCCCAACTCCTCTCGCAGCCGCCGCCGCAGCCCCTCGTATGCGGCGAGCGCCTCGCCCTGCCGGCCCGTGCCGTACAGCGCACGGATCCTCAGCGCCAGCACCGGCTCGTCCAGCGGATGGGCGGCGTCCGGGGAGGCCAGGTCCGCGAGGACCTCGCTGCCGCGGCCGAGCTGCAGCAGACACTCCAGCCGGTGGTGCTGCAAGGACCGGCGCTCGATCAGCAGCCGCTGCCGTTCTCCGAGGGCATACGGGCCGGGCAGTCCCGCCAGCGGTTCCCCGCGGAACAGGCGCAGGCCCTGCTCAGCGGCGGCCAGCGCCCCCGAGGGGTCACCGGAATCCAGCAGCCGGCTTGTCCCCACGGAGAGTTCGGTGAGGCGTGCTGTGTCGAGGCGGACCGGTGCGGCGAAGCGGTAGCCGCCCGACCCACCGCGGATCACCGATCTGTCCTTCCCCGCATCCGGCACGTCCAGGGCCCGACGCAGCGCGTACACGTAGCTGGGCAGGACGCGCCGGCCCGTCCGCGGCGGCCGGTCGCCCCACACTCCGTCGATCAACTGCTCGTGGCTGACCAGCCGGCCGCCGCGCAGCGCCAGCGCCGCCAGCACCGCCTGCCGGCGGGCCGGGCCGATGGCCGCCTCCCGGCCGCCGCGCCGTGCCTGCACCGGGCCGAGTAACGCGATGTGCAGCTCCTCCGGCAGCGCCCCCATTGCCATCCGGCCCCCCTGGGTCATCACGGATCATCAGAATTTCATCGCTATTGCAGCGGCGTGCACCACCGTTGGCAAGTCAGAGCAGGAACCGCGGGCGTCGCGGTGCCGTACGGGGGACGGCACCGGCGCCGCGGCCTGCAACCCTGCGCCGCGCGCCCGACCCACGGAGGCGTCGTGACCCCTGAGGTTGCACTGCTCCTGGGCCGCTGCGGCCTCGTTCTGTACGGCCTGGACGACGGCGGCTGCCGCATCTGCGTTGCCGGCGGCCCGGTTGTCGGCCGGGTTGAAGGCAGCGCGGGCGCCTGGAGCGCCTGGGCGCGGCGGCACGACGGCCGTCAAGTCCTGGTCGCCACCGACCTGCCCAGCCGGAACGCGGCGGTGTGCGCGGTCGCCGATCACGCCGAGTGGGAGGACCTGGCACGGGTCCGGCCCGCCGAGACGACACGGAGGTATCACATGACGAGCATCAAGCGGCGCCACCTGTGGAGCCTGGCCCGAGAGGCCCGCAGGGCGCGGGAAGCGGGGATGACGACGCACACGGTGCAGCTCTTCCTCAATCGGCCGGTGTACGGAAAACGGGCCGTCAAGCGGGTGGACCGCGGAGTCGATGAAGTGATCCGGGCCATTGAGGGCACAGGCTGGGAGTGCTGCGGGGTCGAGCCGTGGCTCGGCACCGGTGTGCTGCTCAGCTTCGTACGGGCCGACTGATGGCGTCGCGCCGGGCCGGCTCCGGCTGTCCGGCGCCGACGAGGGCCGCAGGGTGCGGTGTAGCGGTCCGCGGCCCGGCGGGACTCGGCGACGCAGGCCCATGAGCCGAACTGTTCGGGCAGGTCCATCGAGGGCGAGCCGGTGCGGCGTCAGTCAGAGGGTCAGGCTTCCGAGCGGTACGACTACATCCTCACCGTCAGTCAGCGACACACCTAGACCAACGATCAGATGATCCGAGAGAAACGGCCTAACTTGCTCCCCTATCGTTGGGCCGCTCCGCACGCAGCGCCCGGGATTGGTCGCCGAAGAACTTCCTGTGGGCTGCACTTGGCCATGCGGCGCGGGTCAGACCGGGCCCGGACATCCGACCGGCTCCCCAGAGCGCGATCGTGATGAAGACGATCTGCTCTGGGATCCTGAACCACAAAGGCGTGGCCGGGTCGCCCTTGAACGGCACATCAGCGACAGCGGCGTACACGTTGGCCGGGAACATCAGCACGAAGAGCGCGGCAAGGGCCGTCCCGGCCGCAGAGCGGGTCGCGGCCAGGACGAGTCCCAGGGCGCCGAGGAGTTCCAGCGCTCCGGTCGCGTAGACCATCAGACCAGGGAACGGCACGAACGGCGGGACCATGGCCACCATGTCGGCGTGACTGGGCATCACCGTGACACTCTCAGGGGCGAAGTGCGCGGCGCTGGTGAACACAAGCATGACCGCCAGCCCGTGTGCGGCACTATCCCGCCAGGTGGCGAATCGGCCGACTCCCAGAGCGCCCAGCAGGCGAAAACCCAGACAGGGGCCCGCGAGAAGCATGAGGGTTCCGAACATGATCGTCCTTTCGGGGTGGTGAAGGCGTTCGCACGGATGGTGAAGTGGTGCGTCGTGCCGCTTTCCCAGCCGATCGCCCTGCCCGACGAATCCGGTTCAGGAACGGCGTACCTGGCAACGAGGCCGGGCTGCGGGGGCCCGTCGGCAGCGGCGCATCGCGCCGCGCGGCCGCGATTGCGCGCATGAACGGCGGTTCTATGCAGTCGCATGCGCCGTGCGAGCTGCCGTCGGGGTGCTGTCCGGCACGCGAGCCCGCGGCAGGCGCAGGAAGCCGAGCACGCTGAGCCGATGGTTGACAGTCACCACGACGACTTCGCCATGCGCCGCGAACTCGACGCCGTCGTACCAGCCGAGGCCGCCCGCCCACTGGAGGAGCCGCCGCCGTGCAGGAACACCATGACCGGATGGCCCGCTCCTGCGGGTGCTCACCCGTTCAGTGACAGGCGATCCTGCGCCTGGGGTATCTGGAAGCCGCCCATCACGCGTTCCGGCGGGGAGACGGGCTGCGGCGATCGGGCCCGGTACGGCCGCGTCCCGCACGTTGGGTCACGGTTCGGCGGGGCGTGGCTCCCAGAACCTTGTCGGCGTGTGCGCAGGAGATGCCGCGGAAAACGGTGACCTTGCCGACGGCGGTGTCGCGGACCGTGCCCGCGGCGTCTCGATGATCATCGGGTGGTGAAGAACAGGCCGGCGCCGTAGGCATCGCGCGGGGACACGAAGAACCCATCACCGGTCGTCCGGGTCGCGGTGCCGCCCCGCTCGACGGTCGCGCGGGCGGTATCGATGTCGTCGACCAGCACGGTCATGGCGGCCAAATACGACTCGGAGGGCGCGGGTTCGCCGGGCAACACCTCCCCGGCGTCCGAGGCCCGGACGATCTCCAGCTGCCCGTTTCCCATGTCCAAAGCGGTGCGGGGGCCATCCCGCTCGGGCCGCGCCTGAAGGACGCGCGCGCACCGGTCGGCGATCGCGTCGAACCCGTCCTCCGCGGCCACTATGAACACAGGTTGGCCGTACAGCCCGGCACCGGCGCCGAGCCCGGCCGCTCGCTCAAAAGGTGCCGCGAACGGGGGCTGAGCGTGAAGCCGAACCCCGTGAACCTCTGCTCCAGCCCGTCGAGATCGCGGGTCAGGATGCCCATGTGGTGGAAACCGCGGATGCTGCGTGTCATGCGCCCGAGTCTGCCCGGACGCCCGCATCCCGGCCCGCCAACGCCGCCACGGCGCCGGTCTGCGACACGCAAGTACCCTGACGAGGTGGATACGGTCACTCTGGACTCGCTGGACCTGAGACTGCTGCACGCACTCCAGCTCGACGGACGCGCCCCGTTCAGCAGAATCGCCGAAGTCCTCAACGTCCGTGACCGCACGGTGGCCCGTCGTTACGAGCGGCTGCGCGCCGCGGGCGCGGCCCGGGTCGCGGCAGTGACCGACAGGCGCCGCACCGGCCATGCCGAATGGTTGATCCGCCTCCGCGTCCTGCCCGGCGGCGCCGCCGCCATCGCCCACGCGCTGGCCCGGCGGCCCGACACCGCATGGGTGACAGTCGCGTCGAGCGGCACCGAGATCGTGTGCATCTTCCGTACCACCGACCAAGGCCCGGCTCCCCTGGAGGCCCTGGCCCGCCATCCGCAGATCCTCAAAGTGGACGCGCACTGGCTGCTGCGCCACCTGATGGACAGCCGCTGGCTCGCGCGCACCTCGGCGCTCACAGCCGAAGAGATCTCCGCGCTGCGCTCACCAGGTCCCGGCGACGCCGCCCCAATTCGGCTCACCGACCTCGACCGCCGTCTGCTCCCCGCCCTCGCGACAGACGGCCGCGCCGCCTACCCGGCCCTCGCCAAGCAGACCGGCTGGTCGGAATCCGCCATCCGTCGCCGTCTGGAAGAACTGCGCCATTCCGGCTTGCTCCGGTTCGACGTCGAGACCGACCCGGAACTTTTCGGTTTCTCCGTGCAATGCCTGCTCTGGCTGACCATCACCCCGTCCCAGCTCGCCACCATCGCCCAGATCCTGGCCGCGGACCCCGAAGCGGCCTTCGTCGGCGCGACGACCGGCACGCACAACCTGCTGGCCATCGCCATCTGCCGGGACGCAGACGCCCTCTACGCCTACGTCACCGACCGCGTCGGCTCCCTGAACGGCGTCGAACGCGTCGAAACGACCCCGGTCACCTCCTACATCAAACGCGCCGCCCCAACGCTCTAACGAGCTCGTCCATGGTTGGCGGTCTTCTCGTATCGGGGGTGGCGATGCCGCGCCATCACCGATCTTCCTGATGAGCCGGATCACCGGCAGGGCGGCTCACATCGCCCAACAACTCGCGCCGGCCCGGCCCGGCGGATGAAAGTCAGCCCGGACCCACCGGGCTCGACCACCATGAATCACTCCTCTCCGACCGGCTCGACACCGGAAAGCAGGGTGACTTGCGGGACTCCGGTCAGGGGGTGCTCGGCCACCGCGGCATCGACGCGGTAGACCTCGGCCAGCAGCGCGGGCGTGAGGACGTGCGCGGGTGTACCGGTGGCGACAACACGGCCACCGTCCATCACGCAGATCCGGTCGCAGAAGGAGGCAGCGAGGTTGAGGTCGTGGAGGGCGACGACGGCGGTGACGCCGAGCCTGCGGACGAGGCGGAGAGCGTCGAGCTGGTGGCGCAGATCCAGATGGTTGGTCGGCTCGTCCAGCACCATCGTCCCCGTGCACTGCGCAAGTGCGCGGGCGATCAGCACGCGCTGTTTCTCCCCGCCCGAGAGCCGGTCGAACGGTGCCTTCGCCAGGGCGGCGACGTCGAGTTCCTCCAGCGCGCCCATGATGATGTCGCGGTCGTCGGCGTCGTCGTCGGCGAAAGCCCGCTTGTGCGGGGTGCGTCCCATGGCCACCACGTCGTACACGGTGAGTTCGAACTCCCCTGCGGTCTCCTGCAGTACGGCGGCCAGCCGCTGCGCCAGGCGCTTGCCGGGCATCCGCCAGACGTCCTCGCCGTCCAGCAATATCCGCCCCGACGTGGGTCGCAGCGCCCGGTAGAACGTGCGCAGCAGGGTGGACTTGCCGGCGCCGTTGGGGCCGGTGAGCCCCACGACCTCGCCGGGGGCCACCTGCAAGGACACATGGTCCACCAGAGGCCGGCCGTTCACGACGACCGATACGTCCTGTGCGTCCAGCGCTCCGGGTTTTGTCGTCGGCCTGTACGTCATTGGCCTGTACGTCATTGCGCCCTCCGCCGCATCAGCCAGAGGAAGAAGGGGCCGCCGACCAGGGCAGTGAGGATGCCGACGGGTATCTCCTCCGGACTCATGAACGTGCGCGCGGCCAGGTCGGCGGCGATCAGGAAGGCCGCGCCGAGGAGGGCGGCCGCCGGCAGCGCACGACGGTGATCAGCGCCCACCAGCAGCCGTACGACGTGCGGCAAGATCAGGCCGACGAAGCCGATCTGGCCGCTCACGGCAACGATGGTGCCGATCATCAATGCGACCAGCGTGAACAGTGCGGCACGGAAGCGGTGTACGTCGAGGCCGAGGGCCGCTGCAGCCTCCTCCCCGGCCAGCAGCAGGTTGAGGGGACGGCAGACGCCCAGCAGGATCGCCGTCCCGAGCAGGACCGCGCCGACCGGTATCCACACCACGGTCCAGGTGGTGCCGGCCAGCCCGCCGAGCATCCACCGCAGCGCCGCCTGTGTCTTGTGCGGGTCGTTGGAGGTGACGACCAGGAAACTGGCCACTGCCGAGAGGACTTCGGCCATGGCCACGCCCGCCAGCACCAGCCGCACGGTCGTCATCCTGCCGCCCGAACGGGCCAGGAAGTAGACCGCGACCAGGGCGACCAGGGCGCCCGCGAACGCTGCCACGGGCAGGGAGAACATGCCGAACAGCGTGAGGTGGAAAACCAGGACCAGCACCGCGCCGACCGTCGCGCCCGACGACACCCCGAGCAGCATCGGGTCGGCCAGCGGGTTTCGGACCAATGCCTGCAGTGCCATCCCGGATACCGACAGACCCGCGCCGACCACCGCGCACAGCAGCACGCGCGGCAGTCGGACATCGATGACGATCGTCTCGCGTACCGGCGTCCACGTCGGTTCGGCCAGCGCCGGATGCACTCGGTGCAGCAGAATGCCCCAGACCTGGCCTGCCGGGACGCTGATCGAACCGGCCGCGATCCCGGCTGTTGCAGCAACGGCCAGCAGGGCGCCGAGCAGTGCGAGCACCACTCCGTAGGGAATCACGGGGCGGCGGGCGGCGGCTGCCTCGGTCACCGTCCGCCTGCCGACCGCCTCCGTCACATCGGTCGTGCCGGTCACCGGAATCGTTCCGGGTGGAGCTGGCGGGCCAGCGACTCCACGCCGGACGGCACCCGGACGCCGAGGACCGTGGACGACAGCGGCAGTACGGCGAATCGCTTGTTCTTGATCGCGGGCACATCCTTCAGAGCCGGGTTCGCGAGCAGGAACTTCTTCTTGTCCTCGACGGGCTGGTCGCCGTAGTCGTAGATGACGATGGCTTCGGGGGCGCGCTCGGCCACTTGCTCGAACGAGACGTCGCCGAACGCCTTGTCCAGGTCCTCGAAGAGGTTCACTCCGCCGGCCTGCTTGATCATTTCGTTGCCTATGCCCGCCCCGCCTGCGGTGAACGCGGTCTTGTCGCCGCTGTCATAGACGAAGATCTTGGTCGGCTTGACGCCGGCGAGCTTGCCCTCGACCGTCTCCAGCGTCCCGTGCAGCTGCTTCACCTGCCGCTCGGCCCGGTCCGGTACGCCGAAGATCTTGGCCACGTTCCGGATTTCCTGGTCCATCACGGCCATCGTCACCGCACCGGACGGGCACTCCTCGATGTTCAGATAGGAGTTGACCCCGGCCTTGGAGAGCGCGGCGCGACTGCGCCCTTCCTTCTCGTCGAAGGTGCTGGCGAACCCGCCGTAGGCGAAGTCCGGTTCTGCTGCCAGCAGCGTCTCGAAGGAGGGGTACTCCTTCGCCAGTACCTTGATCCCGCCGTAGGTGTCCTGGTACTCCGGCAGGATCTTGTCGTCGAGATAGGCGGTGCCCACCATCGACTTCTCCAGCCCGAGGGCCAGCATGACCTCGGTCGCGTGCTGGTTCAGCGCTACCGCCCTCTGCGGCGGGCGCTGATAGGTGGTCTTCACGCCGCAGTTGGAGACCGTGACGGGAAAGCCCTTGGCGGCGGAGCGCGCCGATGCGGCATCGTCCCGGGCGCCGGTGTCGCCACAGCCGGGTATCAGCAGGGTTGCGGCCACGGCGAGCAGCAGGGACATCGGGCGTTTGCCCATCATGTGGTGGGTCCTCTCACCGCAGGTGGATCGGATGGTCATCGCGAGTCGCGGGACGGCCCGGACCGGGCGCGCCGTGGCGGGGTGAAGGCATACAGGTCGACGACGTCGGGCCGTACGGCGACGCCGGGGCCGCCCGCTCGGACCCAGGCAGCGATGTCCTCGGTCGCAGCTGGATCGTTGACCAGGCCGAGCCAGACGGGCCGGGCACCGGCGGCGCGCCCTGCCGCCGAGGGCTGAACCACGATCACGTTCGCCCGCTCGCACACGTCGAGGCACTCGGAGATCCGGACCGGCGCGTCTCTGCCAAGATGTGCCGTCTGCTCCGCGTGATCAACACCGACCACTTTGGGACTGCCGCAGCAGCAGTCCCGGCACACGACGACCCGACACGGAACCGGATCGACCGGCAATGGCCGCATGGGCATACAGACTCGTTCTCCCCTCTGGGGAGATCCGCCCCAGCTCGATCGAGGAGGCGACCGCGTGAGTCTCCTGGCTCTCGGGTCGTCGCTCGTCCCGGCCTTCCCACCCGCATCCGGGCAGTGGTCTGTTCGGGATCCGCTCGCCGATCACAGTGGCGGGACCGCGCCGGATTCACACCGGCTTCCTCGTTCCGCCGTCGCCTTTTCGCGTGACATCATCGCAGAAAGGAGCA
Organism: Streptomyces sp. NPDC002730; assembly: GCF_042888805.1. NCBI lineage: Bacteria > Bacillati > Actinomycetota > Actinomycetes > Kitasatosporales > Streptomycetaceae > Streptomyces > Streptomyces sp. NPDC002730. Next base: position 42,685 of record NZ_JBIAQG010000010.1, read on the forward strand.
CCGGTTCATACGCCCAATGCACGGCCGACCATGGCGAACTGCCACCTACAGCAGGAACGGGCGTTCGGGCCGTGAGGTGGTCGCCGAGACCGCCACGGCCCGTTCGATGCACCACCAGCACCCCGGGTCCCATGGTCCGCTCGCCGGTCCACCAACTGGTGCAGCAGCATGTCTTCGAAGCACTGCTCGCGATGCGCACCACGGCCCACTTGTCCACGAAGCCGCAGTGGCCCCCGCACTCCCATCATGGTGGTCGCGCGCACACTGACGCTCCGAACTGTGGTGTCCCACCACATGTGCCCCTGACCTGCGTCTTCCTACGGTGTGGCGACACGGAAACGTCCCCGCCAACTGTCCGGAAGTGGTGTCCATGGCCGCCCCCGCAACCGCTCCACCAGCTCCCAGTTCACTCAAGCGCATCGTCGCCGCGAGCCTCATCGGCACCACCATCGAGTGGTACGACTTCTTCCTCTACGGATCGGCCGCCGCGCTGGTCTTCAACAAGCTGTTCTTTCCTGGCTCCGACCCGCTCGTCGGAACCCTGCTGTCGTTCCTGACGTACGCCGTCGGGTTCGCCGCCCGCCCGCTCGGTGCGCTCGTCTTCGGGCACTACGGCGACCGGCTCGGCCGCAAGAAGCTGCTGGTGCTGAGTCTGCTGCTGATGGGCGGGGCGACCTTCGCCATCGGGCTGCTGCCGACGCACGCAACTGTCGGTACCGCCGCGCCCGTACTGCTCACCGTGCTGCGACTGGTGCAGGGATTCGCACTGGGTGGTGAGTGGGGTGGGGCCGTGCTGCTGGTGTCGGAGCACGGTGACGCCAAGCGACGCGGGTTCTGGGCCTCGTGGCCGCAGACGGGCGCGCCTGCCGGGCAGTTGCTCGCCACTGGGGTGCTCTCCGCGCTCACCGCACTGCTGTCGGACGCCGCGTTCACCTCGTGGGGCTGGCGCATACCGTTCCTGCTCTCCGGTGTTCTGGTGGTCGTCGGTTTGTGGATTCGTCTCTCTGTCGATGAATCACCGGTCTTCAAGGCGGCGTTGGCGCAGGCCGAGGAGCGCAAGGCGGCAGCGGGCCAGGTCGAGCAGATGCCGATCATCTCTGTACTGCGGCATCACTGGCGCGATGTGCTGGTGGCCATGGGGGCGCGGATGGCGGAGAACATCAGTTACTACGTGATCACCGCGTTCATCCTGGTGTACGCGACGACCGCTGTGGAGCTGAGCAAGCAGACCGCACTGAATGCCGTACTCATCGCCTCTGCCGTGCACTTCGTGGTGATCCCGGCGTGGGGCGCTCTGTCGGACCGCATCGGGCGAAGGCCCGTGTATCTCATCGGTGCGATCGGGGTCGGTGCCTGGATGTTCCCCTTCTTCGCGCTCATCGACCGGGGCAGCTTCGGCAGTCTGCTGCTCGCCGTCACGGTGGGACTCGTCCTGCACGGGGCGATGTACGCGCCGCAGGCGGCCTTCTTCGCCGAGATGTTCGCGACGCGGATGCGCTACTCCGGGGCCTCCATCGGTGCGCAGTTCTCCTCCGTCGCGGCCGGTGCACCCGCGCCGTTGATCGCGACCGCGCTGCTCGCCGACTACGACTCGTCGACGCCCATCGCCTTGTACGTCATCGCCGCGGCACTGCTCACCGTGGTGGCCATCGGCTGCGCGCGGGAGACTCGGCACCGCGATCTGGCCGCTGTCGAGGCTGAGCCGGTGGATCTCACCCCGGCGAACCGGCCGGCGGATGCGCAGACTGCCTGACCGGCGAAGGCTGCACGGATCGAACACACCGCGCGGGCCCCGAGGAGGGTCCGCGCGGTGGCGCGTTCAGTGGGCGACGGCCGCGGACATCGCATGCAGGCGCAGCGCGAGCTGGATCTCCAGCGACCTGGCCGGAGACTGCCAGTCGGGGCCGAGCAGCCGGCCTATGCGTTCCAGGCGCTGAGCGACGGTGTTCACATGAACATGCAGATCGTCCTTGGTACGGGCCGGGCTCATACCGCTCGCGAAGTACGCGTCGAGCGTACGAACCAGGTCGGTGCCGCGCCGCCGGTCGTAGTCGACGACCTCGCCCATCGTGCGCCGTACGAAACCGTCGATATCGCCGGGGTCGGCCAGCAGCAGGCCGAGGAATCCCAGGTCCTGCGCGGCCGCGCCCTGCCCTGAGCGGCCGAGCAGCCGCAGGGCGTCGAGGCAGCGCCGCGCCTGTGCGTACGCCCCGGCTATCGGGCTCGGATCGCCGGCGGGCGCCGGAACGGGCGCGGACGCGCCGACGGTGACCGACTCCCGTACCGTTCCGCTCAGTTGTCTGGAGGTCTGGCGGGCGAGGTCGGCCGCGCTGTCGTCGGGGCCGAGCGGAAGCAGCAGTACGGTGCCGCCGTCACGGGCTGCGGCCAGGCCCGAGCGGGTCGCGGCCAGGTGAGAGGCGGCGGACCACAGTCGCTGCCGGTCCGCGCTCCGGCGGTCTGCGGTCTCCCGGTCGGAGGTGCCCGAGGTGCCCGAGTCGGGTCCGTCGATCCGGGCGGCCAGCACCACATGCGGTGCGTCGAGGTCGGCCTGCAGTCGCGCCGCCCGTTCCCGCAGCAGTCGGGGGTCCCGGTCCGGTGCGTCGAGGAGATCGTCGAGCAGTTCACCCCGTACTCGCTGCTCGGCGTCGTGGGCGGAGCGCCGGGCGAGCAGCAGCAGAGAGGTGACCATGGCCGCACGCTCCATGGTGCGCCGGTCGACGGGGTCGAGCTCGGGATGGTTGCGGAGCACCAGGGCACCCAGCAGCTCGCCGCCCGCCGATACCGCGGCCACCCAGTCCTGCCCGTGCCGCACTGCCCGGCCGTCGGTGCCGGTGGCTTCGAGGTCGGTGTCCGTGAACTCGACTGTTCCGTCCAGGACTTCGGAGAGCGCGGCGGCCACGTCATGGACGCCTCCGCCTCGCAGCACCACTTCGGTCAGCCGGTCGTGGACCTCCGAGGCACGCTCGATGACGCCGCTGTGGTCGCGGATGATCTCGTTGGCCCGCTCCAGCTCGGCGAGCGCCGAGCGGGTCTCCGCCAGCAGGTTCGCGGTGTCGATGGCGACGGCGGCATGAGCGGCGAAGGAGCCGAGCAGCGCGACCTGTTCCCGTTCGAAGACTCTGGCGCGGCGGTCGGCGGCGAAGAGCACGCCGATGACCTGGCTACCGAGCATCAGGGGCACTCCAAGGATGGCGACCAGGCCCTCGTCGCTCACGGCCGTGTCGATCGTCCTTGTGTGCTCGAACCGCGCGTCGTCGAAATAGCTGTCGGTGACATACGGACGGGCCGTCTGGGCGACGAGACCGCCGAGGCCCTCCCCCATGCCCAGCCGCAGCTGCTGGAAGCGCGCCGACACCGACCCCTCGGTGACCCGCATATAGGTGTCGCCCGCTGCCGGGTCATTGAGGCTCAGATAGGCGACTTCCGTGCCCAGCAGCGAGCGGGCGCGCTGCACGATTGCTCTCAGCACGGCGTCGAGGTCACGCAGACCTGCCAGGTCGTGCGCGGTCTCGAAGAGCGCGGAGAGCTCGGCCTCGCGGCGGCGCCGCCCCTCCAGCTCGGCACGCACCCGCAGCGCGAGCTGTTTGGCGTGCTCGAGGGAGGCGAGCGACTCGGCCCCGGCGCCGCTCGCGCGGGCGAGCAGCGCAGGCCGGTCGTATGCCTCCGCGTCGGCACCGCGTGCGAGGAGCTCCAGGTAGGAGGCTTGATCGTGGGACATGAACACAGGATTCCTGCCGTACGGGCGTTCGCACCAGCCCTGTGGACAACGAAGCCGTTGTGGACAAGTGGAGGGCCCCAGGGCGTGTTGCCCTAGTGGGCGGTCCAGCCGCCGTCGAGGGTGAGCGAAGTGCCGGTGATGAAGGATGCCTGCGGTGTGCACAGATACAGCACCGCTTCGGCGACCTCCTCCGGCTCGATCAGCCTCTTGATCGCGGAGTCCTTGAGCAGTACGTCGGTGAGGACCCGGTCCTCGGCCACCGAGTGGGCCGCCGCCTGGTCCGCTATCTGCTTCTCGACCAGTGGCGTACGCACATAGCCGGGATTGACGCAGACGGAGGTCACCCCGTGCGGTGCGCCCTCGAGGGCCGCGGTCTTTGAGAGTCCCTCGAGACCGTGTTTGGCGGCCACATACGCGGACTTGAAGGCAGAGGCGCGCAGCCCATGTACGGAGGAGATATTGACGATACGGCCCCAGCCCTGCGCGTACATATGCGGCAACGCGCCCCGTATCAGCCGGAACGGCGCTTCCAGCATCACCGTGAGCACGGTGTGGAAGACGTCCGGCGGGAATTCCTCGATGGGCCGGACCAATTGCAGCCCGGCGTTGTTGACGAGGATGTCCGCCCCGGCGGCCGCTGCCTCCGCCGCGTCCAGATCGGTGAGGTCCAGGAGCTCTGGTTCGACGACCCCGGCCAGCCCCGGCGAGTGTGCGGCGAGTGCGTCGAGGCCCTCGGCGTCGCGGTCGACGGCCCTGACCTTCGCGCCGGCGGCCGCGAGCCGCAGCGCACACGCACGGCCGAGGCCGCCCGCCGCGCCGGTGACGAGTGCGGTTCGGCCGCCGAGGTCGAGGGTGACGGGACGAGCGTCGGGGTGAGGTGCGGGACCTGGTGTGGTGGGCGCGGTCATGCTTCGCACCCTAGGCAGTGATCATCCCCCGACCGATGTGGTCAGCGCCCACACTTCACTGCTCGATGGTGGGTTGGAACCATGCCGGTCCCTCGGTGAGAGCCTGCTTGATCCGGAAGAGCGAGAACTCCTTGAGCTCCGGCAGCGCGTCCACGGAGAACCACCCCACCTCGAGCGACTCATCGTCATTGACGCGTGCCCGGCCGCCCACCGCGCGACAGCGGAAACTGATGTCCATGAACTGGCACTGGTCGCCGTTGGGGTAGGTGACCGGCTTCCGCAGCGCCTGGACCAACACGACCCGCTCCGCAACACAGCGCACCGCGGTCTCCTCGTACACCTCACGCACGGCCGTCACCGCAGGCTGCTCCCCCGGCTCCGGAATCCCACCGATGAGCGACCATTTGCCGGTGTCGGCACGCCTCCCCAGCAGCACCCGCCCCTGGTCGTCGAAGACGACCGCGCTGACGCCCGGCAGGAGGAGGAGCTGGTGGCCTGCGGTGGCCCGGAGCTCACGGATGAAGTCGGGGGTTGCCATGGCCTCGACCCTAACCGGCGTCGACCGTGCCCCGCTCGACGGCGCCCTGCACGGCCGTGGCCTGTACGGCCTTCCGCTGCCGCCCGGCCTGCACCGCCCGTGCCACGACCCAGCCCACACCGCCCGCCGCGACCAGCACCAGGATGCCTTCCGGCCAGGTCCCGAGCCGAGTCGCCGGCGTGAGCGAGGAGCGCAGCGGCACCTCGGCGACCAGCGCGCCCGCCGTGAACATCTTCGTCTTCTGGACGATCTTCCCGTCCGGCATGATCACGGCGCTGACACCGCTGGTCACAGGGACGACGACGGAGCGGCCGTGCTCGACGGCCCGCACCCGCGACATCGCCAGTTGCTGATACGTCATCTCGCTGCGGCCGAAGGTGGCGTTGTTGCTCGGCACGGAGATGAGCTGGGCCCCGCTGGTGACGGTGTCACGCACCGCGTCGTCGAACGCCGCCTCGAAGCAGGTGACCATGCCGACCTTGGTGCCCGCCAGGTCGAAGACACCCACCTTGTGCCCAGGTCCGAAGTCGCGCCGCACCCGGTCGACGTCGGAGCTGAAGAGGCGTACGAAGGACCGCATCGGGATGTACTCACCGAACGGCTGGACATGCCGCTTGTCGTAGGTGTCGACGGGGCCGCGCGTGGGGTCCCATTCGATCAGGGTGTTGCGCAGATTGCCCGTGTCGGGAGTGACGACCGCGCCGACGACGGTCGGCACGCCGATCGCCTTCACCGCTTCGTCGATGACCAGCTTGGCGTCGGCGTTGCGGTACGGGTCGAGGTCCGAGGAGTTCTCCGGCCACAGGACGAAGTCCGGCTTGGCCACCTTGCCCGCCTTCACATCGGCGGCGAGCTCCTCGGTGCGGCGGGCGTGGTTGTCGAGGACCGCGCGGCGCTGGGAGTTGAAGTCGAGCCCCAGCCGCGGCACATTGCCCTGGATCGCGGCAACGTTCGCGGTGCCGTCCTCGGCGGAGTCGTCGACGAGCGGCAGGGCGGCGAGGGCCGCCGTGACCGGGACGAGAACGGTGAGCAGCGCTGCGGCCGCGGCGCCGCGCGGCAGCTCGCCGGTACGCCGGTAGGCACGGACCCGGCGGACGGTCTCGTACAGCCCGAAGCCGCACAGTACGACCGCGAAACTCAGCACTGGTGTCCCGCCCAGCGCCGCGAGCGGCAGGAAGACGCCGTCCGCCTGTCCGAAGGCGATCTTGCCCCAGGGAAAGCCGCCGAACGGCACACGCGCGCGTGCAGCCTCGCTCACGATCCAGACGGCCGCCCCCCACACCGGCCACACCGGGAGCCGGGAGACCGCGGCGATCCCCATGCACGCGAGAGCGACGAACACCGCCTCCACCGCCGCCAGCGCCACCCACGGCACGGGGCCGACCTCCTCGCCCGTCCAGATGAGCAGCGGCAGCAGAAAGCCGAGGCCGGTGAGGTAGCCCAGGCCGAACGCGGGCCGCAGCCGGCGTCCGTACAGGGTCCAGCCGAGCAGCGCGAGGCCGGGTAGCGCCAGCCACCACAGGGGACGTGGCGGGAAGCTCGCGAAGAGCATCACTCCGGACAGCGCGGCGGCACCCGGCCGCAGAAGGCGCCGCAGCAGCGGTCGGCCCCCGGCGGCGGGGGCGGGCTGTCGGGTGTCGACGGTGGTGATGGTGGCGCTCACCCGGCGGAGTCTACGGCGCTGGGCTGTGCCCCGGCAGTCCGGTCCTCGTCGGCCGACGCACCGACACCGGTGTGCCGGCTCTCGCACCGACCGGCGGACCGACTGCCGCAGCGGCTCGCCACGGGCCCCCGGGCACCGGCTGCCGCACGGGCTCCCCGCAGGCCCCCGACACCGACTGCCGCAACGTTCCTGCGCAACCCATCCACAAACCCCTGCCTCTGCCGTTACCGTGTGCGCCAGCCCTGCCACCCGACGCGATTCGACTGCTGCGGCAGGGCCCGTCACAGGTCGGGGGGTCGACGGGATGGCTGCACCGGACGGCCGGTCCGCCACGCGGGAGCGCGGCAGCGCGACCGATATCGCCGGCGTCGTCGTCCTCAGCGGCTGCGCCGTGTGGTCGCTGATCAGCGCGGCCGGACGCGAGGCACGGCCCGAGGGCGTGCTGCTCGCCGTGTTCGCCGTCGCCGCCGGATATGCCTGCGGCCGTATCTGCGGCACGCTCCTGCCGGTCGCGGCCGCCTCGGCCGCCGCACTCGCCGCACTCGGCCTGGCGATCGCCTCACGCCAGGGTGTGCCCGGTGCGATCGCCGGGACGCCCATCCAGCCGGGGCACACAGGTGCGGCTGCGGCGCTGCTGGTCCTCGGTGCGGGTGCAGCCTGCTGCGCCGCCTCTGCGGCCCGTCCGGCCGCGTTGCGCCTCGCGCTGCGGATGCTCGCTCTCGCCGTCGCCTGCACCGCACTGGCGCTCGGTTCCGTCGCCGGGTGCGCGGCGGCCCTCGGCATACTGCTCTGCTCGCTCGCGGCGGTCCGGATGCGTCATCGGACGGTGGCGCTCGTCGGCCTCGCCGTCGCCACCGGTCTGGTGGTGGCCACGTCGTGGGGTGTGGCCGAGGACACCCTGCCGGACGGGCTGACGGTCTCGCTGCAGGGCCAGCTCACCCAGAACCGGGTGGCTCTGTGGCGGGATGCGATCACGCTCGCCAAGGACGATCCGGTACGGGGTGTGGGCCCCGACCGCTTCGGCAAGCTCAGCACCACCGCACAGCAGTCGCTGGGCTCCGACGGCAAGCCGCACTCGGCCTCGCTGCAGCAGGCGGCCGAGCAGGGTGTGGTGGGCGTGGCGCTGCTGGGTGCGGCGTTCGGCTGGATGCTGTACGGCTTGTGGCGCTCGCCGCGCTCCACCCCGGTCGTGCTGAGCGCGGGAGCCGCGCTCACGGCGCTGGCGGTCCTGGCGAGCGTCGGCAACGCGCTGAGCTTCACGCCGGTGACGGCAGGCGCCGGGCTGCTCGCGGGGCTGGCGACGGCGCACACGGCGGGCGAGGGCTCGGCGGAGCGCGGTACGCACACCGCCCGGTGGGCGGACTCGGTGGCGGACAGCCGGACGCTCTAGCCGTCCCGCGGAGGGAGCGCGGGGAGCGGTGGCTCAGATCTCGACGGTCTTGTTGGTCCCCGCAAGCAGGAGCCGGTCGCGGATGGCTCGTACGGCGGCCTCCGCGTCGTCGACGGTCACCGTGAAGGTCCTGCCGTCGCCCAGCGTGACGACGACGCCCTCACCACGGCGTACGACAACGGCGGTGCCCTGCTCCGGACGCCAGCGGTAGCCCCAGCCGCCCCACTGCCTCGGGGTCACCTTCGGAGCGAACTCCGCGCCCACCACATGGTCGAGCGGGATGCGCCGACGCGGCAGACCGATATGACCGCAGCGCACCTCGACCGCGTCGCTGTCGACCTTGACCGCCACATGGACAAAGGCGAGGGTCCCGAAGAGGATCAGCAGACCCGCTGCCACACAGCCGATCACGGACATCAGCAGCGGGGCGATGCCGGAGGTCCAGGCGGAGTCGACGGCGAGTTCGATGCCGAGCGCCATGCAGGCGGCGCCTACCGCGGCAAACAGCCACTGAGCACGGTTGGTCGCACGGCCGGTCCAGACCGTGGGAAGGGGCTCTGCGGCGTGCCCCTCGTCGCGGAAGTGGTCCCTCATGGCTAGCAGCGTACTCAGGTTCCGTCTGCCGGGCATGGTCTCGGCCACAAGGATCAACCGCACGGATCGGGCCTGCGGCCGGGCCTCTGCACCGGGCGTGCGCAGGGCCCGGGATCGTCGGAACGGCCGGGCCCGGGGATCGTCAGAGGACCACCCGGAGAGCGTCAGAGCGCCGGGCTGACGGCCTGGAGCAGGCGGCCCTCGGCATAGCTGAGGGCCTGGTCGGGCAGGGCGGAATCACGGCCGCTGAGCAGCACCGTGAGCCGGGAGCTCGGCTCGGCGTCGGGGGCGGGCAGCTCGCCGATACGGCGCAGCGCCTGGGCGGCGACCGCCCCGGCCGAGCCGTGCAGCACCACCGGTGGCAGACCGGGCGGCTGCACTGCGGCGCGGATACGTTCGGCGACCAGCTCGTAATGGGTGCAGCCCAGGACGACGGCCCTTACATCGCGTGGTGTGAGAGCGGCCGCGGCGGCCACGGCATGGTCGATGGCAGCCTCGTCAGCCTGCTGAACGGCGTCCGCGAGACCGGGGCAGGGCACCTCGGTGACGGCGACCGAGTCGGCGAAGTCCCGGATGAGGCCGCGCTGGTAGGGGCTGCCGGTGGTGGCGGGGGTGGCCCAGATGGCGACGGGGCCGCCGCCGGCCGAGGCCGGTTTGATCGCGGGGACCGTGCCGATGACGGCTATACCGGGCTCCAGCTCCGCGCGCAGCGTGGGCAGGGCGTGCACCGATGCGGTGTTGCAGGCGACGATCAGCGCGTCGGGGCGGTGTGCGGCGGCCGCGCGGGCGGCGGCGAGCGCGCGGGCGGCGACATCGTCCGGCGTACGCGGGCCCCACGGCATGCCGTCGGGGTCGGAGGAGAGAACGAGATCCGCGTCGGGTCGCAGCCGACGTACCGCGGCGGCGGCCGCCAGCAGGCCGATTCCGGAGTCCATGAGCGCGATCTTCACCCGGTCACCATAGTCGACTGCCCTTGCGGTACTGGCGCGGTGGGGCAGACTGCGACAAATGAGCGCCCTTGCCTGGATCGCCTTCGGATCGCTGGCCGCATGGGGATGGCTGCTGCTGGGCCAGGGCTTCTTCTGGCGTACGGACCAGCGGCTGCCCCGGCGCGCGGCCCCGTCACTCTGGCCGGATGTGGCCATTGTCGTGCCCGCCAGGGACGAGGCCGAGGTGCTGCCGGTCAGCCTGCCGTCGCTGCTTGCACAGGACTATCCCGGCCGGGCGGAGATCCTGCTCGTCGACGACGGCAGTACGGACGGCACGCCGGAACTGGCGCGTGCACTGGCCGAACGGCACGGCGGGCTGCCGCTGCGGGTCGTCTCCCCCGGCGAGCCGGAGCCCGGCTGGACCGGGAAGCTGTGGGCTCTGCGGCACGGCATCGCGGTCGCCCGGGCGCGCGAGCCCGAATATCTGCTGCTGACCGACGCCGACATCGCACACGAGCCGGACAGCCTGCGTGAGTTGGTGGCCGCGGCCCGTACCAACGAGCTGGACCTTGTCTCGCAGATGGCGCGGCTGCGGGTCGCCGGCGGCTGGGAGCGGCTGGTCGTGCCGGCGTTCGTCTACTTCTTCGCGCAGCTCTATCCCTTCCGGTGGGTCAACCGGCAGGCGGCACGCACGGCCGCCGCGGCGGGCGGCTGTGTACTGCTGCGCGCGGAGGCCGCCGAGCGGGCGGGCGTACCGGAGTCGATCCGGCAGGCGGTGATCGACGATGTGTCGCTGGCGCGGGCGGTGCAGCGGACCGGCGGCAGGATCTGGCTGGGGCTGGCGGAGCGGGTGGACAGTGTGCGTCCGTATCCGCGGCTGGCGGACCTGTGGCGGATGGTGTCGCGCAGCGCGTACGCACAGCTGCTGCACAGTCCGCTGCTGCTTGCCGGCACGGTGGTGGGGCTCGCGCTGGTGTATCTCGCGCCGCCCGCCGCGCTGTGCGCCGGTGTGTTGACCCATGACGCGGCCGCCGGCTGGGCCGGAGGTCTGGCATGGGCGGTGATGACCGGGACGTATCTGCCGATGCTGCGCTACTACCGGCAGCCGCTGCTCCTCGCTCCCCTGCTGCCGTTCACCGCTCTGCTCTATCTGCTGATGACGGTTGATTCGGCGGTGCAGCACTACCGCGGTCGCGGCGCGGCCTGGAAGGGGCGTACGTACGCCCGTCCGGAAGCCGCGCCGGACCGCTGACATAGATCACCGGGGACCTTCACCAGCGACCTCCACCGGGGACGTCCACCACGGGGTGCCGGCCAGGGATGTCGCCCGGAGACGTCACTTCCTGCCGGGTGTCCAGTTCATGCCCCAGCCGTAGGCGTAGTCGACGGTGCGCTGCGGGCTCACGCCGCGCTCGGGCACGAGGAAACGGGCCTCGCGCTGGACGACGAGATCGGAGCCGGTATTGGTGATCAGCGCCAGCGCGCAGACGGTCGACGGCACAGTGCACTCACCGAGCGAGAAGTCGATGGCGGCGCCGTTCTGCGGCTGGAGAGTGACGGTCGCGTCCAGGTCGGCGAAACTGCGCGCACCTTCATAGATGGTGACAAAGATGACGACGCGGCGAAGCCGGTCCTTGTGGTCCAGGTTGATGGTGAGGTTCTCGCCGGACGTGCCACCGGTGCGGTCGTCGCCGTCGAGGTGGATGTACGGGGGCTGCTGGAGCGCGCCGAAGGCGTTGCCGAGTGCCTGGACGACCCCCTTGCGGCCGTCGGTGAGTTCGTAGAGCGCGCACAGGTCCAGGTCGAGGTCTCCGTGCATGGCGACGGCGCGGCCCAGTTTGGCGCCCCAGCCCTGGAACTGTTTGCGCACCTGCCAACTGAGGTTGACCCGCATGGCACCGGAGGTGCCGCCCTGCTTGCTGAGGGAGACGGACGGGGTGTCCTTCGTCAGCGTCACCTTGGTGAGGCGTACGGGAGCGGACGGCGCGGCAGCGGGACGGGGCGGCAGCGAGGGCGCAGCGGGCGTCACGGGCGCGGCGGGTGCCGGAGCGGCAACGGGGGCCGGTGGGGCGGCCGGTACCGGGGCCGACTGCTGCGGTTCGTCGACCGTGATACCGAAGTCCGTCGCGAGGCCCTCGAGTCCGGTGCTGTAGCCCTGCCCCACCGCCCGGAACTTCCAGGCGCCCTGCCGCCGGTAGAGCTCGCCGAGCACGAAGGCCGTCTCGACCGTCGCATCCTCGCTCTCGTACCGGGCGATCTCCGCGCCGGACGCCGCGTCGAGCACCCTGACGTACAGCCCCGGCACCTGCCCGAAGCTGCCTCCGTCGGCCGACGCGGCCAGCACGATCCGCTCGATCGCGGGCTCCACGCGCGCGAGGTCGACCGACACCTCGTCCGTCACGCCGCCCGCCGCGGTCCGCTTCCCTTCATGGCGTACCGCGCCGGAGGCGTGCGCCGGCTGGTTGTAGAAGACGAAGTCCGCGTCGGAGCGGACCTTTCCCGATGCCAGGAGGAGCGCCGAGGCATCGACATCCGGCACCCCGGGGTCTGTACGCCATCCCAATTCGACGCGGACCTGCCGCGCCGGCACCGGAGTATTGGCTCCTTTAAGCATGGACATGCTCGCCCCCATCGCGAGTCGGGGTGCCCGAAGAGTTCACCGTGCGGCCAACTTAATCCTCCGGGAGCCTTCGGCGCCCCTGCCGACCCGTCGGTAACCCGCTCTCAGCTCGCCCTTTACCGGATCTGAACGTTTCCCGGCGACCGTTTTTCCCAGATTCGCTCGCATTGGGGAACCCTGGTCACTCGCATCTACCGAAACAACCCTCTTATCGGGCTCCCCAACCAGCACATCGTGGGCTTAACTTATGTGCCATGACCTCCCCCCGCGCCACCTACGGCGGCGGTTACTACTCCGCTCCGTCGTTCCCCGACACCCCCATCTACGACTCCCTGGTCGCGGAGCGGGGCACGCCTCAGATCGCCCCGATCCGAGTGCCTTCCGCGTATGACACCGGCAGCAGCTACACCGCCAACAGCTACCTGCCGGCGCTCCCCGCGGCGCTGCCCGCACTGCCGGCAGCTCCCTCGCAGTCCGGCCCTTCCTACGGCACTCCCTCCTACGGCTATCCGCAGCAGATGCAGCAGCCCGTACCGCTGCAGCACGCGCCCGCGCCGTACTTCCCTCAGCAGACCGCCGTGCCGCGCGGCTACCCGGGCCCTCAGCCCCAGGCCCAGCCGCAGCAGCGTCCGGTGGCCACCGGCTACGAAGCGATGCGCCCCGCGGCTGCACGTCCCGCGCCGGCACCCGCTGCGTACGAGGACCCGTACAACCGCCCGTACCAGGGCCGGGGCTACTGACCGGCCGGAGGTCAGTGGTGGCTGGCACTATGGCTTCATGCCGAACCCAGTTCTCCGTTCCATCCATGTCCACCCGGTCAAATCGGTGGCGGGGTATGCACCCGGCGAGGCGGCTGTGGAGCCGTGGGGGCTTGCCGGGGACCGTCGGTGGACACTGATCGACTCCTCGGCCAAGGTGGTCACGCAACGCCAGCAGCCACGGCTGGCGTTGGCCCACGCCGAGACACTGCCGGACCGCGGGATCCGGCTGACCGCGCCCGGGCGTGAACCGCTGAGTGTCGCCGTCCCGGAGCCGGTGGGCACCACGACGGTGGAGATCTTCCAGGACAAGGTCGAGATGGTGCCCGTCGACGGGCAGGTGGACGCCTGGTTCAGCGACTACCTCGGCACCGAGGTGCGGCTCGTCCATCTCGACGACCCGGCCCACCGGCGCCCCATCGACCCTGAGTACGCCCGCCCCGGAGAGACGGTCAATCTCGGCGACGGCTATCCGTTGCTCGTCACCACCCTCGCCTCGCTCGACGCGCTCAACTCCCTCATCGCACAGGGTGATCATGCCGACGAGGGCCCGCTGCCCATGAACCGGTTCCGGCCGAATGTCGTCGTGGACGGCGCGGCGCCCTGGGCCGAGGACGACTGGAAGCGGATCGCGATCGGCGACGCCACCTTCCGGGTGGCCAGGCCCTGCGGCCGGTGTGTCATCACCACCACCGACCAGCACACCGCCGAGCGAGGCAAGGAGCCGCTGCGCACTCTCGCCCGCCATCGCCGCTTCGGCGACCGGCTGGTGTTCGGACAGTGCCTCGTGCCGGAGCGGACCGGCTTCATCCGGGTCGGCGACGCCGTGACCGTCGTCGAGTAGCCCGGACCGGACTGGATCCGCCGGTTCGGCCCTCCCCGCGGGAACCCGGCGTGCCCGCGGGTGCGTTGGACGGACGACGGGGGTGAAGGGCGAGGCGAAGGGCGGGAGCGATGGCAGGGGTGAGGTTCCTCTCGCTTTGTGCCACCCGCGCTTATGCCGTGCCGTACAGGGCTATGACGGACGCGGAAGGGGGTGCGGGAAAGTGCGAGCAGCCAATGGAGTCTGGCGCTGGCGGCACAATCCCCTGCGCCGTGCCACCGATCTCTTCGAGGCCTGGGTGGCGCTGATCGCCGCGCTCCTCCTCTTCACCGCCGCGCCGGCCGCGGGCTGGGCCACCGGCAGCCTGACCGACGAGTCGTTGCGGCAGGCGGTGCGCAACCAGCGCCAGCAGCGTCATCCGGTGACCGCGACGGTGCTGAAACCGGCTCCGGCGCCGAAACCCGCCGCATACGATCCCGAGTCCTCGGCCGCCCATGAAAAACGGCGGCCGATCATCGCGAAATGGACGGCGGTGGACGGCAGTCGGCACACCGGCACGGTCTCCACCGTGCTGCGGACCGCGCGCGCCGGCGACACCTTCACCATCTGGACCGACCGTGCCGGCCGGGTCGTCAGCCGCCCCATGGACGCGGCGACCGCCCGGGTGCACGCCGTCCTCGCGGGCATCGGCGCCACACTCACCGCTGCGGGCCTCATCACGTGCGCCAGACGTCTGATCGTCCGGCGGCTCGTCCGATGCAGATACGCGCGTCTGGACCAGGCCTGGGCCGCGGCCGGTCCCGACTGGGGACGTACGGGCGCGGGCAGCTGACCGTTCTCGTCCCGTCAACTCCCGAGCCTCGCGCGCGCTACGGTGGTGCGACCCCCTCGGGGGGCAGGGGGCGCCCCCCTCAGAGGCGCGGCGGAGCAGGATCACGAGGTGGGGGCAGAGCAGCACGATGGCACAGGGCACGGTCCAGGTGACGCACACCGGCACATCGCGGTGGCGGCGCCGCACAGGCGAGTACCCCTCCCTCGCCGCAGCCCTGGAGGCCGCAGGCGACGGCGACATCCTCACGGTCGCTCCGGGGACGTACCGCGAGAACCTCATCGTCCAGCGGGCGGTCACCCTGCGCGGCACGGAGGGCGCGGTCGGCTCGGTGCGCATCGCGCCCGCCGACGGTGTGCCGCTCACCGTGCGCGCCTCCGCCACCGTCCAGGACCTCCATGTGGAGGGGCAGGACACGGCCGCCCCCGCTCTCCTGGTCGAGGACGGCACTCCTGAGCTGATCGATCTGCGGATCGTCACCCGCTCCGCGGCCGGTCTGGAGGTGCGCGGCGCGGCCCGTCCCACCGTCCGCCGCTGCACCGTCGACAATCCAGCGGGCGTCGGAATCGCCGTACTGGACGGCGCGGGCGGCGTGTTCGAGGAGTGTGAGGTGGTGGCGGCCGGCCAGTCGGGCGTTTCCGTGCGCGGCGGCGCCCATCCGCGGCTGGAGCGCTGCCGGGTGCACCACGCCTCGGGCGCGGGCCTGTCCGTCACCGGCGAGGGCAGTGGCCTCGAGGCCGTCGGCTGCGAGGTGTACGAGGTGAAGGGCACCGGCGTGCAGATCGCCTCGCGCGCCTCGGCGCATCTCACCGACTCCACCGTGCACCGCACCTCGGCCGACGGCATCACCCTCGACACCGACGCCGTGCTGACCCTTTCCGATTGCGACATCTACGAGATCCCCGAGAACGCGGTCGATCTGCGCTCGCGGTCCGTACTCACGCTCACCCGGTCCACGGTGCGCCGATTCGGGCGCAACGGCCTGTCCGTCTGGGACCCGGGCACGCGCGTGGACGCCAACCAGTGCGAGATCCACGACAGTACGGGCGACTATCCGGCCGTATGGGTCAGTGACGGAGCGACCGCCGTCCTCGACTCGTGCCGCGTCCACGACGTCCCGGACGCGCTCTTCGTCCTCGACCGCGGCTCGCGCGTCGATGTCGTCGACAGCGATCTCTCCCAGGTCCGCAACACCGCGGTGTCGGTGAGCGACGGCGCTACGGCGCAGCTCGACGACTGCCGGATCCGGGAAGCGTCCACCGGCGCCTGGTTCCGCGACCACGGCAGTGGCGGCACGTTGAACGGCTGCACGATCGACACCGCGCAGACCGGCGTGATCGTCACCAAGGGCGCCGATCCGGTGATCGAGCGCTGCACGGTCACATCGCCCGCCGAGGCCGGTTTCTATGTCTCGGCGGAGGGCCGGGGCACCTTCCGCGGCTGCCGGGTCACGGGCAGCGGAGGCTATGGCTTCCATGTGATGGACGGCTGCCGTACGACACTGAGCCGCTGCCGGACCGAGCGCTGTGCGCGTGGCGGTTACGAGTTGGGCGAGGACGACGGTCCGGTCGTCGAGGACTGCACCAGTGACGAGAGCGCAGTGCGGTCCAAGGGCGAGCAGACCACGGCCGTGCTGACGGCGACCCAGTCCCCCGGGCTGCTCTCCGCGGTCCCCGGACAGCGCCCCGACGAGGCCGAGCCGGTCTCGACCGCGGAGCCCGTACGCACCTCCGGCGCCGTCCTTGGTGAACTGGACGCGCTGGTCGGCCTGGACAGCGTCAAGCGCGAGGTCCGCACGCTCACCAACATGATCGAGGTCGGCAGACGCCGCCAGGAGGCGGGCCTGAAGGCCGCCTCCGTCCGCCGCCATCTGGTCTTCACCGGCTCACCCGGCACCGGGAAGACGACCGTGGCCCGGCTGTACGGCGAGATCCTGGCCTCGCTCGGAGTGCTGGAGCGTGGCCATCTCGTCGAAGTCTCCCGGGTGGACCTGGTCGGCGAGCACATCGGCTCCACCGCGATCCGAACCCAGGAGGCATTCGACCGGGCGCGCGGCGGGGTGCTCTTCATCGACGAGGCCTACGCCCTGTCCCCCGAGGACTCCGGTCGGGACTTCGGCAAGGAGGCCATCGACACGCTGGTGAAGCTGATGGAGGACCACCGGGAGGCGGTGGTGGTGATCGTCGCCGGCTACACCGCGGAGATGGAGCGGTTCCTGTCGGTCAACCCCGGTGTGGCGTCCCGTTTCTCACGGACCATCACCTTCAGCGACTATGTGCCCGAGGAGCTGCTGCGGATCGTGGAGCAGCAGGCCGACGACCACGAGTACCGGTTGGGCACGGGCACGGGTGAGGCGCTGCTGAAGTACTTCACCGCGCTGCCCAAGGGGCCCGCGTTCGGCAACGGCCGTACCGCGCGCCAGACCTTCGAGTCGATGGTCGAGCGGCACGCGGGCCGGGTCGCGGCGCTCACCGAGGCGAACACCGACGACCTGACCCTGCTCTACCCGGACGATCTGCCGGAACTGCCCTGAGCCGCACCGAACTGCTGGGTGCCACCCGAACTGCCCTGAGCCGCACCGAACTGCTGGGTGATGCCCTGCGCTACCCCGAACTGCCCCGCACCTGCCGGGGAACGCCCGGGCTGAGCCGGTCGAGGAGTTCCCTGCGTTCCGCGGCGAAGGCCGGGTCGGCCTGGTACTCGGAGTGTCCGAGGATCGGTTCCGGCAGCGGATGGCGCGCCGAACGTCCGTACACCACAGGGTCTTTGAGCGCATCCCGGTCCACCTCGGGATGGTCGCCCTCGGCAGGGATCATCACCGGCCCGCCGATCGGGTCGGTGCGCCGCCACAGATTGCGCCAGCAGTGCACCTCGCTGCGGAGCTCGCTGAGGGCGACGGATCCGAAGTACGCGGGGAACCAGCGCCCGTACAGCCGCTCCAGCGGGGATCCGTACGTCAGCAGCGCCACGCGGCGGCGGGTGGCCGCCGGCAGCTGCCAGACGGCGGCCGCGGCCAGCACACTGCCTTGTGAGTGACCTGAGATGACGAGGCGCCGTCCGCCGGTCTCCGCGGTCCAGGTGCACATCCGCCAGGTCAGATCGGGGACGGCACGCTCCGCGTAGCAGGGGGGCGCGAAGGGGTGTGCGGCGCGCGGCCAGAAGGTGCCGACGTCCCAGAGGATGCCGATGGTGCGCCGGGCCGAGGCGTCGCGGTAGGCGCGGCGGCCCCAGGTGACGAAGAGTATGAAGCCGAAGCCGATCAGCCAGGAGCCGATCGCCTGCGCCGCCTCCGCCGCGGATTCGACGAAGTCGTGGCTGTCGCCGAACGCCTTGCCCGGCACCTCGCCACTCACCCATGCGCCGGCCACCGCGCCCGCGCCGAGAAGCAGGGTGGCGCCGGAGACGATGCCGACGATCCAGGGGGCGACGTCGGTGAGAGCGGCGCGGGCCCGAGTGCCCGCTATCCGCCGCGTACGGACGGCGTCCGGGCGCCCTTCCGCGTAGTCCGCCTCGACCGGTTGCGCGAGTCGGCGGGCGGCCAGCCAGGTCCGTACGGCAAGGATGACGGCCGGGACCAAGAGGGCGATCAGCAGCACCGGGATGACGGAGGCCTGCCAGCTGAGCAGTACCGGGGGCCCTGGGATGGAGCCTTCGCCGCCCATGCCCGGGGTGCCGGGCCCGTCCAGCCAGTCCGCGACGCGCTGGGCCACACCGCCGGTCATCACCCCGCCCAGGGCGCAGGCGAGCATCGCGACGGCGGGCCCGCCGAGGCCTGCGAGGGCCGCACGCACATGGCGCGCACGGCGGTGGAGTAAGCAGGCGGCAACGGCGAGTGCGATGACCAGGGCGCCCTGGGCGAGTGCGATGACGCGGAAGGTGACATCGCCGGGGAGGGTGGCGGTGGAGACCCAGCCGGGGCGGGACCAGGAGGCGTACAGCACCGAGAGGCCGAGCAGCGCGAGTGCGGCGCCGGGCAGATAGCGGACGGCCGCACGGTCGAGGCGGGCGTCGAGCCGCTTCTCGCTGCGGCCCCTGCGGAAGACCACCCACACCACAGCCAATCCGCCCACGAGGAGAGTTGCCTCGAGGAGCCGGCCGCAGACCTCCAGCAGGGTGCTGGTGGCGCCGCGGTCGTGGCGGGCGGCGGCCCCGGCGACCGCGGCGGCCACGGTCAGAAAACCGGCAGCGGTGTGCGCGGCGCGGAGCCGGGCGACGAGCCGGCGGCCGTACCAGAAGCCCGGCCTGCCGAGGGCGGGCCGCACGGTCTCCTTCTTCGGCCCCTCGGCCTGCTCCTTCGGCCCCTCGGTCTCCTCCTCGTCCTCCTCAGTGGCCTCGTCGCCTTCCAGCGTGTCCTCGCCGGTCGGCGGCCGCTGGGACTCGTACGCGCTCCAGGTGCGGTTGGAGAGGTACCACAGCAGGCCGACGAGTGCGGCCGGCACCACCGCGGCGAGCGAGAGTCGTCGGCCGGGCTGCGACCACCAGCCGTGCTGAGCGGTCGACAGAAAGCCGAGCCAGGACCTGTCCCGGGTACATGCGGACGAGCCCGCGCACTGCCATGCCACCAGGTCGAGTGCGACCTCGCAGGCGGCGGCCGTCAGGAGCACGGTGAGGCTGAGTGCGACGAGCCGCACCAGCACTCCGTACAGCCGTGTGGTCCCTCGGCGGCCCTTGGCCCGGGGACGCATCCAGTGCGCGAGGTTGACGACCATGAAGGGGAGCAGCAGCAGCCACAGGGCCCGTGCGCCGTTGCCCGAGGTGAGGTTGGACCAGCAGTACGCCTCCGGGATGGGCCGGTCCTGGTAGCGCTCGGGGTGGCGTTCCGCCTCCGCGTCTTCGGTGCGCCGGAACACCGCGGCCTTCTCGTCACCGGTGATCCGGACCGTTCTGGGATCGCCGAGCATGTCCTGCGGGGTGGCTCCGCCGACGCCGTGGACGAGCAGCTCGAGCGCGGGTCCTTCGCTCTGCGGGACCGGTGTGCCAGGGGACACTTCTGTGACTCGCTCTCTCGATGGGAGGATCGGTCAGCGCGCGGTCGCGCGGCGGTTCGGTACCAGAGTCCCGGATCGCGGCCGCTCGCCGCACGGCTCTCACGGAATCTCCCCGAGCCCGTTCCGCCGAGCCCGTGCGAGGATGAGAAACCCTTGGCCAGAGGCGGTGTACGACGACGGTGGACGACGAGATGGAAGGACCGGCCCCGGCAGTGAGCGACAACCAGAACCTGCTCGCGGAGCAGCGGCGTGCCCTGATCCTCGACGAGGTGCGCAGGCGCGGCGGAGTGCGGGTCAACGAGCTCACCCGCAAGCTCAATGTCTCCGATATGACGGTGCGCCGGGATCTGGACGCCCTGGCCCGGCAGGGGGTCATCGAGAAGGTCCACGGCGGCGCGGTGCCGGTGGTCGAGGCGAGCACGCACGAGCCGGGGTTCGAGGCCAAGTCGGCGCTGGAGCTGAGCGCCAAGGAGGACATCGCGCGGGCGGCGGCGAAGATGGCGGTGCCCGGCAGCGCGATCGCGCTCTCCGGCGGGACCACGACCTATGCCCTGGCGCACCATCTGCTGGAGGTGCCGGATCTGACGGTGGTCACCAACTCGGTGCGGGTCGCGGATGTGTTCCACGCGGCGCAGCGGGCGGGAGCGGCGGGCGATCAGCGTCCGGGTGCGGCCACCGTGGTCCTCACCGGCGGGGTGCGTACGCCCTCCGACTCGCTGGTCGGGCCGGTGGCCGACCAGGCGATCCGCTCGCTCCACTTCGATGTGCTCTTCCTCGGCGTGCACGGAATCTCGGTGGAGGCCGGGCTCTCCACACCGAATCTGGCGGAGGCCGAGACGAACCGCCGGTTTGTGCAGGCCGCGCGCCGGGTGGTGGTGGTCGCCGACCACACCAAGTGGGGGACGGTGGGCCTCAGTTCCTTCGCGCGGCTGGCCGAGGTCGACACGCTGGTGACGGACGCGGGGCTGTCGGCCGAGGCACGCGAGCAGATCGCGGAGCATCTGCCGGGGCTGGTCGTGGCGGGCGGTCCGGAGAGTGCCGACGGGCAGGACGGCTGACGCCGGGTGACCGTCTTCCGGATCACGCGGGCCGTCCCGCGGCCCGCCGAGGAAGTCTGGGCGCGCGTCACCGACTGGCCCGCGCATACCGCTCAGGTGCCGCTGACGTCGATCACTGTCGTCTCGCCGTATCGCTCGGGCATGGGGACGGTGTTCGTCGCGCGGACCGGGCTGGG
This sequence comes from Streptomyces sp. NPDC002730, assembly GCF_042888805.1. Classification (NCBI taxonomy): domain Bacteria; kingdom Bacillati; phylum Actinomycetota; class Actinomycetes; order Kitasatosporales; family Streptomycetaceae; genus Streptomyces; species Streptomyces sp. NPDC002730. Next base: position 63,677 of record NZ_JBIAQG010000010.1, read on the forward strand.
CCGCGTCGGCTTCGACGATCCGATGGAGGTGGTCCGCTGGGAGCCGCCCGGGGAGAGCGGGACCGGACGCCTTCGACTGGAGAAGCGCGGCCGGGTGATCACCGGCTGGGCCGAGATCGAGGTGCGCCCGGAGGGTTCGGGCGCCGTGGTGGTCTGGGTGGAGGAGCTGCGGATCCACCTGCTGCCACAGCTGTTCGATCCGCTTGTCCGCCGGGTGGGCCGGCTGGTGTTCGGCCGTGCGCTGGACGGACTTCTCGCGGGCCTCACGAGAAGCCGGTGAAACCGGCGACGGCTACGGACAACTGACGGCCCGCCAGCTATGGTGTGCGGGCCCCCGCTCCACCCCTCCCAGCTGGAGGTACGGTCCCATGGCACGCCGACTGAGCCCCGTGGAGCTCGACTTCGTCGAGTCCGCCCCGCTGCGTCTGGTCTTCTCGGCCGAGGTGAAGGCCTCGCCAGGAGCGGTGTACCGGGCGCTCGCCGAGGATGTGACGGGCTGGCCGTCCTGGTTCACCGCCGTCACCTCGGCCACGCCCACCGACGGGGGCGCGGGCCGCGAGATCAGGCTCAGGGGCGGCACCTTCTTCGCCGAGAAGATCATGGCGACCGAGCCGGACGAGCGCTTCGCGTACCGCGTCGAGGAGACCAACGCCCCAGGTCTGCGGGCTCTGTTGGAGGAGTGGCGGCTGACTCCCACCGCGACCGGCACCCGGGTGCAGTGGACCTTCGCGGCGGACGCCCCCGCACTCATGCGTATCCTGCTGCGGCTGGGCCGGGCAGGCCTGGGCGCCTCGTTCCGGGGCGCGGTGCGCCAACTGGACCGAAGGCTCGCCCGGTCCGCCGCGCAGTAGTCCGGGTGGTCAGCCGCGCAGTGGTCACGCTGGTCAGCCGCGCAGCGGTCACGCTGGTCAGCCGGGCCAGACGCCGGTGGCGAGGAACTCCTCGATCGTCGCGCTGTACGGGGCGATGTCGAGACCCTGTTCGTCCAGCCAGGCATCGGAGTAGTACTTGTCGAGGTAGCGGTCGCCCGGGTCGCATATCAGGGTGACCACGCTGCCCTTCTGCCCGTTGGCCACCATCTCGGCGATGATCTTCAGCGCGCTCCACAGGCCGGTTCCGGTGGAGCCGCCGGCCTTGCGGCCGATGGCCATGTCCAGGGCGCGTACGGCGGCGACGCTCGCCGCGTCGGGCACCTTCATCATCCGGTCGATGGCTCCGGGCACAAAGCTCGGTTCCATACGCGGCCGGCCGATGCCCTCGATACGGGAGCCGCAGTCGCTGCTGGCGAGCGGGTCGCCCTGGGTCCAGCCGTCGAAGAAGCAGGAGTTCTCCGGGTCGGGGACACAGACGCGGGTGTCGTGCTGCATGTAGTGGACGTAGCGGGCGATGGTCGCCGAGGTGCCGCCCGTGCCGGCCGTCGCAACGATCCAGGCGGGCTCCGGGTAGCGCTCCAACTGCAGCTGCTGGTACATCGATTCGGCGATGTTGTTGTTGCCGCGCCAGTCGGTGGCCCGCTCCGCGTAGGTGAACTGGTCCATGTAGTGGCCGCCGGTCCGTTCCGCGAGTGCGGCCGACTCCTGGTACATCTTCCGCGAGTCGTCCACGAAGTGGCACTGCCCACCGTGGAATTCGATCAGCCGGCACTTCTCGGCGCTCGTGGTGCGCGGCATCACGGCGATGAACGGGACGCCGATCAGCTTGGCGAAGTACGCCTCGGAGACTGCGGTCGAGCCGCTGGACGCCTCGATGACCGGTTTGCCCGGCCGGATCCAGCCATTGCACAGTCCGTAGAGGAACAGCGACCTGGCGAGCCGGTGCTTGAGGCTGCCTGTCGGATGGGTGGACTCGTCCTTGAGGTAGAGGTCGATGCCCCACTTCTCGGGCAGCGGGAATCGCAGCAGGTGGGTGTCGGCGGAGCGGTTGGCGTCGGCCTGGACCTTGCGCACTGCCTCCTTCAGCCATGCCCGGTAGTCCGGATCGCTGCGATCCACATCTATGGTGGCGATCGCCTCTCCCGCCACTGGCTTCTCACTCGTGCTCATGCGCGCCGTTCCTCGTCCTGTCGAAATGCGGCCCCCACTGGCAACAGTAAGCCCCCCACCTGCACAAACGTTCACTTTGGGGGTCCATAGGAGTCACTTGTGGGCCGGGACTTGTGCCGGTGCGACCGCACGTACTGGTGCATGCGCCCGTAGTTGTGCAGACTGCCAACAGGAAACGGTGCGAAGGGGGCGGAGGCACGATGGGGATGGCAGAGACCGAATTCAGCGCCACTGGCGTACGGATCGAGCGCTGGCCGCGCTCGCTCACGAGGGCCGGACAAGTGCTGATCAAGGACGGCACGCTGGCGCTCCTGACCAGCTACGGCCGGGTGATCGAGAGCGCTCCCGTCCGCGGGGTCAGGGCCGGTAAGCCCTGGTTCGCCGACGATGCGAGCACGGTGGCGACGCTCAATGGCAAGCGCTACCGGCTGACGATGGGGCAGCGCAGCCGCAGGCCGGAGGGCCGGGCACTGGCCGGGCGCTTCCTGGAAGCGGTGCGCGGGGCCGGCGGCCGTCGGAGCTGAGAGTACTCACCCGGGTGCTGCGAGTTGCGGAGCCGTGGTCAGTGGTTCACGCTTGTCTCACATCACTCAGGGTGCACCGGCGGTAACGCTGTGATCCAGCCCGCCGGACAAATCAGCAGCCAGCCAACTGCTGGATCCGATCCTCGTCTTCTTCCGGACCTCATTCGGGGAGTCGCAGCCGTGATCAGCCAGCCAAGCAGGCACTGCACGGTGGAGCTCCAGGCCCTGCCGTCGCGGATCGGTCAGGTCCGCAGAATTCTCTCGGCGCAATTGCGCTACTGGCATCTCGATCCCTTGATCGACCAGGCAGCGCTGGGCGTCACCGAGTTGCTGACCAATGTTCACCGGCACGCCGAGCCGGACAAGATGTGCACGGTGGAGATCGAGTTGCTGCTCGACCGGCTCACGGTCTCCGTCCATGACAACGATCCACGTCTCCCGACCGTAGGGGACACAGATCTCTTCGCCACTTCCGGGCGCGGGCTCGGGCTGATAGCGGCGGTGAGTGACAGCTGGGGCGTACGACCCGAGGGCGAGACGGGCAAAATCGTCTGGTTCACGCTCTCCACACCTCCGCCCGCAGTGGCTCTGCCGCCGTATCCGGTGGTGTACGGGGCGACGGCCGACGAGCCCTTCCCGAGTACGGCGAGTTCGGCGGGTACGCAGAACGGGACGCGTCAACGTGCCTCCGCCCGGTCGGCTGTTGCGGGCTGACCGGGGGGCGCTTCGGAACGACTACTCGGTGGCGACGGCGCGCAGTACGAACGCGTTGGCGGTGTCGCCCGCACCCTCGGACGCCTTGACGAGCACCCGGTCGAGCAGTCCGCCGAGCGCCAGGCCGACTGCCGTGCCGAACGCCGGCACCAGTACCGGCTCAGAGCGCACCATTGCGCACAGTTGGTTCCTGGCCCGTACGACGGCACACAACAGGGCCAGTTCGTTGGCGCGTTCGTGGATCGCGGCCGACCGGTAAGGCGACACTCACCCCTTCAAGGCCCTCTCCTCGGCGTCACCCCTGCCGTAGACCTCCACAGCGTCGACGACCCGGGCTGCGGTGCGGGTCATGGTCGCCGTGGTGGTGGTCATGCCGCACCGTCCTTGCCGATGCGGCCGAACTGCTCGTCCAGGACGGACAGCCTCCGCCAGTACTCTTCTTCGTCGATCTCGCCGGCGGCGAAGCGACGGCCGAGCATCGCGATCGGCGAGCTCTCGCCGTGCGTCGCGCGGGTCGGATGCCAGGGGCCGCGACGGCCGCGCCATACGGTGCGGCGCAGGACGGTGACGACGCCGATGACGACGGCCGCCCAGATCAGCGGGAAGAACAGAATCCACGGGCCGGGCCCGTCGTAGGCGAGTGTGTTCATCTCGGCTCAGCTCCTCAGTGGCGATGGTGGTGCGTGTTTCCTCGTCGCTTCCGAGGCTCCCGCCGACCGGGTCTCACGTCGTCGTACGGGCAGCGGCAGTGCACGTACCACCCGGGGAGTACGCGGGGCCTTCGCGGCTGCTCCGGGAACCTCTGGTTTCTGTACCTACTAGTATGTACAGTGGGCTCATGAGCACTCCTGAACGGCTGATCGAGGCCACCCGCGAGCTGCTGTGGGAGCGCGGCTATGTGGGCACCAGCCCCAAGGCGATCCAGCAGCAGGCGGGCGCCGGCCAGGGCAGCATGTACCACCACTTCGCGGGCAAGCCCGACCTGGCGCTGGCCGCGATCCGGCGTACCGCACAGGAGATGCGCGCGACCGCCGAAGTGACGCTCGGCGGCGACGGCACGGCGTACGAGCGGATCAGCGCGTATCTGCTGCGCGAGCGCGATGTACTGCGCGGCTGCCCGGTCGGCCGCCTCACGATGGACCCGGATGTCATCGCCAGCGACGAGCTGCGCGCCCCGGTCGAGGAGACGCTCGACTGGCTGCGCGGACGCCTCGCCGGGATCGTCCAGGAGGGCCTGGACGCGGGCGAGTTCACGACCCCGGTCGATCCGGCCGGGACGGCGGCGGCGATCGTCGCGACGGTGCAGGGCGGCTATGTGCTGGCGCGTGCGTCCGGCTCGCCTGCCGCCTTCGACGCAGCGGTCGGCGGACTGCTCGCGCTGCTCACCCCTCGTAACACCACTGACGCCTAAGGGCAGTCCGCGCCGACGAGCGCCCCGCCCGACCCCGCGTACCGAGGAGCCCTTCATGCATGCCATGCAGTACGAGATCACGCTGCCCGCCGACTATGACATGGAGATCATCCGCAAGCGGGTGGCGACGAAGGGCCATCTGCTCGACGACTTTCCCGGCCTCGGTCTGAAGGCCTATCTGATGCGCGAACGCGTCGACGGCTCGCCGGTCAACCAGTACGCACCGCTCTACCTGTGGACCGCGCCGGAAGGCATGAACTCCTTCCTCTGGGGGCCCGGATTCCAGGGCATCGTCAACGACTTCGGACGTCCCGTGGTCCAGCACTGGACAGGGCTGGCGTACGAGGAGGGCCCGGCGGCCGGGGCCGTGCCCCGGTCCGCCACGCGTCGTCGGGTGCGGATACGCGAGGACGAGCGGCCCGCCTTCGCCGTGGAGAAGGCGCTCGCGACGCATCAACAGCTGGCGCGCGCGGACGGCGTGGTCGCGGCCGCCGTCGCCATCGATCCGCGGCACTGGGAGCTGCTGCACTTCGCACTGTGGGCCGAGGACGCGCCCGAGGCGATCGGTGACGTCTTCCAGGTGCTGCATCTCTCCGCCCCGCACCGTACGGAGCTGCCGCGGGGGCAGCAGTGGTGAGCCTCGTCCGTACCGTGCTCGGCGACATCCCGGCCAGCGGGTTGGGGATCTGCGACGCCCACGACCATCTGTTCCTGCGCAGCCCGCGGCTGCCGGGACAGGAGCTGGACGATCCGGCGGACGCGGCCGTGCGACTGCGCGCCTTCCGCGAGCTCGGCGGCCGGTCGGTCGTGCAGTGGACTCCGTACGGCCTGGGGCGCAGGCCCGAGGAGCTGGCAGCGCTCTCCCGCGCGACCGGCGCCCATGTGGTGGCCGCCACCGGTCTCCATCAGGCCGTGCACTACGCCCCTGAGATGCTCGGCCGCCTCCCGGAGGACCTTGCCGAACTGTTCACGGCCGAAGTGACCGAGGGTATCGGTGGTACCGGGATCCGGGCCGGACTGATCAAGGTGGCGGGCGCCTTCCACGGCGTCGACGCGCATGCCCGGCTCACCATGACGGCCGCGGCCCTGGCCCATCACCGTACGGGCGCGCCCATCGCCGTCCATCTGGAACTGGGCACGGCAGCGCTGGACGTACTCGATCTGCTCTGCGGCGCGTTGGAGGTTCTGCCGCAGCACGTGATCCTCGGCCATCTCGGCCGCTCTCCGGATTTGGCCGGCCAGCGGGATGCGGCGGCGACGGGTGCCTATCTCGTCTTCGACGGCCCCTCGCGGGCCAATCACGCCACGGACTGGCGCCTGCCGGACGAGCTGGCGGCGCTCGCGGACGCGGGTTACGCCGGTCAGCTGATGCTGGGCGGCGACATGACGACTCCGGAAACCCCCGGCATGCCGTATCTGCTGCGCAGCCTGCGGCCGCGGCTCGAACCGGCCCTCGGCAAGGACGTCATGGACCGGATCCTCGTACGGAATCCGGCCCGCGCCTTCGCCCTCTACCGGTCCTAGGCCAGGTCTTCCAGCTCGTGTTCCAGCCGTCGGCGTACGCGCGCTTCGTGAATGAGGCGTCCCACGAGCGCGCCCCCGTAGACGACGAAGCCGACACCCACGAGCCAGGACTGGATGACGAGCACGGTCCCGAACGGGCCGTAGGTGACGGCGTTGGAGGCGATCAGCGGCGAGAAGACAAGCTGTGAGAAGACCCGCAGGCCGACCATGCCCACGGCCGTGGCCACCGCCCCGGGCAGCAGGGCGCGCCAGCGGACCCGGCCGCCGAGCAGCACGCGCTGGGACAGCCAGAAGAACAGAATGGTGCCGATCAGGTCTCCCAGGCCGCCGAACACCGTGGCCGGGGCGGAGTCGGCCGGCAGCGGCGCACTGACGAAGGCCAGGCTCGCGGCGACGAGCAGGGCCAGCCAGACGACATGCCGCCACATGGTGTGCCAGCGGGCCGTCGGCAGATCCCACACCTTCTCGTAGCCGGTCTGAACGGCCGACCCGAAGGTCAGACCGAAGACGGTGAGGGCGGCGAGACCGAACGCGGTCGTGCGCTGCAGCGCCTGCCCAGGCACGCCGAACAGCCGCTCGACCTCGTCCAGGGATGACTCCGAGACCCCCAGTGCCTGGCCCAGCCAGCGGGCGAAGCCCTGTCCGCTCGCCGGGTCCGCCGCCGCGACGACGACCAGAAGGGGGACGAGCGTCAGAAAGCCCAGTGCGGCGAAGCCCATGGCGCGGTGCATCAGCTCCAGCTCACGGCCGCGCTCCCAGGCCAGGCCGATGGGAGACGCGTAAAACCTGCGGCGCAGGTCCTGAAGCCGGTGCGCATGGTGATCCGCGCCGGAGGGCTTGTGGGTCATAGGTTGTCGATTACCCGAAATTGCACTGAGAGGTGTCCATTGTGCCCCCGGACGGGTGGTGCCGCCTGCGCCGTCGGCCGGTCGTTCAGCCGGCCCAGCCGACCGGCGAAGGCCGTCCGTGCCGACCGGTCGACGCCCGCCCCCGTCCCCGCCCGCCGTCGTGTGTGAGCCGGGTACGCCGACGCACAGTCCGCCGGGCCATACGCCGGCCGACGTCAGCCGAGTGCGCCCAGCGGGTCGTCGAGTACCGGCTGCCACGCCAACTCGGCCGCCCCCACCAGGCTGTTGTGGTCGAGCGTGCAGGCGAGGATCGGCACACCGCCGCTGCGCCCCCACAGGCTGCGGTCGGCGACCACGGCGCGCAGCCGTTCGGGATCGGCGTCGAGCAGCTCGCGGTGCAGTCCGCCGAGGATGATGCGGTCGGGGTTGAGGATATTGACGAGCCCGGCGAGCCCGAGGCCGAGCCGGTCGATGAGCTCCTCGGCCGCGCTCCGTACGGCCGGGTCGTCGTACTCCGTGCGCAGCAGATCCCGGGACTGCTGCAGCAGCGAGACCTCGGGGCCCGGCCGGCGGCTCGCGGCGGTGAGGAAGGCGAGCGGGTCGGCCTCGACGTCGAGGCAGCCGCGGCTGCCGCAGTGGCAGGGGCGGCCCTCGGGGTTGACCGTGAGGTGCCCGACCTCGAGGGCGAGGCCCGAACTGCCGGTGTGCAGACGGCCGTCGAGGACGAGCGCGCCGCCGACGCCGCGATGGCCGGTGGCGACGCAGAGCAGATGCTGGGCGCCGCGGCCCGCGCCGTGGCGGTGCTCGGCGAGCGCCGCGAGGTTGACATCGTTGCCGGTGAAGGCGGGGCCCTGGATGCCCGCCGCGCGGACACATTCGGCGAAGATGTCGCGGACGGGAGCCCCGGCCGGCCAGGCGAGGTGCAGCGGGTTGAGGGCGGTGCCTTCCGGTTCGGCGACGGCGGAGGGCACGGCGAGACCCGCGCCCACGCACCGCCGACCGCTCTCGCGCAACAGGGCCGCGCCTGCTTCGACGACCTCGCCGAGCACCTGCGCCGGGTCTTCGGAGACGGTGACGCAGCCGGGTGCGGTCGCGACCGTACGGCCGCCGAGCCCGACGAGCGCGGCCCGGAATCCGTCGGCGTGCACCTGCGCGGCGAGAACGACCGGGCCCGCGTCGTCGACAGCGAGGCGGTGCGAGGGCCGGCCCTGAGAGCCGGCGGCGGCGCCCGGGCGCGAGTCGACCCGGATCAGCCCGAGCGCTTCGAGTTCGGCGGCCACCGCGCCGGCGGTGGCGCGGGTGACTCCGAGCTCAGCGGTGAGCACGGCGCGGGTGGGCGCCCGGCCCGTATGAACCAGTTCCAGCGCGGGGCCGAGCGCGCTGCGGCCTCTCTCCAGCCTCGTCCTGGTGGTCATCGCCTTGCCGTTCATGCAGGCGAGTCTCCCATGATCCGGAGGCTGAGCAGCCGCCTTGTACGGATCGGGCCCGACCCCTATCCTGAGTTTGTGCCGCTTCTAAACAAACTACGGACGGCCGTACCGGGGGGACCTGGCGGAAACACCGCCCCACCCTCCCTGTCCCCCCTCCGTACCGCGCTGACCGTGTTCTTCGCCCTCGACGGCTTCATCTTCGCCGGCTGGGTGGTCCGTATCCCCGCCATCAAGCAGCAGACCGGCTCGTCCGCGAGCGATCTGGGCCTCGCCCTGCTCGGAGTGTCGGCGGGCGCGGTGGTGACGATGACGCTCACTGGGCGGCTCTGCCGCCGCTTCGGCAGCCATCCGGTGACAGTCGTCAGTGGCGCACTGCTGGCGCTGAGCATCGCGCTCCCGCCACTGACGCATTCGGCGCTCGCCCTCGGCCTTGTACTGCTGGTCTTCGGTGCGGCGTACGGCGGGATCAATGTCGCGATGAACAGCGCCGCGGTCGATCTGGTCGCGGCGATGCGGCGGCCCGTGATGCCCAGCTTCCATGCCGCGTTCAGTCTCGGCGGGATGATCGGCGCGGGCCTCGGCGGCCTGGTCGCCGGCGGCCTCTCCCCCACCGCGCATCTGCTTGGCCTCACCGGCATCGGCCTGCTGGTCACGGCAGCCGCCGGGCGTGTGCTGCTGCGCCGTCCCGCACCCGTCACCGAGCGCACCACGGCGGTGCCGGGCCCGCGCCGCCTCCAGGGCCGTACGCGCCAACTCGTCGTACTCTTCGGCGTGATCGCGCTCTGCACGGCGTACGGGGAAGGGGCGATGGCCGACTGGGGAGCGCTCCATCTCGAGCAGGATCTGCACGCCCACCCGGGCATCGCCGCCGCCGGATACTCCTTCTTCGCCCTGGCCATGACGGCCGGCCGGCTCTCCGGCACGGCCCTGCTGGAGCGGCTCGGCCAGACCCGCACGCTCGTCGCGGGCGGTACGACGGCGGCAGCCGGCATGGTGCTGGGCGCGCTCGCGCCGACGGTGTGGCTTGCATTGCTCGGTTTCGCCGTGACCGGTCTGGGGCTCGCGAACATCTTCCCGGTGGCGGTGGCCAGGGCGGGCGCTCTCGCCGGTCCCGGCGGGGTCGCGGCCGCGTCGACGCTCGGCTATGGCGGGATGCTGCTGGGGCCGCCGGCGATCGGGTTTCTCGCCGACTGGTTCTCGCTGCCGGTGGCACTGACGACGGTGGCGGCGCTGGCGGCTGGCGCGGCGCTCATCGGGTACTCGGCCCGGAACGCGTCCGTACCCCGAGCCGACTGAGTACTCCTGCTGCCTGCTCAGGCGGATCCGCCGCCCGGGAGCCGATCAGCAAGGCATGACCTCTCGCCGCCTGGGTGGCCTCGCGCGATCGGCCTTGGGCAACGCCGTCTCACTGGTCCACCTCGGCGTTGTCGCCGTGCTGGTCCTGACAGGCGTTCCTGCTGGGGTTCCTGTGGCATTGTGCGCCGCGCTATCCGTACGACGGTTCTGCCGCCGGTCGGGCCGCGCTGGCACAATCTCCCACATGGAGACCGCTGAGCTGATCAAGTCCCTTGTCCGGGAGGGCCAATTGCTGGCCGCGGCCGCTGCCGAGGCAGGCCCCGACGCGAGCGTGCCGACCTGCCCCGGCTGGCAGGTGCGGGATCTGCTCCGGCACATCAGCATGGTCCACCGCTGGGCGACCGCCTTCATCACCGAGGGCTACACAAGCTTCCACCCCGCCGACGACCAGCCCGAGCTCGACGGCGACGAGTTGCTGGAGTGGTTCCGGGAGGGGCACGGTCTCCTGGTGGCCGCGCTGAGCGAGGCGCCCGCGGATGTGGAGTGCTGGAGCTTTCTGCCCGCACCCTCACCGGTGGCGTTCTGGGCCAGGCGGCAGGCGCACGAGACGGCCGTCCACCGCACGGACGCCGAGTCGGCGCTCGGCGGGAAGCCGGGGCCGGTCGCCGCGGACTTCGCGTTGGACGGCATCGACGAGCTGCTCGGCGCCTTTCACGCCCGCTCCCGGAGCCGGGTGCGCACCGAGGAGCCGCGTGTCCTGCGCGTACATGCCAGCGACACGGACGACGTGTGGACGGTACGGCTGTCGACCGAGGCTCCGCGCACGGAACGCACCGCAGAGGGGCCCGCGGACTGCGAGTTGAGGGGGACGGCGGAGCAGCTCTATCTGACGCTGTGGAACCGGCTGCCGCTCACCACCGTGTCCGTCACCGGCGATGCGGAGCTCGCGCGGCTGTGGCGCGAGCTGTCCGCCATCACCTGGTCCTAGCCGGTCCCAGCCCCTCGTACGGAAGCCCACGGAGATTTACGTGGACGGGCCAGGCTTTACGTGGACGGGCCCGGCTTTACGTGGCAGGGCTCGGCCTTACGTGGAAGGGCCCGGCTATACGTGGCAGGGCTCGGCCTTACGTGGAAGGGCCCGGCTTTACGTGGCAGGGCCCGGCTTTACGTGGCAGGGCCCGGCTTTACGTGGCAGGGCCCGGCTTTACGTGGACGGGCCCGACAGCATCCTGGAGAGCACCGCGCGCTGCAGCGGCTGCACCTCGGCATGGCGGGCCCGGCCGGCCTCGGTGAGCGCGACCCGCACTCCCCGCCGGTCCTCGCTGCACATCCCGCGGGTGACAAGCCCGTCCTTCTCCAGCCGCGCCACCAGGCGCGACAGCGCGCTCTGGCTCAGGTGGACCCGGGATGCCAGCTCCTGGACGCGGAAGGAACAGTCGCCGCCGTCCGACGTCTCTTCGGCGAGTACGTCGAGGACCTCGAAGTCACTGGCGCCGAGCCCGTGCTGATGCAGCTCGCGGTCGAGCTCGCAGATCGTACGGGCGTGCAGCGCAAGGACGTCCCGCCACTCCTCGACGAGCACTCGCTCGGACTTCTTCGCCGCCATGACCGCACGTTAGCAGAGAGGACGCACTTTGTTGCATCGGAATTAAATGCGCTTGCACTCAATGCATGTGCATGTACTGTCCTCCTCATGACCTCTCCGCTCAACGTCCCCGTAGCGCAGGAGCGCTGGAGCCCGCGGCTGTGGGGCACTCTCCTCGTGCTCTGCGCCGCGATGTTCCTCGACGCCCTCGACGTCTCGATGGTCGGCGTCGCCCTGCCCTCCATCGCGACCGATCTCCATCTGACCACCTCGTCCCTGCAGTGGATCGTCAGCGGCTACATCCTTGGATACGGCGGCCTGCTGCTGCTCGGCGGCCGTGCGGCCGACCTCCTGGGCCGGCGCCGGGTCTTCCTGATCGCGCTCGCCGTCTTCGCGCTCGCCTCGCTGCTCGGCGGACTGGTCGACTCCGGTCCGCTGCTGATCGCCAGCCGCTTCATCAAGGGTCTGAGCGCCGCGTTCACCGCGCCCGCCGGGCTCTCCATCATCACCACGACCTTCAAGGAAGGCCCTCAGCGCAACCGCGCGCTGGCCATCTACACCACCTGCGCCGCCACCGGCTTCTCGATGGGCCTGGTCCTCTCCGGACTGCTCACCGAGGTGAGCTGGCGCCTGACCATGCTGCTGCCCGCGCCCATCGCCCTGATCGCGCTGCTGGCCGGCATCAAGCTGATCCCGCAGAGCAGCCGTGAGGACTCCGGGAAGGGTTACGACCTGCCGGGCGCCGTCACCGGCACGGCCTCGATGCTGCTGCTCGTCTTCACCGTCGTCCAGGCCCCCGAGGTGGGCTGGGCCTCGGCGCGCACCCTGCTGTCCTTCCTCGCCGTCGCCGTGCTGCTCACCGTGTTCGTCACCATCGAACGGCGCAGCTCGCACCCGCTGATCCGGCTGGGTGTGCTGCGCTCGGGCAGCCAGATCCGCGCCAACCTCGGCGCGGCTTTCTTCTTCGGCTCGTACGTCGGTTTCCAGTTCCTCGTCACGCAGTACATGCAGTCCCTGCTCGGCTGGTCGGCGCTGCAGACGGCGCTGGCCTTCCTTCCGGCGGGCGCTCTGGTGGCGCTCTCCTCGACGAAGATCGGCTCGGTCGTGGACCGCTTCGGCACACCGCGCGTGATAGCCGCCGGCTTCACGCTGCTGGTGATCGCGTACGCGCTCTTCCTCCAGATCGACCTCACACCGAGCTACGCCGCCGTGATCCTGCCGTCGATGCTGCTGCTCGGCGCGGCCTGCGCGCTGGTCTTCCCCTCGCTCAACATCCAGGCCACCAACGGGGTGGAGGACCATGAGCAGGGCATGGTCTCCGGCCTGCTGAACACCTCGATCCAGGTCGGCGGCGCGATCTTCCTGGCCGTCGTGACCGCGGTGATCACGGCGGGCGGTGACACGGGCCGCTCTCCGCAGGAGGTGCTCGACAGCTTCCGGCCCGGCCTGGTGGTGGTGACCGCGATCGCGGCAGCCGGACTGCTGATCACGCTGACCGGGCTGCGGACCCGCCGTGCCGTGCCGAGCGTCCTGGTCGCGAAGTCCTCCGGACAGCCGGTTCAGGAAGAGCCCGAGCGGGTGGCGGTCGGCGACTGACCCATACTCCGCTCTCCCAAGGGGGTGGCGGCGGCCGACGGACTCCTTGCCCGTCGGCCGCCGCCCTGTGACACTTCGAACATGGGGCGGCGTACACAGGCGGAGCGGGACGCCTTGACCATCGAGACCGGATACGCGCTCCTCAGCGCGGTCCTGGTCGCGGCGGTCGTCTTCGGAGTGATCGCGGGACCGAAGCTGATGTTCGCCATGCCGTACACCGCTGAGCGCGGGCTGCTCATCGCGGGCGGCGCGGCGGCCGCGGTCGCCTTCGTGGTGCGCGTCGTGACTGTGCTGTGGCGCTTTCCCCGTACGCCGCCTCAGCCGAGCCAGCCGGGCCGCACCAGCCCCGACTCATAGGCCAACACGACGAGTTGGGCCCGGTCGCGGGCGCCGAGCTTCACCATCGTGCGGCTCACATGAGTCTTGGCGGTGAGCGGGCTGACGACAAGCCGGCGGGCGATCTCCTCATTGGAGAGGCCGATGCCGACCAGGGCCATCACCTCCCGCTCCCGTTCGGTGAGTTCGGCGAGGCCCTCGGCGTCCGTGGGTGCTTTGGAGCGGGCAGCGAACTCCGCGATCAGACGCCGCGTCACTCCCGGCGACAGCAGCGCGTCCCCGTGCACCACCGCCCGTACCGCACGCAGCAGTTCCTCCGGCTCGGTGTCCTTGACCAGGAAGCCCGAAGCACCGGAGCGGATGGCCTCGAAGACGTACTCGTCGAGCTCGAAGGTGGTGAGCATGACCACCTTCACCCCGTTCAGCCGCTCGTCCTCGGTGATCCGGCGGGTGGCGGCGAGACCGTCGAGCAGCGGCATGCGGATGTCCATCAGCACCACGTCGGGGCGCAGTTCACGCACCAGCCGCACCGCTTCCTCGCCGTCACCGGCCTCGCCCGCCACCCCGATGTCCTGCTGGGCGTCGAGCAACGCCCGGAATCCTGCCCTGACCAGCAGCTGGTCGTCGGCGAGCAGTACGCGGATCACATCGTCTCCTTCGGCCGCACAGGGAGCTCGGCCCGTACCCGGAAGCCGCCGCCCGGGCGCGGACCCGCATCGATCGTGCCACCGAGGGTGGCGGCACGCTCCCGCATTCCGACAAGGCCGTTGCCGCTGCCGCCCGCGTCCGAGCCGGTGGCCGGTCCTTCGTCGTCGATCCGGAGGTCGAGGCGGCCGGACGCATAGCCGATCCGTACCCGCGCGGTGCGCGAGCCCGAGTGACGTACGACGTTGGTGAGCGCCTCCTGGACGATCCGGAAGGCAGCCAGATCCGTGCCGGGCGGGAGCGCGGTCCGGTCGCCGTCCGTCTCGACCTCGACGCTCAGTCCGGCGCCCGCGGCCTGTTCGACGAGTTCGGGCAGCCGGTCGAGGCCGGGCGCGGGTGCACGTGGGGCGTCTCCCGGCGTACGCAGTGTGTCGAGGACCTGCCGCACCTCGCCCAGCGCCTCCTTGCTGGCCGCCTTGATGGTGGTGAGCGCGGTGCGGGCCTGCTCGGGGTCGGTGTCGAGCAGCGCGAGGCCCACGCCCGCCTGGACGTTGATGACCGAGATGGAGTGCGCAAGGACGTCGTGCAACTCGCGGGCTATCCGCAGCCGCTCCTCGTCGGCGCGGCGTTTCTCGGCGGCGGCGCGCTCGATGCGCTCACGGGCCCAGACCTCGCGTCGGACACGTACGAGCTCCGAGGCCGCGAGGACGGCGACCACCCAGGCGGCGATGACCAGCTCCTGCGCCCAGGGCGCGGCCTTGTCACCGTGCGGCGGCAGATCGGCGTACAGCCAGTGGGCAATCAGCAGATGACCGACCCAGAGGCCGCCGACGGCCCACCAGGCGGCACGCCGGTGCCCGGAGGTGACGGCGGCGAAAGCGCCGACCGCGACGGTGAGGAAGACCGGGCCGTTCGGATAGCCCGCGGCGAAGTAGGCCAGCGCTGTCGCGGCCGCGCCGAAGACGGCGACAACGGGCCACCGATTGCGCAGCAGCAGGAACGCCGGTCCCGCGAGCAGCAACACCCGCGCGAAGGCGTCGAGCGCCTCACGGTGCTGGCCGGGGGCGGCGAAACTCGACCCCACCAGCACGAACACGGCCAGCACGAGGGTCGACGGCCAGGGCACCCTTGCGTTGCTCCGCCGTGCCTCCCAGTGACGCAACGGCGGTGGTCCGCCCCGCGCCCAGGGGGGACCACCGCAGTTCCGGGTGCGCTGCTCTTCCATACCGGCAACGCTAGACCGGGGCCGGGGCGGCGGGCGTCAGCCAGGCGTGGCGATCACACATACTCCCTGCGCAGTACGGCGACGGGGGCCGACGCCTCCTGGAGCCCGACGGGTCCAAGCCCTAGCGGTGCCGCAGGCCGACCTCGTGCGCGAGGCGGGCCGCGGCCTGGCCGAAGAAGACGTCCCGCTCCTCGACGACCCGGTTGAACTGGCCGAAGAGCTCGAAGGAGATGAGGCCGAAGAGCTGGGACCACGCGGCCACCAGGGCCACCACGACGGCGGGCGGCAGGTCGGGGGCGATATCGGCGGTGAGCCGGTGCGCTTCGGGTCGCAGTTCCTCGGCGAGCGGCGGTAGCGCGATGCCGCCCGAGCGGTAGGCGTCGCGGGCGACGGAGATCAGCGCGAGGCCGACGCGGGAGGCGGGTCCGACGGTGTCCTGGGGCGCGGTGTAGCCGGGGACCGGAGAGCCGTAGATCAGGGCGTACTCATGAGGGTGGGCGAGGGCCCAGACGCGTACGGCCGAGCAGATCGCGGTCCAGCGGGCGGGGTGGTCGTCCGGGGCCGGGGCAGCGGCGAGGGCGGTCTCGGCCGCGGCGCCGACCGCGTCGTAGGCGTCGACGATGAGGGCGGTCAGCAGATCGTCACGGCTCGGGAAGTAGCGGTAGAGAGCGGAGGACACCATGCCCAGCTCGCGGGCGACAGCGCGCAGGGAGAGCTTCGCCGCGCCCTCGGCCGCGAGCTGTTTGCGAGCCTCGTCCTTGATGGCTGCGGTGACTTCGATACGGGCCCGTTCCCTGGCCCCA
The DNA here is from genome assembly GCF_042888805.1 of Streptomyces sp. NPDC002730. Lineage (NCBI taxonomy): Bacteria > Bacillati > Actinomycetota > Actinomycetes > Kitasatosporales > Streptomycetaceae > Streptomyces > Streptomyces sp. NPDC002730. The sequence goes on from NZ_JBIAQG010000010.1 coordinate 79,656, forward strand.
CGGATCGTGGTCATGGGATGCAGTCTTTCACGTTTCGGAGCACTGACCAACAACGAGAGCACCGCTCTTGCTTTGGATCACCGATCAGGTGCACACTGCTCTCAAGCGAGAGCAGTGCTCTCTCAATGATTCTCTCGACACCAGTGGAGATCACCATGTCGCAGGCGCACTACATCAAGCCCGGCCGCTTCGACACCATCGTCAACGGCACCATCGGCTGGCTGGCCCGACGTGGCGTCAGCCTGATGGGCACCGCGGAGCTCTCCGTGCGCGGCCGCACCAGCGGCGAGTGGCGACGCATCCCGGTCAACCCGCTCCCCTACGAGGGCGGCCCGTATCTGATCTCTGCCCGCGGCCACTCCCAGTGGGTCCGCAATCTGCGCGCCGCGGGCGGCGGGCAGCTCCAAGTCGGCCGCAAGACCCAGCAGTTCACCGCGGTGGAGCTGGCCGACGAGGAGAAGCCCGTGCTGCTGCGCACCTACCTCGAGCGCTGGGGCTGGGAGGTCGGCCGGTTCTTCGGCGACGTCAACGCCAAGTCCACGGACGAGGAGCTGCTCGCCGCGGCGCACAAGCACCCCGTCTTCCGGATCACCGTGACCAAGTGACACCGGGCCGGGGGACACCGTGACACAGGGCAACACCCTGTCACCGGGCGACAACGTGACGCAGGGCCGGGCGATACCCGGCCCCGGGCGGCCGGGGCGGAACGGCCCGGACGGCCCGGACGGCCCGGACGGCCCGGACGGCCCGAACGGTTCGGGCAGCCCGCTAGGCGCGCCGGTCCATCATTTCCAGTGCCCGCCGCGCCACACCATGCGTTCGCACCAGACCGGCCAGCGTCGTCGATCCCCGCGCGATGTCCGCGAACGCCTTCCACGCCGGGCGCAAACCGGTGATCGCCGCATGCAGCAGCCCCGGACGCCGCTCGAAGATCGCGAGCATCCGCCGCCCGACCCCCATCTCCACACCCAGCCCGGCCTTGATCGCGAACGCGTAGTTCAGCGCCTGCCGACGGGCGTCCACGGCATCGTGGGCCTCCGAGATCCGTACGGCCCACTCCCCCGCGAGCCGCCCCGACCGCAGCGCGAAGGAGATGCCCTCCCGGGTCCACGGCTCGAGCAGCCCGGCCGCGTCCCCGCACACCAGCACCCGCCCCCGTGACAGTGGCGAGTCGTCGCTGCGGCACCGGGTCAGATGCCCCGAGGAGATCGCCGGCTCGAATCCCGCGAGCCCCAGGCGAGCGATGAAGTCCTCCAGATAGCGCTTGGTCGCCGTGCCCTCGCCGCGGGCCGAGATCACTCCGACCGTCAGCGTCCGCCCCTTGGGGAACACCCAGCCGTAACTCCCGGGCATCGGCCCCCAGTCGATGAGCACCCGGCCCGCCCAGTCCTCGGCCACCGTCGCCGGTACCGGGATCTCCGCCTCCAGGCCGAGATCGACCTGGTCGAGCTTCACCCCGACATGCGCGCCTATCCGGCTGGCGCTGCCGTCCGCGCCCACGACCGCACGCGCCAGCACGGTCTCGCCGTCGGCGAGCACCACGGCGACCGTGCGCCGGTCCGGGACGGCAGGGCCGTGCTGCTCCACGCGGGAGACGGTCGCGCCGGTACGCAGTACGGCGCCGGCCTTCTGCGCCTGCTCCACAAGAGCGGCGTCGAACTCGGGTCGGTTGATGAGCCCGAAGAGCATCCGCTTGGAGCGGCGGGTACGGGCCAGCTTGCCGTTCAGCGAGAAGGTGACGGCGTGCACCCTGTCCTGCAGCGGCAGTTCGAAGCCGGGCGGGAGGCTGTCGCGCGAGGGGCCGATGATCCCTCCGCCACAGGTCTTGTAGCGGGGCAATTCCGACTTCTCCAACAGGAGCACCTGGCGGCCCGCGACCGCCGCCGCATAGGCCGCCGAAGCGCCCGCGGGCCCGCCGCCGACCACGACGACATCCCACACCGGCTCGCCGTACTCACCTACGGCATCTGCGTTCTCGCTGCTCACGATCTGCTTCTGCTCCCGATCCGACGCATGATCCACGCTCTCGACGGCATCCTACGGCGCGGTCGCTTCCCGCCCCTGTGCGAGGATCAACCACACATTCGCCGTACACACACCGCACAACGTCGCACCCACGAGGAGCGTGCCCATGACCGTCAATCCGATCGCCGAGACCATTGCCTCTTTGATGCCCCGCGCCCAGGCGGAGCTCACGGAGCTGGTGGCCTTCCAATCGGTGGCGGACGAGGCCGTGGCGCCGAAGAGCGAGTGCGAGGCCGCCGCGAACTGGGTGGCCGGTGCGCTGCGCGCCGAGGGATTCCAGGATGTCGCGCTCCTGGACACCCCTGACGGTTCGCAGTCGGTGTACGGGCTGCTGCCCGGCCCGGAGGGTGCGCCGACGGTGCTGCTGTACGCGCATTACGACGTGCAGCCGAAGCTGGACGAGTCCGCGTGGGTGACCCCGCCGTTCGAGCTGACCGAGCGGGACGGCCGCTGGTACGGGCGTGGCGCCGCCGACTGCAAGGGCGGCTTCATCATGCACCTGCTCGCCCTGCGCGGCCTCAAGGCGAACGGCGGCGTACCGGTGAACATCAAGGTGATCGTGGAGGGCTCTGAGGAGCAGGGCACGGGTGGTCTTGAGCAGTACGCCGAGGCGCACCCGGAGCTACTGACGGCCGACGCCGTCGTGATCGGCGACACCGGGAACTTCCGGGTGGGTCTGCCGACGGTGACGGCGACGCTGCGCGGTATGACGATGATCCGGGTCCAGGTCGACACTCTCGAAGGCAATCTGCACTCGGGCCAGTTCGGCGGCGCGGCGCCCGACGCGCTGGCCGCGCTCATCCGCGTACTGGATTCGCTGCGCGCCGAGGACGGTTCGACGGTGGTCGACGGGCTCACCGCGGACTCCACCTGGGAGGGGCTGCAGTACCCGGAGGGCGAGTTCCGCAAGGACGCCAAGATCCTCGACGGTGTCGGCCTGATCGGCAGCGGCACGGTCGCCGACCGTATCTGGGCGCGCCCCGCCGTCACCGTGATCGGCATCGACTGCCACCCGGTGGCCGGCGCGACCCCCTCCATCCCGGCGACTGCCCGGGCGCAGATCAGCCTGCGGGTGCCGCCCGGCCAGGACGCGGCCGAGGCGACCAAGCTGCTGTTCACGCACATCGAGAAGCACACTCCGTGGAACGCCCGCGTCACGCTCGAGCAGGTGGGCCAGGGCCAGCCGTTCCGGGCGGACGTCTCCAGCCCGGCGTACACCTCGATGGCCGACGCGATGCGCATCGCGTACCCGGGCGAGGAGATGCAGTCCGCCGGCATGGGCGGCTCGATCCCGCTGTGCAACACGCTCGCCGCGCTCTACCCCGAGGCGGAGATCCTGCTGATCGGCCTGAGCGAGCCCGAGGCACAGATCCATGCGGTGAACGAGTCGGTGTCGCCCGAGGAGCTGGAGCGGCTGTCCGTCGCCGAGGCACTCTTCCTGGTCAACTACGCCGAGTCCAAGAAAGCTTGAGCGCTCGGCGGAGATCGCGGAGAAGGTAGATCCGTGCGGGTCCGGCGCGACGGTGACCAGCTGACTCCGGTCGCGGGGATGTTACGCGTCAGCCCACGGGGACGCCGGCCTCCAGGTTGAGCACGGTCCCGCGCTCGCGCGCGCGCAGCGCCCAGCGCAGGCGTTCGTAACGGGGCGGCGGCAGCAGTTCCGCCGCCTCCTCCTCGCCGACGAACCGCCAGCCGCGCAGCTCCGATCCGGGCAGCAGCACCCGCCGCGCCTCACCACTCGGCAGCCGGCCACCGTCGAAGAGCAGCCGCAGTCCGCCGAATCCCGGCGGCCGCGGCGGCTCCCAGTCGACCACCAACAGCGTGGGCACCTCCCCGAGTTCGATGCCGAGCTCTTCGGTGACCTCGCGCATCCCCGCGCGTGCGGGTGCCTCGCCGCGTTCCACCACCCCGCCGGGGAACTCCCAGCCCGGCTTGTAGGTGGGGTCGACGAGCAGCACCCGGTCCTCCTCGTCGAAGAGCAGCACTCCGGCGGCGAGAGTTTCGGCGCTCGGCTCGGGCGTCTGGACGATCTCGCAGGCCGCGGCGGCCCCGGTCCGTACCGCTTCGGCGATCCGCTGCGCCGTCTCCTGCGGATCGAGCCGGCTGGTGTCGATGACGTGCGCGTCCGCGCTGATCCAGTCGAGGGCCGCGAGATAGGGCTCGATGTGTTCGTACGCCCACTGTCTGACGCGCTGTTCGGCGTCGGGGATGTCCGGCTCCTCGCGGTTGGCTATCCGCTCGCGCAGGATCGTTTCATCCGGGGACAGCAGCACATGGCGCACCGCGATCCTGCGGGAGGCGAGCCCGCCGAAGATCTCGTCGCGGTACTCCTGGCGCAGCAACGTCATCGGCACCACAAGCACCCCGCCCAGCTCGGCGAGCAGCGCCGCGGCGGTGTCCACCACGAGCCGCCGCCAGATCGGCAGATCCTGATAGTCGCTCACCTCGGCGAGCCGCTTCTGGGGCAGCTGGTAGCCGAGAGAGCCGCCGATCAGTTCGGGGTCGTAGAGCGTGCTGTTCGGGATCAGATCGATCAGTTCGCGTGCGGTACTGGTCTTGCCCGCTCCGAACGCACCGTTGATCCAGACGATCACGGTTCCCCCTCTGCCGTAGCCCTCAGTGGATTGCCCGCAACACCCTGCCACGGAAACCCGTTGCAGGAACCGGCCGGTTGATCACGTACACAACTGTGGCCGTGCTGTTGCCGGTTCACCACCACCGTCCCGCGCCCTGACGCGTCTCACCATACGAACGGATGCCCCCGCCGGGCCGTGACACCCGGCCGCGGAGCGTCGTTGGAGCGGGAGAGACAAGGGGGTGCGGGATGCGCCGTACGGTGTTGGAGCAGTTTCCCGCCGGGGGCCCGCGCGGCAGCTGGCCGGCCGAGGAGTTCGCACGGGCACGCCGGGACGAGGGTCTGGCGGCGGAGGTCGTGATGGACCTCGAATCGGACGCCTTCCTGGTGGTCGTTCCACAGCGGACCGCGGAGGCGGTCGTCTAGGACGACACAGCTTCCGCCCCGGGCCGGGACGGAAGCCGGCTGCCGTCCGACTCAGCCCTTGGTGGAGCCGAGGGTGAGCCCGGCGATGAAGTGGCGCTGGAGCAGCAGGAAGACCAGCAGCGTCGGCAGTGCCACGATCACCGAACCCGCCGCCAGCAGGTTGTAGTCGGTGAAGAACTGACCGCGGAGGTTGTTCAGCGCCGAGGTGATGGGCAGCTTGTCGCCGTCGGAGATGAAGACGAGCGCCCAGAGGAAGTCGTTGTACATCCAGGTGAACTGCAGCGTGCCGAGCGCCGCGAGGGCGGGGCGGCAGAGCGGCAGCGTGATGCGCCAGTACTGCGTCCACACACTCGCGCCGTCCACGATCGCCGCCTCCAGGATCTCCTGGGGCAGGGTGCGCATGAAGTTGGCGAGGACGAAGACGCAGAACCCGATCTGGAAGCCGACCTGGACGGAGATGACGGCCCAGTACGAGTCGAACATCGTCATCGAGTCGGACATCCAGTACGGCAACGGGATGCGGTTGAACAGGACGTACAGCGGAGTGACGATCACCTGCTGGGGCAGCAGATTGCCGGCGGTGAAGAGCATCAGCAGCACGATCGAGCCGCGCATCCTCAGCCGTGACACGGCGAAGGCGACGAAGGAGGCGAAGAAAAGCGCGAGCAGCACTCCCGGCACGGCGATGATCAGGGTGTTGATGAAGTACTTCATCATCCCCGAGTCGCTGAAGGCCTGTTGGTAGTAGTCGAAGGAGAGCTTCTTCGGCAGCGAGAAGTAACCGTGCTCGGAGGTCTCGTCGTACGGCCGCAGCGAGGCGTACACCGCGAGCAGCAGGGGCGCCAGGAAGGCCAGCGAGACAGTCATCAGGAACGCGTGCACGCCGAGCCGGCCGGGGCGCAGGGCGCGCTTGCGGGGCGGTGGAGCCGCGGCCGGAGTGGTGGCGGGCGCCGGGGCGGTGTCGATCGTCATCGGTTCTTCTCCCCACGGATCTCCTGGACCAGATACGTCACGACGAATCCCATGGAGACAAGCAGCAGCACCACGGCGATCGCGGAACCGAAGCCGATCCGGCTGGCCTCGCCGATGATGTTGTCGGTGACGAGGACCGAGAGCAGCTCCAGGCCGTTTCTGCCTTTGTTGACGGCGTAGACGATGTCGAAGGCGCGCAGCGCCTCGATGACAGTGATGACGCCGACGATGACGTTGACGGGCCGCAGGGTCGGGAAGACGACACGGAAGAAGGTCTGCCGCTCGCTCGCACCGTCGATGGCGGCGGCTTCCTTCAGCGAGGGATCGACGGCTTTGAGGCCGGCGAGGTAGAGGATCATGACATAGCCGGTGTGCCGCCAGGCCGCGGCCAGCAGGATCATCCAGATGTTCAGGTCGGGATCGCCGAGCCAGTCGGTGGGGTTCTCGGTGTCCGCGAGGATCGCGTTGAGCGCGCCCTGGTCGCGGGAGAAGACCAGCTGGGCGATGAAGCCGACGACGGCGAGCGAGAGCACCACCGGCATGTAGAGCGTCGACTGGTAGAAGCGGCTGAACCGTACGCCCCGGTCGATGAGGACGGCCAGCAGCAGTCCGAACGGGGTCGCGATCAGTCCGAGGAAGGCCAGCCAGAGCAGGTTGTGGCGGGCGGCGGGCCAGAACTGCGGATAGTTGGTGAAGAGGTTCTCGTAGTTCTTCGTGCCGACCCAGTGGATGTCTCCGATGCCGTCCCAGCTGGTGAAGGAGAGCACGATGGAGGCGAGGGTCGGCCCCCACACGATGGCCATGTCGAGCAGGATCGGTATGCCCAGCAGCACGCCGAGTACGGCGAGGTCGCGGCGGGTGAACCGCCGCGGACCTCGTCGAGCGGCGCGCCGCGGGGTGCTCACTCTCGTTCGCCCCGCGGTGTCGTTCGGGGTGCCCCGGTCGGCCTGCGGTTCCGGCCGGGGGTCCGGGGGTTGTCCCCCGGGAGATTGCAGCAGCGGCACGGGTGGTGGCTCCAAGTCGGTTTCGGCCGGTGTCAGTCAGTCCTCGGAGGCGAAGATGGTCTTCTTCTGCCTCTCGATGCTGTTGACCAACCCATCCACGTCCTTCGGCTTGTTGATGAAGGTCTGAATGGCCGGGATCATCACGGTCGAGGAGAAGTCCGGCCTCGTGTCCCGGTCCAGGAACTGCGAGATCTGCTTGGCGCCGGAGACGAGTTCGACGGCCTTCTTCTGCAGCGGGGAGTACTTCGAGATGTCGGCCTGGTCGCTCACGGCGATGTTGTTGGGGTCACTGGCGAGGTAGATGTCCTCCGCCTTGCCCGTGGCCAGCCACTTGAGCAGGTCCTTGGCGCTCTCCAGGCTCTTGTCGTTCTTGAGGTCCTTCGACTTCTTCGCGAGCAGGAACCCGTCGATGGGCGCCTCGACCGCGTCCTGTCCGTGCTCGGGATTGATCACCGGGAACGGGAAGAAGTCGATGTCGGCCTGCTCGCCCTTGGGGAACTGGGCGCCGGGGTGCGGGAGTCCGAAGACCGCCATGCCCGCCTGCTTCTTCTGCAGACTGGTTGCGGCCTCCTGCCAGGTGCGGCCGTTGGCTCCGGGCTGGCAGTACGGGAGGATGCTGCGCCAGGTGTCGAAGACGTCCTTGACGCGCTTGTCGGTCCACGCCTCCTTGCCCGCCATCAGGTTCTTGTGGAACTCGTATCCGTTGCTGCGCATGTTGATGTAGTCGAACGTTCCCATCGCCGGCCAGCCGTCCTTGTCGCAGAACGCGATGGGGATGAGCTTGTCCTTCTGCATCTGCTTGGCGAGCGCTATGTACTCGTCGAGCGTCTTGGGAGCCTGGTAGCCGTGCTGCTCGAAGACGCTCTTCCGGTGGAAGACGGCCCACGGGTAGTAGTAGTACGGCGTGAGGTACTGCTTGCCGTCCTCACCCGTGGACTGGGCCTTCAGCGCCGGCGAGAAGCCCTGGTAGCCCGCCCAGTTGTCGCTGATGTCGTGCAACAGGCCCTTCTTGGCGAAGAACTGCATGCGGTAGCCCGCGAACCACATGAAGACGGAGTCCGGCTTGCCCTGCAGGTAGCGGTTGATGTTCTCCTGGAAGGTGTTGTGGTCAACGGTGTTGACCTTGACCTTCCTTCCGTCCTTCGACTGCTTGCCGTATGCGGAGAACGCGTCGGCGAAAGCCTTCTTCGGCACCGGGTCGGACGAGTTGGACCCCAAAGTGATGGTCTTGCCGTCCCCGCCGGGCCCACTGCCGCATGCGGCGAGCAGCGAGGGCAGCGCGACCGCACCCGCACCCGCCGCTGCGCCACGCAGCAGATTCCGACGGGACATCCGATGTCCTGCCACGCTCCCGGGCGCGGCAGAACCGTTGAACGATGACTGCGCCATGTCCCCTCCTCCGGGGTGCAACTCAACACAACCCAACGCGAGAATTGGATCTCACTCCCAGAAAGGGGTGTCGTCAAGGGTTTTGGCGAGACATCGAACAACCGTTACCGCATCTCTTCCAACAGACTCCAACACGGCCTACCGTAAACGCTCGCGACTGACACGTACATGCCGCCATCCCAAAATGCGCGAGTACGGAGGAACGTTACGATGCGTCACCTTCCCACCCGCAGTACCCGCCTCAGAGTCGTCGGAGCGCTGGCCGCCGTGCTGCTCGGCGCGACGGGGCTGGGCACACCGGCTCTCGCCGCCGGTGCCCCGGCCGCGCCCCCCGGTCCCGCGCCGGCGGCCCCGCAGCTCGACGAAGGGCTCGCCCTGACCCCTCCGATGGGGTTCAACAACTGGAACTCGACCCACTGCAGGGCGGAGTTCAACGAGGCGATGGTCAAGGGAATCGCCGATATCTTCGTCGAGAAGGGCCTCAAGGCCGCCGGCTATCAGTACGTCAATCTCGACGACTGCTGGGCGCTGCCGCAGCGCGACACGAACGGCAAGCTGGTGCCCGACCCGGTGCGCTTCCCCAACGGGATCAAGGCCGTAGCCGACCATGTCCACTCCAAGGGGCTGAAGTTCGGCATCTACACCAGCGCCGGGACCAAGACCTGCAACATCGCGGGCTTTCCCGGCGGACTCGGCCACGAGTACAGCGACGCGCAGCAGTTCGCCGACTGGGGCGTCGACTACCTCAAGTACGACAACTGCAACAACCAGGGTTTGGACGCCAAGCTCCGCTACAACACGATGCGCGACGCACTGAAGGCGGCCTCTGAGACAACAGGACGTCCCATCGTCTACAGCATCTGCGAGTGGGGACAGAACAAGCCCTGGGAGTGGGCCACCGGAGTAGGTCAACTGTGGCGCACCACCGGCGACATCAGTGACAACTGGGGCTCCATGCTGTCGATCATGAAGAAGAATCTGCCGCTGGCTCAGTACGCGGGACCCGGTCACTGGAACGACCCCGACATGCTGGAGGTCGGCAACGGCGGCATGACGGACACCGAGTACCGCTCCCACTTCTCCATGTGGTCGATCATGGCGTCGCCGTTGCTCATCGGCTCCGATCTGCGCAAAGCGCCCGCATCGGCCTTCGAGATCCTCGGCAACCGCGAGGTCATCGCGGTCGACCAGGACCCGCTCGGCAAGCAGGGCACGGTGATCAGCTCCGAGGGTGGCCGCTGGGTGGTGGCCAAGGAGATGGCGGACGGCAGCCGCGCGGTCGCGCTCTTCAACGAGACCAGCAGCCCGCAGCGGATCGCCACCACGGCCGAGGCCGTCGGCCTGCCCGACGCCGCCGGCTACCGGTTGCGCGATCTGTGGCAGCACACCGACGCCAACACCGCGGGCACGATCTCGGCGACGGTGCCCGCGCACGGCACGGTGCTGGTGCGCGTCTCGACGGACCGGAAGTGGGCGCTGCTGCCGCCTGCCCTCGAAGCGAACGCCGACGAGGGCCTGATGGCCGAGGCCGGCGAGACCGCGGAGCTCACCTCGACCGTCACCGATCTGGGCCGTACGCCCGCGCTCGCCGTCTCCGTATCCCTGACCGGACCCGAGGGCTGGCGGATCAAGGCCACCTCCAGGTCCGCCACTCCGGCGCTCACCAGCGGCAGCGAACTCACGACCGGCTGGGAGGTCGTCGTGCCGCGAACCACCCCGACCGGCTCGTACGGACTGACGCTGACGACCAAGTACCGCTCGCTGGCCGGACAGCGGCTCACCACCTCCGCACCGGCGAGCGTGCATGTGGTCGTGGCACCGCCCGCGGGCCGGACGTATCTCAGTGATCTCGGCGCGCTGAGCGCGGAGAACGGCTGGGGTCCCGTGGAGAAGGACACCAGCAACGGCGAGAGCAAGGCCGGAGACGGCAAGCCGATCACCATCGGCGGCCAGGTCTTCGCCAAGGGCCTCGGTGTGCACGCCGCGAGCGCCGTGGCGTACTACGCGGGCGGTAGGTGCACCACCGTCACCGCGCAGGTCGGCCTGGACGACGAGAAGGGGGCGAAGGGCACGGTCGCCTTCGAGATCTGGGCGGACGGGAAGAAGGCCGCCTCGACGGAGGTACTGACCAACGCCATGCCCGCACAGCCGATTTCGGCGGATGTCAGTGGTGCGAAGGTCGTACGTCTGGTGGTCACCGACGGCGGTGACGGGGTCGACTCCGACCACGCCGACTGGGCCGACCTCAGGATCGGCTGCTGACAACCGCTGCCGCCTCGCCGTCACGGCCGAGCGAGGCGGCAGCGGCCGCACCCACCAGACCGGCGTCCGTGCCCGTCAGGGCCGGAGCCACGGTCAGCCGCTGTACGAAGGAGAGCGTGGCGTAGTCGTGCAGGGCACGGCGCAGCGGCGCGAAGAGCACATCGCCCGCGCCCGCCACTCCTCCGCCGATGACGGCAATCTCGATCTCGACGAGAGTCGCTGTGGCGGCGATCCCGGCGGCGAGGGCCTGGGCCGCCCGCTCGAAGGAGGCGACCGCGACCGGGTGTCCGGCCCGGGCGGCGACGGCCACCGCGGCGGCCGAGGTGTCGCCGTCGGGGCCGGGTTGCCAGCCGTTCTCCAGCGCCCGGCGTGCGATGTTCGGGCCGCTGGCGATCCGCTCCACGCAGCCGCGCGCGCCGCACGGGCAGAGATCGCCGTCCAGGTCGACGCTGATGTGGCCGATGTGCCCGGCGTTGCCTGTGGGTCCCGGATGGAGCTTCCCGCCAAGGACGAGTCCACCGCCGACACCGGTCGAGACGACCATGCACAGGGCGTTGTCGTAGCCGCGGGCCGCGCCCTGCCAGTGCTCGGCCGCGGTCATTGCGACGCCGTCGCCGACCAGCGCGACGGGCAGCCCGTCGGCGGCCCGGCGCACCCGCGCGACCAGCGGAAAGTCTCGCCAGCCTGGGACATTGACCGGGCTGACCGTACCGGCGGAGGCGTCCACCGGACCAGCGCTGCCGATGCCGACGGCCGAGGCTCGCACCCAGAGCGGGGAGGCGGCAAGCTCGGCCAGGACCGCCTCGACGGCGCGCATCACGGTGTCGCCGTCCTCACGGGCGGGTGTCGGGCGCTGCGCCCGCAGCACAATCCCGCCGCTGCCGTCCACCAACGCGCCGGCGATCTTGGTGCCGCCGATATCGAGCGCGGCGACGAGGTCGGTATGCATCGGTGTGGGATCCCCCGGGGAGCTGTCGGACCTGCGGATTCAGTAACAGTCTCCATTCCCCTGACAACGTTGTCCAGGGCCTATGCTCGACGCCACACCCTCGCACACCGGACAACGACAGGACAGCGCACTGTGGCCGAGACCGACCGTCACCCGCCGACGGCGGGCCGCACCCGAGGCCCCGAGCCCCGCTACGGCAATCGGCCCACCATGAAAGATGTCGCCGCGCGGGCCGGTGTCGGCCTGAAAACCGTCTCCCGGGTGGTCAACGGCGAAGCCGGTGTCACGCCCGACACCGAACGCCGGGTGCACGAGGCCATCGAGTCCCTCGGCTTCCGCCGCAACGACAGCGCACGGGTGCTGCGCAAGGGCCGCACCGCCTCGATCGGGCTGGTGCTCGAAGATCTCGCCGACCCCTTCTACGGGCCGCTGAACCGCGCGGTCGAAGAGGTCGCCCGCGCCCACGGCGCCCTGCTCATCAACGGTTCGAGCGCCGAGGACCCGGAGCGCGAGCAGGAGTTGGTGCTCGCGCTCTGCGCCCGCCGGGTGGACGGGCTGATCGTGATCCCGGCCGGCCACGACCACCGCTATCTGGAGCCGGAGATAAAGGCGGGCGTCGCCACGGTGTTCGTGGACCGCCCGGCCGGTCAGATCGACGCGGACGTGGTGCTCTCCGACAGCTTCGGCGGCGCCCGCAAGGGCGTGGCGCATCTGATCGCGCACGGCCACCGCCGTATCGGATTCATCGGCGACCAGCCGCGTATCCACACCGCTGCCGAGCGTGTGCGTGGCTACCGCGCCGCCATGGAGGACGCCGGGCTCGCGGTGGACGACAGCTGGGTGTCGCTGGGCTCCACTGCTCCGGAACCGGTGCGGGCGGCGGTCGAGGCGATGCTGGCGGGCCCCGAGCCGGTCACCGCGCTGTTCGCGGGCAACAACCGGGTGACGGTGACGGCCGTACGGGTCCTGGCTGAGCGCGACCGCCCGGTCGCACTGGTCGGGTTCGACGACATCGAACTCGCCGACCTGCTCGGCATCACGGTCATCGCCCAGGACGCCGCGACTCTCGGGCGTACGGCCGCCGAGCGGCTGTTCCGCCGCCTCGACGGTGTGGACGACGAGCCCGCGCAGGTGGCGCTGGAGACGGTGCTGATCCCGCGCGGCTCGGGCGAGCTCCCGCCGCCGGCAGACGGGTAGGCCGGGCACCGGCGTGTCGCTGAACCCGCCCTGGACCTGGACGGGCCCAGACCTGGCAGATGTACCTGCCGCCGCCGATGGAGTGGACGGGCGCCGGGGCCGGGTCCGAACCGCCGCCGGTCGTCGAACCGCGGTTGGTGAACGTGCTGCCCGCCGCCCGAGGTGCTCGACCCACCGGTCGACCCGCCGCCGGTCGTACCGGTGGAGCCGCCGACGGTCGAACTTCCGCCCGGTCCTCGCGGCCGAGCACCTCGTCGACGGCGCGCCGGACCACGCCCATGAGGTCCGCGCGGCTACTTGGCTGTGGCCGTGAGGTCCCCGCGGCGCGGCGAGGCGAACCCGTCGAGATCGGCGCGGGTGAGACCGGTGAGCCGGGCGACCTCGGCGGTGTCCAGGGCGCCGCAGTCGATGCCGCGCAGCAGATAGCCGCTGAGCGCCTTGGCGGTGGCGGGCTCGTCCATGACGTCGCCACCCGCGTGGTTGGCGTACGCGGACAGCCGTGCGGCGGCCTGCTCGAAGCCCTCGCGGTAGAAGGCGAACACGGCGGCGTAACGGGTCGGGAGGTGGCCCGGGTGCATGTCCCAGCCCTGGTAGTAGGCGCGGGCCAGCGCGCGGCGGGTGAGTCCGTAGTGCAGCCGCCAGGCGTCGTGCACCTTCTCGGTCGTGCCGACCGGCAGGACGTTGGTGGAGCCGTCGGAGACGCGTACGCCGGTGCCCGCGGCCGCGACCTGCATGACGGCCTTGGCGTGGTCGGCGGCCGGGTGGTCGCTCGCCTGGTAGGCGGCGCTGACGCCGAGGCAGGCGCTGTAGTCGAAGGTGCCGTAGTGGAGTCCGGTGGCCCGCCCCTCGGCAGCGTCGATCATCCGGGCCACGGTGGCGGTGCCGTCGGCGGCGAGGATGGACTGGCTGGTCTCGATCTGGATCTCGAAGCCGATCCGGCCGGCCGCCAGGCCACGAGCCTTCTCGAAGGCTTCGAGCAGCCGAACGAAGGCGGTGACCTGCTCGGGGTACGTGACCTTGGGCAGCGTGAGCACGAGTCCGCCGGGCAGACCGCCGGCCTCCATGAGCCCGGTGAGGAAGATGTCGAGGGTACGGATGCCGCGGTCGCGTACGGCTGCTTCCATGCACTTCATGCGGATGCCCATGTACGGGGCGGCGGTGCCCTTGGCGTACGCCTCGGTGATCAGACGGGCGGCCCGGGCCGCGTGGGCGTCCTCGTCGGCGTCACCGCGGCCGGCGTAGCCGTCCTCGAAGTCGATGCGCAGGTCCTCGACGGGCTCGCGCTCCAGCTTGGCCCGTACACGGTCGTACACCGGTCCCGCGAGCTTGTCGGAGAGGCCGAGGACGGCGGCGAAGGATGCGGCGTCCGGTGCGTGCTCGTCGAGCGCCGCCAGCGCCTGGTCGCCCCAGGAGCGGATGGTGTCGGCGGCGAAGACGTCACCGGGTACGTAGACGGTGTGGACGGGCTGGCGGGTGCCGGGGTCTCCCGGGTAGCGGCGGGCGAGTTCCGCGTCCACCGGCGCGAGGGAGGCGCTGATGCCCTCGCTGACCGCTCCGGCGAGGCTCGTTGCCACCTTCTCCTGCTGGCCCATCCTGCACCCTCCTGTTTTCCGCTCCACGGAATCAACAATCCGTATAGCGAAGTTAATAGGCGGTCGCGACCTGCGTCAATGGTCACCCGAAAGCGTGCGGGGCCGCGCGGTGAAGATCACCGCGCGGCCCCGGGCCGTAGAGGACTTCCGCAGATCAGCCCTTGCGGGTCTGAACCTCTGCGGTCAGCTGCGGGACGACCTCGAAGAGGTCGCCGACGACGCCGTAGTCGACCAGGTCGAAGATCGGGGCCTCGGCGTCCTTGTTGATGGCCACGATGGTCTTCGAGGTCTGCATGCCGGCCCGGTGCTGGATCGCGCCGGAGATTCCGGAGGCGATGTACAGCTGCGGGGAGACCGACTTGCCGGTCTGGCCGACCTGGTTGGAGTGCGGGTACCAGCCGGCGTCCACGGCGGCACGCGAGGCACCGACAGCGGCACCGAGCGAGTCGGCCAGCGCCTCGATGATGTGGAAGTTCTCGGCGCCGTTGACGCCACGGCCGCCGGAGACCACGATCGCGGCCTCGGTCAGCTCGGGACGGCCGGTCGACTCACGCGGGGTGCGCGCGACGACCTTGGTGCCAGTGGCCTTCTCGGAGAAGGTGACGGTCAGGGCCTCGACGGCGCCCGCGGCCGGAGCGGCCTCCACGGCGGCCGAGTTCGGCTTCACGGTGATGACCGGAGTGCCCTTGGAGACACGGGACTTGGTGGTGAAGGAGGCGGCGAACGCGGACTGCGTGGCCACCGGACCCTCGTCGCCGGCCTCGAGGTCGACGGCGTCGGTGATGATGCCGGAGCCGATACGGACCGCCAGGCGGGCCGCGATCTCCTTGCCCTCGGCGGAGGACGGGACGAGCACGGCGGCCGGGGAGACGGCCTCGTACGCCGCCTGCAGCGCGTCCACCTTCGGTACGACGAGGTAGTCGGCGAACTCGGGCGCGTCGGCGGTGAGGACCTTGACCGCACCGTGCTCGGCGAGCGCGGGCGCGGTGGCCTCGGCGCCGGAGCCGAGGGCGACGGCGACGGGCTCGCCGATGCGGCGGGCCAGCGTCAGCAGCTCAAGGGTGGGCTTGCGGACGGCGCCGTCCACGTGGTCGACATAGACGAGAACTTCAGCCATGGGATTGCTCTCCTGCGAATGCGAAGTATCTGGGGGCAGTTGGGGGCTCAGCGAGCCTCAGATGCTGTGTTGACCCGGGGGGCAACCCCCGGACCCCCGGCAGCTAAATGAACTTCTGGCTCGCAAGGAACTCGGCCAGCTGCTTGCCGCCCTCGCCCTCGTCCTTGACGATCGTGCCGGCGGTACGGGCCGGACGCTCGGCGGCCGAGTCGACCGCGGTCCAGGCGCCCTCGAGGCCGACCTCGTCGGCGTCGATCTCGAGGTCCTCCAGGTCCAGGGACTCCACCGGCTTCTTCTTGGCGGCCATGATGCCCTTGAAGGACGGGTAGCGGGCCTCGCCCGACTGGTCCGTCACGGAGACGACGGCCGGCAGGGACGCCTCGAGCTGCTCGCTCGCGGTGTCGCCGTCACGGCGGCCCTTGACGACGCCGTCCTCGACCGAGACCTCGGAGAGCAGCGTGACCTGCGGAACGCCCAGGCGCTCGGCGAGGATCGCCGGGAGCACGCCCATGGTGCCGTCCGTCGAGGCCATACCAGCGATGACCAGGTCGTAGCCGGTCTTCTCGATGGCCTTGGCAAGCACCAGCGAGGTGCCCATGACGTCGGTGCCGTGCAGATCGTCGTCCTCGACATGGACGGCCTTGTCGGCGCCCATGGAGAGCGCCTTGCGCAGCGCGTCCTTGGCGTCCTCGGGGCCGACGGTCAGCACGGTGATCTCCGCGTCGTCCGCCTCGTCGGCGATCTGCAGCGCCTGCTCGACCGCGTACTCGTCGAGCTCCGACAGCAGGCCGTCGACGTCTTCGCGGTCCACGGTCAGGTCATCGGCGAAGTGCCGGTCGCCGGTGGCGTCGGGCACGTACTTCACACAGACAACGATCCTCAAGCTCACGCCGGCTCTCCTACTGCATCGTCTCTACTGAGCTGCCTTCTGATGGCAGCATAGGCGCCTTACTGGGCGGATCCCGGTCGGGGCGGCCCGCGCTCCGACCGAAATATTACTCGTCAGTACACCCAGCTCCTTCCTCATATGCAAGCGCTTAGAACTGTGACCTTGCCAACGCTCCGTAACCGGCAGGCTCCGGGAACTCTCAGTCCCGCAGAGCGTTGAAGCGTCCCTGGTGGTAGAGCAGCGGACGGCCGGCCCCCGCGGGGTCGCCGACGACGGCCTCGGCGATCACGATGCGATGGTCCCCGGCCTGGACGCGGCCGACGACACGGCACACCAGCCAGGCCAGTACGCCGTCGAGGACCGGGACGCCCTCCGGACCGTTACTCCATCGGGTGGGCTGCCCGAAACGGTCGGCGCCGCTGCGCGCAAAGGTCGCGGCCAGCTCCTGCTGGTGCTCGCCGAGTATGTGTACGCCGATGTGCTCGGCCCTGGCGATGACCGGCCAGCTGGACGAGGACGTACCCACGCCGAACGAGATCAACGGAGGTTCGGCGGCCACGGAGTTGAGGGAGGTGGCGGTGAATCCGACGGGGTGGTCGCCCTGGGCGGTGATCACCGCGACGCCCGCGGCGTGCTGCCGGAAGACGGAGCGGAGCAGGTCGGGAGAGGCCAGCTGAGCGGTGCCGAGATCGGGCGAAGCCGTCATGGAGTTGTCCTTCTGCAGGGGATGCGAACGGGGCGGCCGTGGCTGCTCAGACAGCCGGACAGCGCGCACTCGCGTTTCGGACGAGGTCCACATGGGGCCGCCCGTAGAGAAGGAGTTCTTGGGGCACAGCGTCAGCGTGACGATGGATGGCGGGTGCAGTCAAGCGTGTTCGAGGATGTGCGACACGAGTCACGGGGCGTCACACCGCCTGTCCGAGCGCGGCGATCACATCCGCCTTGCGGGGCTGGCCGGAGGCCCTGGTGACGATGCGGCCGCTCGCGTCGAGCACCAGCACGGTGGGTGTCTTGAGGATGTTGAGGTCACGGACCAGAGCGAGCCGCTCCTCCGCGTCGATCTCCACATGCGACACGCCGTCGATCATGTCCGAGACTTCGGCGAGGGTGCGCCGGGTCGCCCGGCAGGGCTGGCAGAACGCGCTCGAGAACTGGACGAGCGTCGCCCGCCGGCCCAGCTCCACGCCCAACTCGGCCGCACCGAGCCGTCTCTCCGCGTCTCGACCGCGCACCTTCAGCCTCCCACCGCTCCGCCGCTGCCAGAGCCCAAAGACGCTCGCCGCCGCGAGCACCACCGCACACACCACGAGTCCTGTCATCCACCGGTCCAGCGTTCACAGGACCGCAAAGATTCCCGGCCCCGCACGGCGGATCTTCTGCGCGATGCTGTCGGGCATGGACATCGACGTCAGGGGCCCGCGCTTCGGAGCCGCCGTCACCACGCTCGTACTCGCCGCGGTTCTCGTCACGGGCAGCGGCATCCTGCTCGCCTGGCAGGCTCTCTGCTTCGCCGCGGGAGCGGTGTTCGGCGTGCCGCGTTCTCCGTACGGATGGCTGTTCCGCACCGCGGTACGGCCGCGCATCGGGCCGCCGGCCGAGTTCGAGTCGCCGGCTCCGCCGCGCTTCGCGCAGGCCGTTGGCCTGGCCTTCGCCCTGCTCGGCCTGGTCGGCTATTTCTGGGGTCCGTCGTGGCTCGCCCTCACCGCCACCGGATGCGCTCTGGCCGCAGCGTTCCTCAACGCCGCATTCGGGTACTGCTTGGGATGCGAGCTGTACCTGCTCTTCCGCCGCGCCACCACGGCACGGTCATGATGGGCCAAGCAAGCACGTGACAAGAATCTCGCCCGCCCAACGCG
Organism: Streptomyces sp. NPDC002730; assembly: GCF_042888805.1. Taxonomy (NCBI): domain Bacteria; kingdom Bacillati; phylum Actinomycetota; class Actinomycetes; order Kitasatosporales; family Streptomycetaceae; genus Streptomyces; species Streptomyces sp. NPDC002730. The sequence continues at coordinate 97,909 of NZ_JBIAQG010000010.1, forward strand.
CCAGGACTGGTCAGTAGGCTGCGTATGGGGCACGATCTGCCCAATGCCGAAAACCTACGGCTGCGTAACTTCCGCCGGGAGAACCCTCCCCGGGCACAACAGAAGGGCCCTCTCCAGATGGCAGAGCTCGTCTATCGGCCGGTCGTCGGCGCCGCTCGAACCTTGTTCAAGGCGTGGGACCTGAAGATCGACACTCAGGGTTCGGAGAACATCCCGCGCTCGGGCGGCGCTGTGCTCGTCAGCAACCACATCAGCTACCTGGACTTCATCTTCACCGGACTCGCGGCGCTCCCCCAGAAGCGCCTGGTGCGCTTCATGGCGAAGGAATCCGTCTTCCGGCACAAGGTCTCCGGCCCGCTGATGCGCGGAATGAAGCACATCCCGGTGGACCGCAAGCAGGGTGAGACGGCGTACGCGCATGCGCTCGAGTCGCTGCGCTCGGGCGAGATCATCGGGGTCTTCCCGGAGGCGACGATCTCGCAGTCGTTCACGCTCAAGAGCTTCAAGTCGGGTGCGGCCCGGCTGGCTCAGGAGGCCGGCGTGCCGCTGATCCCGATGGCCCTGTGGGGCACCCAGCGGATCTGGACCAAGGGCCGGCCGCGCAACTTCAAGCGCAGCCACATCCCCGTCACCATCCGCGTCGGCGAGCCGGTCGAGGCCCCCGCCGACCAGTACGCGGGCGCGATCACCCGGCGGCTGCGCGAGCGTTGCCAGGAGCTCCTGGAAGCGGCCCAGCGCGCCTATCCCGTACGCCCCAAGGACGCGGGCGACACCTGGTGGGTGCCCGCCCACCTCGGGGGTACGGCGCCGACTCCGGCCGAGGTCCGCGAGGCGGGCTGAGACCACACGAGCCGCTACCGGGGCGGGCGGACGGTGATCCGCGCTCCGGGGCTCAGCTTCTCCAGCGACTCGGCGAGTTCGGCGGCTGCGGCCTCGAGCTCGCCGTTCGTCATGGGGGCCATGCCCTCCAGCAGGAAGAGCGCGTTCACCGACTCCTCGGTGAGCCGGGTGCGTACGCCCTGGCGCCAGTTCCAGCGCCGGCAGGTGACGCCTTCGTCGTCGCACCAGACGACCTCGCCGGCGTCCGGATGCTCGACCGTCTCCTCGCCCCCGGCGACGGTGACGAACGGCTCCTCGCCCGTGGCCCGTACGAGCCGCATCCCGCCCTGGATGTGGTCGGTGTCCTCACCGCCGACCGGGATCAGATGGGCGACGCTGATCGCGTTGTAGAGATCGACCAGCCGGTTGATGCGCGGCAGCCCGCCGTCGGCGAGCGCCCGCTTGGCCAGCGCCTCGGCGGAATTGCGCGTACGGGACGGCTTGGCACCGAAGCCGGAGTACGCCGCGCGCCAGGCCACCATGTGCGGGTCCTCGTGCGGGGCACGCCCGTCCAGGCGATCGGCGAGCCTCCGCGCGGCATCGTCCAGCAGGGCCGAACTGTCGGCATTGCTCTCGCCGTTGACCAGTCCGCGGGCCTCGACGGCCACATGGATGAAGCCGGGCGCGAGGTCCAGGACCTCGTCGGAGACGGTGAGCGTGAGCGTCATGGTTCGTCGTGCCTCACAGTTCGGCCGGGTACAGGGTCCAGAGAGTCTCCAGGTCGGGCGCCGCCCGGAGAGCGTCGAGCACGGCTGGATGAGGTACATCATAGAGCACTGGATAGTCCATCTCATTGGACTCCGGCCGCACCTCGTAAGCGAGGCGCTCCGTCGCGAGCGAGAACTGTGCGTCGATTCCGGACTTGTTGCCGCGCGGATCCAGCCGCGCCCACTCCCCGCTGCCGCCGGGAAGCTTCAGCGCCGCCAGTCCATGGACGACATTCAGTCGCTGGTAACAGAAGGCGGCAGGGATGGACCCGGCGCGCAGCAGGGCGACGAGCGCGTGGGACTTGGCGCAGCAGATGCCGGTGCGCTGCGCGAGGACGTCGGAAGCACGCCAGGGGACCCGCACATCCCCCGTGTCACTGGAGTGCGGGATGGTGTCGCGGACGAATTCAAAGGCCGCCTTGGCGTATGAGTATGCATCGACACCATCGCTACCGAGACGAGCGGCCGTCTGCCGCACCAGCGGGTGTTCATGGTCGATGACCTCGTCAGCGGCGAGATACGCAGACAGTTCAGGGTTCTGCTGGATCAGCTCCATGCCTGCCGACCCTAAGCAAGCGACCGACCGGACGTCAATCAATTTCCGGTCGGCCACATACTTATACAGCGATGTCTACTTCGCCATCTCTTCCTTCAGCGCCTGGACGAAGGCGTCGACGTCCTCTTCGGTGGTGTCGAAGGAGCACATCCAGCGGACGTCTCCCGCCGCCTCGTCCCAGAAGTAGAAGCGGAAACGCTTCTGCAGACGCGCGCTCACATCGTGCGGCAGACGCGCGAAGACCGCGTTGGCCTGTACGGGGTGGAGGATCTCCACACCGTCGACCCCACCCACGCCCTGCGCCAGCCGCTGGGCCATGCTGTTGGCGTGCCTGGCGTTGCGCAGCCACAGATCGCGCGCCAGTAGCGCCTCCAACTGCACCGAAACGAAGCGCATCTTGGAGGCGAGCTGCATCGACAGCTTGCGCAGGTGCTTCATATGGCTGACGGCGTCCGGATTGAGGACGACGACGGCCTCGCCGAAGAGCATGCCGTTCTTGGTGCCACCGAAGGAGATGACATCGACGCCGACGGCGTTGGTGAACGTCCGCATCGGGACGTTCAGCGACGCGGCGGCGTTGGCTATCCGGGCCCCGTCGAGATAGACCTTCATCCCGCGCTCGTGCGAGTGCTCGCAGATGGCCCGGATCTCGTCGGGCGTGTAGACCGTGCCCAGCTCGGTGTTCTGAGTGATCGCGACGACCTGCGGCATCGCCCGGTGCTCGTCGTCCCAGCCGAACGCCTGGCGGTCGATGAGCTCGGGCGTCAGCTTGCCGTCCGGAGTCGGTACGGTCAGCAGCTTCAGCCCACCCATCCGCTCCGGCGCGCCGCCCTCGTCGACGTTGATATGCGCGGACTCGGCGCAGATCACCGCGCCCCAGCGGTCGGTGAGCGCCTGAAGAGCCGTCACATTGGCGCCGGTGCCGTTGAATACCGGAAAGGCTTCCGCCGTCGGGCCGAAGTGACTGTGCATGACCCGCTGGAGGTGCTCGGTGTACTCGTCCTCGCCGTAGGCGATCTGGTGACCGCCGTTGGCGAGCGAGAGCGCCGCGAGGACCTCGGGGTGAGCGCCCGCGTAGTTGTCGCTCGCAAAGCCTCTTACGGACGGATCATGGTGGCGCCGAGCGTCGGTCTTCGTCGGTGTCACGGCTTGGGGGTCAGCCACAGGCGCTGTCCATTCGCTTCCCGGGCGGGCCGGTCCCAGACTCCGGCGATGGCTTCGGCCAGTTCCGTCACGTCCGTGAAGCCCGCGAATTTTGCATTCGGGCGCTCGGCACGCATGGCGTCGTGCACGAGTGCCTTGACCACCAGGATGGCAGCCGCGGCCTTCGGCCCCTCCTCGCCCCCTGCCTTGCGGAAGGCGTCGGCGAGCGCGAGCGTCCAGGCCTCGGCCGCGGCCTTGGAGGCGGCGTACGCGGCATTGCCCGCGGTCGGCTGGCTGGCGCCGGCCGCGCTGATCAGCACGTAGCGGCCGCGGTCGCTACGCAGCAAGCCGTCGTGGAAGGCGAGCGAGGTGTGCTGGACGGTACGGATCAGCAGCTTCTCGAGAAGCTCCCAGTCGGCGAGGTTGGTCTCGGCGAAGGAGGCGCTGCCGCGCCAGCCGCCGACGAGATGGACCAGTCCGTCGATCCGGCCGAACTCCTTCTCGGTCTTGTCCGCCCACTCCCGCGTGGCGTTCAAATCGAGGAGGTCGACGGTGTCCCCGGTGACGGTCGCACCGCCGTGCGCGTACCGGGCGGCATCGACCGCCTCGGCGAGACGCCCGGGGTCAGCGTCGGAGGCGACGACTGTCGCACCGGCCTCGGCCAGGCGCAGCAGGCAGGCCCGGCCGGCCGGGCCTGCCGCTCCGGCCACCGCGACCACGGCGCCTTCCAGCGGACCTCTGCCGTTTTCGATCATGGTCGTCGCCTCCTCCGTACGAGCGTTCACGCGGCCACCCGCTCGGCGCTCGCGGCGGTGATCCCCTTGGTGGAGGCGATCACGGCCTTCAGCTTCTTCGACAGCGCCTCATAGAACATGCTGAGCGGAAACTCGTCCGGGAGCACGTCGTCGACAAGTTTACGGGGCGGCTGTGACAGATCGAGGGCATCGGGGCCCTTGGCCCAGCGGGAACCGGGGTGCGGTGCGAGATAAGTCGAGACCAGGTCGTACGCGGCAAACCAGTGGACCAGCTTGGGCCGGTCGATACCGTCGCGGTAGAGCTTCTCGATCTCGGCGCAGAGATCATTGGTGACCTGCGGGGCCCGGTCCCAGTCGATCTTCAGGGTGTTGTCGGTCCAGCGCACCACATCGTGCTTGTGGAGGTACGAGAAGAGCAGCTGGCCGCCGAGCCCGTCGTAGTTGCGCACGCGGTCACCGCTGACCGGGAAGCGGAACATCCGGTCGAAGAGCACGGCGTACTGCACATCTCGGCCGTGGGCGTTGCCCTCGGCCTCGAGCTTCACGGCCTCCTTGAAGGCGGTGAGGTCGCAGCGCAGCTCCTCCAGGCCGTACATCCAGAACGGCTGGCGCTGCTTGATCATGAAGGGGTCGAAGGGCAGGTCGCCATGACTGTGGGTGCGGTCGTGGACCATGTCCCAGAGCACGAAGGCCTGCTCGCAGCGGGCCTGGTCGCCGACCATCTCCTGGATGTCCTCGGGGAGTTCGAGGCCGAGGACGCGTACGGCCTCGTCGGTGACGCGACGGAAGCGCGCGGCCTCGCGGTCGCAGAAGATGCCGCCCCAGGTGAAGCGCTCGGGAGCTTCACGCACGGCGATGGTCTCCGGGAAGAGCACCGCGGAGTTGGTGTCGTATCCGGCGGTGAAGTCCTCGAAGGTGATGCCGCAGAAGAGGGGGTTGTCGTAGCGGGTGCGCTCCAGCTCGGAGAGCCAGTCGGGCCAGACCATGCGCAGCACGACCGCTTCGAGATTGCGGTCCGGGTTGCCGTTCTGCGTGTACATCGGGAAGACGACCAGGTGCTGCAGTCCGTCCACGCGGCCCGCGGCGGGCTGGAAGGCGAGCAGCGAGTCCAGGAAGTCGGGGACGTCGAAGGCGCTGTCGGCCCACTTGTGCAGATCGGAGACGAGCGCGCGGTGGTACGCGGCGTCGTGCGGGAGGAGCGGTGAGAGCTCCTCCACGGCGTCGATCACCCGGTCGAGCGCGGCATCGACGACAACACGGGTCGGGGCGCCCTCGGCGTCGAAATCGATCGAGCCGTCCTTGGACTGCCAGGGCCGGATCTGCTCGACGGCACTCTTGAGCGTCGGCCAGGCCGCGTGCTCGATCACCCGGGCAGCGGGGGATATGCCCCCTGCGGCAATGTCCTGCACAAGAATTTCCGTCATGTCACTTCCTCTACGGGAGAACCTCGCGTCAAGACACCGTATCCGTGCGAGGTTCCCCCGTACAAGTAGAGACTTGGGAAATTATCCTGCCCGACCCCATGGTCACCGAAAGTTTTGCGGTCGACCCGGGACTGATGCGATGGCTTCTATCAATCCCCTCCGAGCCTGCCGCGCCCCCGCCGACTGGTCGCGCGCACTACCGCGTCAAGCCACGGAGAGACGCGCCCACGCGCGGGTGAAGCGGCTCGCGGCACACAGCCGGCTGCCGGGTAGACGGACGCGTCCGCCCGACCCGCCTCGCCCCGGAGCCGTACCGCGTGAGCACCCGAGCCGTCCTTGTCGCAGCCCTCATCACCGGTTTCGTCCTGGGGATCGCGGAGGCCAGAGCGGCCCCCTCCACTCCGCCGCGCGAGACCGGTTCCATCGCGCAGGCGGCCCGTTAGGCTGCGAACTTGCCGCGCCGGTGCCGGGATGCGTCGCGCGCGGGAGCCGCCGTCGACGGAAGCGAGAGAATCTTGACTTTCCTCACCATCGGTCATCGCGGGGTCATGGGCGTCGAGCCGGAGAACACCCTGCGCTCCTTCATCCGTGCCGAGCAGGCCGGTATGGACGCCATCGAACTGGATCTGCATCTCAGCAAGGACGGCGCCCTCGTCGTCATGCACGACGCCGACGTGGACCGTACGACCGGCGGAAACGGCCCGATTGCCGACAAGACCCTCGCCGAGTTGCGGGAGCTCGACGCGGGCGACGGCGAACGGGTACCGGTCTTCGAGGAGGTGCTCGACGCCGTACGGGCACCGCTCCAGGCGGAGATCAAGGACGTGGCCGCGGCCCGGGCACTCGCCGAGGTGATGCGCCGCCGCGATCTCGTCCAACGCGTCGAGGTGTCGTCCTTCCACGACGACGCGATCGCCGAGATCGCCGCCCTGGTGCCGGGTGTACGGACCGTGCTCATCGCCAGCCGCTGGGGCGCCGACGTCGTGGACCGCGCGAAGGCGGTGGGCGCCGCCTCCCTCGCGCTGAACATCCGCAGGCTGACCCTGGAGACCGTCGAGCACGCCCACGGCGAAGGGCTGCAGGTGATCGGCTGGGTGGTGAACACCCAGGACCATCTGCGGCTGGTGCGCGCCCTCGAGCTGGACGGCGCGACCACCGACTTCCCCGAGATCCGGCGCACCGGCCGGTTCACGGCCTAGCCTTCCTGCGCCGGTCCCTCTGGGGCTGCCTAGGACAGGTCCTTCACCAGCAGCTCGAACGCGAGATCGTCGCGCTGCGGGACGCCGACGCGCTCGTCGCCGTACGGGAAAGGGGTCAGCTTTCCCGTACGGCGGTAACCCCGGCGCACGTACCAGGCGATCAGCTCGTGCCGGACCGAGATCACGGTCATCTGCATCTCGCGCACGCTCCAGCGCTCGCGGGCGATGCGCTCCGCCTCGGCGATGATCTGGCGGCCGAGGCCCGCGCCCTGCAGCCCGGGACGGACCGCGAACATGCCGAAGTACGCGGCCTCACCGCGGTGTTCGAGCTGGCAGCAGGCGATCAGCTCGCCGTCGCGCTCCACAGCGAGGAGGGTGCTGCCAGGAGTGGTGACTATCTCGCGCACGGATTCCGGGTCGGTCCGCTGCCCGTCCAGGATGTCCGCCTCGGTGGTCCAGCCGCTCCGGCTCGAGTCGCCGCGGTAGGCGGACTCGATCAGTGGAACGAGTACCGACACATCGGCCTCGACCGCGTCACGGTAGGTGAGTTCGCCCGAGTTCCGGGGTGGTGCGGTGTCCATGGGCCGACTGTCCGTTCTCCGCTGCGTGCAGGTGTCCGACGAGACTAACCCGGCCGTTCGGCCTAGGGTCCGGGGCATGGTGCATGTGCTGAGCAGCCGGATCCTGCTTCGTCCGGCCGATCCCGAGCAGTCGCGCCGCTTCTACGGCGAGACGCTGGCCCTGCCGGTCTACCGGGAGTTCGGCACCGGCCCCGAGCGGGGCACGGTGTACTTCCTGGGCGGCGGCTATCTGGAGGTCTCGGGGCGTGCTGCGGCGGCGCCTTCGCCCTCCGTACAGCTGTGGCTCCAGGTCGCGGACGTCACGGCGGCGCACGAAGAGCTGTCGGGGCGCGGTGTCGAGGTGCTGCGGCCGCCGCGGCGCGAGCCGTGGGGGTTGATCGAGATGTGGATCGCCGACCCGGACGGCCACCGCATCGCGCTGGTCGAGGTGCCGGCCGACCATCCGCTGCGGTACCGCCCATGAGCACCGCGGCCGGCAGTAGAGGCGTGTAGGGGCGCCGGAGGGGCGAGCGCGCTTTCCGGGTGTGCTCCCCGCGTACCCCCGTGCGCTCGCGTAGGTCACGCAGGGCCGGGCATCGACCACTCGACACCGTCGAAGGGGGAGGTGCGCGGTGCACGGACCTGCGATGTCCGACTGGTTGCTCGTCGCGCTGTGCGGGGCGACCGGCGCGTACTGCCTTGCGCGGATGCGCAGCTGCTCCGGCGAGGCACGCAAGGCGGCCGGCGGCGAGGCCCTGATGGGCTTCGGGATGGCCGCGATGGCCATGTCCGCCGCCGTGCTCACGGTGCCGGAGTGGGCCTGGACGGTGTACGCCGCGGTCTTCGGCGCGGCCGCGCTGCACGCCCTGTGGCCGGCCCGGCGCGGCACGCACCATCTGCACCATCTCGTCGGCTCGCTCGCGATGGTCTACATGGCGGTGGCGATGGCGCCGGGCGGCGGGCACACCGGTCATTCCTCCCCCGGTGTGCCGTTGCTGACCGGCGCGCTGCTCGTGTACTACACCGTGTACGTACTGCGCTCGGGCGTCCGGCTGATGCCCGTGCCGTCTCCTGCGGGCGGCGCGGCGACGGCGACCATCGCCTCGGGTGCCCGCCCCGAGCTGGCGCTCGCCTGCAGGCTCACCATGGGTATCGCCATGCTGGCGATGCTGCTCGCCCTCTGAACCGCCGGCGCGGTCCGCCGAACCGCGGGCGCCGAACCGTGTCGTACATCACTTGGCTTGCGCGGCCATACCCGCAAGTAGCAGCACCCTCATAGGGTGTCGCCCATGTTGGTCTCCCTCGTGCTGCTGCTGCTCGGCGCACTGGCCGCCGTCGTGGCCCCGCGACTTGTGTCGCGTGCCGACTGGCCGGAGCGCGAGCCCGTGGTGGCGCTGTGGGTGTGGCAGTGCGTGGTGGCGGCCGTGCTGCTGTGCTTCGCGCTCTCCATGACTTTCAGCGCGGCCGGGGCCTGGCAGTTCGTACGGGGTCAAGTCTTCGCGGCCGCACCGCACGGCGTGGTCGAGGCGTACGCCCTCGGCGCGAACGAACCGTGGCCCGCGCTGCTCGCCGTGGCCCTCGCCTGCGGTGGCCTCTGGACGGGCGCGATGCTCACCCGGGAGATCCACCGGACCCAGGTGCGGCGCAAGCGGCGGCGCATGGAACTTCTGGTGCGCTCCCCGCTGCTGCCGGGCGAGGAGCCGGGCAGTGAACCGCTGGTCGTCCTGGAGGGCGAGCGGCCCGACGCCTGGTGGCTGCCCGGCGCCGCACCCCAACTGGTCATCACCACAGCCGCGTTGCGCCGACTGAAGGGCCGTCAGCTCGACGCCGTACTGGCGCACGAGCAGGGGCACGCGCAGGCGCGGCACGACTGGCTGCTGCACTGTTCGGCCGCGCTGGCCAACGGCTTTCCGCAGATCCCGGTGTTCGCGGCGTTCCGCGACGAGATGCACCGGCTGGTCGAACTGGCTGCCGACGATGTCGCGTCGAAGCGCTTCGGCCGACTCACCATCGCGCTGGCCCTGGTCGAACTCAACGAGGATCGCGGGGTGTTCGGGCCCTGCCCCACGCCGGACGCCCAGCTGCCGCACCGCGTCAACCGGCTGCTGACGCCGGCGCCGCGGCTCACCGCCGGCCGCAAACTGCGGCTGACCGCGGCCGCCGCACTGGTGCCGCTGGTTCCGCTGCTGGTGGCATTCGTGCCGGCTCTGCGCGCGCTGGGTTAGCCCGACGGGCCGGTCAGCCGCGAGGATCACCCCCATGTACTCCCGTCGCCCGGCGCCCTCGACTCCCCCGGCCCACGACCCGGTCGCCGTACCGGCCCGCACAGGTGCAGTGCTCGCCGTCGTGTCCGTGGTGCTGGTGGTTCTGGTCGCTGTCTCCTGGGCGCCTCTCGTCTCCTTCGACCGCACCGTCGCCGACAGGCTGCACCACTGGGCGGTGACAGAGCCGGGGCTCACCAGGGTGAACCGGGTACTCACCGACTGGGTGTGGGACCCGTGGGCGATGCGCGGCCTGATCGCCGCGGCCGCTGCGTGGCTGTGGTGGCGGGGAGAGCGGCTGCCGGCACTGTGGGTAGCGGTAACGAGCGCGGTGGGCACGTTCGTACAGCAGGGTCTGAAGTCCGCCGTCGGACGGGAGCGGCCACAGTGGCCGGATCCGGTCGACTCGGCCCACTACGCGGCCTTCCCCTCCGGTCATGCGATGACGGCCATGGTCACCTGCGGTCTGCTGCTGTGGCTGCTCAGGCGGCACGGCGTGGACGGACGGCTGTGGCACTGGAGCGTCACGGCCGCGGTCGTATCGGTCGCCGGAGTGGGCCTGACCCGGCTCTATCTCGGCGTGCACTGGCCCTCGGACGTGCTGGGCGGCTGGCTGATGGGGGCCTGCCTGGTGGCCCTGTCAGCCGCCGCGTACGAGCGTGTGGTCTTGTCCCGGAAGCGGTGAGGCGGAAAGGATCGCGGTCATGGCGATCAAAGGTGTGCTCTTCGACTTCTCCGGAACGCTCTTCCGTATCGAGTCCGCGCGGGACTGGCTGAGCGCGGCCCTCGACGCGCGGGGCAGTACGGTCCCCGAGGCCGAACTCTCCCGGTACGCGGATGAGTTGGAGGCGGCCGGAGCACTCCCCGGCGGATCCTTCCCACAACGGCTGCCGCCGCATCTCACCGAGTTGTGGGCGACCCGCGACGAAAGCATGGAGCGGCACCGGGCCGCGTACACCGGTCTCGCCCGGCAGGTGGAGCTGCCGGACGCGGGGTTGTACGACGCGCTCTACGACCGCCATATGAAGCCCGCGGCCTGGCGCCCGTATCCGGACGCCGCCGAGGTGCTGCGCGCGCTGCGGGAGCGGGGCATGGGCGTCGCGGTGGTCAGCAATATCGGCTGGGACCTGCGGCCGGTCTTCCGCGCCCACGGCCTGGACGCCTGGGTGGACGCCTACGTCCTGTCGTACGAGCACGGGGTGCAGAAGCCCGATGTGCGCCTGTTCCGCACCGCCTGCGAGGCGCTGGCCCAGGACCCGCGCGATGTTTTGATGGTGGGCGACCACCCGACCGCGGACGGCGGGGCCGCGGATCTGGGCTGCGCGGTCCACTTCGTGGACCACCTTCCGGTGGCGGAACGGCCGACGGGACTGCGGCCGGTGATCGGGCTCATCGACTGAGCCCTCGACTGAGCTTCACAGCGACGGAGGCACACTGAAGGCATGACAAAACCACCCGAACCGGACGATCCCCCGCGTCGCCCGGTTCGGGCAGCACCCTGCTGACCAGGCCCTCAAGGCCTCGCAGTGGGACGCCCTGAGTATATTGGCTCGGAGCCAGTCAACGCAGGAGTCAAGCATGTCCCCGCGGAGCGCATCGGTCAATGAAGAGCTTCGTCGGCGTTCCCGGGAGCGGCTTCTGCAGGCGACGGTGGAGCTCGTCGGCGAGCGCGGATACGAGGCGACCACGCTGGCCGACATCGCCGACCGGGCGGGCTCGGCGCGCGGACTGGTCTCGTACTACTTCCCCGGAAAGCGCCAGCTCCTGCAGGCGGCCGTGCACCGCTTGATGCACCTGACGCTCGAGGCGGCGCTCGAGCGCGAGCCGCGCACCGATGACGGGCGGGAACGGCTGGCACGGGCGATCGACGCGATTCTGGGGCTGGCGGTCGACCATCCCCTTCTGATGCGGACCCATATGTCGGGGGTACTGCAGGCCGATGGTTTTGTGCAGGGCCCGGAGCAGCAACGCCTCGCGTTCCTGCTGCGGGACACGATGGAGCGGTACGGATCACCCGATGTCGACGCCGACTACCCGCTGCTGCGTGCCCTGCTGATGGGCGCGGTCTTCGCGGTGCTGCTGCCCGGCGCACCGATGCCGCGGGCACGGCTGCGCGCGGAGCTGTTCCAGCGGTACGGGCTGGACTGGGAACTCGGCTTTCCGCCGGGCGGCAGGCCGCCCGGCGGAAAGCGTCAGGAGACCCGGGATCAGTGGTCGAAGTCGTCGAAGTAGTCGGGCTGGGTCTGCACATTGAGCTCGTGCATCCGCACTCGCTTCGCCGGGTTCGTCCGACGGTCGTCGAGCTTCAGCACATCGAAGCCCTTGGCGATGTCATTGGCGTAGATGTAGCCGTTGTAGTAGTACGCCGACCAGGCACCGCCGGTCGATATCGTGTCCGCGCTGAGCGGGCCGCGCTCGAAGTAGGCGATCTCCTTGGGCTTCGAGGAGTTGGTGAAGTCCCAGACCGAGACCCCGCCCTGGTACCAGGCCTGGACCATGATGTCGCGGCCCTTGACCGGGATGAGTGAGCCGTTGTGGGCCACGCAGTTCTCGGTGTCCGCCTGGTAGCGGCCGATCTTGTAGTAGCTGCGGAAGACCAGCTTGCGATGGTCGCCCCTGCCGACGATGTCGTAGATGCCGTCGGCGCCGCGGTTCGGCCCGATCTGGGCGTTGCAGGTGGCCGCGCCGCCGCCACCGAGCTCGTCGGTGAAGACGACCTTGTTGGCCCGCTGGTTGAAGGTCGCCGAGTGCCAGAACGCGAAGTTCACGTTGTCCTGGACGCGGTCGATGACCTTCGGGTGCTCCGGGTCCTCGATGTCGAACAGGATGCCGTCACCCATGCAGGCGCCGGCGGCCAGGTCCTTGGACGGCAGCACTGTGATGTCGTGGCAGCCGGTGGTCTTGGAGACGCCCGGGTTGGTGGGCGAGCCCGGGTTGCCGCCGCCGTCGGGGCCCTCGCCCGGGAAGAGCACCGGGAAGTTCACGATCGCCGACTTCTCGGGGGCCTTGCGCGGCACCTTGATGACGGAGATTCCGTCGTGCGGCGGCTGGCAGTCCGGGAAGGTCACGCTCGGCGAGTACGAGGAGACGTAAATGTAGACGTTGCGACGCTCCGGCACGATGGTGTGCGTGTGCGATCCGCACGCGGTCTCGACTGCGGCGACGTACTTGGGGTTGGCCTTGTCGCTGATGTCGAAGATCTTCATGCCCTCCCAGGACGACTTCTCCGTCGCGGGCTGCGAAACGCTGTTGCAGGAGTTGTCGTTGCGCGAGGAGTCGGTGGAGAGGAAGAGCAGGTCACCGGAGACCGAGATGTCGTTCTGCGATCCGGGACACAGGACCTGCGAAACGGTCTTCGGGGCCCTCGGGTTGCTGATGTCGAAGATCCGGAAGCCGTCGTAGTTGCCCGCGAAGGCGTACTTGCCCTGGAAGGCCAGGTCTGAATTGGTGCCCTTGAGGGCGTCCTTGGGGATGTTGGTGAGGTGCTCGACATTGTCGCTGTGGACGACTGCGTCGACAGGGGGTATCTCGCCGCTTGCGATGGCCGATCTGGCTTCGGCGGCCTGCTCCGAGGAGACCTTCTCCTGGGCGGGCGTGTCCCCGGGGTCTGGTATGGCGACCGCGGGTCCGGCCGCCAGCAGCGTGGCAAGGAGCCCGGCCGCGGCTGCCGCCACGCCCAGACGTCTGCGCCGCACTCGGGTGGTGTGCAACAGGGTCACTGCGTCCTCCCTTGTATCCGTTCGCAGTTGAACGGTTCACGGACCCTCGGCAGTATCTTCCTTTCCATGTACATCTCAATAGATGGCAACAGAGACGTAATGAAAGTTCCTGATCAACGGTGTGCGGAAGCGTGCTAGGACGGTCCCCAAAAACCCCAAGTGCCTCAGGAGGCCACCGTGTTGAACCGTCGTAGGACCGCGCGTGTCCACAGGTCCGTCGTCGCGGCAGCGGTCACTGCCGCCGTACTCGCCCTGGGCGCCTGCGAGTCGGGCTCCGACGCTCCCGCCAAGGCCAAGGGGGCAGCGGGGCCGTCCGTGGTGGCACCCGGGAAGCCGGGCGAGCCGGCCAAGACACTCTCGGCGGAGGAGGCCGCGAAGGCCGCCCCGGACGACACTCCCAACGCGGCGGACTTCTCCTACGCACAGATGATGATCACGCACCACGGCCAGGCACTGCAGATGACCGCACTGGCACCGGATCGCGCTGGATCGACCCAGGTCAAGCGACTGGCGGAGCGCATAGCCGCCGCGCAGAAGCCGGAACTGGCCGCGATGCAGGGGTGGCTCAAAAGCAACGGCGGGGCGAAGGGGAAGGGCGGTCATGACCACGGTCCGGGCGCAATGCCCGGAATGGCCACCCCGGCCCAACTGGCCCAGCTGCGCGCGGCGAAGGGCAAGGCGTTCGACGAACTCTTCCTGACGCTGATGATCACCCACCATCAGGGTGCGCTCACGATGGCCACCGATGTCCTCTCGGGCGGGAACAACGTCCTCGTCGAGGAGATGGCGAACGATGTGATCGCTCAGCAGACGAGCGAGATCAACCGGATGCGTTCGATGTGAGGGGCGCCTCGACCGCGTCGGGCCCGTCCACCGCGTCGGGCCCGCCCTCCGGGGCGGACACACCCACCGGGTCGGACACACGCACCGGGTCGGGCATAGGCGCCGGGTCGGCCCTGCGGCGGTTGTGGCGCGGCGCGAGATACCCCTCGTCCCGGGCGCCCGCGATGAGCCGGAGCGACCTACGGCGGCTCCGCCCGGTGGCGCCCATCACCGCGAGCACGGGGTCACGCCCGTCCTGCTGCGCGGCCCGGTAGACGTCGGCCGCGATCCGTCGGAGGGCGCTGCCGCGCGGCACGGCGGGGCGGGCCCGACGGCGGTCGGGCGATGGCGCGTCCGCCCGCCCGGTGTCGCCGGGCGCGACCGGAGCCGCCTCCTCTGCCCCGGGTTGCTCCATGGCCACCCGGCAGGCGTCCACGAGTGGATCCCTGAGCCGGTCGGCGAGCACCGCGAAGCCCTCCAGCGGCAGGGGCGGGTCGGCCCGCAGGTCTTCGATGGCGATCCGCCCGTCGGTGACGACGGCGAGTACATCGAGCCGGGCACCGTCGGCAAAGGTCAGCCGGACATCGAACCAGGGCGGGGCGACCTCGCACGTCCCCTGGAGCGAGTCCGTGCCACAGGTGACCGTGCCGCGCCCCTGCAGCTCCCACACCGGCGGGTACGGCAACGCCTCAATCGGTTCGTACCGATCACTAACGTTAAGAAACGTAGTTTCTTGCACAATTAGCACGCAACCAGGCAAATCATCACTCTTTGTGGCGGCACGCGCGCCACGACGCCACAACACACCCCGTTAGCGCATCTCCCCCATCTCCGCCCACCGGTGCCATGCTGGAATCCCCCTGCGGGAAGGAGCGCAGCTGTGCTTCGCGTCGCCGTCATCGGATCGGGACCCAGTGGGGTCTACGCCGCGCAGTCCCTTGTCCAGCAGAGTCGGGTGCCGGATGTGCGTGTGCACGTCCTGGACCGGCTCCCCTGCCCGTACGGACTCGTGCGCTACGGGGTCGCGCCCGACCACGAGAAGATCAAGTCCCTCCAGAACAATCTGCGCACTGTGCTCGAACACGAGCGGATCGACTTCATCGGCAATGTGGAGGTGGGCACGCACGGGCTGGACCCCGGGCGGCTGCTGGAGCTCTACCACGCGGTTGTGTACTGCGTCGGCGCCGCCAAGGACCGCCGGCTCGGCGTGCCGGGCGAGGATCTGCCCGGCAGCCACTCGGCCACCGAATTCGTCTCCTGGTACAGCGCACACCCCGATGCGTCGGGCAACGGCTTTGTGCTCGGTGCCCGCTCGGCCGTGGTGATCGGCGTCGGCAATGTGGCCGTCGACGTGGCCCGTATCCTCGCCCGGGGCGCGGAGGAGCTCCGCGCCACCGATGTGCCCCAGGCGGCGCTCGGCGCGCTCGCGGTCAGCCAGGTGCGCGAGGTGCACATGGTGGGCAGGCGCGGCCCCTCGCAGGCGAAGTTCACCACCAAGGAGCTGCGCGAGCTCGGCTCACTGCCCGCGGCGGAAGTGGTGGTCGAGCCCGAGGACCTCGCGCTCGACCCGGCGTACGCCGATCCGTCGGGCAGCGCACCCGCCGCCCTGCCGGCGGTCAACCGCCGCAATCTCGACGTCGTACGCGGCTGGGCCGGGCAGCCGCCGCAAGGGCAGGACCGCCGGATCCATCTGCGGTTCTTCCTGCGTCCGGTGGAGCTGCTGGAGCACGGCGGGCGGGTGGCGGGCGTACGGTTCGAGCGCACCGTTCCGGACGGCGACGGAGGCGTTCGGGGCACCGGCAGGTACGAGGAGATCGAGGCGCAGCTGGTGCTGCGGGCGGTCGGCTACCGCGGAGTGCCGCCGGCGGGTCTGCCGTTCGACACCGAACACGGCACGGTGCCGCACACCGGCGGACGGGTACTGCGGGACGGTGTGCCGTCGCCCGGGGAGTATGTGGCTGGGTGGATCAAACGCGGTCCGACCGGAGTGATCGGCACCAACCGGCCGTGCGCCAAGGAGACGGTGGCGTCACTGCTCGACGACGCGGCGATGCTTACGCTGCGCCCCGTCGCCGCCGACCCGCTGGCCGCACTGCGGGAGTCGGGGCACCAGCCGGTCCCGTGGCCGGGCTGGATGGCGATCGAGGCGGCGGAATCGGCGCTGGGACTGACGCTCGGCCGACGGTCCGTGAAAATCGCCGACTGGCCAGGTCTGTTGAGTGCGGCGGGTGGCGCCACGCACGTCTGAAGCCTGCTGCAGAAGGCTGTGTGCGGGGCCCGCCCGGTCACACGGGCTGCCCGATCGGCCTGACGACGACGGTATTGACGTCGACTCCGCTCGGCTGCCCGATGGCCCACACAAGGGACTCGGCGAGTTGGTCGGCGGTCAGCAGAATCCCGGGAGGAAGGCTCCCCATGCCGTCCCAGAAAGGAGTCTCCACCCGTCCCGGAGCGATCAGGGTCACGCCGATGCCGTGCTCGGTGACCATGCGGCGGGTGTTCTCGGCGAGGCCGGTCACCGCCCACTTGGTCGCTCCGTAGATATTGCCCGGGGTGTTGACGAAGCCTGCCACGCTGCCGACGAGAACGATCCGCCCGCGCGTCTCCTTCAGGGCGGGCAGAGCGGCCCTGATGAGCAGAGCGGGGCCGAGCACATTGGTCAGAACCATCTCGCGCCATCCGGCGGGGTCGCCGTCGGCGAGGGTGTCATGGGTGGCGAAACCGGCGTTGGCGACGACGGTGTCCAGCCGCCCGAACTCCTTGACGGTGGCCTCGACGGCCGACCGGACCGAGTCGTAGTCGGCCGCGTCTCCGACGATCGTCAACAGGCCGGCCGGCTTGCCCAGTTCCTCGGCGAAGCGGCGGAGTCGGTCCTGGCCGCGTCCGGTGACGGTCACCCGGTGCCCTTGGTCCAGCAGCTGCCGGGCTGTTGCCGCTCCGATACCGCTGCCACCCCCCGTGATCAGAGTGACAGGAGAGTCGGAAGTGTCAGTCATGCCTACCCCCAGAGATCCGCGACCAGGGCCACTGCCCTTGCCGTGGCGGGGATTTCATCATTTGGAGTGCGCTCGATGTCAACCCGCTCCGGACACGGCCTACTTGTCGCCGTCGCCGAGACGGTCCGCCTGGCGTGCCGCCGCGCCGAGGATGCAGTCGAGCAGTCCGGGGAAGAGCGCGTCCAGATCGTCGCGGCGCAGACCGTTCATCTTTGAGGTGCCCTGGTAGGTCTGCTGGATCACGCCGTTCTCGCGCAGCACGCGGAAGTGGTGGGTGGTCGTGGACTTGGTGACGGGCAGATCGAAGTGCGAACACGACAGGCTCACCTCTGCCGTCGCAAGGTCACGTACCACGCGCATCCGCATCGGGTCGGAGAGCGCGTGGAGCACGTTCTCCAGGCGGATCTCGTCGCGCGTGGGGTGGGCGAGCACGCGGGGGCTTGTCGCGGTGGTCACGGCGGCTCCACTTCATCGAAGGAACTCCATTGTACGAGATCTCTCGTAGTTTGATACGCATCGTAATACGATGAATCTCGTACGAGTCGGGCACAGGGCGCCGCCCGACGCCACGTCGAGCCGCTCTCGCGCCCTGAGCTGCACCGACGGGTTACTGTGCGCTCTGCCGTGACGTGACGCGCGGTGCACCCCGAAGGAGGAGATGACTCCATGTCCCGGCGCGGAGCTGAGCTGGACGAACTCGACCGCAAGATCATCGCGGCGCTGATGGCGGATGCGAGGGCGAGCCTGAGGGAGATCGGCGTGTCGATCGGCCTGTCGGCGCCCGCCGTGAAGCGCCGGGTGGACCGGCTGCGGGAGCAAGAGGTGATCACGGGCTTCACCACGGTGGTGAAGCCCTCAGCGCTGGGCTGGCACACCGAGGCGTATGTCGAGGTGTTCTGCGACGACGCCGCCCCGCCGAGGAGGCTGGCGGAGGTCGTTCGCAACCATCCCGAGATCCAGTCGGCCGTGACCGTCACCGGGCGCGCCGACGCGATCCTGCACATCAGAGCACTCGATGTCGCGCACTTCGAAGACATCCTGGAGCGGATCCGCTCGGAGCCCTTCGTGAAAGCCACGAACAGCTTCATCGTGCTCAACCACCTCCTGCCGGGCAGCCCGGAGGCCGGATCGGGACGCCTCGCACCCGACACCGCTTAACAAGTGGTGGCTCAAAGCCTCGTACGCGCAACATAGTTGCGGATGTACGCAACTCATTCATCTTGTCACTGTCCGTAACAAATCAATAGCGTGGTGGGTGTCCCCGCAGCACGGTGAAAGGAAATCGAGGATGCCGCCCATCCGCACAGCGAAGAAGCGCCGATATCTCGTCTGCCCGCCGGAGTACTTCGACGTCCGGTACGCCATCAACCCATGGATGACATCGGAGGAGCCTGTCGATGTCGGCATGGCCCGAAAGCAGTGGAACGCGCTGACATCCCTGTACCGCGAACTGGGCCACACCGTGGAGACGGTGGAACCGGTCGCCGACCTCCCCGACATGGTGTTCGCGGCCAATTCGGCACTCGTACTCGACGGCAAGGTGTTCGGCGCGCAGTTCCACGCACCCGAGCGGCAGCCGGAGGCCGCCCACTACCGGAAATGGTTTGAAAACGCCGGATTCGAGACGCGTGTCCCGTCCTACACCTGCGAAGGAGAAGGCGACTTCACCCCGGTCGGCGGATACATCCTCGCCGGCACCGGATTCCGTACCCTTCCCGCGGCCCATCACGAGGTACAGGAATTCTTCGGCGCGCCGACGGTGAGTCTTCACCTTGTCGACCCGCATTTCTATCACCTGGACACAGCACTGTTCGCGCTTGACGCCGAGAATATCGCCTACTATCCGGCGGCTTTCTCGGAGGGAAGTCAGAAGGTACTCAAGGCTCTGTTCCCGCACGCGGTCATCTCCACGCGGGAGGACGCACTCGCCTTTGGGCTCAACTCCCTCTCCGACGGACGCAATGTGGTGATCGCCCAGGACGCGACGGGCCTCATGGAGAGCATCGCGGCGCGCGGCTACGTCCCCGTCCCGGTGGACCTCTCGGAGTTCCGCAAGGCGGGCGGTGGAGCGAAGTGCTGCACCCAGGAGATCCGCGCATAGCCCCCCGTGCACGGCGGAACCGCATCTTGTACGACACCTCTCGTAGTTTGACACCCTCCGTACTACGATGGGTATCGTACGAGTCGTACACCGGTCCCGCCCCGAATGGAGTCCGCCGTGAGCGCGCTGTTCCAGCCCTACACCCTGCGATCGCTGACCATCCCCAACCGCGCCTGGATGGCGCCGATGTGCCAGTACTCGGCCGAGGTGTTCGGGCCGAACGCCGGCGTGGCGAACGACTGGCACTTTGCCCACTACGCCGCCCGCGCGACCGGTGGCACGGGACTGATCCTGACCGAGGCGACCGCCGTCAGCCCCGAGGGCCGGATCAGCCCCGCCGACCTCGGCATCTGGAACGAGACCCAGGTCCAGGCGTTCCGCCGGATCACCGCTTTCCTCAAGAGCCAGGGCACCGTTCCCGGAATCCAGTTGGCGCACGCCGGCCGCAAGGCGTCGACGGACCGCCCCTGGAAGGGCGGCGCACCAGTGGGGGCCGAAGAGCACGGCTGGCAGCCACTCGGACCCAGTCCGCTCCCGTTCGACGAGGGGCACCCCGTCCCCGACGAGCTGACGACTGATCAGATACTGGAGATCACCGGGCAGTTCGCTGACGCGGCCCGCCGCGCCCTGGACGCCGGGTTCGAGATCGCCGAGATCCATGGCGCACACGGCTATCTGATCGGCGAGTTCCTCTCCCCGCACAGTAATCACCGTGACGACGAGTACGGCGGCTCCTTCGAGAACCGAGTCCGCTTCGCGCTCGAGGTCGTCGACGCGGTGCGCGCCGTATGGCCCGAGGAGTTGCCACTGTTCTTCCGTATCTCCGCCACCGACTGGCTGGAGGAGGCCGGCTGGACGGCCGACGACACGGTGCGCCTCGCCTCGCTGCTGAAAGAACACGGCGTCGATCTGCTCGATGTCTCGACCGGCGGCAACGCCGCGCGGGTCCGCATCCCGACCGGCCCCGGTTACCAGGTGCCGTTCGCCGCGCGGGTCAAGAGGGAGGCCGGTCTCCCGGTCGCCGCGGTGGGCATGATCACCGAGGCCGAGCAGGCCGAGAAGATCCTGGCGAACGGCGAGGCGGATGCGGTCCTGCTCGGCCGCGAGCTGCTGCGCAACCCGTCCTGGGCCAGGCACGCCGCCCGGGAGCTCGGCGGCGACATCCGCGTCCCCGAGCAGTACCACCGGTCCGTCTGACGTGTGCACCCGAGTGCCGACGGCCGCATCCCGCCGGCTCTCGCAACCCTGTCGCCGCGTGCACTCACATGGCACCTGTCACCTGGGGGGCGCCCCCGGGTGATGCACGGAAAGCAACGGGTCCGCATGCGTTGCGAGTTGCGCACGAAGAGTTGGCATCGCGTCATGATCACGGCCCGGTCACCCTTCTGTCGGCGGGACGCCGGCCGCAACCGGACCGCTGGCGGGGCTGGGCTGACGGCGCGCGAAAAAAACCGCTCCTGGAACGCTCTCGTCGAGGTCGAGCAGCATTTGAGCCTCGACCGTGAACCCGGCGTCGCGTAGCCAGGCCGCCACCTGGTCAGGTTGGCGGCGGTGGACGTAGACGTTCATCGGGTGACCGCCGTAGCCCTGCGTCTTCAGCCTCGACTCGTCGCCGACGTGAAAGCCGAGCAGCAGTGGTCCGCCGGGACGCAACACCCGCCGGAAGTGGTCGAAGACCGTGGGGACGGCATCGTCGGGAAGGTGAATCAACGACCAAAAAGCGAGCAGGCCGACGGCCGAATCGTCGGCGAGGTCGAGGTCCGTCATCGAGCCCACCTCGAACCGCAGGCCGGGGTGGTCACGCCGAGCCACGTCGATCATCACAGGTGAAAGGTCGATACCGAAAGCGTCCACACCCAGCTCGTGCAGGTGAGCGGTGACGTGTCCAGGTCCGCAGCCCACGTCCGCCACCGGCCCGCCGCCAGCGGCGTGCACCAAGTCGGCGAACAACGCGAGAGCCGCTCGAAGGTACGGTTCCCCGGCCAGAGCCTCGCGTATTTGGCCGGCATAGCTGACCGCGACCGTGTCGTAGGAGGTCCGGGTGTCTGCCAACCAGCGGTCCGCGTTCATGCCTCGGCACGGTAGTCCAGTGATCAGGATGTCGTGCACAGTCGGCGCACCGCATGATCATCGCTTGATGCGACAAGGCCGCCGGGATCACCGGCACGGGGTCTTCCTGCCGCTGCTCGCGGTGGTGCCGCTGTCCGTGCCGGAGGGCGGGCCGGTGGTTCCCTGACGAGCGCGCCGCCGATGCTCTCGGCCCTGCTGGTGGCCATCGGCACGATGATCGCGTACCCGTTCGAGATGGAGACCATCGTCCGTCTCTCCGGAGACCGTCTCATCGCCACCCACTACGGGCTCCACAACACCCTTTGCGGCGTCGGCATCACCCTCGGGAACCTGCTGACGGGCGCCGCGCTCAATGCCTCGCGGAAGGCGGGTCTGTCCGCGTTGCCCTGGCTGACACTCCTCGCGCTGGGCCTCGCCTGCGGCGCCGCTCTGCGCGGACTGCACGGCTCCGGCAGATTCGCCCCGGCGGCACCGATGAGTTCCGGGGCCCCGGCCGGTCTGCACTGAGGACGTGAGTCGGTTCTGTCGTCGACCGAGCCGTCCCGAGCTTTCCCTCCGGGCCGACCTGCGCGAGAGCCGCCCACGGGCCACTGTCAGTGGGCGGGTGCAGACTGGCCCCTATCCGAGACAACGGCGTCCTGGAGGTATCGGCCATGACCGATGTACTTCTGACTGTAGGCACTCGAAAAGGGCTCTTCATCGGCCGCAGACGCGGTGGCACGTGGGAGTTCGACGGCCCGCACTTCAATGCGCAGGCCGTGTACTCGATCGGGATCGATACGCGCCGATCCGTGCCCCGGCTGCTGGTCGGCGGCGACAGCGCGCACTGGGGTCCTTCGGTGTTCCACTCCGACGACCTCGGCAAGACGTGGATCGAGCCGACGAAGCCGGCGGTGAAGTTCCCCAAGGACACCGGAGCGTCCCTGGAACGGGTCTGGCAGCTGCATCCGGCCGGTCCCGCCACGCCTGACGTGGTGTTCGCGGGCACGGAGCCGGCCGCGCTGTTCCGCTCGGACGACGCCGGCGAGACCTTCGAGCTCGTACGGCCCCTGTGGGAGCACCCGACCCGCTCGCAATGGGTGCCGGGCGGCGGCGGTGAGGCGGTGCACACCGTGGTCACCGACCGCCGTGACCCGGAGGCCGTGACGGTCGCCGTGTCGACGGCCGGGGTGTTCCGCTCCAAGGACGGCGGGGCCAGCTGGGAGCCGTCCAACCAGGGAGTGTCGGCGGTCTTCCTGCCCGACCCCAATCCGGAGTTCGGGCAGTGCGTCCACAAGATCGCGCAGGACGCCGGCGATCTGGACCGCCTGTATCTGCAGAATCACTGGGGCGTGTACCGCAGCGACGACGCGGGTGCCAAGTGGACGGACATCGGCGCGGGTCTGCCGTCCGACTTCGGTTTCGCGGTCGCCGCGCATCCGCACCGTCCCGACACGGCCTATGTCTTCCCGATCACGGCGGACGCGGACCGGGTGCCTGCCGGGCGTCGCTGCCGCGTCTACCGCACGAACGACGCGGGCGGCAGCTGGGAGGCGCTGTCTGCCGGGCTGCCCGAAGGGGATCACTTCGGGACGGTGCTGCGGGACGCGCTGTGCACGGACGACGCGGATCCGGCGGGTGTCTACTTCGGCAATCGCAACGGCGAGGTGTACGCGAGCGCGGACGACGGCGACAGCTGGCAGCTGCTCGCCTCCCATCTGCCGGATGTGCTCTGTGTGCGGGCGGCGGCCATGGGGTGAAACGCACCGTCGCCGCACCAGTAGAGTGGCGCCCCGTGGCAGCACGACCGTTGAAAGAAATCGTCGAGCCCGGGTGGGCCGATGCGCTCGCTCCAGTGGCTGAACGCGTCGCCGCGATGGGCGACTTCCTGCGCGCGGAGATCGCCGCGGGGCGCACCTACTTGCCGGCCGGACCGAATGTGCTGCGCGCCTTCCAGCAGCCCTTCGACGAGGTGCGTGTCCTGATCGTGGGTCAGGATCCGTACCCCACGCCCGGGCATGCCGTGGGCCTGAGCTTCTCGGTGGCGCCCGAGGTGCGGCCGGTGCCCGGCAGCCTGGACAACATCTTCCGGGAAATGCACGGGGACCTGGGGCACCCCCGTCCCTCCAACGGGGATCTCACACCGTGGACCCGGCAGGGGGTGCTGCTGCTGAACCGGGCGCTCACCACCGCGCCCCGCAAGCCCGCCGCACACCGCGGCAAGGGCTGGGAGGAAGTGACCGAGCAGGCCATCCGGGCCCTTGCTGCGCGCGGCAAGCCCCTGGTGTCCGTGCTGTGGGGGCGTGACGCCCGCAATCTGCGTCCGCTGCTCGGCGACCTTCCCGCGATCGAGTCCTCGCATCCCTCCCCGATGTCCGCGGACCGCGGCTTCTTCGGCTCGCGTCCGTTCAGCCGGACCAATGAGCTCCTTCAACGCCAGGGGGCGCAGCCGGTGGACTGGCAGCTTCCGTGAGTGTGAGCCGGGTACTCGGAGTCGACTCCGGGGGTTCCGGGCTGCGTGTCGCGCTGGCCGAAGCCGGGAACCCGGGGAAGGCCGAGACCGAGGTGTCGCGCGAGCCGGTGCGCACCGGTGCCGCGGGCATCGACGCGGAGCATCTGCTGGAGCAGCTGCTGCCGATGGCGCGCACCCTGCTCGACCGGGCGGGGGGCGGCACCGTGTCCGCGGTCGCGATCGGCGCCGCCGGGATGGCGACGCTCGGCGACCGGCTGCGCGCCGAACTCCCCGCGGCACTGGCCGAGTCGCTGGGTGCACGGCGCCTGGCGCTCGCGGCCGACGCGGTCACGGCCTACGCCGGTGCGCTCGGCCAGCGGGCCGGGGCGGTCGTCGCGGCGGGCACGGGCCTGATCGCGCTGGGCACCGACCTGTCCGACTGGCACCGGGCCGACGGCTGGGGTCATCTGCTGGGCGACTGCGGCGGCGGCGCGTGGATCGGCCGGGCCGGGCTGGAGGCCGCGCTGCGCGCCCACGACGGACGGCGTGGCGGTTCCGCAGCCCTGCTGGCCAGGATGGAGTCGGTGTTCGGTCCGGCGCAGGAGCTGCCGGGATTGCTGTACCCGCGCTCCGACCGTCCCGCGGTGCTCGCATCCTTCGCGCCCGAGGTCGGCCGGTGCGCTGTGGACGGCGACGAGGTGTCGGCGGACATCCTCGCGGCGGCCGCCCGGCAGATCGCCGAGTCGGCCGCGGCCGTCTGCCCGTCGGCCACCGATGTGCCCGAGGGATGCGAAGTCGCCCTCACCGGTGGGCTGTTCAGGATGGGTGCCCCTCTTCTCGTACCGCTGAGGGCGGAGCTTGCCGGACAACTGCCGTATGCACAGCCGGTGTCCGCGGCCGGCGATCCGCTCACCGGCTCGTTGCTCATCGCGTCCGCGCTCGCCACCGATTCGCTGCGGCTGCCGCGCCATCCGACTCTGCTGCACGTACCGACAGAGCAGGACAGCTGAGGCGTACACCATTCATCGGATAAATGCGGACAGATGACGCTTGACCGCCCCCTCCCCGAACAGTCGCGCCCCCAAAACCAGTAGCATGCGGCGCCATGAGCTCCCCCACTGGGCCTGCATCCGGCCTGCCTGTACGAATGCCGCGACCCCGACAGACCGGGCGGCACCGCCGCCCGGAGCCCGTAGCGGCTCCTGAGGGCGCGCCCGCGCTCGTGCTCGCCGTGCCCGGCGCTCCCGCGCCCGCCACGCGCAGCCTGGCCGAAGAGGTCATAAGCATCGCTCGCTCCGAGCTGCCGGGCCTTGAGGTCGGCATCGGTTATCTCGACGGGGACAACGCCGAGTACCCCACGCTCGAAGGCGTCCTCGCGCACACCGCCGCCCGGCGCACCGAGCGGTACGAGATCGCGCAGGCCGCCGGCCGTGAAGTGGCCGCGCCCGAGGGCCCCGCCGCCGTTGTGGTGCCCCTTCTCGCCGGCCCGGACAACGTCCTGATGCGCCGGATCCGCCAGGCCGTCATGGACAGCCGCGCGAGCGCCGAGCTGACCGATGTCCTCGGCCCGCACCCGCTGCTCGCCGAAGCCCTGCACGTCCGGCTCTCGGAGGCCGGTCTGGCGCGTGCCGACCGCGCCCGGCTGTTCACCGTGGCCACGGCGGCCGACGGCATCATCCTGGCTACGGTCGGCGGCGAGGAGGCCGTCCAGGCCGCCGGGATCACGGGCATGCTGCTGGCCGCGCGTCTCGCGGTGCCGGTGATGGCCGCCGCGCTCGACCACGAGGGCGCGGTCGGCGCGATCGCCGAGCAACTGCGCGGCTCCGGCTCGGTGCAGCTCGCCCTGGCGCCGTACCTCGTGGGCCCGGAGCTGCCCGAGGGCCTGCTCGACTCGGCCGTGAAGGAGGCGGGCTGCGCCGCCTCCGAGGCGCTCGGGGCCTACCCGGCGATCGGAAAGCTGGTGCTGTCGCAGTACGCGACCGCGTTGGGCATCGCGCCGCAGCCTCAGGGCTCGCCGAGTCTCTGACGGCTCCGCCGTATGTACGCAGAAGGGCCCGCACCACGCGAACGGTGCGGGCCCTTGCGCAACGCCCCGGCGACGGTCAGGCGAAGATCACGCAGGAGGCGGCGGGGACGTCGAGGGAGCCCGACCTGCGCGGAACGCCCGTCTCCGGGTCGATGTCGAACCAGGTGACGTCTCCGGTGCGCTCATTGGCGGTGTACAGCCTGTGTCCTGTGGGGTCCAGGGCCAGGTCGCGCGGCCAGTGCCCGCCGCACGGCACCGTCGTGATCAGATCCGCCTTCTCGTGCGTCTCGTCGAGCGCGAGGACGGCGATGCTGTCATGGCCGCGGTTGGCCGCCCAGACATGGCGGCCGTCGTGCGAGACAACCACCGCGGACGGGTAGCTGGGCCCGGCCGCGCCGTCCGGCAGCACCGGCGTCTCGCCGAGCGGTTCGAGGACGCCCGAGTCCGCGTCCCAGCGGCAGACGGTGAGGGTCGGCTCGAGCTCGTTCAGCACATAGGCGTGGCCGCCGGCGGGGTGGAAGGCGAGATGGCGCGGTCCTGTGCCGGGGCGCAGCGCGGTCTCGCCGTGCTTCGTCAGCTCGCCCGACTCGGTGTCCAGCACGCAAATCCGTACGGAGTCGGTGCCGAGGTCGACGCTGAGCACCCAGCGCCCGGTCGGATCGGGCAGTACCTGGTGCGCGTGCGGGCCGCGTTGCCGGTCGGGGTGCGGCCCTGAGCCTTCGTGCTGCAGTACGCCGCTGGCGGCGACCGGTTCGCCGTCGGTCCCGACCGGGAGCACGCTGACGCTGCCGGAACCGTAGTTGGCGGTCACCAGATGGCCCGAGGCGATCGCGAGATGCGTGGGTCCCGCGCCGCACACCGGCACGCGCGCGCCGATCGGCCGCGGCGACGGCCCGTCCGCCTCGAAAGCCCCTACCGCGCCCTCTGCAGTCTCGGAGACGGCGTAGAGGACCGTGCCGCCGGACGCGATCGCGAGCGCGAGATACGACGGGTCCGCGACGGCGTCGCTCGCCCCCGTCTCCGTCAGGGCCCCGGTCTCCCCGTCCACGGCGGCCGTGATGATCCCGCGGCCTCCGGCCGAGGTGAACGACCCGATGAAAGCCCGTCCGGCGCTCTTGTCCCCCACAGCATTCCTCTCTCCGCCACTGATTCGCCTGCTGCCCGGCCGACGGTAGCAGGCGGTCTAGACCAACTCCGGCTACGAGTTCCCTTCGCCGCGGGCGCGCGCGGTCGCCTCCGGGTGGTGGACATAGGCGGGACGCCATTGGGTCGTGTCATACGTCCGGTGGAAGACGGGTGTCGCGGAGCCCGAGATCGGCGGCACGATCCACGACCAGTCCGCGCCCACCACACGGCCCCGGCTCTGCTCCCGGTCCAGGTGTGTGAGGAAGCGGCGCGACTCGGTGTGGTGGTCGGTGACCGTGACTCCCGCGAGGTCGAAGGAGTGCAGGACCGCGCGGTTCAGCTCGACCAGTGCGCGGTCCTTCCAGAGCGAGCGGTCGTTCGTCGTGTCCAGGCCCAACTGCTCGGCGATACGCGGCAGCAGGTCGTAGCGGTCGGTGTCCGCGAGGTTGCGGGCACCGATCTCGGTGCCCATGTACCAGCCGTTGAAGGGAGCTGCGGGGTAGCAGATCCCGCCGATCTCCAGGCACATGTTCGCGATCGCGGGTACGGCGTGCCAGCGCAGGCCGAGGCCCGCGTACCAGCTCTGCTCCGGGTGGTGCAGCTCCACTTCGAGTACGGCGTCGCGCGGCAGCTCGAACCAGCGCGGTTTGCCGTCCCCGTCCTCGATCACCAGTGGCAGCAGATCGAAGTGTGTGCCCGGGCCGCCCGGCCAGCCGAGCCTGAGGGCGAGCTCGGTGATCCCGGCGTTGCGCGGGTCGCCGACGGCGGGCCCGTAGTCGCCGGCGTAGCCCGCGTACCGTACGAGCTGCTCGTTCCAGATCCGCGGTCCTGGACGGTCCGGCGCGTCCGGGGCGAAGACGGTGATGAGCGGGCGGATCCGGCCGCCGTTGTTGGCTTCGCGCAGATGGTCGGCCGCCTCGCGCGCCACGGAGTCGGCGTCGTCGATGTCCCGGCGGTCGCGTATGCGCAGGGAGCGCCAGTAGAGCCGGCCGATGCAGCGGTTGCTGTTGCGCCAGGCGACGCGTGCGCCGTAGACGAGTTCGGCCGGGGTGTGGCGGTAGGTGCCGGTCGCCTCGATCTCTGCGCGTACGGCGGCGATCCGGCCCGCCGGGTCACCGGCCGACGGCTCCTCGCGGTGATGGAGCCGGATGAACTCCTCGGCCTCTTCGACCAGCTCACCGCGGGTGGCGGGCGGGCCGCCCGTCGGCTGCTCGGAGTGGCCCATCGGGCAGCGGACTTCCGGCGCCGGAGCGTCCGCCGATTCGTGCGCTGACACCCGTGCACCGGTCCGGCGCAGGGCTCTGAGCAGAGACTTCCGCATGGCGCGTACCCCCGGTCCTGGAGGGGACGTACGTGGATGCCGCTCTGGTTACCCCTTGAACAGACTGATCCACCCTGTGTGTGCCAGGTGAATTTGCCTCATTCCGCGGCTTGTGTCGTTGTGGCAGGTCAGGCAGGTACGAGGGGGGCGCGGGGAGAGGTGCGCAGGGGCGCATCGAGCTCCGCGAGCGCCCGCTCCAGCCCGTGCAGATGGGTGAGGGCGGCCTCGGCCCCGGGGTGGTGCTGCGGCGCCCGCACGGAGTCGACGGAGGCCTTCGTCTGCCGGGTGGCAGGCGGCACCAGCGCGTGTACGGCGGCCTCGACGCGCCGGCAGGCGGCGGCCAGCCGGGCGTCGTGGGAGGCGTCCGGGTCGGCGGCGACGGTGGCGAGGCCGCGCACTTCGCGGGCGCAGTCGTCGAGCAGCGCGATCACCTGGCGGGCGCGCGCTTTGCGGGCACGCAGCGGGCTGAGCGGATGAACGAGCGGGGCGAGCGAGAGCCGTACCCGGCCGAGCAGCAGCTCCAGTTCGGCGGCGAGCGGCGCCGGATCGGCCTCCTCCGCCCCGGCCAGTCGGCGCGCGGCCGCGGTGGTGCAGCCGTGGACGCAGTGCAGTGCGCGCCGGATCCACGCGTCGGTCGCGGCATGGGTGGTGACGGGCAGGATCAACGCGACACCGAGGGCCGCACCGAGCGCGCCGACCGCCGTCTCCTCGAAGCGCAGGAGCAGCAGCCCGGGGTGCAGGACGCCCAGCAGCCCGTACAGCAGACCGGCCATGACGGTGACGAAGAACATCATCCAGCTGTACGAGGGCGTGGCCGTGTAGAAGATGCCGAAGACGCAGACCGCGACCAGGACGGCCGTCGGTGCCGGCGCGCCGCCGACCGGGACCGCGATCAGCAGTCCCGCGGCGATACCGGTGACGGTGCCGACGACGCGGCGGAAGCCACGGACCAGGGTCTCGCCGCGCGACGCGGTGTTGACGAAGATCCACCAGGCGGTGCCGACGGCCCAGTACCAGCGGTCCGGGGAGATCAGCAGCCCTGCGGCGAGCGCGACGCCGCAGGCGAAGGTCGCCTGGAAAGCCTGCCGGGTGGTGGGGCGGGCGACCCCGCGGCCGGGGAGCGGCGCGGGCGCGGCGGGCGGCGGCGTACGCCGCTCGATGCACCACAGGCCGAAGCGGACGGCCGAGGAGGCGGTCAGGGCCAGCGCCACCGCCCCGTACAGCTCCGGCAGCTGCGCCGGTACCGCGTGCAGGAACTGGGTGACGAAGAACATCATGAACGCGAAGATGCCCAGCGCCTGCCCGCGCGGGCCCCAGCGCCTGGCGTACACGCCGCAGAAGACCACGCTGAGCCAGGCGGTGGCGCGCAGCAGCGGCAGCTCGTGCAGGGCGGTCGCGAGCGCGAGGATGGGGAAGCCGGCGGCGGGCAGCAGGGCGGTGGTGACGGCCTGGCGGCGCACGGTCGGGTCGCCGACGGTGAAGAGCGCGAGGAGCGCGGCGAGTCCGCCGGTGATGGAGGCGATCAGGGAGAGCCCGGCCAGCTCGGCTGCGGCGACGGCGAGGGCGACGCCGAGCACGGCGCGCGTCGAGACGCGCAGTCGCACGCGCCCCGGATCGGGGGCCACAAACATCCGCCGCAGGCCGGTCATGCTCTTCATCACGGTCGTCCCGCCCCCCTTGCTGTTCACACACCCTCTTCAGACATGGCAATGGCGCCGCGGGTCCGGTCCGGCTCCGTCGCCGTTCCGGCGCTGCGCAGCGCCATCTCTCCGCAGAGGAAAGCATCACCGCATGCAGTGGCTCAACTCGATCGCGATGGACTGGGCCATTGGC
The DNA here is from genome assembly GCF_042888805.1 of Streptomyces sp. NPDC002730. NCBI lineage: Bacteria > Bacillati > Actinomycetota > Actinomycetes > Kitasatosporales > Streptomycetaceae > Streptomyces > Streptomyces sp. NPDC002730. Next base: position 127,837 of record NZ_JBIAQG010000010.1, read on the forward strand.
ACAGTCCAGGCCAGGAGGCGCGGGCCAGAGGGAGGCCAACGGACCGTGACGGTGAACACACTCGACACCCGCATTCAGTGGCTGCTGATCGAGCAGCCGCGCTCAGCCTCCGCGGGCAGAAGGCAGAAGGCAGTCGGCCGCTCGGGGCGAGCAATCGTGAGGCCCAGGGGTGCAAGGCTGCGACGGAACTCGTCTCCCGGACCCCTGGGCCCATTTCGATGACTATCGGGCTGTTTGCTTCTCTCTGTGTCGTCGACAGGTTCCTCCTTCCTGCCGTAGGGGCGCGGCCCTCTATCCGGAGCCGACGCGGGTATGCAGCTCGAACCACACCACCTTCCCGGCGCTTGTCCGGTCGCTGCCCCAGCAGCGGGACAGCAGGGTCAGCATGTACAGCCCGCGCCCCTCCTCCTCGTGCTCGCGGGCCTGGCGCCTCGTGGGTCCGGAAGGGTTCGCGTCCTCGATCTCGCAACGTATCCCGCGGTGCCGGGAAGGCCGGCAGAAGGTGAGCCGGACCGGCCCCCACGCATGGCACAGGGCGTTGGTGACCAGTTCGCTGACGAGCAGCTCCGTGTCGTCGATCTGCTCGTGGAGCGCCCATTGAGCCAGCTGGGTGCGGACGATTCGCCGTGCTTCTCGCACCGAGGACGGTTCGGGTGGCAGCAGCCAGGACCTTCTACGGGGGCTCTCGTCCGGAGGAACGCCGAGCCCGGCCTGCCGTGTCGGGCCGGCCGCAAACTCAGGCATGGGCGCCGTGAACGGTTTCATGCCGCCCCGACCTCCATGGCCTGAGCGGTGGGAGCTGACCTGACGTCGGGCAGGAGCTCACCCATGTCCTCGAACACCGTCACACCGTTGCAGAGGAGGCCCCAACCCTGCTCAGGGTGGTAGGCCACGAGGCGGGCGGCGTCATGGTCGGGCGCGGTCGAGGATGGACAGGGTGGCTGGTGCTGGCACATTGCTCGGACCTTCGATTCTCCGCCCGACTGGGGCGGATCTCGGATGACGCGACCATCATGTGCCGACGACCAGCGTGTCGGGAGGGGATAAATCCCCGTATCGGTACCTGAGCTGCCCGAAGCGGGCCTGGTGGGCATCGTAGGGTGACGGCGCAATCGCTCCGCGTGCGGCGCTACTGCGGATCCCCGCGTTTCACCCGCGCCCTTCACTGACCGGCCGACGCCTCTTCACTGGCCGGCCGCCACCTCCCGAGGGGGCCACGTAGCCGGAGCAGAGGAGCCGTACAGGGCCCATTCCGCCGCCCTGTCGCGTCCCATCCTCGCTCCGCGCCGTACTGCCGCGGTGTATCTGCGCTCGCCGAGCTCGGTGCGTAGACGGATTTCGGTCCTCTCGTGTCCCGCGGCCAGGTGCTGGAACCCCGATTGCGAGATCCCTACGGAACGCCCCACGACCTCCGCCGCGCCCAGCAGCCGGGCACCGTCTTCCGCCTCGCCGGCTGAGGCGGCGGCCCAGGCCAGCGCCTCCAGGCAGAGGGCGATTCCCCATCCGTCCCCGACGACCCGGCGGGTCTTGAGGGCGTCGCGCAGGAGTTCTGCCGCATGGCGTGGCTCACCCTGGCGCCAGCGGTAGAGGCCGAGCGCCCACAGGGCGTAGGAGCGGGACCAGGGCGCGTGTGCCTCATCGCACAGGTCCAGGCACTCCTTCCCGACATCCGCGGCACGAGGATCGTCGGACATGGCACATGCCACGGTGAGCTGATACAGGGCGGTCATCAAGCCGTTGCGATCACCGGCCGCGCGGTGGCCTTCCACGGCTTTCTCCAGAAGGCCGATCGCCTGGCGGAAGTCGCCTTCGTAGAGCGCGCAGCCGCCCAGGAACTGCTCGGCGTGGACCAGGGTGGTTGTATCGCGAAGCCGGAGCGCGAGGGCCCGGCACTCCTCCAGCTGCGGCAGCGCGGAGGACGTGTCGCCCCGGAGCACCGACAGCCAGCCGTCCACCCACAGCGCCTTGCCGCGGGCCACCGTGTCCTGGGGTGCGAGCGCCAGCGCCCTGCCGAGCCAGTGGCGGCCCTCGCTGAGGAACCCGCTGCACAGCCAGTGGAACCACAGCGAGGCGGCGATATCCAGCCCCTCCTGCACCTGGCCGGGTTCGCTGAGGCAGAACTCCAGGGCGGTGCGGAGGTTGGCGTGCTCACTCTGCAACCGGGCGAGCCAGGTCTCCTGGCGCGGGCTCAGCCACTCCGCCTCCGCGCGGTCCACCAGCTGGTGGTACCAGTCCCGGTGACGTTGCTGCAGGACCGGCTTCTCCCCGGCCTCGGCCAGGCGCTCCGCGCCGTACTGCCGGATCGTTTCCAGCAGGCGGTAGCGCACCTGGGCACCCTGCTCCTCCCTGATCAGAACCGACTTGTCGACCAGCCCGGCCACCAGGTCGAGGATGCTCTCCTCGGGTATGCCGTCACCGGAGCAGACCGCTTCGACCGCGTCCAGCCCGCAGCTCCCGGCGAAGACCGATGTGCGCGCCCACACCCGCTGCTCACCGGGGGAACACAGAGCGAAGCTCCAGTCGATCGAGGCGCGCAGGGTCTCGTGGCGGGGCAGGTCCGCCGTGGTGTTGTCCGGGGACAGTTCGAGGCGGTCGTCCAGCCGCCGGAGGATCTCTTGGGGCGTGAACGTCCTGAGTTGCGCCGCGGCCAGTTCGATGGCGAGCGGGATGCCGTCCAGACGCCGGCAGAGCCGGACGACCGTCTCCAGGTTTTCGGGGCCGAGGGTGAACTCCGGCGACGCCTCCGCCGCCCGCCGCTGGAACAGCCTGACCGCTGCATAGTGAGCGGCTGCCTCGGGGCGGAGCGTTCGATGGGGTTCCGGCACGGCCAGTGCGGGCACCGAGAGGACGGACTCGCCGTACACCCCCAGGGGCTGGCGGCTGGTGGCCAGCACGCGCAGCCGGGGAGCCGCGCGCAGCAGGCGGTCGGTGAGCGCCGCGCAGCCGTCCAGGATGTGCTCGCAGTTGTCCAGGACCAACAGGGAACGGGTGTCACGAAGGCGGTCGCAGAGCAGGTCCAACGGGTGCCGGGCCGACTGGTCCCGCAGGCCGATCCCGGTCGCGACAGTCTGCGCGAGCAGCCCTTCGTCCTCCAGCGCGCCGAGCTCGACCAGCCAATCGCCGTCCGGGAACGCCCTTCGCACCTCGTCCGCAACTCCCGTTGCCAGCTTGGTCTTGCCCACGCCACCCACACCCGTGAGGGTCACCAGGCGGGAATGCCGCAGCATCTTTTTGGCCTCGGCGAGCTGCTGCCGGCGGCCGATCAAGGAGGACTCGTCGCCGAAGGAAGCGCCCCGCCGTAGGTGGGGACCGGTGCCATTGGCGCCGTGGGCGGACATAACACCATGGTTGCACCTGCGGCGGGAGGACCGGATTTCCTCTCCGGCCCCTCCGCCGGGCGGGGGCGTCCGGAGCCGCCGGGCGGGGACGGCCGGAGCCGCAGAGGAATAGGCTGGACGGGTCGGCCCGGTTCACGAACGGCCTGTGGCTCCGTGGATCGGACCGATCCGAGGAATCGATGGCTGTCGTGGCATCAAGCGTCTCGACACGTCGGCAGGAGGGCAGGCTGCCTGCCGAGGTGACGAGCTTCGTGGGACGTCGGCACGAGGTGGCCGAGGTCCGCAACAGGCTGTCCGGATCGCGTCTGGTGACGCTCACGGGTGTGGGGGGAGTCGGCAAGACGCGGCTGGCGTCACATGTCGCAGCCGAGGTCCGGTCGGCGTTTCCGGACGGTGTGTGGCTCGTCGAACTCGCGGGCCTGGAGAATTCCGAGCTGTTCGCCCAGACCGTGGCTGAAGCGCTGGAGATCCGTGACCATTCCTCCCGCGGACCACTGGACATCCTCACCGAACATCTCCGGGACAAGCGCACACTGGTGATCCTGGACAACTGCGAGCATCTGCTGCCGCAGTGCGCGGTGCTGGCCGATTCTCTGCTTCGCTCCGCCCCCGATCTGAAGATCCTGGCCACCAGTCGGCAGGTGTTGGGCCTCCCTTACGAGCACACCCTGGCCGTGCCGACGCTGGGCCTGCCGAGCACCGGGAAACCCCGGCTGTCCCTCAAGTCACTGGCCCGGTGCGACGCCGTACGGCTGTTCACCGAGAGAGCGGGCGCCGTCCTGCCCGGGTTCTCTGTCACCGAGGCCAACCGTGAAGCAGTCGAACGGATCTGCCGACAGCTGGACGGCATCCCTCTGGGAATCGAGCTTGCCGTCGTCCGGCTGCGGGCCCTGTCCGTACAGCAGTTGCTGGAGCGGCTGGACGACCGGTTCCAGCTGCTGACCGCCGGTTCGCGGGCGGTGCTCCCGCGCCACCAGACACTGCGCGCGCTGATCGACTGGAGTTACGTTCTGTGCACCGGTCAAGAGCGGCTGCTCTGGGCTCGCGCCTCGGTATTCACCGGCGGCTTCGATCTGGAGGCGGCCGAGGAGGTCTGCTCCGGCGACGGCATCAGCCGTGAAGAGATACTCGATGTGGTGACTGGACTCGTCGACAAATCGGTCCTTCTCAGGGAGGAGCCCCACTCGACGGTGCGCTACCGACTGCTGGACACACTGCGGCAGTACGGCCGGGAGCAGCTCGTCGCAGCTGGGCAGACGGCGCCTCTGCAACGGCGCCACCGTGACTACTACCGGCGGCTGGCGGCCGAAGCGCGTGCCGAGTTGTTCGGCCCGTCCCAAGTGGCCTGGTTCGCACGGCTCCACCTGGAGCACACCAATCTGCGCACTGCCCTGGAGTACAGCTTCGCCGAACCCGGGGAGGCCGAGAACGGCCTGAGCATGGCCTCGGACCTGCTCTACCACTGGATCACCAGCTACTACCTCGGCGAGGGACGGCGCTGGCTGGACGAGGGGCTCGCTGTCTGCACCGAACCGAACCAGGTCCGCGCCCGAGCGCTGTGGACCAACAGCTGGCTGGCCGTCATCCAGTCGGAGACCGCCGCCGCGGCGGCCATGCTCGAGGAGAGCGGGAAGCTCGGGAAACGGCTCGCGGACGACTCCGTAGTCGCCTACACCGCGCTGTACTCCGGCATGATCGCCATGTATCGGGGGGACGCCGAATCCGCGATCGGGCTCTACGAGGACGCGGTGGCCCGGCACCAGGCCGTCAACGACCCCGTGGGACTCGCGCTGGCGCTGATCCGGCTCTCCCTCGTCCACTCGTTCCTCGGTGACTCGCCGCGCGCCATCGCCTTCGGAGAGGAGTCCCTGAGGGTGTGCGACACGTACGGAGAGGGCTGGCACAGGGCCTATACGACGATGGCGCTCGGAATCGAGGTCTGGCGCCAGGGCGACGCCCGTCGCGCCGCCGAGCTCGAGAAGGCGAGCCTGGTCTTCAACCGTTCGCTCGACGATCCGCTGGGGGTCGGCGTCAACCTTGAGGTGCTGGCCTGGATCGCCGCCACGGAGGAGCAGTACGAGCGCGCCGCCCGGCTCCTGGGCGTCCTGCAGACCGTCTGGCAGGCGATCGGCGCACCGCTGTCCGGGTACGGACACCTCGTCAAATACCACGACGAATGCGAGTCGCGCACCAGCCGGGCCCTCGGTGCCACGGCCTTCCGTGCTGCCGTCAGGAAGGGTTCCCAGCTCTCCTACGGCGAAGCGGTCGGCTACGCGCTCGAGGAGCACCTGACGGCGGCGGAACCGAGCGGAGAGGATGAGCGGCCGTCACCGCTCACCCGTCGGGAGACCGAGATCGCCCAGCTGGTCGCGCAGGGGCTGAGCAACAAGGAGATCGCGGCCACGCTGGTGATCGCCCAGCGCACGGCGGAGGGTCATATCGAGCACATACTGAGCAAACTCGGCTTCACCTCCCGTGCCCAGGTGGCTGTCTGGGTGTTCGAGCACGACCGCGCAGCCGACGGGGACGAGCGCTCTCCCCAGGGCGAGCCCTGACCCGCGGAGGCACCGTGCACCGGCTTCGCGGCCAACTGCCCTTTGAGCGCACCCGAGGTGAGCCCCTGGAGATATGGCGACCGGCGAAGGCGAAGAGCCGAGCAGGGGGCTCAGCCGCTCCCGCTCCCGCCGCCGTCCCCGCGTTGTGCTTCGCGAAGCCGAGTTGATGCGCTGTCCAGCAGCATCTCCAGCGCGGTGGGATACGCACTGTGGTTCATCCGGGCGACCAGCAGATGCGCGGTCGCTGCGATGTGCGGATGAGTCGCGGCGGGCAGCCGGGCGTACGTGGCCTGCCAGACCTCCTCGTCCGCCGCGCGTGCCGCCGTCGGCAGCGCCAGCGAGGCCGCGTCCAGCGCGGCGAACGCCAGGCTCTGGTCGATGAACGCGTGATAGATCCGGACCGCCTCGGCGTCCGGGAAGCCGGCCGTGCGCAGCAGCCCCAGGATCGTCTCGTCAGCCGCCACTTCGTAACCCTTGCCGGTCACGCGGCTGGCGGTCAGCACGGCCGCCTGCGGATGCTCGAGATACGCGGCATGGATGCGCAGCCCCAGCTCCCGCAGGTCGGCGCGCCAGTCGCCGGTACCCTCCCAGCACGCCAGGGCACGTCCGACGAGCATGTTCCCGATGGCCAGCGTCAGGTCGTCGATGCCGCTGAAATACCGGTACAGCGTGCTGGGGTCCGCCCCCAGAGCGGTGCCGAGGCGGCGGACGGTCAGGCCCGCGCTCCCGTGCTCCCGCAGCATGCGCAGCGCCGTCTCCACGATCAGCTGCTCCGACAGCACCGCGCCGTTCTTCGTGGGACGTCGCCGCCTCCGGGCCTCCTCCGGCACCACAGGCTTGGGCACAGCACGCTCCCTCCACCACCATCACCATGACCCGGCACCTTATGCCAACACGGTTGACGTTAACAGCGGCGGGCGCGTTGGATCGGATCCGACAAGCGGCGCGCCCCACAATCGGCGCCTGCACACCGTGTCTGGGAAACGGAGTTTGGCCATGCGTGTTCTTCTCGTGGGAGCCGGCGGCGTCGGCACCGCCATTACCCGGATCGCCGCCCGCCGATCCTTCTTCGACCACATGGTCGTTGCCGACTACGACCTCTCCCGCGCCCAGGCCGCGGTCGCGGCCCTGGAACCGGACGGCCGCTTCAGCGCCGAACGGATCGACGCGAGCGACGAGGCGGCCGTCACCTCCTTGCTGCACCGGCAGCGCTGCGACGTCCTGCTCAATGCCACCGACCCCCGCTTCGTCATGCCGCTGTTCCAGGCGGCCCTGGCCGCCGGGGCGCACTACCTGGACATGGCGATGTCGCTGTCCCGCCCGCACCCGGAGCGCCCTTACGAACTGACTGGCGTCAAGCTCGGCGACACCCAGTTCGAACGGGCCGCGGACTGGGAGAAGGCCGGACTGCTCGCCCTGGTCGGCATCGGTGTCGAGCCGGGCCTGTCCGATGTCTTCGCCCGCCACGCCGCCGAGGAACTCTTCGACGAGATCGAGGAGATCGGCATCCGTGACGGAGCGAACCTCACGGTCGACGGCTATGACTTCGCACCCTCGTTCAGCATCTGGACCACCATCGAGGAATGCCTCAATGCACCCGTCGTCTACGAGGCCGACCGCGGCTGGTTCACCACCGCCCCCTTCAGCGAGCCCGAGGTCTTCGACTTCCCCGAGGGGATCGGCCCCGTCGAGTGCGTCAACGTCGAGCACGAGGAGGTCCTGCTGGTCCCACGCTGGGTGGACGCGGGACGCGTCACCTTCAAGTACGGCCTCGGCGAGGACTTCATCCGTACGCTGCAGACGCTGCATCTGCTGGGCCTCGACCGCACCGATCCGGTGCCGGTGCCCGCGGCGGACGGATCGGGCACGGTCCACGTCTCCCCGCGGGACATGGTCGCCGCCTGTCTGCCGGACCCGGCGGCCCTCGGGGAGCGCATGCACGGCAAGACCTGCGCGGGCACCTGGGTCAAGGGAACCAAAGACGGCCGCCCGCGCGAGGTCTACCTGTACCACGTGGTCGACAATCAGTGGTCCATGCGTGAGTACGGCTGCCAGGCCGTCGTATGGCAGACCGCCATCAACCCCGTCGTGGCCCTGGAACTGATCGCCGCCGACACCTGGTCCGGAAGTGGCGTCCTCGGCCCCGAAGCCCTCCCCGCCCGGCCTTTCCTGGACCTGCTGACCGCGTACGGCTCACCGTGGGGCATGCGCGAGCAGTGACTTGCCCTCTCCGCAGAGGAACGCCTCACCGCACCCAGTGGCTCAACTCGATCGCGATAGACTGGGCCATTGGCGCTGTCCAGGGCGGAGCTCGGGCCGGAGGGAGGCCGACGGGCGCATGACGGTGGACACACTCGACACCCGCATCCTGCGGCTGCTGATCGAACAGCCGCGCACCAGCGTGCGTGAGTACGCCCGGATCCTCGGCATCGCGCGCGGCACCCTGCAGGCCAGGATCGACAGGCTGGAACGGGACGGCGTGATCACCGGCACGGGTCCGTACCTCTCCCCCGCCGCCCTTGGGCATCCGGTGCTCGCCTTCGTCCATATCGAGGTCACGCAGGGGCATCTGGACGAGGTCGGCGACGCGCTCGCGGCCGTGCCCGAGATCATCGAGGCGTTCTCGATCACCGGCGGCGGTGATCTGCTCACGCGCGTCGCCGCGCGGGACAACGGGCATCTCGAGGACGTCATCCAGCGGCTGATCCAGCTGCCGGGCGTGGTGCGTACGCGCACCGAGATGGCACTGCGCGAGCGCGTGCCGCACCGGCTGCTGCCGCTGGTCGAGTCGGTGGGCCGGGCCGCCGGCACGTCGCGCTGAGCATCGGCTCGGCAAGGACGAGCACCGGCTTGGCACGGTCGAACCGAGTCTTGGCATGCTGGTGCGCATGAGCACTTCGCGCACCACTTCGGTCATCTTCGATCTCGACGGCACACTGGTGGACAGCGAACCGAACTACTACGAGGCGGGGCGCCGACTGCTCGCCCAGCACGGCGTGGCGGACTTCAGCTGGGAGCACCACACCCGGTTCATCGGGATCGGGACGCGGGAGACGCTGGAGATCCTGCGTGGGGAGTACGGGATCGAGGTGCCGGTCGAGGAGCTGCTCGCCGCGAAGAACCGCCACTATCTGGAGCTGGCGCGCGCTTCGACGGACGTCTTCCCGGAGATGTGGAAGTTCGTGGAGCGGCTCCACACGGAGGGGGTGCCGATGGCGGTGGCATCCGGCTCGTCCCGCGCCGCCATCGAGGCGGTGCTCGCCGGCACCGGTCTCGACGCATTCATCCCCACGGTCGTCTCCGCCGAGGAGGTCGCACAGGGCAAGCCCGAGCCCGATGTCTTCCTGGAGGCCGCGCGCCGTCTCGGCGCCGGTCCTGCCGACTGTGTGGTGCTGGAGGACGCCGCGCCGGGTGCGGCTGCGGCGCACGCCGCAGGTATGCGCTGCATCGCCGTCCCCTATGTCCCGGCGACGGCCGACGACCCGGCGTTCCAGTCCGCGGGGCTGCTCTTCGCGGGCGGACAGAGCGAGTTCACGGCGCAGGCCGCCTACGACTGGCTCGTTCCGCAGGCTCCCTCTGTCTGATCTTGGACGTCGGGGACCTTGCGCCGGTGGAATCGGCCGATGAGCATGGCGGCGCCGCCTTCTCTGGAGGAACTCATGGGTTCTGCCGCCGTACTCGTCGCCAATCGCGGGGAGATCGCCGTACGGGTGCTGCGCGCCGCCGCCGAGGCCGGAATGCGGACCGCGGCCGTGTACGCCGAGGACGACGCGGGATCACCGCATGTCCAACTGGCCGACGAGGCAGTGCCGTTGCCCGGATCGGGACCTGCCGCATATCTGGACGGCGGAGCGGTGCTGGCTGCGGCGCGGCGTGCACAGTGCGGCCTGCTGCACCCCGGATACGGATTCCTCAGCGAGGACGCCGGTTTCGCCGCGCGCTGCGCGGCGGCGGGGATCGGCTTTGTCGGGCCATCGCCCGAGGTGCTGGCACTCTTCGGCGACAAGGCGCGGGCACGGGTCCTCGCCGAGCGGGTCGGTGTGCCGGTGCTCGCGGGAACGCAGGGGGCGACCGGTCTGGAGGAGGCGCGGGAGTTCCTCGCGGAGCTGGGTCCCGGCGCGGCGGTGATGGTGAAGGCCGTAGGCGGGGGCGGCGGGCGCGGAATGCGGGCCGTGCACGCCGTCGACGATCTTGCGGATGCCTGGGAGCGCTGCCGGTCGGAAGCACTGCAGTCCTTCGGGCGGGGCGAGTTGTACGCCGAGCGGCTGCTGGAGGGCGCCCGCCATATCGAGGTGCAGGTCCTCGGTGACACCACCGGGGCGGTGACCCATCTGTGGGAGCGGGACTGCAGCGCCCAGCGCCGCCACCAGAAGCTGATCGAGATCGCTCCGGCGCCCGCGCTGCCCCCGCAGCTGCGGGACCGGCTGCTGGATGCCGCTCTGCGGATGGCGCGCGAGGCGGGTGTCACCGGGCTCGCGACCTTCGAATTCCTCCTCGCCGGTGAGGAGTTCCACTTCATCGAGGCCAATCCGCGGCTCCAGGTGGAGCACACCGTCACCGAGGAGGTGACGGGCGTGGATCTGGTCTCCGTACAACTGCGGCTCGCCCAGGGCGAGACGCTGAAGTCGCTCGGTCTCGCCGAGTCTCCACCGCCCCGCTGTTTTGCCGTGCAGGCCCGGGTGTACGCGGAAGAGCCCGGGACTGTGGGCCGGTTCGAGGTACCGACGGGGCCCGGCGTACGGGTGGACACGGCGACCCGCGCCGGGCTGACGACGGGCACCCGGTACGACCCTCTCCTTGCGAAAGTGATCGCTCGGGTGCCGGCGGGCGCCGGTTTCGCGGCGGCGTGCGAGCGGACCGGGCGGGCGCTCGGCGAGTTCGGGATCGAGGGCGTGCGGACCGGGATTCCGCTGCTCCGGGCGGTACTTGCGGATCCGGAGTTCGCCGCGGGCGGCACGGACACCGGCTTCCTCGAAGGGCTCGCAGACCTCCCGGGTACGGCGGCCCCCGATGCGGGCACTGCCGGGGCACCGATGAGCGGCACCGTCGTGGCGGTCGATGTCGCCCCCGGAGACACGGTGCGGAGCGGGCAGCAGTTGCTCGTCCTCGAGGCGATGAAGATGGAGCACGTGGTCAGGGCGGGCGCGGCCGGGACCGTACGGTCCGTGCCGACGGCGGTGGGCGACACGGTGGCGGAGGGACAGGCGCTGGTGCTGCTCGACCCGGCCGGTGGCGAGCCTGCCAATGACGGGCCGGCCGAGGAGGGCGTCGACCTCGACTCCGTACGCCCGGATCTCGCCGAGTCGCTGCGCCGCCATGCGATCGGCCTGGACGAGAACCGTCCCGACGCGGTGGCCAAACGGCATCGGATCGGCCGCCGCACAGCCCGCGAGAACATCGACGCGCTCTGCGACCCGGGCAGCTTCACGGAGTTCGGGGCACTCGCCATCGCCGCCCAGCGCCGCCGCCGCTCGCTGGAGGACCTGATCGTCGCCACACCCGCCGACGGCATGGTCACCGGCACCGGGAGGATCGACGGGACGCCGTGCGTGGCGATGTCGTACGACTACACGGTGCTCGCGGGCACTCAGGGGCACCAGAACCACCGCAAGACCGACCGGATGCTGCAGCTCGCCGAGCGACGGCGGCTTCCTGTGGTGCTGTTCGCGGAGGGCGGCGGAGGGCGGCCAGGCGATACGGACACCACGGCCGTCGCAGGGCTCGATCTCATGACGTTTCACCAGATGGGACGGCTCAGCGGTCTGGTGCCGCTGGTCGGGGTCGTGTCCGGGCGCTGTTTCGCGGGCAACGCCGCGCTGCTCGGCTGCTGCGATGTGGTGATCGCGACGCCCGAGGCGACGATCGGCATGGGTGGCCCGGCGATGATCGAGGGCGGCGGGCTCGGACTGCACCGGCCCGAGGATGTCGGTCCGCTCTCCGTCCAGGTACCGAACGGCGTGGTGGACATCGCGGTCGCCGACGAGGCGGAGGCGGTGGGAGTGGCGCGCCAGTACCTCTCGTACTTCCGGGGCCCGCAGAGCAGTTGGGACTCCCCCGACCCGCGGGCGCTGCGTCACGCCGTGCCCGAGAACCGGCGCCGGGCGTACGACATTCGGGTGGCGGTCCAGGGGCTCGCGGACACCGGCTCGGTGCTGGAGCTGCGCCGAGGTTTCGGGACCGGCGTGATCACCGCGCTGGTACGGATCGAGGGCCGTCCGATGGGCCTGATCGCCAACAACCCCGGGCAGCTGGGCGGCGCGATCGACAGCGACGCCGCCGACAAAGCCGCCCGCTTTCTGCAGCTGTGCGACGCCCACGGCCTACCGGTCGTCTCACTCTGCGATACGCCCGGTTTCATGGTCGGTCCTGACGCGGAACGGACCGCGACCGTACGCCACTTCTCCCGGCTCTTTGTGACGGGCGCCCATCTCGGCGTACCGCTGGTCTGCCTGATCCTGCGGAAGGCGTACGGACTCGGCGCGATGGCCATGATGGGCGGCTCGACACGGGCTCCCCTGGCCACCGCCGCCTGGCCGAGCGGCGAGCTCGGCGGCATGGGCCTGGAGGGTGCGGTACGCCTCGGCTACCGCAATGAGCTGGCCGCGATCGAGGATCCCGAGGAACGGCAGCGGGCCTTCGATGCGCGCGTCGCCGAGCTGTACGAGCACGGCAAGGCGGTCAACGCGGCGGCCGCGCTGGAGATCGACGCGGTGATCGACCCGGCGGACTCGCGGCGCTGGATCCTGGCAGCGCTGGACGCCTGGTCGCCGGAGCCGGACGGGGCGGCGCGGCGGCCGTACGTCGACACCTGGTAGCCACGCCGTCATGCGGTCGGCGTCCGTCGCGCAGGGTCAGCCGACCCAGCCGCCGGTGAGGCCGAGCACCGCCGAACCGTCCAGGTCGCTGAGCTTGGTGCCGGTGAAGGACCGGGCCCAGTCGGACGTCTGGATACGGAACGCGGGCCGGTCCGCGGTCAGCGCCTGCAGTACCGACTCGGCAGCCTCGGCCGGGGTCTGTGCGCCGCTGAGGAACTGCGAGACGGTGCGTTCCACGTAGGACCGCAGCGCATCGGCGTACGGACCGGCCGTGGCAATCGCGGCCTCCGGGTCGACACCGATATTGCTGACGAACTCGGTCGCCACAGCGCCGGGTTCGACGACGGAGACGGTCACACCGAGCTTGGCAGCCACCGGCGCCAGGCTCTCCATGTAGCCCTCGACGGCGAACTTCGCAGCGCAGTAAGCCTCATTGAACGGCTGCCCGATGACCCCACCGACGCTGGTGACGGTGATCAGACGGCCACCGGAGGCTCGAAGGTGGGGCAGGGCCGCCTTGGAGACATGAAGCACTCCGAAGAAGTTGACCTCCATGACCTTGCGCACATCGTCAACCGTCTCGTTCTCGAGCGTGCCGAGGTGCCCGGCACCCGCATTGTTGATCACGGCGTCGAGGCGGCCGTGGTCACTGATGACGCCCTCGATCGCGGCGGCGACAGAGGCCTCGTCGGTGACGTCGAGCTGCCGGATGTCGAGCTCGACCCCGGCGTCCGCGGCCGCCTTGCGCAGCGCGTCGGCGCGGCTGGTGTCGCGCAGGGTGGCCACGGTCTGCCAGCCGGCCCGCGCGGCGGCGACGGCGGCGGCCAGGCCGATGCCCGAGGAGGTGCCGGTGATGAGAACAACCTTGGAAGACATGGTGTGCCTTTCATGCATGGACACTGAGCAATTCAGTGCGTGTACACACACCATAACCATTCTGTGCGTGCACACGCAACAGGTAGGATCGGCCCCATGGCAAAAAGGAAGCTCACCCAGGCAGAGATGCCCGTGGCCGACCACGCCTTCTACGGACTGGTCTGGGCCGGAACCGTCCTGACCGAACGCGTGGACCGCGCCCTGAGCAAGGCCCACGACCTGCCGGTCTCCTGGTTCGAGGTAATGCTCTGGCTCGCCTCGAACCCGGATCCTGTTCCGGCCTCCGTACTCGGCAACAGCACCATGCTCAGCCGCAGCCAGGTGTCCCGCGTCATCGACGCCCTCCAGAGCCGTGGTCTTGTCACCCGCACCCCGTCCCCGCGTGACGCGCGCTCTGTCGAAGTGGCCCTGACGCCGGAGGGCCACCAGCTTTTCGAAGAGGCCGACGCCACGCGACGCTCCTGCCTGACTCCGGTCTTCACCGACCTCCTCGACACGGAGGATCTCGAAGCGCTCAGCACGGTGTGGCACAAGCTCAAGGCCGGCAAGGACGACTGACGCCTGCTCTGCGAGTGCCCAGCGGCTCCCCGTACCGGTCAAGCCCCCCGAGGGACAGCCATGTCGGTGAGCAGAGCCGCGCCGGGGGCGAGCTCGGACCAGTCGCCGTGCCAGGTGAGAACGGCGATGGCGCTGGTGGGGAACTTCTCGCGGGTACGCTTCAGGGCGTCGCCGAGCGCCTCGGCAGCCAGTGCCAGCACCAGCTCCTGGACTCCAGGATTGTGACCGACCAGCAGCAACGTGCCTACGGATGCGGGTGCTTCACGTACGACAGCGAGCAGCGTGTGGAGCTCCGCATCGTAGACGCGGGCCTCGTGCTGCACTGGTGGCTGGGTTTCAAGGTGTTCGGCCGCCAGTTCCCAGGTCTCTCGGGCACGGACAGCGGTGGAGCAGAACACAAGGTCCGGGGTGTAACGGGCGTCCCGCAGCCAGCGACCGGCAGCGGAGGCGTCCCTACGGCCCCGCCCGGCGAGCGGACGGTCGAAGTCCGCCATATCCGGTGGCCGGGCGGACTTGGCATGCCGCAGGACGATCAGCCGACGCAGTGCTGTCACAAGAACTCCCGCCGTCGATGGCCCATGCCCGACCGCCAGTATCCTGCCGCTGCGCGTGCTGTGCGGCTGAGGTCTCGGTTTTCCTGACAGCGGTTCACGCGCGTTTGCTGGAGTCGAGGTGGGCGAATACGACCACGTTGTCCGTGTAGTCCTTCACCTTCTTGTCGTACTCGCCTCCGCAGGTGATCAGACGCAGCTGCGCGGAGGGGGTGTCGGCGTACACCCGCTTATTGGGGAAGTGCGCCTTGCTGAAGGTTTCGACGGAGTCGACCTTGAACGTGGCGACGGTGTCGTCTGCGCGGGTGATGTCGACCGTGCTTCCCGGCTTGAGGGAGCTGAGCTCCACAAATACGGCCGGGCCGGTCTTGGTGTCGACGTGGCCTGCGACGATTGAGGTGCCGCGCTCGCCAGGTGTGGGGCCCTCCTGGAACCAGCCGACCAGATTGTCGTCGTCTCCGGGTGGCGCGTTCAGCTGTCCCGAAGGGCCGACGGACAGCGGCGTGAAGGGCGCGTCGACTGCGATCTCCGTGATCGAGAGCCGCTTCGGGGCGGAACGGGGCAGCGCCAGACCAGCACCAGGGGCCGCAGGGGCGGCAGGGGCGGGCCTGGAGGGAGCCGAAGCCACAGCGCGGGCCGGCGGAGCGACTTCTGCCGGGTTGGTGAAGGAGTTGTACACAAGGAGGAAGCCCAGCCCAACCGCCGCAGCGGGCCACATCAGGGCGCGGCCGAAGGGACGGGAGGCGGGGGCAGTGCCGGGCGGCTGCAGGGCGGCCATGCGAGCGGGCCTTTCGCGTACGGGGCCGGTAAGGCGCGGGCGGGCGACGGAAGAGTCCGAGTCCGGGGAGCGGAAGGGGCAATCGCCGCGGCCACCGCCCGGGAGGGACGGCGGCCGCGGCAGCCAGCGAACTACTAGTGGTTCGACCCCATCAGGCCGCAGCACCCGACGCACTCCGGCGCAGCCGGTACGCCCCTGCGCCGAGACCAACGAGCATCAGCACCGAGCCGGCAGCCAGGCTGTTGCCGGACATGGCCAGAGCGCCACCACCGGCGTGGACACCACCGTTCGGCTTCTCCTTCTTCCAGGACCCGTGGTCGCCCTTGTCGTAGTCGCCCTTGTCGGAGTCGCCCTTGTCGGAGTCGTCCTTGTCGGACTTGTCCTGCCCCCAGTCCTCGGCCACGACCATGGCCAGAGCGCCACCACCGGTGTGGACACCACCGTTCGGCTTGTCACCCTTCCCGTGGTCACCCTTGTCGTAGTCGCCCTTGTCGTGGTCGCCCTTGTCGCCCTTGTCGTAGTCGCCCTTCTCGCCCTTGTCGCCCTTGTCGGAGTCACCCTTGTCGCCCTTGTCGGAGTCACCCTTCTCGGACTTGTCGGAGTCACCCTTCTCGGACTTGTCGGAGTCGTCCTTGTCGGACTTGTCCTGCCCCCAGTCCTCGGCCACGACCATGGCCAGAGCGCCACCACCGGTGTGGACACCACCGTTCGGCTTGTCACCCTTCCCGTGGTCACCCTTGTCGTAGTCACCCTTGTCGTGGTCGCCCTTGTCGTGGTCGCCCTTGTCGTAGTCGCCCTTGTCGTAGTCGCCCTTGTCGGACTTCTCGTGGTCGCCCTTCTCGGACTTGTCGTAATCACCCTTCTCAGACTTCTCCGAGTCGCCCTTCTCGGACTTCTCGGAGTCACCCTTCTCGGACTTCTCCGAGTCGCCCTTCTCGGACTTCTCGGAGTCACCCTTCTCGGACTTCTCCGAGTCGCCCTTCTCAGACTTCTCCGAGTCGCCCTTCTCAGACTTCTCGGAGTCACCCTTCTCAGACTTCTCGGAGTCACCCTTCTCGGACTTCTCCTGGCTGTCGCTGCTGGAAGACGAGCCGCTGTCCTTGTCCCAGTCGTCGGCCGAGGTCACGGCAAACGCGGCAGGAACGGAGATCATGAGGACCGCAGTGGTAGCGGCTGACGCGAATAGAGTGCGGGCAGAGCGCATGGGGCACATTCCTTTCGCCGCGTCTGCGAAGACCGACACTTCATCGGTCACCGGATCGCAGGGGCGACTTGATTCACCGTCAGCCTCTTTTCCCCTCCGCACCAGCGGAGAGCGCCGCATTCGAGCTACACCATGGGCTCTTCGAGTGAGTGCAGGCCGATAATCACCCATTGGACGGCACGCCACGCCGAGGTGAGGTTTCGCCCATCGCAGGCCCGCTCATCCGCTGCCGGCGCCTCATTTCAGCTTGGTTCTCGGCCTCGACAGAGCCGCGGGCCGATCCACCGATTCCGACGGGGAGCCGCGCTGACTCAATGTCTCAGCTACCGCGCGTCGACGGCTGCGCACCTGGTCGGGCGTCGGCCCCCACCCTTACCCGTGGGTAATTTGGCTGATCATCGTCTCCCCGCGGCTGTTCCGCACCTCTACGCTCCGATCACCGCGCCGGTGGGCAGTGCCTCCGTGGCACAACGGTCCGAGCCAGATGGAGCACGAGTGAGACGAACGCAAGACCACGGCGGACACCGCGCCAGGGTCCGGACGACCGGTGCCGCCGTCGCCGCGGCACTCGCCCTCCTCGGCACAGTCGCCGCGGCACCCGCAGCACAGGCGGTATCCACCTCAGCGGCCCCGGGGCCGGCGCGCGCGGCAGCCCAAGCCACGGCGGGACCTTCCTTCCGCCTCGCCGACATCCCGATGAAGGACGGTGTCGTCCTCAAGGCGAACGTGTTCACCCCCGCCCCCAGCACACCCGGCGCCGACGCGCACGGCCGATACCCGGTGATCGTGCAGCCGGCCAGTTGGGGGCAGAACGACCTCGAGTACGTCCTCCAGGGCAGGAAACTCGCCGCAAGCGGCTATGTCGTGGTCACCTACACCGTCCGCGGCTTCTGGCTCTCCGGAGGCGAGGTCGACGTTGCGGGGCCCAAGGACGTGGCGGACATCTCGTCGGTCATCGACTGGGTCATCGCCCGGACTCCGGCCGATCCGCAGCGGATCGGGATGACCGGTCTCTCCCTGGGCGGCGGCCTGACCTTGATGGGAGCCGCCGCCGACCCGCGGATCAAAGCGGTGGCTGCGATGAGCGGTTGGGGGGACCTGGTCGACTCGCTCTACAGCGGCGAGACCCGGCACCTGCAGGCCGCCGCCGTGCTCGCCGCCGTTGGGGCGCCCGCCGGTCGCGAAAGCGCCGAGTTCCAGCGGATGCTGGCCAACCTTTTCGGCGACCGCAATACCCCCGAAGTCATCAGATGGGCGCGAACCAGGTCCCCGGGCGCTTATGTGGACCGCATCAATGCCAACGGCACAGCCGTCTTCCTCGCCAGTGCATGGGGGGAGAGCATCTTCAACTCCAGCCAGATCACCGCCTTCTATCAGAAGCTGACCGGCCCCAAGCGGATCGAGCTGCGCCCCGGCGACCATGCCACGCAGGAGGTCACCGGCCTGCTCGGGCTGGACAATGCCACCTGGGCGAGCGCGCTCAGCTGGTTCGACGAGCACCTCAAGGGCAGCGGCGGCACACCTCGGCCGCCGGTGGAGCTGGAAGTACGGCCCGGCGGCGCACACGAGACCTATCCGTCCTGGCAGGCCGTCAGTTCGCGGACCGAGCGGCTGCAACTCGGCAGAGCGAACGTCTTCGGCACCGGCTCGCTCGACGGCGGCACGCCCGGGAGCAGCGGCACGGCTGGGACGGGATGGCGGACGACGGTCGTCGGCGGTACGAACTCGGGCGCCGACGGCGGCATCACCGAACTGTCCGGGCTGCTCGACCAGGTCCTCGAACTGCCTCCCGTCGTCGTGGTCCCGTTGCTGCCCCGCTGGGCCGGAGCCGTATGGCAGTCGGCGCCGTACACGGCCGCGCAGCACATCCGCGGAGCCGTCAAGCTGCACACGACCGTCACCGCCTCCGCGCCGGAGGGCACGGTGATCGGCTATCTCTACGACGTGAACACCCTCGGCGTGGGGAAACTGATCTCCCACGCCCCGCAGAGCTGGTCCGGCAGGATGCCGGGGCAGGCCTTCCCCCTCGACATCGCGCTCTTCGCCACCGCCTACGACCTGCCCGCAGGACACCGGCTGGCTCTGGTCCTCGATACCAAGGACCCGCTGTACGGCGGTCGCACACCGCTGAACAGCAAGGTGTCGTTCGGCTCGCCGGAGGACGACCCGTCCGAACTGGTGCTGCCCCTGCGCTGAGCGCCGGCCCGTCCGACCGCGCCAGGTCGTGGAATCAACTTCCGTCAGGCGCCCTTGGCTGACAGGATCTTCGAATGCCCAAGATTCCCAGGGATGTTCGAGCCTCGATCCGTCACTTCGCCTTCACTCTCGCCAACGGCACGGTGGACATCCCGCTATTGGGAGACATCGACTACCGCCCGGACCTGGTCACCGTGGGCTCGGAGCTGGAGATGGTCTTCACGATCTTCACCAACGTCCTCGAGGTGGACCAGGAGGGCAAGGTGACCAACTACGACCAGGCTGAGCATCGCGCCGCCGAGTGGATCCGGGGGTACTGCGACCCCAGCTACGAGGAGCAGCCCCCCTTCGCCGAATGGGAGACCGAACTCGCCTGACTGCGTGAAGTATGATCACCCTCTGACACACAGACGGGTGTGCGGACCGTCGATGACCATCAGTCAGGGACGCGCCTGCTGACGAAGGCCTGCACCCGGCAAACCAGCGCCCCGGGGTGGGGCCGCCCACGGGGTGGCCACCACTCGGCCGGGCGGAGTGGCACAGGCGTTATGTGGCCTCTGCTGCTGAACTCCCGGGAGACCCGTGCGACTTCCGGGCTGCGGGGCTCAACACATCTGACATGGCCGGTCCTTGGCGGGTTCGGCGTCGCCGCGCGGGGGTGCGCGGCCGGGGGAGGGCAAGGGCGATGGGCGTGGGGGAAAGCGGGCAGGCGTACGCGGGGGCGCCGATCCGTGCGGTGGGGCAGGGACGCTACGTTCTGCAGGCTCCGCTCGGCGAGGGCGGCATGGCATCCGTGCACCGCGCCCACGACTCTGTGCTGGGACGCACCGTCGCGGTGAAGACCCTGCATTCCGAACTGGCCCGTGATCCGTCCTTCCGCGAGCGGTTCCGCCGCGAGGCCCAGGCGGTCGCCGGGCTCAGTCACGCCAATATCGTGGCGGTCCACGACAGTGGTGAGGACGCGGGTGAAGCAGGCGTCGTGCAGTACATCGTCATGGAGTACGTTTCGGGCCGCTCGCTGCGCGAGCTGATCCGGGACAGTGCTGCCGCGGACGGTGCGATTCCGCTGAACATGGCACTGACGATGACCGCTGCCGTCCTGGACGCGCTGGCCTGCAGCCACGGGCGCGGGCTGATTCACCGGGACATCAAGCCCGCCAATGTGATGGTGACCGACGACGGCACCGTCAAAGTGATGGACTTCGGTATTGCCCGCGCCCTGCAGTCGGATGCCACCTCGATGACCCGGACGGGCACCGTGCTGGGCACACCGCAGTATCTCTCCCCCGAGCAGGCGCTGGGCAAGCCCGCCGACGCCCGGTCGGACCTCTACTCGGTCGGCTGCATGCTGTTCGAACTGGCCACCGGCACGCTGCCGTTCGACGGCGAGTCCACGATGAGCGTGCTCTACCAGCATGTGCAGCACCCCGCGCCGGTCCCGTCCTCGATCAATCCGTCACTGCCCCCGGCAGTGGACACGGTCGTCGCCCGCGCCCTGAGCAAGGACCCCGAGCGGCGGTACCCGAGCGCCCAGGCCATGGCGGACGACATACGCAAGATCACTGCCGGCGGGACACCCACTCGGCAGCTGCCCTCGCAGGTGCCCCCCACCCTCACTGCCGACACCATCTCCGTGACCTTCCGGCAGGCCACGCACCTCCCCCGCATGTCACTGCGGACGAATGGCATGCGGAGGCTCATCTGGGTGACGGTAGCCATGGTCGTGGGTATGGGGCTCGCGGCCGCGTACGTCGCGCAGTACCTGATTTCAAGTATCTCACACACCCGGGATCCGGATCCCCGGGCCACCGGAGCATTCATTCTGTGCGACAACGAGTTCACGCCCCCTGACTTCACCGGTATGTCACCGGCGGAGGCGAAGACGTGTGCCGAGATCGCCGGGGTGAAGCTTGAACAGAAAACCACCACGGGGAAGAAATACGACAAGGGCACCGTGGTGAAGCAGGAGCCGGCAACCAGGAAGGTGGAGTCCGGCAACACCGTCACCATCTGGGTATCGACGGGCGGTGATCCCCGAGCCAAGGGCGACCTCGCCGACTGCGAGGTGGAGGAGACCCATGGCAAGATCTCCAACCCGTGGTTCAAGGGCAAGAGCCGGGCCAAGGCACGCGTCTGTGCGGACATCGCCCATCTGAAGCTGCAGGAAGCCGGGACCATCCAGGACAAGCTCACGCCCGCCGGACAGGTCGCGAAGCAGGAGCCCGGATCGGAACAGATAGCGACGGGCAGCACGGTCAAAATATGGATCTCGACCGGGGGAGATCCCCGCGCCACGGGAAAGCTGTCCAACTGCGACACGTACGCGACCAGCGACCAGCCCTACCCCCCGTCCCTCGAGCACATGACCACCGCCAACGCACGCGCTTGCGCGGCCATCGCCCATGTGAAGCTGGAAGAACACACCGTCCCCGACGAACTGTGGCCCGCAGGAGAAGTCGTCGAACAGGAACCGGGGAGCGGTACCCACATCGACCCGGGCAGCACCATCAAGATCTGGATCTCATCGGGCAAGCCGTGAACCGCATCGCAGACAACCCTGCGATGCGGCCGCCTACCGACTGCCCATCCCGCGCGGTCGTGCCTCGGCGAGCGTGCGGATCAGCTCGCCGTCGTTGATCCGCGCTTCCTTCCCTGCGTAGTCACAGTGGACGTCGAAGCGCGCTGTCCCACCGCATCGCTCCGCAAGACCAGTTGGAGAGCGATCATCACCACGCAGGTCACGATCGCACTGTGCCACAGCAGCGCGTCCAGCCGGCCCGCCGACAGATAGGCTCCCGCGGCCACGGCTGCCAGCGCGCACACGCCTCGGTCCACAATGCTCTCGACCGAGAGGAGCGTGGCACGAGGGGCGTGCGCCGGGATGGCATCGTTGACCAACTTCCGCTGGATCGGGTAGGCGAAGCCGGTGACCGCGGCGAACAGGCACAGCAGTGCGACCACGGTCCAGGGCCCGCCGACGGTGATGCTCGCCAGCGTGCCCGCCAGCGCCAGGCTGAGCAGGGACACCATGGCCACCGGTGACAGGCGGCGGCCGAGCCATTGGGGACGCGCCGAGGCCACGGCCTCCGCCACAGTCATGGCCGCCAGCACCCCGCCGTGCGAGGTCTCGCCGATGCCGTGGGCCAACAGCATGGGCTGGAAAAGGTTGACCTGGCAGATGCGGGAGAGGGTGAACACGGCCACGCCCTGCACCATGACCAGGGCGAGCCAGGGTGTGGCTCGTACGCAGCGCAGCGCGGCGCCCGCGTCGTGCAGGAACGCTCCACGGCTCCGGTTCGTCCCGCCTCTCCCGGGCGCCCGACCCGACCGGCCGTCCCCGCGGGGCGGGGCAAGTCTGGGCAGCGCGAGGGCACATGCCAGGGAGCCCGCCGCACTCGCGGCGCTCAGCACGTACGGCGCCGCGTGAGCGACGGCCATCAGGGGGCCGACCAGTGGCCAGCACATCACCTTCGCGGCCAGGCCGAGGGCGCGAGCCGTGCCCTCGGCCTTCAGATAGTGCTCGCCGCCTCCCTCGGCCCGCAGGCCGTCGTACAGGTAGGCGCTGGCTGCGCCCGATGTCAGGGAACGGCCGGCGGCGATGGCCAGGAAGTGGACGAGGAAGCCCGCGTACGAAGGTGTGAGGACCGGGGCCAGGTTCGCGGCAGTCATCACGACTGCCCCGGCCCGCAGGCAGTTGCGTGCGCCGATGCGGTCGGCCACGATCCCGGTCGGGATCTCGAACAGACAGAACGCGACATAGTAGATGCTCTGGATCCCGAAGATCTGCCCGTCCGACAGTCCCGCCTCCCGCTGGTAGGCGTAGAACACCGGCATCCACCACAGCAGGTTGAACAGCAGTTGGAAGCCGTTGTTGAGTCGGATGATCCGGCGAGCCGCGGGTGTCGGGGGCGGGCCCGCCGGACGGGCCCGGGAGGTCGGCCGCGGCCGGTCAGGACGGCGGATCACAGGGCGTAGGGGCGGATCTGAACCAGTCGGAAGTCCCCCTGGTCGGTCATCAGCCACTCGATGTCGAGTGGATGGTCCGCGTCGCCTTCGCTGAAGTGGGACTGCAGCAGCCGACCGGTGAGGGCCAGGTCCATCAGCCGGCTCCTGGTGGCGGTGGGCAGGTCCTCGCCGGACGAGCCGAGAGCCACCGTACGGCCGCCGCCCTCAACGGTGTTGTAGAGGTACTGCTGCGGCAGGGTCGTCCCGTCGACCACCGTCTCGGGGGATCCCGGCGAGCAGTTGAGGTAGACGTTGCGGAAGTCCTCGCGCTTCGTCGGATTGCAGGTCACCAGTACGCCCCCGAGATCCGCGGGGACGTACTGCTGGATGATCACTCCCATGTATGTGTCGTCCAGGGAGATGCCGACCTGATGGCGCAGGCGCACGCTGCGCGGCGACAGCAGGGAGGCCCACACCCGGCGCACCGCGTCGAGGAGTTCGCCGGCCCCGCGGACGGTGGTGACCGAGTCGTAGACCCCGGCCGCAGAGAACCCGGGAAGGTCTTCGGCATTGGAGGAGGAGCGGACCACCAGGCGGCTTCCTGCGGCGAGTGGGGCGGGGAACGCCTGGGTGATCTGCCGGGTCACCTCTTCCGGCATCGGGGTGTTCCGGACGACGTGTTGCAGATGCAGACAGAGCGAGTCCAGCACCTCGACCGCGTCGAGTTCGAGCGCCATCTTGAGCTTTCCGATGCCCTGTTGCAGGGCTGGTGAGGAGGTGAGGAAGCGTTGCTGCAGGGCGAACGGGAGGGCGACTCCATCGGGGGCCGCGACGGTACGTGCGGCGAATTCGGCTGCCGCCTGCCGCAGCCCGCCGGCGGTGGCATCCGTGACACCGAGTCGGGCCGCGAGATGGCCGTACAGATCCGTGCGGGGCGGCCGCGACTGCCCGTAGAACGCGGTGAGATCGGCCGTGCGGCTGTCGAGGACGTGGTGAAGCTCTCCGAGGTTGGCCGCCTTGGTGCCGTAGCGGTCCCGGTCCGCGCGGCGCAGCCGGTGCAGAGCCAGGGCCGGGGCGTCCTCGAGCAGCGGCGGTTCCATCCGGATCCGCTGCTGGTGCCACGTCGGCGCTTCCAGGGCCGGGGCGGTCGCCAGCGGCACGAGGGTGATCTCGTCGTCCCGCACCAGGTAGCGGACCCACGCACCGTTCAGGTCGTCCTTCTCGACGATCTGTTCCAGGTCGCGGACGATCGCATTGGGGATGCCCCAGCCGGAGGCGAGGACGTTGGTGTGCGAGAGCGGCGTGGTGGGCGCGGTGTTGAGGAATCCGGCGACGCGCGGCACGTCGTCCGGCAGGCAGGCCATGGCCACGATGTCCGACCAGCCGAGCCCGTCGGCGGCTGCCTCGTACTCCTCGGCCGTCCGGAAGTAGCGCAGCCGGCCGATGGCCTCGGCGGCGTTGAGCGGTGTCCGCGTCCGGTTGCCGAAGAGTTCGTGGCTGGGTATCCGCGGCACCCGGACCTCGCTGATCGCGGTCAGCTCCTGTTCCTGTCCATGGTTCGCCGGCTTCAGCAGCAGCGGCAGCCGGCCGTCGACCCGGCCGCGGACGAACGCGTAGAACGCGTCGAGCAAGGCGCCGTGCATGGTGTCGGATTCGGTCGTCTCCAGGACCAGGAACGGTCGCTCGCGGCCGTCTGAGTCCTCGTCGGTGTGCAGGGAGAGCACACCCAGGAGGAAGCGACGCCCGGGATCCCGGTACACCGAGGCGTTGAAGGCATCCAGGCACGCGTCCAGGGCCTCCAGCTCCATGTCGAGGATGCGGGTGGCGACGTAGTTGACGTGGAAGGGGTGGACGGCCGTGTCGAGCAGATGCCAGGTGTCCTCGGCACGGTCGACGACGACCTTCAGGTAGGGGTGACCGGCCAGCACGCCGGAGAGGGTGCGGAACAACGGCAGGGACAGATTCTCGCCGACGACCGTGCGGTCCACGGCAGGGTCCGGCGCGCCCGGGGGAAGGAGGTGGGTGGTCATGAGCGGGCCTCCTCGGGCGAAGCCATCGGTAGGACGTGCGGCAGGACGTCCACCAGGGTCCGGAAGTCACGGATGACGGTCTGCGGGTCGACGGCGGAGAGCAGGCAGAGTGCCGCCATGGTGTTCGCGCCGGCGGCCGGGTCGTAGACCGGCACCAAAGCACCGTCGGGAAGTGAATTCTCGGCCACCACCGACAGCCGGCTGCCGTCGCTGACCGGGACGGCTTCCGTCACCGTCGGGAAGTCCCAGACGCGCCGGTCCGGCCAGGCGTCACCGGCACCGTCGACAGCCAGTACGACGAGCGAACCCGCCGCGCCTCGCGCCTCCCCCGGCGTACGGGCGCGCGTCGGCCAGGTGACCGGGCGTCCCAGAAGGTGGTCGACGAGCATCCCGATGAGGTCCAGGCCGAAGACCTCCTCGATCTGCGGGACGGTCATCGCGCCGCCGAACCGGGCCGCGGTCTCGATCACCCACATCTGGCCTTCGGCACCGAGCTTGATCTCGGTGTGCGTTCCGCAGTTCGCGAGACCCAGCGCGTCGACGGCATCCCGCGCGAGGGCCACGACGCGCTCCTGGGCGTCGTGCGACAGCGAGGCGGGGGTGATGCCGGCGCGCTCGGTGAACGGTTCCACCGTCGGCATGCGTCCGCTGAGACAGACGGGTCGGAAGTCGCCGTCGATGACGACACCTTCGACGCTTACGTAGTCGCCCCACCCCGGCTCGTCGAACCAGTCCTCGGCCGATCCCGCCACGATCTGCTCGACCAGGAAGTCCGCGTCGGCGTCGGCCACGTGGAGTTCGGCGTATCCCAGTTGCGCGGATTCGGCCATCACTTCCCGCGACCGCTCCCAGGCCTCCGCTACCTCCCGCGAAGAGCGGATGACCTGGTGTGCGGTGGAACCGGCGCTCCAGGCCGCCTTCAGCAGCAGGGGTAAGGGAAGGGCCGCAGCCGCGTCATGCAGCTCCTGCTCCGAGGCGACCGGGCGGAACCGGGGCTGGGATATGCCGTGTTCCTGCCAGGTACGCCGCATCATCCGCTTGTCGCGGGCGAGGCCGCAGGAGCTGCCCGCCCCGGCGAGGCCGAGCTTCTCGC
Source organism: Streptomyces sp. NPDC002730 (assembly GCF_042888805.1). Taxonomy (NCBI): domain Bacteria; kingdom Bacillati; phylum Actinomycetota; class Actinomycetes; order Kitasatosporales; family Streptomycetaceae; genus Streptomyces; species Streptomyces sp. NPDC002730. Next base: position 153,776 of record NZ_JBIAQG010000010.1, read on the forward strand.
AGGCTTCGGCGACAGCCACGACCGCGTACTCGGAGAATGTGACGACCGCGTCCGCACCGATGGCCTGGGCCCGGGCAACGATCAGGGACACGAGGTCGCGCCGCTCCGACTCGGTGGGGACCAGGACCGAGGCGCACAGGCGCTCGGCGGTCGCGGCCACGCTGGGAGGAAGTGCGCTGAGCGCCAGCAGGTGCACTGCCGACTTCGCGGCGACCCGTGTCAGGGCATGGCCGAGGGGCGGGCCGCCCTTGGCATGCACGAACAGCACCTTGCTCACAGAAATCCAACTCCTCTGGATGATGATGGTCCGTCAGAACGGTGGAGGGCGAGCGACATGACGTGTGCCCACCACCGCTCCAGCAAATCAACCGACAGGCACCCGAATCGCCGCATCGGGCGCCGGCCGATCAGGCAAATGCCTGAGTTGCAGGCGCCGTTGAACCGGCGGGGAGGCCCCGTGATGACGTATGGCGGAAGTGACGGCCGGCATCGCGGCCCGACGCCGTCCAGGTCGGCCGAGAACCGAGCATGCGCGGAAACAGAGCGGGATACACATCGCGATGTCACACCGCGCAATCCGGTTGAAACTTGATGGAAAGGTCGTCGTGGACGAGACCACTCTCAAAGCGCTGCTCGAGCACCTGCCCGTGTACTGGTGGGAGGCCGACGGGCAGCTGCGCGTCATCGACAGCGGCGGCGGTGCCTTCGGTGACTCGCGGACGCCACAGCGGTTCCTCGAGGCCATGCGGCAGGATTTCGCGGCGTCCTGGCACTCCCCCGAAGTCAGTCATTGGCAGGCGCGGTTCGACGGGCGGGTCTTCGATGTGAGCTGGCCCCTCGACGAAGTGGGGTGCGGGGGCCGGGCCCGCGGACTGGCCTTGGAGGTCAGCGCCGGGACCGCCGCCGGGCGCCGCTTCGACGCATTCGCGGACTTCGCCCCCGCCGCAGCCTTCATCCGGGACGAGGACGGGCGCTACCTCTGGACGAACCACGCCTACGCGCACCTCTACGGCACCACGCCGGGGAACGTCATCGGGAAGCATGTACAGGACTTCGACTCCCTCGCCGACGCCGCGCAGTTCCTCGCGCTCGACCGGGAGATCCTCTCCCACGGCAGATCGGTGCGGCACACCCTCACCTACCACCGGTCCGACGGCACCAGCGCGTACGCGGCGGGCCACCGGTTCCCCGTCCTGGAGGGCTCACAGACCTGCGTGGCAGGGATCTACGTGGACATCACCGACTACACGCGCGCGCTGGACCAACGCCGGGAGGCGGAGGAAAGCCTGCACGCGCTGCGCGACCACAGCGGGCTGCCCTGCGCCCTGATCTCGGCGGGCGGACGGATCCAGCAGGCGAGCGCCGCGGCCGCCGAACTCCTGCAGACCCGGCTATCGGATCTCGTCGGCCGCCGTGCCCACACGGTGCTGGCTCCGGCGCCGGAACTCGACCTGCTGCACCGCAGATGGAATGACTTGATAGCCCGCCGTCGCAGGCGGTTCGAGACGTCCGCCGTGTTGGTCGACGCCCGCGGCCGTCAGCGCCGGGCCCGGCTGCATCTGACGACAGTGGGCCGTTCCTCGACCCGCGCCGCGGAGGTCTGGGCCGTCGTCACCCACCAGGGGCTCGCCCACGAGGCACATCCTCCGCTCACCGCCAGCCAGATCCGCATCCTGTCCCTGCTGGCCGTGGGCAGCAGCAACGGGGAGATCGCCACCTCGCTGCACCTGTCCCGGCAGACCGTCGACTACCACCTCAGCCGACTGCGGGATCTACTGGGCGCCGCGACCAGACCCGCACTGGTCGCCCGGGCGTACGTCCTGGGCATCCTCTCTCCCCAGACCTGGCCACCGCGTTCCGCCACGGCCACCCATCCGCTCAGCTCCGCCTGAGGTCGGCGCAGCGGCGCAATCAGCCCGGAACAGGGACCGCTGGGTGCGGCCGGACTTCGAACCCGCGGTCTGGCGAGATGCGCCTCCTCGACCGAGGAAGCTCAGGCGGACCTGCCGGTCCGGGTTGTCGCGGTTGGTGTCCGCCAAACTCCGTCAGGGCAACCCCAATTCAGCCGTCAGTGGCGGAGGGCCGCCAGATCCGTACCGGGCAGGTGGATCCAGCCCTCCTGCCCAGCGGCCGCGTGCTCGTCCGGAGAACGCGGCCACAGAGTGTCCCCGACCAGGACGGCGCGAGCAACCAGGGCACAGACCAACGCGTCGAGATGGTCGTGGCTGTCGACACACTGCCCGCGCACCGCCGCGGGGAGGGCCAACCCCAAGCCCGCCTCGACCGAGCCGACGATGTGCTCTCGGACGGCACGCGCTTCGGGCGTGGCGCTCTTGTAGCTACCAGGAAGGCGGATCCCCCACCGCCGCAGTGCGGCAGCGGGGTAGACCTCTGCAATTGGTCCCGACCCGTCCCGGGGCACAGGGACACCGATCGCCGCGAGGGCATCCAGCAGACGAGCCGCTCGCAACGCAACGACACCCAGAAGATCGGTGGACACCGACAGCGGAGGCCGCATCGAGGTCGCCTTCCATGTGAGGTCGTCGGTGAACCTGAATCGCAGCGCATCCAGTCCGGGCCTCCCGTCCGCACGCTCCTCGAACCTGACGGGAGGCGGCAGCCGCAGGCCCCGGTGGTGGGCCAGGACCGTTGCCACGAAGCTCGACGGCCAGCCAAGAGGGCAGTCGAGGCCGGTCTTGTCGGCCGCCCGGACAACCGCCAGCAGATCCTCATCCCCCTCGGGCACGACGAACTCCGCCGCCAAGCCGTCCACGCCGCCCCAGACCACCCGGCACACAGCCGTACGCCGTGCACTCGCAGCAAGGTCGACCCCGACCGTCACCGCCTGTCGTTGCGTCATGCCGCGATCCTTCCGCAGACGCCCGTGGGCCACCGCACCCCCGCGCCACAAACAGGTGCCACGCCCAGAACCCTCGGGCTCACCCGATCCTGAGATTGACCGCGCCGGCCCACGCCGGACCGGCGAGCGATCGACGGCGACAACCCAGCACCGCCGAGCTCTGGGCGGACGAGCCCATTACTACTCCTGCTCAGATCCCCGCTTCGTCAGCGATTCGACATGCGTTGTACACGAGCGCGTCGATGCGTTCCACGGTGGGCGTGCCTGTCACGCTCTTGTTCTTCGGTTCATCGATCGCTCGCCTCATCACCCCCTCACCAATCACAGCCACCTTCCACAGACCCAGCACATGCCAGAATTTCAGTGCCGCCGGGTCCCGGCCTGTTTCGGTCAGGTACACCTGAGCAATTTCGGCACGGTCCGGGAAGCCGTCGAGGACGGAGGCGGCGAAATCGCCCCCGGTCTCCTCCTCTCCCGGTTCCGGCCAGTACGCCAGCAGGCTGCCCATGTCCGCCAACGGATCCCCCAGCGTCGACAACTCCCAGTCGAGCGCGGCGGTCACCTCCCCGCTGTCGTAAGAGGTGATGACGTTGCGCAGATGGAAATCGCCGTGTACGAGCGTCAGTTCGCATTGCTCGGGGACGGCGGCGACAAGGCGTCGGGTGAGATCCTCGAGGGCGGGAAGCTCGCGGGTCCTGGACTTCTCCCACTGGCCCGTCCACCGCTTGAGCTGACGCTGCGCATACGGCTTGTGGCTGGCCAGTCCGCTCAGCCCGGTCGCCTCGAGATCGACCGCGTGGATCTTCGCCAGCGTCCGCGGCAAGGACATCCCGATCGCCCGGCGGCGCTCCGGCGTCAACGACTGCGCGATCGGCATCGTGTCGACGACCTGGCCGTCCACGAACTCCATGAGCAGCAGCGGGACGTCGGTCACGGCGGGATCAGCGGTCAGCCCGAGCACCCGCGGGGTCGGGACGGCGGTGCCCTCCAGCGCGGTCAGAATCCGCGCCTCGCGAGCCACGTCGTGCGCCGACGCCAACAGGCGACCCAGCGGTGGGCGCCGCAGCACCCACCTGCGGCCGTCCTGGTCCTGTACCAAGTAGGTCAGATTCGACTGACCGAGCCCGATCCGGTCGAAGGTCAGTGGCCCGGCGAAGTCGACGCCGAGGGTCTCGAGCCAGCGGCTCACCGCCCCGGCGTCGACTCCGACGATGTCCGCGCTAGACACCGATGCCGGCTCCCTGCCTGAACGGGAGCGCATCACCGAGGAGTTGCCCGCCGTCGATCACCATGGTCTCGCCGGTGATCCAACTCGCGGCGTCCGAGACGAGAAAGGCGACCGCGGAGGCGATGTCGGCAGGCTCCCCTATGCGCCCGAGCGCCGTCGAGGCAGACAGCGCCTGCTCGTGCTCCTTCCACAGCGCCTCGGCCAGCTTCGTGCGCACCACACCCGGTGCCACCGCGTTGACGCGAACCTTCGGTGAGAGTTCCAGGGCCAGTTGCTTGGTGAGATGGATCAGTGCGGCCTTCGAGGCGTTGTACAAGCCGATGTTCGCCTCGAAGGCCATGCCGCCGACCGACGCGGTGTTGACGACCGCCCCGCCGTGCTCGCCCATCCAGGCCCGCGTGGCCAGCCCCGTCCACAGGACGGGAGCCCACACGTTCACGTCGAAGGTCTTGGCGAACCGACCGTGGTCCTGGTCGATGACCGGCCCGAAGGCCGGGTTGGTCCCCGCGTTGTTGACGAGGATGTCCAGGCTTCCGAAGCGCTCAAGCGTCAGATCCACACAGCGCTGAGCCGCCTCTTCGTCGACGGCGTGCGCACCGACGCCGACCGCTGTGCCCTTGACCTGGGCCGCGGCGGTGTCCGCCGCCTCCTGGGACCGGGCGGTGAGGACGACGTTTGCGCCGGCCTCGGCGATGGCCTGGGCGATCGCCAGCCCGATACCGCGCGAGGCGCCGGTGACGACGGCGGTGCGACCGGTGAGATCGAGTCCTGTCATGTCAACTCACCGCTGCCGTGGCCGCGTCGCGGTACTGCCGCAGTTCCTGTCTGGCGATGGCCCTCTTGTGGACCTCGTCGGGACCGTCCGCCAGCCGCAACGTCCGCAGACTCGCGTACATCATCGCCAACGGGAAGTCGTCGGTCACTCCTGCTCCCCCGTGCACCTGGATCGCGCGGTCGACGATCTTCAACGCGATGTTCGGGGCGGCCACCTTGATGGCCGCGATCTCGGTGCGCGCTTCCTTGTTCCCGACCGTGTCCATCAGATACGCGGCCTTGAGCGTGAGGAGGCGGATCATCTCGATGTCGATACGTGCTTCCGCTATCCAGTCCTGGACATTGGACCGTTCGGCAACCGGACTCCCGAATGTCACCCGTGACTGCGCGCGCCGGCACATCAGCTCAAGCGCCCGCTCGGCCGCGCCGATCGCCCGCATGCAGTGGTGGATACGACCGGGCCCGAGCCGGGCCTGGCTGATCGCGAACCCCTCACCCTCGCCCTTGAGTACGTCCTTGGCCGGCACCCGCACGTCGGTGAAATCGATTTCGGCGTGTCCCTCACGGTCCTGGTAGCCGAACACCGGCAGCCCGCGCATCACCGTGATCCCGGGGGCGTCGATCGGGACGACCATCATCGACTGCTGCCGGTGCGGGGCAGCGGTGGGATCCGTCTTCCCCATGACGATGAGCACCTTGCAGTTGCGGTGCAGGGCATTGGACGCGAACCACTTGCGGCCGTTGAGCACGTACTCGTCACCGTCGCGCTCCATCCGCAGCTCGATGTTGGTGGCGTCCGAACTGGCGACACGCGGCTCGGTCATCGCGAAGGCCGAGGCCATCGTCCCGTCGAGCAGGGGCTTGAGGTACTTCTCCTTGTGCTCGTCGCTGCCGAAGAGTGTGAATACCTCCATGTTGCCGGTGTCGGGAGCGTTGCAGTTGCACGCCTCGGAGGCGATGTGACTGCGCCCCATGATCTCCGCCAGCGGCGCGTACTCGAGATTCGTCAGCCCGGGGCCCCACTCGGGGTGCGGGTGGAAGAGGTTCCACAGCCCGCGCACCCGCGCCTCCGCCTTGAGTTCCTCGAGGATCGGCGGATGGAAGTGCGGGTCACCCGACGCGCGCATCTGCTCGTGGTACACCGCCTCTGCGGGGTAGATGTGCGAGTCCATGAACTCGAGCAGATCCGCCTGGTACTTCTTGGCGCGGTCGGACGTCTCAAACAGGGACATCTGTACTCCTGACGGGTAGGGAGGGAAAGCTCGGCGGGCGCTTGTCGAGGTGACTGGCCACGCCTTCGACGAAATCGGCCCCGCGGAAGGCCTGGAGCATGACGCCTTCCGCGCGGGTCACGGAATCGGCGTAGGTGCCGTCCGCGTCGTTGCGCAGTTGGCTCTTGATGGTGGCCATGGAGGTCGGGGAACAGCGGGTCGCCAGATCGGTGGCGTACGCGACAGCGGCATCGACGACACTGCCGGTGGGGACCAGGTGGTCGAGGAGTCCGATACGGAGTGCCTCCTCGGCGTCCACCGTGCGACTCGACAGCAGCAGGTCCGTTGCCCGGCTGTGCCCCACCAGCCGGGGCAACAGCCAGGAGATTCCGTACTCGGCGATCAGTCCGCGCTGCGCGAATGCCGTGATGAACCGGGCCGAGGGCGAGCCGAAGCGAATGTCGCAGTAGAGCGCCTCCACCATGCCCAGGCCGGCGGCCACCCCGTTGACCGCACCGATCAGCGGTTTGCGCAAGGAAAGCGGCACGTCGCGCGGCCGACGTAGCGCCCTGTCCGCCTCGGAGACCTCGCCGGCCGCCTGCAGCCGCTGGAGGTCGGCGCCGGCGCAGAATCCGCGTCCCGCGCCGGTGACCACGACGGCGCGTACGTCCGGGTCGCCCTCGGCGGCGTCGAGCAGCGTGAAGTAGCGGTTCTCGAGTTCGTCGGTCCAGGCGTTCAGCTTGGCGGGCCGGTTGAACGTGAGCACCAGTACCGGCCCGCGGTGTTCGGCGAGGACGAGCTCCCCCGGCGTGCCGCTCATGCCTGCGCCAGCAGGGAGCTCTGGTAGCGGCGCATCCCGCGCAGCCACCGGTCGTAGTCCGAGCCCTTGTGCCGGTACATGTCCAGAACCTCTTCGTGCGGCAGGATCAGGAAGCGCTCGTCCTCGATCGCGGCCAGGACGGCGTCGGCAACCTCGGCCGGCTCGAGGACGTCACCCGCGGACGTGACGGCCCGCGTGGCCGCTTGCCCCAGGGCGTCCCCGGAGTCCTTCCCCAAGGACAGCATGCTGGTGTTCACCCCCATCGGGCACAGACAGCTGACATGGATCCCGCGATCGCCATAGGTGACACTCAGCCATTCGGCGAAGCCCACGGCCGCGTGCTTGGTGACGGCGTACGTGGCGGAGCCGATCTGGGTGAGCAGCCCGGCCGCCGAGGCGGTGCTGACGAAGTAGCCCTCGCCGCGCTCGACCCACCGCGGCACCAGCAGCGTTGCCGCACGGATGTGGGCGCGCAGGTTCACGTCGATCGAGAGGTCCCAGTCCTGCTCGCTCGCATCCAGGCCGGGTGCCCCGGCGATGCCCGCGTTCGCGAAGTAGAGGTCGACCGGACCGAACGCGCTTTCCGCCAGAGCGATCAACTGCTCGATCTGGGAGGTGTCCGACACGTCCGCGCCCGCGCTCACGGTGCTTCCCGGATGGTCGGCGTTGACTGACGCCGATACCGCCCGCGCGGTGTCCGCGTCGAGGTCGGCGACGACGACCCGGGCACCCTCGCGAGCGAGCCGTGCGACCAGCGCGCCGCCGATGCCGCCTCCGCCACCGGTGACGATGGCAACTCTTTGTGCAACGTTCACAGCGAACCTCTCCGTGGCGGGCGTGCGGTGCCGGGCCACGACCCCCGAGATGAGGTGGCTGTGGTCTCCGCCCCCTGTATAATTGAATCCGACGTCAAGTTCAACTATCTGGCGCGCATCACCACGCGGAGCAGGCCGCCTCGCCCCACTGAACTGCGGACGGAGAATTCACGGTGGACGACGCCGCACTTTCGTCCGCCCCAGGGGTAGGAGCGGCCCACCGAACAAGGCACGGCCCGGCGCCGCGTCGTTTCAACTGCTGATGTCCGACGGCTGCGCCCTGAGCCATCGACGACGGCTACGGCCAGGTACCGTTCCCCGGCCCCTGACCGGTCGGCCCACCCATCCGCCTCCGCGCGACGTCACATCCGTGGGAGAGAGGAGAAAGAGAGTGGAACCCGGCGGCACCAGGGTGTGGTGAGTGAGGTGGCCAAGCGTGAAGGCTCACGCAAGATGATCCGTCGCCGCTGCGGGCGCCGGAGTCCAGGATCGTCGAATGGTCGTAGACAGCGGGCTCCGCCCCGGCCGGCGCTACTGCCGGATCAGGATCAGCGGTGGCCGGGGAACCGCAGGGCGTTCGCCCAGAGCCGGGTGACCGTGGAGACGAGCTCCTCGAAGTCCGCCGGCGCACCTTCCTCTTGCCCTTCGCCCCGCACGAAGGCGCTGTAGGCCATGACGCTGACCATGCCCGACAGCGCACGGGAGGCCATCATCGGATCGACCTCACGGTCTGCGACACCCCGCGCCTGCAGGTCGGCGATGCCGCGGGCGTTGCGGTGGATGAACGCATCCGCGCGCCGGCTTCGGAACCTACGGAACTCCGGCTCCACTTGTGCGACCTGCTCAAGCAGTGCCATCAGCTTCGCGTTCCGTTTATATGCCTCGAGATACGCGCGATTGCTCGCCTCGAGTACCGCATACGGATCGTCGGTATCCTGCACCCGGCCCATGCCGGGGTGCATCATGTCCTCCTGCGCCTCCAGCAGGACGGCGGCAAGCACCTCTTCCTTGTTGGCGAAGTAGGTGTAGAAGGATCCCGCCGCGCATTGGGCCTCTTTGGCGATGTCGGCCAGGCGGGTGTCGAGGTAGCCGTCCCGCTCGAACACCTTCCGCGCGGCCTTCACCAAAGCGGCGCGTGTCCGCGCTCCGCGCTTTGTCGTCGGCAGCTCGCGAAGTGACGAGAGGGGCGCCATCGGCGGTGCCTTCTCGCTGTAATTCTCTTCGGGCGCAGTGGTATCCATCGCCGAAAGGGTACTTGAATCCGACGCCAGAGTCATGAATTGGCCAGGCTGAAACCGCCCCTTCGCCTCCTTGATGAGCTGGTTGCCGAAGTCCATGGCGGACGGATCGGATCCGGGCGGTGCGGCCGGATCGAGCCCCGCGGCGTGTTCGCCTCGTCGGTGGCGATGAACGCCGAACCCAGGTAGGCGAGGTCCGCGCCGGCGGCTGCGCCGCGAGGATCGAGCGGCCGTGGGCGATGGAGCCCGACAGCAGAAGGGGACCGTCGAACCAGTCGCGAATCTCCTGGCTGAGCGCGAAGGGTGACTGCGTGCCGGCGTGCCCCCCGCGCCCGCGGCGACGGCGATCAGGCGGTCCGCGCACTTTGCCATCGCCTTGCGCGCGAACCGGTTGCTGATGCATCGCGCAGCGAGATACCGCCCCAGGAGTGGACCGCCACGTTGAGATCGGCCCGGGCACCGAGAGAAGTGATGATGATCGGCACCTTGAACTCCACGACGGTCGCGAGGTCCTCCTCCGTGAGTTGGTCTTGTGCACGATGAGATTGACCGCGAACGGCGTTCAGTTCCGGCGGGCGGGTACGTCGCCGAGCGCGGGGTTGCGGATCAGCTCCGTACGGTCGATGGAACGCTTGAGGATCTTCCCGCTCGGGCCCTTGGGCAGCGCGTCGACGAACCGGATGATGCGGGGGACCTTGTAGGCGGACAGTCGCTCCCGTGTCCAGCTCGACACCTCGACGGCACCGAGCTCCGAACCGGGCCGGGCGGCGACGAGCGCGGCGACCTCCTCGCCGTAGTGGTCGTCGGGAACGCCGATCACTGCTGCCTCGACGATGTCCGGGTGCTCGTAGAGGACTTCCTCGACCTCACTCGGGTAGACGTTGTATCCGCCGCGGATGATCAAGTCCTTGATCCGGTCGACGATGCGCAGGTCGCCGTCCGTGTCGGTGTCGCCCAGGTCGCCGGTCCGGAACCAGCCGTCGGGCGAGATGACCGCGGCGGTGTCCGCGGGGCGGTTGAAGTAGCCGCGCATCACCGTGGGTCCCTTGATGTGGACCTCGCCGACGGTACCCGGCGGGCACTCGTTGCCGTCGATGTCACGCACCTGGACCTGCAGCCGTGGTACCGCCCGGCCGGTGTACCCGGTCTTGCCGCCGCGGTCGATGTCGTTGAAGGTGCCGAACGCGGTGGTCTCGGTGAGCCCATAGCCTTCGAGGATGGTGCAGCCGAACCGGGCCTCGAAGGCCCGCGCGATCTCCCCGGGGAGCGACGCGCCGCCGGAGACGGCGATACGGAGTTGGGCGAAGTCCGCCGGGTTCGCATCGCCCGCCGCGTGCAGCATCGCGTTCCACATGGTCGGTACGCCGGCCATGATGGTGAGCCGGTCGCGGCGCAGCATCTCCAGCATCGACGCCGGGTCGAATCGGGCCAGCAACGACATCGAGCCGCCCGCGGTCAAGGTCGCCATCATGACCGACGCCTGGCCGAACACATGGAACAGCGGGAGTCCGGTGCCGGTACGGTCGGCGCTCGATCCGCGGCTGCACTCGGCGCCGATCTCCCCGGCGGACAACAGGTTCCCGACCGTGAGCTGGGCACCCTTCGGCCGCCCTGTCGTACCCGAGGTGTACAGGATGGCCGCGGTCTCGTCGCGGTCCCGGTCGACGACGGGGGCGGGGGCGGCATCGGTGACCTTCGCGCCGGGGGACAGCGTCCAGGAGGGCACCTTGAGCGTCGCGGCCGCCTCCGCGACGGCGGGGCCGAGGGCGTGCCATGCGATCGCCAGCGCGCACCCGGCGTCGCCGAGGACGTACTCGGCTTCGGCGCGGGTGGACATCGTGTTGACCGGCACCACGACACAGCCCGCGGCCTGAATCCCGAGGTAGGCCACCACGAACTCGGGCACCGACGGCGCCGCCAGCAGCACCCGGTCCCCCGGGGACAGGCCCGCGGCGGCCAGGGCGCCCGCGTACCGAACGCTCGTGTCGCGCAGTTGCCGGTAAGTCCATTGTTCCGCGCCGCCGCGCAGCGCGATGTTGTCGGGAGTTGCAGCCGCGTGGCGGCAGACCGGGTCGAGAACACTGGCCATGGGCGGTGCCTTCCGGGGATGTGAGCAGGTGATGCAGTGCGGGTCTCCCCCTCGCCCCTCAGTAGAATTGAATCCGACCTCGACTTCAAGTCATTCGACGTCGGATGTACCGGGAGGTGCGTATCGCCCAGGCATCTCGGCGTGTTCGTGACGGCGGCGCCACCGTCACGAACCGCATAAGGCGCCCATCCGGGAAGGATCCGGGCCGGCGGCGGGACTTGAAGGAGGGTGCAGGCGTCCGGCCGCCTGGTGGGGCAGAGGTGGTACCGAAGTACATGAGCACCGCACTGGGCGGGCGCGAGCACCGCCGCTCGGCCCGCGGGCGGTGTCGATCCCGGGTATGAGCGGTGTCGATCCCAGGTATGACCGGCCCCCGCGACCGGTCTCCCGTCGATCGACCTCGCGTCGTTCGGTCGATCGGTCAGGCGGTGATCCTGAAGCGTTCGGCGAGTTGGCGGCGGGTGTCGGCGGCACCGGTGTGAAGCACACCCCCGATTCCGATCCGCGCCGCTCCGTCGAGGTTCTGCCGCAGATCGTCGATCATGACTGCCTCCTCGGGGGAGACGCCGAGTCGTTCACATGCGATCGCGTAAATCCGCCGGGAAGGCTTGCGAATACCGACCTCGGCGGAGATGACGACCGCGTCGGCCACAGCGGCGAGGTCGACGCCATCGTAGGTTCCGATCCCGAAAGAATTGGATACCAGCGCAACGGGATACCCGGCGGCGCGAAGATCACCGAGCAGGACGAGCATGTCCTGGTCGATCGACATTCCGGCTTGCATCCGGGCCGTGAGCCCCTTGGCGGGTACGTCGGCGCCGTGGGCACGGAGACGTTCGGCGAATCCTCGCTCGAAGGCTTCGGCGTCGATACGGCCGCACTCATGGTCTGCCAGGAGGGTGCGTGAAGGCTGGTCCCGGCTGAGGAGGTCCAGCGGCAGGCGCGGGTCGCCACCGAGTGAGGCGCCAAAGTCGGTGAACGCCTGCAACACACTGGAGGTGATGACCCCGCCGAAGTCCACAAGGACGGCGGTTCGGGCCTTTTCCACCACGCTCGACACAGTATCCACACCCTCTCTCGCGGCCGGCTTCCCACCGGCCGATGCGACCGCGACCGGCTTCCCACCGGCCGTGGCTACGGCAGCCATGGTCCGCCGATTCTCATGAGGACTAAGCGACCTCGAACAGCCCGGCTGCGCCCATTCCGCCGCCGACACACATCGAGATCACTACATATCGGACGCCACGGCGCTTGCCCTCGATCAGGGCGTGCCCCACCAGGCGGGCACCGGTCATTCCGTACGGATGGCCGACCGAGATTCCGCCGCCATTGACGTTGAACCGCTCCGGGTCGATGTTCAGTTCGTCACGGCAGTACAGCGCTTGGGAAGCGAACGCCTCGTTGAGTTCCCACAGACCGATGTCGTCGATGGTGAGGTCGTGCTGCTTCAGCAGTTTCGGAATGGCGAACACCGGACCGATCCCCATCTCGTCCGGCCCGCAACCGGCAACGGCCATACCCCGGTATACGCCCAGCGGCTCCAGTCCGCGGCGCTCGGCTTCCTTCGACTCCATCAACACCGACGCCGAAGCCCCGTCGGACAATTGCGAGGAGTTGCCCGCCGTCACGCTGGAATGCGCGGTCACCTGACCGTCCGGCAGCACCGGCGCCAACCCGGCCAGGCCCTCGAGTGTGGTCGACGCGCGGTTGCCCTCGTCCCGGGTCAGGGTCACGGCCTCGTCCCGCACCTCCCCGGACTGCTTGTCCAGGACCTTCTTGACGCTGTCGAGTGCGACGATCTCCTGGTCGAACCGCCCAGCCTCTTGCGCCGCCGCAGTGCGCTGCTGTGACACCAGCGCGAACTCGTCCTGCCGTTCCCGGCTCACGCCGTAGCGTTCGGCGACGATCTCCGCCGTCTGCAACATCGGCATGTAGATACTCGGCTTGTGCTCGACCAGCCAGGGATCCGTCATGCGGTGGGTGTTCATGTGCTCGTTCTGCACCAGGGAGATCGACTCGACACCGCCGCCGACAGCGACCTGCATGCCGTCGCCGACGATCTGCTTGGCGGCCGTCGCAATCGCCATCAGGCCCGACGAGCACTGCCGGTCGATCGTCATCCCCGACACGGAGTCCGGAAGTCCGGCACGGAGAGCGGCCTGGCGGGCGACGTTGCCACCGGATGACCCCTGCTGCACGGCGCAGCCGAAGATCGCATCTTCGACCTCGCCTCCCTCGAGCCCGGCGCGCTGCACCGCGTGCGAGAGGGCATGGGCGGCAAGTTCCTGCGCCTGGGTGTCATTGAACGCACCGCGGTACGCCTTACCGATCGGCGTCCGTGCCGTCGAAACGATGACTGCTTCCCTCATGTCGCCTCACTGCTTCCTGTCGGTCCGGTTCGTCTGGGCGGCCACAGGGTGACGGGAGCCGGCCTCGCGACTGTTTATAGTTGAATTCGACGTCAAGTTCAACAGCTCCGAGGGAGGGCGGCACGCGGCTGCCGTTGCGGAAACTGCGCGTGTTCTCGACCTTGACAATCCCCTTCCATGGCTTAAGGCTGACCGACCAGTCGGTATGAAGGGGCGGATCGTGACCGAGTTGAGCATCTCCACCGCTGCGGGCGTGTTCGACGCGACCGTGGCGGGTCCGCCCGAGGGCCGCCCGGTGCTGCTGCTCCACGGCTTCCCGCAGACGCGGCTGGTGTGGCAACGGCAGATCGCGGAGTTGGCCGCGCACGGCTACCGGGTGGTGGCACCCGACCAGCGTGGGTACTCTCCCGGGGCCCGCCCCGAGCGGCCCGCGGACTACCGCATGAACGTCCTGGTCGACGATGTGGTCGCGATCACGGAGGAACTGGGCTGGGGATCGTTCGACCTGGTCGGCCACGATTGGGGAGGCGCGGTGGCCTGGTGGACCGCCGATGCCCACCCCGGTCGCGTACGTACCCTGACAGTTGTCTCGACCCCGCACCCCGGCGCTCTGGCCACCACCCTGCGTACCGACAAGGACCAGCGCGAACGATCGCAGTACATGATCGACTGGCGTGAAACGCCCGCGACCGAAGAGCGCATGCTGGCAGGCGATGCCGAGGCGCTTCGCACCACTTACGCCGGAAAGGTCCCGCAGGCCAGTGCTGAGGCCTACGTGCGTCACCTCTCCCAGCCGGGTGCTCTCACCGCGGTGCTGAACTGGTACCGGGCCGGCCGCCCCGACGGCGCGATCGGCGCCATCGAGGTGCCCACGCTGTACGTCTGGAGCACGCAGGACAGCGCGTTCGGCCCGGCGGCCGCGCGGGAGACCGGGCAGTGGGTCAACGGGCCGTACCGGTTCGAGACCCTCCAGGGCGTCAGCCACTGGGTCCCCGAGGAGGCGCCCGAAACGCTGAGCCGCCTGCTGCTCGAACATCTGCGGGCGCACGGCGAGTCCGGAACCACAGCGAATACCCCCTCTGTCGACTCTCAGAAGAGGTAACCCCATGAAGACAGCGCGAACAGCCTGGCGCCGACTCGAGCCAGTACACGGCATGATCTACTTCGCCCCCGAGGGAAGGCGACGGTACGCGGACCTCGGACTGAGCGGACGCGCCGGGTACTTCGCCTCCCGGAGCGCCGCCTTCGGCCGAGCATCCGCTGAGCTGGTCATCTCGACCTTCTACAACTTCAACCCCGGTCTCGTACGGAAAGCGGTCGACGGGGTCTGGGACGCGGTGACGCCGCAGCAGGTGCTGGACGCGCGGCACGCCGCCGCGAGCGAGGCCCTGCGACGGGCCGGCATCCACGAACTCCCCGCTTTCGACGAGGTCCTGGCGCTGACCCGCAGGGCCGCCGACGCGGCCTGCGAACACGCGCAGGGCCGCCCGCTGTTCGCCGCGCATGCTGCGCTGCCCTGGCCGGAGGAACCGGTACTGCAGCTGTGGCACGCTCAGACGCTGCTCCGGGAGTTCCGTGGAGACGGCCATGTCGCGTGCTTGCTGAGCGAGGGCGTGGGGGGCTTGGAGGCCCTGGTTCTGCACGCTGCCACCGGTGAGGTTCCCGTCGACTTCCTCAAGGGAAGCCGCGCATGGCCCGAGGAGGAGTGGGCCGACACCGAGGAGCGCCTGCGCACGCGAGGTCTCCTCGACGGCGACTCCCTGAGCCCGGAAGGCGTACGCCTGCGCCAGCACATCGAGGACCGTACCGATCGCCTGGCCCTTCCCGCCTACGCTGCCCTGGGTGACGCCGACTGCGAACGTCTCGCCGAACTCGCGAGCCCCTTCGGCCGCGCCGTCGTCGAAGCCGGCCTCCTCAAACTCGGCTGACCTCCGCCCTTCACACCCCCTCCGCATCGCGCTTGATCTGCTCGAACCGGCGGCCGTGGCCTCGGAGATGGCCTTGGCCGCTCCCGCGGTTCGTCCATGGCCCGCCGGCGCGCTACCCGAGGAAGCTGAGCCGCACCCGACGGTCCGGGTTGTCGCGGTTGGTGTCCACCAATCTCCGCCAAGACAACCCGCCCCTACTCCCCCGCACGGGCATACCGAACAGCTACGACCGCGGGCCCGCGAGGGACGCCATCCTCCTGATGCGACGCGGACGCGCAGACCGCCCGGGCGTAGGCTTCGCTCAGCATGGACACGGCGGGGGGCGGAGCACATGACGGCTGAGTCAACACAGAGGTGGGGGTCGACCCTCGATTCGGTCGTGGTGTACGCCCAGGGCGCGGTCTGCAGCCGCCTGGCCCGGGGCAGCGTGTCGCCCGACGGCCGGGTGCGGGTGACGGGACTGCCTCGCTCGCTGGACCCGGGCTCGCTGCGGGCCCGTGTCCTGGGCGCCCCCGGGGTACGCGTCACCGAGGCCCGGGTGGAAGTCGAGGCCGAGCCGCTCGGCACGGGCACGCCCGACGAGTTGCGGCGCGAGGTCGAGCGGCTGAGGGACGAGTACGCGGCGGCGCAGGGGCGCCGGGACCGACAGCTGAGCCTGATCGAGGAGGTCAGGGCTCTCCACCCGGTCCCACCTGCCCGCAGGCGCGAGGACCCGCACCGTCGCACCCCGGTCGACGCGTGGCTGGAGCTCGCCGACTTCGTCGACGAGCGGCTGACGGGACTGCACAACCGCCTCGTCGAGCTGGAGGAGGCACTGCGCAACGTCGAGCACGAGCTCACCGTCGCCGCCGACAGGTTCGCCCGCGCCTCCACCGACGCGCCGTCAGCGCACGTGGAGACCACGGTGTGCGCGGTCCTGACCCTCGACGGCACCGGTGACGCGGAGGTGGAGCTGGAGCTGGAATACGGGGTGCCGGGCGCCGTCTGGGTGCCGGCCTACCGTCTCACTCACCGTCAGGGCGACGGCAGCGGCCGTCTGGTGCTGCGCGCCTCGGTCGCCCAGCGGACCGGCGAGGACTGGACCGGCGTGCGCATCGCCCTGGCCACCGCCGATCTTCGGCGCCGCACCGACCTGCCGAGGCTCCGCTCGATCCGGATCGGACGCAGTCAGCCCGCCCCCGCGCCTTCTGGCTGGCGTGAGCCCCCGGCCGGGCTCGTCGACCTGTTCTCCGGGTACGACGCGGCAGGCCCCGGCCCAGCCACGACCGCCGCACCCGCGGCTGTCGGGGCCGGCTCCGCGCCCGTGGGTGCCGCGGGCGGCTCCGCGTCCGGTCCCGTTCCGCCACCGCCGCCGGCACCGCAGGGCTACGGCGGTCCGCCGGCCGCGGTCCCGGTGCCCGGCGGCACAGACGGCGCTCCCCCGGAAGTCTTCGGCAGCGGGATGCCCGCCCTCGCGCAGCCGGCCGGGTCGCGACCGGGCGGGCGTACCGGCGGCGGGTCCTTCGCGGGTGCCCCCGCCGCCATGGCGCCCGCGGCTCCTGGCCGGGCTGCGCCGCCACCCCCTCCGGCACCGGTAGCCGGTCCGCCGCAGCCGAGCGGCGCCGAGCTCGACTATGCCGCCCTTGTCCTGTGCGGCCCCGACGAGCAGGGCGGTCGCAGAGGCCGGCTGTTTCCCGACTCTCCCTTCGACCCGGTGGCGGCCGAGTACCGCCACCGCGCCGAAGCGGTGGCCGCGCTGCCGTTGCCCGGACAGGCCGTGCGGCCTCGCGAGTCGGCGGGTTCCTTCTACCACCGCTTCGATGCCACCGCCCGCGCCGACATTCCGTCGGACGGCACCTGGCACACCGTCACCGTCGGCGAGATCCCGGTCGGCCTGCGTACCGAGTACCTCTGCGTGCCGTCCGTGGAGCAGACCGTGTACGCGACGTTGGTGCTCTCCAACGCCACCGACCAGGCACTGCTGGCCGGCCCGGTGGAGGTCACCGTCGACGACGACTTCCTGCTGACCGCCGCACTGCCCACGCTCGCCCCCGGCGGTGTCCGCCGGGTGGGGCTCGGGCCGGCCGAGGGCATCCGGGTCACCCGCCGTACGAACCTGCACGAGTCGACCTCGGGCCTGCGCAACAACACCACCGTGCTCGACCACCGCGTCCACGTGGAGCTGGCCAACCGGCTCGCGAGGCCCGTCACCGTGGAAGTCCGCGAGCGGGTGCCGGTCACCTCCGAACCGGACGTCCGGATCGAGGAACGGGCCGACTGGACGGCATCCGAGGAAGGCACGGGGCCCGATCGGCATGCGCCGGGCACCCGGGTCTGGCGGCTGGACCTGCCCGCAGGCGCCACTGCCGCCTTCGACGGCGGCTACGAGATCCGCATCCCGACCGGCAAGGCCCTGGTCGGCGGCAACCGCAGGAGCTGACACACGCCATGTCCACGGCCCCGAAGCCGATCGCCCTCCCCGTCACCGCCGTCACGTGCCTTGAGGATCGCGCCCACATCGAGCGCGCCGTCGTGCTCGACCTGGAGGCCGGGGTCCAGCGGCTGCGTCTCGGGCCGGTCAGTGCGCTGGCCGTCGACCGGACCCTCCATGCCGAACTGACCGCCGATCACCCCGCGACCGTGCTCGACGTGCGGATCGTGCGCAGCTGGACGCCGCGCGGGCCGCTGCCGTCCACCGACGACGACTCCGCCCTGCGCCACCGCGTACACACCCTCGAAGAGGAGCGGCTGGCCCTGGGGCAGCGACGCGACCGGCTGTATGCCCGCCTTGACCTGCTCGGCCGCCTCGCCGCCGATCTGCTGCGGGAGATCGGCGAAGGCGCCGGCTCCGGGGAGACCGAACGGCCCCGCTGGGCCCGCGAACTGGACCGGGTGGACGACGAGCGCGACGCGCACGGCGAGCAACTCCGCACCGTGGAGGCCCGGCTGGCCGCCCTCGCTGCCGAACTCGGGGAAGCCCAGCGGGCCATGCACCTCTCCGAGGAGGAGCCCGCCGAGCTGGTCGGCCATATCGAGTTGACCGTGGAGGCCGCGGTCGCCGGGCCGGTCGGGCTGCGCCTGAGCCACCTCACCCCGTGTGCGCTGTGGCGGCCCGCCTACCGGGCCGTGCTCGACGGGGACTCCCTGACGCTGGAGACCGACGCGATGGTCTGGCAGCGCACCGGTGAGGACTGGTCGGACGTACGGCTGACATTGTCGACGGCCCGCTCGACGCTGGCCACCGATCCGCCACGGCTGGGCGAGGACCGGCTGACGCTCAAGGACCGCTCCGCAGCGGAGCGCCGCACGGTCGACGTCGAACTGCGCGAGGAGGAGATCGGGGCCCTCGGCCCGGCCCCGGTGCTCGGCCTGCCGGGGGTGGACGACGGCGGCGAGGCGCGGGTGTTGAGATCCCCCGCGCCGGTCTCGGTGCCCGGTGACGGCCGCGCCCACCGAGTGCTGCTCTCCGCATTCACCACGTCCGCGCCCAGTGAGTACGCCTGCTCACCGGAGTTGTCCCCCCTGGTCACCCAGGTGGTGCGGTTCGACAACCTGTCCGGCCACGCGCTGCTCGCCGGGCCCGTGGACCTGGTCCGCGGCAGCGGATTCAGCGGCCGCGGCACGCTGGACTTCACCGCCCCCGGCGCCCCCGTTGAGCTGGCCGTCGGCAGCTGCGACGACTACAGGGTGGTCCGGCATGCCGAGGAGTCCCGCGACTCCGCCGGACTCACCCAGCGGACCGTGGTCACCCGCACGGTCCGGCTGCACCTGTCCCGGTTCTCCGCCCCCGGGGAGCACGGCGAGCGGGTGGTCGTCCTTCGGGAGCGGATCCCGGTCTCCGAGGTCTCGGCGGTGGAGATACGCCTGCACAAGGATTCATGCTCCCCGGCGCCCGACGTGGTCGACGCCGAAGGCATCGCCCGCTGGGACGTCACCCTCCCGCCCGGCAGCCGCCGCACGGTCACCCTGGTCTACGAGTTGTCGGCGAGCGCCAAAGTCACCGGGCTCTGAGCTCGGTGGGCCGCTGCACGCCTGCTGGTGCAGGCCTGATCTTGGCTCCCGCCCCCAGCCGGGGGCCGTCTCGCACACCCGAAGGACTTGAGGGCCGGTCACCGCTGGGGCCGCCGGTACGCGGCCTGTCGCCCGGTCGCGACCGGCCGCTGCGAGGGCGGGCCTCCCCTCGGCGGCCCCGATGTTCTGCTGGTCGAGACGATCCGAAGTCCGGTCTGGACGGCGCGATATCGGCAGCGTCGGCGCCGTAGCGCAAGCCGTCCCTTTGCACGATCGTCGACCACGGCCAGGCCGGGTCCGGGGAGCCAGTGGCCGCCGTGCTGCGAGAGGCCGTCCAGTCGGCCGCACATCGTCCGTGATCCGAGTGGTCTGGTGCCTGTGGCTGTTTGGGTGCGGGCAGCGGCGGGGACTGCGTGGAGCATGATCCGAACCATCGTGCGCGGCTGCGCAGCGGGGGCCGCGGGGACATCCGCATTGAACGCCGTGTCCTATGCCGACATGGCTTTGCGCGGCAGGCCCGCCAGCACTGTGCCGGAAACTTTGGTGGACACGATCGCTACCCGGATGGGGCTTCCGCTCCGGGACTCGGCCGAAAAGGGCAACCGGCTCATCGGTCTCGCAGCGGTGACGGGTATCGCCGTGGGAAGCGGGACGGGCGCCGCTGTATCGCTGGTCCACCGGACAGGCGCTCGGATGCCCCTGTGGTTGGGAGGGGCTCTTACCGGAGCATTGGTGATGGTCGTCGCCGACGTGCCGATTGCCCGCCTCGGGATCAGCGATCCTCGCACCTGGTCAGCCGGCGACTGGGCCTCGGAAGTGGTACCGCACCTTGTTTTCGGCCTGGTCACCTACGGCCTGGTGACCGCATGGGATCAGTAGCCGTGACCTTCGCCGCCACCATCTGACCTGCTTGGTGGGTCGGCGCAGCCTCGGGCCTGCGCGACATCCCTGGGAGCGCCCCGATCTCGGGCCGGCCCGACCTGATCATCCCCACCGGCAAGCGCAAGGGGCAGAGCCCGTCCGTCGCCAGCGTCTACCGGGCCCTCACTGAACACGAGAAGGCCCAGGCGTACCCAGCCATCGAAGCGGCTCGCGCGGAGTTCGCCGCGCTCCAGAACGCCGATGCCCCCGGCCTCGCCCGGACACCGAGATCCCCAGCGCACGACCACCTCTTCGCCTACCAGCTGGTGCACGAGGTGATACCCCGACTCGGATGGTCAGGCGGCCGAGACCCCGCCCTCTGTCACCAATGCGACTCACATGCGTGCACGACCCCGGCACACCTACGCCTGGACACCACCGCCGAAAACCGGGCAAAGTGGGCGCCGCGGCACCGCGATCCCGGTGGCCCACTCGCAGACCTCCGCGGCCCTTCAGGACGAGCCCGCGCCATCGCCGCAGCAATCCGCGCCGGCCTGGCGGCTGAGAGCGTCGGCCTGTCGCGCCCGATGGCCGTGTGTCCGCGCCGAGCGCGACCAGTGTTGCGGCCTGCCTGGAGCGCTCTCGATCGTGGCTCCTCAGGGATACTGCAACGGTGGGAGGGCGAGAGGCCGTTGGCTATTTCCCCGACAGCCGCACGGCGTGCGGATGCCCTCGATCGGCCGCGTTTCAGTCCTCTTCAGTCTTCCCGCCGCGCCGCCGCCTCCTGCAGATACGCGGAGATCATGGCGAGGTCGTTGGCAATGTCCAGCACGCCGTTGACGCCGGTCGTCGGGGTGGAGGCGCCGTTGACGCCGGCGTAGAAGACGTCGAAGCGGCCGTTGCCCTTGTCCAGGTAGCCGGCGAGCGTGATGGCGCCGACGCCCAGACGGTTGTTGAGCGCGTCCAGCCCAACGGCGGCGCCGGTCTTGGCAAACACCTTTCCACGCGCGGGGCAGTCGCGGCAGTTGTTGGCCAGCAGGCCGTCGACGCCGAGGATGGGAAGCGAATTCCGGAACCGCTCCGCCTCGGGGGTGCGCAGCCAGTACGTCAGCATCTGCACCAGGGCCTTCGGCGTGGCCCGGTCGACGGGATTGCCGCCCCGGCCGTCCGCGAGCTGGACCTGCTTGCGGTCGACGCCCGCGCGGTCCAAGAAGTCGGCCAGGACCGGGAAGCCGTCCATGCAGTCCTGGCTGCCTGTCGTGACGGCCATCAGGCACAGGCCGAGGTTGGCGCCAAGGTTGTGGCTGACCTTGAAGATGAGCTTGGCGTACTGGGCGTACGGCGGGGATGTGTACGTGGCCACGCGCGGCCGGCCCTCGTACGAGCTGGGGAGCCGGCCGGCCGGGTTGGGTCCCGTCGGGTTGGCGGTGACCTCCACCCCGGCTCGTTCGAGCGCCTCGATCAGCGCGGTGCGTCCGAAGGCCGCCGGATCGGCGATGTCGGACACCTTCAGCGCCGGGTCGGCGTCGGCTGCGATGGTGCCGGACAGCTGGATCCGGGTGCCGTTGTCGGAGGTTGTCACCTCGATGCCGGTCGGCTCCCCCGCTGCGACGGTCTTCACTGTCGACGTGACGCGGTACGGGGCGACTTTCGGCCGCCAGTCCAGCTGCGCGGGCGCGCCGGGGCGGTCGCCGGGTGTGGTGAGCAGGTCGATGAGATTGTCGTTGATGATCAGCGGGGTCGGGGTGGGGTCGAAGACGGGCTCGGGCAGGAAGAGCCGGTCGTCGACGATCACATTCCCGTCCACCCGGGTGATGCCGGAGCGCCGTACCTGTTGCGCGATCAGGTCGATCCCGGCGAGTGGGTTCTCCGGTGTGAGCGTGGCGCCGGGGAAGCTGTTGGCGTACGTGTGGTCGAGGTCGGTATAGGCGACCGTGCCGTCGGGGCGGGTTCTGCCGCCCATGGTGAGGTCGCCCTGGGCGACCAGGTCGAGATTGCCCTCCAGGGTGCTCCCGCGCCGCTCGCCTACCGCGTAGACCGGCGTCCTGAAGCGGTGGTCGCCGCCGAGGGTCTTCCATGTCCCGGACACGCTGAACAGCTTGGCCGTCGACCCGGGGATGAAGAACTGCTCGGCGAACCGGCTGTGGACCACGCGCCCGCTGTCCGGGTCGCGCTGGAGCAGGCCCCACTGGGCGTTGGGGTAGTCCGGCTTCCGCATGATCTCCGTAATCCGCGGGTCGAGCCGGTCGGAACCGCTGTCGTCGGGCGGCGACGCCGCCTGGACTGGCGTGCTCGAAGCCAGGGCTCCGAGCAGCAGGGCGCAGCATCCGGCGACAATGCGACGCCGAAAGGACCCTGGATTCTCTCCTCGCACCACAGCACGCCCCCGTTTGTCTCGGCGGTCTCCACCCCCATGGGGTCAGGTATGCACCCCATGGGGCGCCGGATGTGCGCGGCGCGGACGGCCATCGCCCGGTCGGCGCGGCACATTCGTCCGAAGCCCTGTGCCGCCCAGTCGTGACAGCCGTCCCGGGTTTTGGACCAGTCCTTCGTACAGACCTGCAGCCCCGGCGATGTCGTTGCGGTAGCCCCTGAGTCAACATTCTCCCCCGAAGGTCCACGCGGTGCCATATGACAGGTTGATGCCGTAGTAGAGCTGTTCCTTCTCGTCGGGATACTCAAAGGACTTGAATTGAGCCCAGAGGATCAGTTCGCCGATGGGGCCGATGGACACGCTTTCCCCGAGCACGGGCTTATCGCTCCTGATGAACGCGTCCTTGAAGCGATATCGCTCGTCGTTGCAGCCGTTACAACCGCAGTTGGGATCGGCGCATAGGCGCAGACAGTCGATGTCCTCGAGATCAGAACGAGCGTCACGAACGTCATTCCAGCGTCAAGATACCGCCCGTAACGCCCACAACACGCATACCGCACAACCGAAAAACCGCAGGCCAGGAGCCCTTCGCGGCAGGCTCAAGGACGGCGACGCACTCCACTTAGTGCGTCATCGAGATCACGTCAACGCTCTCCACCATGAAGGTACCTGGGCATGGCGCTCACCTCCTCCCGACGGGCGACAGTCGGAAGCAGGTGGAGTCAACGGCCAGAGCTCGGCGCTGAGTTCAGCGCTGTCCGGTAAGCGTGAAAGCGTCGCTGCGGACCGCGTAGGACCAGCCTTGAAGGGCGATCAGGTCGATGACCAAAGAGAGAGCGGCGCTTTCGCTCCCCCGGCCGCCGACCTGTCGGTGAAAGCCCGCTCCCCCAAGGGCAGGCAAATCACCCCAGGAAGCTCAACCGCACTTGACGGTTGGCATTGTCTTTATTGGTATCCGCCAAACTCCGTTAGGGCAACCCGTAGGGTAGCCAAGGCTCCGGCGGGTCCCTGCCCTCCACCGCCCCTCATCTCAGGGCAGTGTTGCCCGGGAGCGGAAAGAGAAAGCCCGCAGGCCTTTACCCGGGCGACATGAGTGAGTCGGCGGTGCTGAGGCGCGCGGCGATTGCTTCGCTGACGGTTTGAGCGCAAGCCGAACCGTTTCATGCACTGATCGATCAGGGTGACATGGGCCCGGTCGCAGTAGTCGTCGGCGTGGCCGCTGTTGTCACCAACAGTGGCAGCGCGCACGAGGTCACCGGCTGAAACTACCTCACAGACCAACGCGAGCCCGCCCGCGCGGAGACGGCGAACGCGCGGAGGAACGACTCACCCAAGGCGACCATCCTGTGGACCCGGACGGCGGTCATCGGAGCAGGCTGCACCTGTTCGGTCACCGATCCCCCCGGTAGGCCGCCGCCGCAAGCACAGATCCCTGACCGGCGAGCACCACCGGTATTCCTGCCACCGGACCCTCAGCAGACAATTCACCCAGGGTGGCCACCCATGAGTATCTCGAAGAAGATCGCGCACAAAGCCGAAGCGGTGAAAGGCCGCACCAAGAAGGCTGTCGGCCGCGTCACCGGCAGTCGGCGTCTGCAGGCCGAAGGCCGCGCCGACCAAGTGAAGGGCAACACGAAGCAGGCCGCGGCAAAGATCAGGGACGCCTTCGAGCACTGACTCCGCCCCACCGACCCGACCAGGCCACCACCGAAGCGCGTGTCGGCGGTTCAAGTTGGGCCGTTCCGCCACGTGTGGACGCTCGTGGGCCCTTGCCCCCTTGACGGTGGCCTTCAGCGGGGCAGCGTGGCGTCGGGGTCACCGACGTCCGGCCGGCCCGCCCGTCTGGAAGACCGCCGCTATGAACGGCCACACCGCCTGGTTCAGACGCCAAGGCACCCCGGGCCACAGACCGGCTCCTGATCGGCCGGCGATCCCGGGCGCGTCCGTCTGCCTCCGCCGATGTGCGCCGCGCAGGCCACCGCCCCCGGCCGCTCACCGGCCGTCCGGGTGAGCGCCGCACCCGGACGGTAGCGCCCGGCGGCCCAGACGCACCGCTGGGCGCCAGGATCGGTCCCGGCGCGAAGACGCCACCGAGGTCACCTTCGTCCTGCCTGCCGACCATCCACCCGGTGAGGTCAGCGTGGTCGGGGAGTTCAACGACTGGCAGCCCGGCGCCCACCCGCTGAGCGCGCGCAACGACGGCACCCGGGCCGTCACCGTCACCATTCCCGCCGAGCAGCGCGTCCACTTCCGCTACCTCGCCCACGGTGACTACTGGTTCGACGATGACAGCGCCGACGGACACGACGGCCGCAACAGCTACCTGCACACCTGACCCGCCCTCTGCGCTTGCCTTCGGCGCCCGGTCGGCCCCACTCCCCACACGAACGGAAAGAGAAACAGCAAGTCGACATCTGGGGCTACACCGCCGAGTCGCGGTACACGCCCGGTACGAGCCTGACCGGCGGCAGGGCACAAGGCGACCACGGGTCGGTCCGAGCGTGCCGTGGTGCCGTCCTGCAGGGCCATCCCATCGCTCACCTGTAGTGATCGCGGTCCTGACGGTCCCGGCGATCCTCACGGTTCCAGCGCCCACGACGCTGTCGGCTGTACCGGCGGTCCCAGCGGTCCTGTTGATCGCGGTAGTCCCGATACTCGCCGTAGTCGGAATCGCCGCCGTGCCCCCGGCGTCCGTACCCACCGCGACCGTAGCGAACGGCCCCGAAGATCAACACGGCCGCTGCCACCCACCAGATCGGGTTGAAAAAGCCGAGGCCGATCACGGCCACGAAGAGAATGAGAAGCAAGGCGGACACTGTGGCCTCCCGGAGCGGAACAGGTCGTCGCTGCCGGGGACCGGGGCCTCGCCGACAGCGTAGTCCTGCCCAAAGGTTGCGGATAGGCCCCACGCCAGCCCGTACCGCTGTGACCAGATGGCCACTTGACACCTGTTCAGGGAGTGCGTAGACGACTAACGTGCGTGGTGCAGCCCGGGCCCCCGGCAGCGTCGAGAAGTTACCGCGCTCCCTCGGGGCGCACTTTGCGCATCGGTGCCGGACCTGCCTCGTCACGAGCGTGGCCGTCCCGCAGTCGCCGTCGCTACGCGATTCCGGCGCAGCCTCGATGCGCCCCCATGCGGGCACCGTCTCTGCTGCTCGCCACGTCGCACGTTTCCGACATCTGGCGGTACACATGTACGCGCTGATCGTTCCGGTCGCAGTCCCCTTCGTCCTGCTCGGCACTGTGATGGGCCTGTCCTGGTGGGAGGACCACGTACTGCCACCGGCCAAGGAGCCGACGGAAGCCCCCGCCGAAGCTCCGTTGACACCAGCGGCCCCAGCCGCCATAGCACAACTCCTCGGCACTCCCGTCCCGTTGACAGGCGTCTCCACCCGGCGTTGACTGACAACGACGGCGTGGGGCTGTGGTGCTCCGGAACCCCCGGGCAAAGCCTTCACCTTCGCTTCGCCCAGCCCCCGCGGAACGCAGGACATTTGTCCCTGTGACCGCGTGGAGGCACAGCCATGCTGCTCAGGACACTTCCCCTGCTGCTGATCCTGGTTCTGTTCGGGTTCGGCTTCCCGATGCTGATCCTGTGGTACGTCGCGGTCGCACTCCTGGCCGTCTGGATCCTCAGCTTCGCCGTCCGCGGCGGTAACCGATCCACCCACAGCCATCGGTGAAAGCCGGCTCATGGCTTTCGAAGAGACCGAGGCAGTCTTCAGCCCGACGAGTCTGATGCTTGTCGGGCTTGCCCTCGTCGCCGTGCACTCGGGCGGCGTGGGGTCCGGATGGTCCCCCAGAGGTCGCGGGCGCAGGAGCTGAGCGAGGCGACGACTTGGGCCCTTCGTCGGCGGCTCCGGCCCCACAGGGCCGCCGGGGTTTCCGACCGTGCGCGCCCCCATCGGACGTGACGCCGGTGCACCCCGGCTCTCGGCCCCGGTGATGATGTCGTGCGGCCCCGCGTAAGCACCTGAAATAGAAGGCCTGTCACGGCCGTCGCCATAGAGAAAGACGCGAGGCCGGTCGGCTCCCTTCGGGGCCTTCGCCTGCGCTTCGGTCACCTGCTTCTGGAACTTCGCGATGAGAACTTCGGCGCGGTCCTCGACGTCGAAGAGTTTCCCCAGATTCCGCAGATCGGTGTAGAGCGCCTCGAGCGGCGGCATCACGCTGCAGACCATCGGCCTACCGATGGAGGCCACTACTCGCTGAGCCGACGCCGTTCCGGAGACCGACCTACCTCGCATGGACGAACCGCCTATAGCGGCTGGAGTCGGCCTCTCGGACACTGAGGGTGAGCGGACGACTATTTTCGGTCAGAGGTGCGATTCGTGGCGCCATGTACGAGATCGGCCGAGGCCTGCCGGGCGAACGCTGCGCGGATCTTCTTGCCGCGAAGCCTTCGCGTGTGTCATTCATCCGGAAGTTGTCCCGTTCTAGCGGAAGATTTGCCGATCTGGCGGTGATACTGCAAGAGAAACGACCGAAAGTGCTCTTTGTGTTTTGACTGTTGATCGGCCTGGCGGTGAAGGTCTGGTTCATGTCCCCCTCACCCCCCGTCGCATCCAGCGGTCTGCTGCGCATGCGCGACTTCCGTCTCCTGCTCGCCGGCGCCGCGGCCGGTCAAGTCGGCGCCCAGGTCACCCTGGTCGCTCTCCCACTGGTGGCGGTACTCGTGCTGAAGGCACCCGCGTTTCAGGTGGGACTGCTCACGGCTGCCGAGACCGCCGCGTTCCTCCTGATAGGGCTGCCTGCGGGTGCCTGGGTCGACCGGATGAGAAAGCTCCCGCTGATGATCCGGGCCGATGCGGTGCGCGCCCTGACCATGGCGAGCGTCCCGCTGGCCGCAGTCGCCGGCGTACTGACGATGGCCCAGCTGTACGTCGTCGCTCTGGTCACCGGAGCCGCAACCGTCTTCTTCGATGTGGCCCACCAGAGCTACCTCCCCGAACTGCTGCCCAAGGAGCGGCTGATGGCGGGCAACGGCGCATTGGAGACGGTCCGCTCATCGGCCCACATCGCCGGACCGGGGCTCGGTGGCGGACTCGTACAGGTCCTCGGGGCACATCTGGCGATCGTGGCCGACGCGATCGGCTACGCCGTGTCCGCGCTGTTCCTGCTGGCCATGAAGCGGCCGCCCGAGAGCCGGCCCGAGCCGGTTCCGGGCGCGTCCCTGCGCAAGGACATCGGGGAAGGCCTCCGGTTCGTGCTCGGCCACCCCTTGCTACGGGTCATCGCCGCAACGACCGGCCTCGGCAACTTCTTCACCGCGATGCTGATGGCCACTCAGACCATCTTCCTGGTACGGGTGATCGGCCTGCAGCCGGTCGCCGTCGGTCTGATGCTCTCCGCGTCCGCCGTGGGCGGACTCGTCGGTGCACTGAGCGCCGGCACGCTCGCCGGCCGCCTCGGACAGGCCCGCATCATCTGGCTCTCCGCCCTGGCAACCGGGCCGTTCGCGCTGTTGTGGCCGCTGTCCGGACGGGGAGCCACCGCCGCCCTGTTCGCCATCGGCTCCGGCGTGGTCTCCTTCGGCGCGGTGGTCTACAACGTCGCCCAGGTCAGCTTCCGTCAGACGCTCTGCCCGCCCCGACTGCTCGGCCGGATGAACGCCACGCTGCGCTTCCTTGTGTGGGGCACCCTGCCGCTCGGCGCCGTCGTGGGCGGCGCCGTCGCGGGCGCCTTCGATCCACGCGCCGCACTCTGGGTCTGCGCGATCGGCTTCCTCGTCGTACCGCTGCCGTTGCTGCTCTCCCCCCTGCGCCGCATGCGCGATCTGCCGGCCGCTCCGGACGGCACACAGGACCCGGAAGGTCCGGCCACGTGCGACTCCGGCGCCCGGCCCGAGTCCATCGCCCTCGGCTGACTCGAAGCCCCCCGTTCCAGCTCCGGCCTGCGTGCCGGTCCTTTATTGCTGCCGTCCCGCCCGAGCGTCATGGCGCGGCGTCCGACGAGCGGCCACGGCAGTCACGACAGAGAGGACAGAGAGGACAACGTGCGCCTCAGCATCACGGGCCAGTACGTGGCTCGCTACCAACGCATCGCCGCCGACAACAGGGAAATTGATCTGCTGCCCGTCACCGGAGCTCAGCGGCGTTTCGTCCTGGTGCGCTCCCTGGACCCCGCCGGACGGCCGGACATCGTCCCGATGTTCTTCGCCTTCCCCCGCGGCACCGTGGATTTGGTACGGCTGCGAGCGGCCGCGAACCATCTGGCCGCCCGGCACCCGGTGCTGCGCGCCCACCCGGAGGTGCTCCGCGGCACCCCCGTGCTTCGCCTGGCGGAGCCGGACGTACCGGTGGAACGCGTCGTTCGCGCGCCCGGCGAGGACGCGGCCACCACCGTGCGCCGAGCCTTGAGCGCCTGGACTGCGCAGGGCTCGCCGCTGCGGCTCTACCTGGCCGAGGACGGACCGGATGCCGAGGAAGAGGTACTCGCCGTCGTCCTGGACCACACCGCCTGCGACGGCCAGTCGCTGGCACGCATCGTCGAGGAGCTGAGCAGCGCCTACCGCGACAGGGGCGGCCACGGAAAACTCGCGCCCGCCGAAGCGGCCGCGGAACTGTCCGCCTACCGGGACGCCGTCCTGATGCAGCTCGACGCCGAGCAGCAGGCAGGGTCGTCCGCCGCGCTGGAGTACTGGGGCGGGCGGCTGCGCGAGGTGCGCGAACGCGCTCCGCTCCCCGGGCCGCGGGCTCCCGCCTCCGGCACGCTGCCCACCGGCGCGGCCGAACTGCGGCTGCCCGCTCCAGCCTCCGGCGCACCGTTCCCCGCGCTGCTCGACGCCTGCCGGGCAGCGGCCCGCGTCCTGTACGGAGCCGGTCATGTGTCACCGATCGGGTACCCATGGGGCGGCCGCCCGGCCGCCGCTGCGCCGGTGGTCGGCTGCTTCCTCAACACCGTCGTTTTCCCCGCCCGGACCGATGACGCCCCCGACGGCCCGAACGGCGGCGACCCCTTCGGCGCGGAGGCGACGGCCACCGACTGGTGGGCCGACCTCGACCGGGCGGACACTCCCTTCGACGAAGTCGTGCACGCCGCCCGGTCGGCCGGGTCCCTGTGGTCGGGCCGACTGGACGGCCTGCTGACCGTCGACGACGCCCGTCGCCGTCCACCGCTGAGCCTGGGCGGAGTGGCAGGCCGCGAGATCCACATCGACGGCCGGCCGGTGCGCGCCCCGTTCGCCGTATCCGTCACCCACGGGCCCGAACTCCACATCCGCATGGTGTGGGACCGCCACGTGCTCGACGACCACACGGCCGAAGACGGGTTCGGCGCCTTCTGCGCGGCCCTGCCCGCCCCTGAGCGAGCCGACGTCACCGTCGGCTGAACGCCGCGGTCGTACAGGGAAACGGCACACCGCCGAGCCGCACACGGCCGACGCACCGCACACCCCTCGAGGCACAGAGCCACAGAGCCACCCGAAGCCACCGAGCACAGCACGGCAGGACCGCGCGATCCGCGGACCGGCCTGCGAACCCCGGGTGGGGAGCACAACCGTGCCCCGACCCGCATCCGAAGAACCCGACCCGACAACCTCAGGGATCGCCCATGCTTCCCCTCTCCTCGTCGCAGGAGATCGTCTGGCTGCACGAACAAGTGCAGCCCGGCAGCCGCGCCTACAACTTCACCGCCTCACTCGACCTGTGGGGGACGCTGGACACCGAGGCCCTGCGCCGCGGACTCGCCGCCGCCCTCGACCGTCACCCCGGACTCCGCCTGGAACTCGTGGCCGTCCCCGGCGCGATGCCCGCCCAGCGGGCCGCCGGCGCCTGTGCGCCCCGCCTGCGCAGCGTGGATCTGACCGGGGATGCCGACCCGGAGGCCGCGTTCGCCGAGCTGCTGCGCACCGAGGCCGAGACCCCTCTCGACACTTATGAGGCGCCGCTGCTGCGCTGGACCCTGGCGCGGCTCGCCGACGACCAGCACCGGCTCATCCACGTCGAGCACCACCTGATCCACGACGGGCACTCCTTCGCGATCCTGCTGGGCGATGTCTTCACCGCCTACCGCGCCCATGTCCTCGGTGAGCCGGTCGCTCTGCCTCCCGCGACCTCGTACGCGGACCATGTGCGTGCCCAGGCCGACGCCCAGGCGGACGACGTACGAACCATCGAGCGGCAGGCGAGCCTTGAGTACTGGGCCGACGAACTGCGCGACGCCTCCCACGACATGCCGTTGCCGGGCCTGACCCGGCCCGGCGCCCGGCGCAGGCACCACGGCGGACAGCTGCGGCAATCAATCGGCGCGGATCTGACACAGCGGCTGCGCGCCCACACCCGCGAGCGCGGTCTGACCCCGTTCTCCACGCTTCTCGGGCTTTTCGCGGAACTCCTGCGGCGGCACAGCGGCCGCTCCCAGATGGTCGTCGGCACCGCCGTCGGCAACCGCCCTCGGGGATTCGAGGACGCCGTGGGCATGTTCGTCAACACGATCCCGCTGCGGCTTCGCCTGGACCCGAAAGCTCCGGCCGAGGACACCATGGACGAGGTGACCGACACCCTCATCCGGGCTCTGCCGCATCAGGAGGTGCCGGTCCAGGAGTTGACCCGGGCACTGGCCCTGCACACCTCCGGCGCGGACAACCCCCTGTTCAGCGTCATGTTCAGCGCGCACGACGCGGCACTGCCCGAGATCGAGGTGCCAGGCCTGGACATCACCCTGTTCGAAGGGTTCAACACCGGCACCACCCGATTCGACCTCGATGTCGTCCTGCTGCCCGACGACCGGCGTGGAGTGGGCCCCCGGCACGGGGCGCCCGGCATGACGCTGGTCTGGGACTACGACGCCGATCTCTTCGGCGAGGACGTGGCGAAGCTGCTCGCCGAACGCTTCCTGGATCTGCTGCGCGCCTACCTGGACGCTCCCGCCACCGTGCTCGCCGACCTCGCCCTTCCGGCGGCCGGCGATCCCGCACCCGAACCGCACGCAGTCGCGCAGGGCCGGGACGCGCTCGACCCGGCCGCCGCCCACGACGCCTCGCTGCCCGCGCTGCTGATCGGGGCCCGCCGAATCACCTACGGCAACCTCAACGAGCAGGTCACCTCCCTCGCACAGCGGATGCGGGACGCCGGTGTGACGGCCGGTCAGCCGGTCGCCGCCATACTGCCGCGCGGCGCCGACTCGGTGGTGACGCTGCTGGCCTGTCTGCGGTCCGGAGCCGTGTACTGCCCGCTCTCACCGTCCGACCCGGTCTCCCGTCTGGAGCTGCTGCTCGAGCGGCTCGGCCCGGCGCTCGTGCTCACCTCCGCCGCCGCGGGGGCGAAGCTGCCCGCACACCTTCCGACGGCGCAGATCGATGCCGCCTCCTTCCCCGCCGCGCGACCGGCCCCTGTGGTGGCCGGTGCGGCGTACATCATCCACACCTCGGGTTCGACCGGCATACCCAAGCCGGTCGCGGTGGGTCGGGCGGCCCTGGAGAACCATCTGACCGGCGCGGCCGACCGGTTCGGCCTGGCCGCCGGTGACCGGGTGCTGCTGTTCGCCCAGCCCTCGTTCGACGTGGCGCTGGAAGAGGTCCTGCCCGCGCTGTATGCCGGTGCCTGCCTCGTCGTACCGGAGCGGGAAGTGCCCACCGGAGCAGAACTCGCCGAGCTGCTGGCCGCCGCCCGGGTCACCGTCGCCAACCTCCCGACCAGTTACTTCCTCGCCACCCGCGAGGAGTTGCGGCCGGTGCTGCGCGAGCGCCGCTGGGCGCCGAGGCTGCTGGTGCTCGGCGGCGAGCGCATCCCGGCGGATGCGATGCGCGGGTTCCTCGCCGACACCGACGCCGCCGTGTTCAACGCCTACGGAGTGACCGAAGCGGCGATCAGCTCGACCGTGTACGAGATCACCCGCGAGAACCTCGTGAACGGGGCGGAAATCCCCCTGGGCACCGAACTGCCCGGCGAGCGGATCCATGTCCTGGACGCGGCGCTGCGTCCACTGCCGGCCGGTGCGGTCGGTGAACTGGCCATCTCCGGCGCCGGTCTGGCCGAGGGGTACGTCGGCAACCCGGAGGCCACCGCGGCACGATTCGTACGGATCGAAGCACTGAACGGCGAGCGGGTCTACCTCACCGGCGACCTCGGCTACCGGGATCGCGACGGGCTGCTGCACTTCCTGGGGCGCCGCGACAACCAGATCAAACTGCGGGGCTACCGCATCGAACTGGAGGAGGTGGAGGCCGCCGCATCGGCCGTGCTCGGCGGACGTTCCTGCGCCGTCGTACTGGACAGGGAAGCGGCCGGCGGACCGCGCCTGGTCGGCTTCCTGGAGAACTCCGACGAACAGCGGCCGTGGGACGAACAGGCGATGCACATCGAACTGAGCAGCCGTCTGCCGGGTGCCCTCGTACCCGGCCGATGGGCGCGGCTGGATGCCATGCCGACCCTGGCCGGCGGCAAGCCGAACCGAGTCGCGCTGGCCCGTCTGGCCGCTCAACTCGAGCCCACCGCACCGGTCGAGGAGAACGCCACGGCCGAAACCGACCCCGCGGCATTCGCCGATCCGTCTCTGGCGCTGCTCGCCGAAGGCTGGCGCGAGGTGCTGGGTCACAGTCGGTTCACCGCTGCCTCCCACTTCTTCCGGACCGGCGGGCACTCGCTGCTCGCCGCGCAACTGGCGGCCTGGCTGGAACCCCGTATCGGCGCACGGCCGCCGCTGCGGCTGCTCTTCCAGAACCCGGTCCTGTCCGACCAGGCGCGCGCCCTTGGCGCGCTCGCCACGCCGACCGTTGCTGCCCACACCGCTACGACCACGCCGACGGAGTCGTGATGACCGAGATGCTGAATGACATGCCGACGGGGGCCGCGCCGACGACCGGGCGGTCTGCCGAGCCGATGGCCGAGCAGACCTCCGCGCTGATGAACGGCCGTCAGGGCGCCCTGCCGAGCGTCGTACACGGCGCGCCCCTTCCCGAAGCCACCGCCGCCGGAGTGCTCCCCCGCTTCGAGGAATGGGTACGCCGCAGCCCCGAGGCCCCCGCCGTGGTCGACGGGACCCGTACCTGGAGCTACCGGCAGCTGGACGAGGCGGCCGACGACGTCCTTCGCGCCCTGCGCGACCGGGTCCGCCCGGGCGACCTGGTCGGCGTCTGCCTGGACCGCTCGGCGGCGCTGGTCGTGACCGCGATCGCCCTCGCCCGGATCGGCGCGGTCTATCTCCCGCTGGGCCCCCGGCCCGGTGAGCGCCGCATCGACGCGGTCACCGAGGACGTCGCCGTGGTCTGTCTGATCGGCGACCCCACTGTGCTGCCCGCCCGCCATCAGGCCGCCGAGCAGGTCGCGCTGCCGCTGCCGGGAGAGGGGACGAACGCCGCGCCGAAGGCCGTCGCGGCCTTCGCCCCTCCCGCAGCGAGCGCGCGCCCGGCTCCGCAGGAAGCCTTCTACGCCGTGCTGACCTCCGGCTCCACCGGGCGGCCGAAGGCCGTCGCCGTCGCGGAACCCGCTCTGTCCGCACTGCTGGACTGGTACCGCACCGAGACCGGCCTGGCGCCCGGAGACCGGCAGTCCCTGCTGATCGGCGTCGCGTTCGACCCGCATGTGATGGAGCTGTGGGCCGGTCTGACGTCCGGCGCGGCCCTGGTTCCCGCGCCGGACGCCGTTCGCTGGGACCCCGCCGAACTCACCGTGTGGTGGCGCGACGCCGCCGTGACGGTGTGCGTCGTGGCCACTCCGATGGCCGAACCGGTGCTGGACCGGCCCTGGCCGCAGGACCTGAAGCTGCGTCACCTTGTTGTCGGCGGCGACCGGATGCGCCGACGCCCCGGTGCGGATGTGACCGCCACGGTGCACAACGCGTACGGGCCGGCCGAGGCCACCGTCGTCACCACCACGCACGCCATGCGCGCCACGGACCACGACGCGTGCGACGACACCGCGCCGTCGATCGGAACTCCGATCCCGGGCGCCACGGTCGTCGTCACCGCAGCGGACGGCCGTGTCGTCGCCCGCGGTGAGGCCGGTGAACTGTGCATCGGCGGCACTTGCCTGGCGCTCGGCTATCTGGACCCGGAGCTGACGGCACGCCGGTTCACCGCTCCGCCCCCGGGAATCGACGCGGGGCAGACAGACCGCGTGTACCGGACCGGGGACCGGGTGCGGATGCTGGACGACGGCAGGCTGGAGTTCCTCGGCCGTCTCGACGATCAGGTGAAGATCAGCGGAGTACGGATCGAACCGGCCGAGGTGGAGGCCGCGCTCGAGCAGAACCCTTCGGTGCGCAGCGCGGTTGTCACGGCGCCCCGTTCCGCCGACGGCAGCGCCCGCCTGGTGGCGTACGTCCTGGCATCCGACGGAGCGAGTGCTGACGCGCTGCTGTCCGCGGTACGGGCCTGGCTGCCGGAGCAGGCCGTGCCCTCGGCCGTGCGGATCCTGGACGCGTTCCCACTCGACGCCAACGGCAAGGTCGACCGTGCCCAACTGCTGAAGCAGGCCGCGGCCCCGGCACGGCCGATCGCCGCCGACAGCGCCACTGACGACAACGGCGATTCGCACGACGGCGCGACGGAGGGCGAGCGACTGGTCCTGCGGGTCGTGCGCGACCTGCTGGACAGCCCCCGTACCGAACTGAGGGACAACTTCACCGAGGCCGGTGGAACATCGCTCGTCGCCTCGCGCCTGCTGACCGTGATCGAGCAGGAGACCGGAGTGCGGCTGCGCGCACCGGAGTTGCTCCGTCAGCCCGACCTTCGGGCTGTCGCGGCCGTACTCGACAAGCGCCGCGCCGCCGTCGGACCGGCGGTGGCCTGAGATGGCGACCCTCCTGGCGAACACCCCCGACCACAGGAAGGAAAGCCCCGTGCCGGCTGACCGCACACCGTCCGCGTACTCCTCCGGCCTGCCCGCCCTGGTGGCGCGGCACGCCGAGCAGACCCCGCAGGCCCTGGCCGTGATGGACGGCGATACCACGCTGACGTACGCGCAGCTGGTCACCTCCGCCCGCGCTCTGGCTGCACACCTGCACGACCATGGCGTCCGCCCCGGCGACCGGGTGGCGCTGCTGGTGCCGCGATCGGCTCGCACGCTCGTCGCGCAGCTCGCGCTGTGGTGGGCAGGCGCGGCGTGCGTGCCGCTCGATCCGGCACACCCGCGTCCGCGTACCGAAGCCATGCTCGCCACCGCCGGGGCAACACTGACCGTCGGAGACGGCAAGCTGCTCGAATCCGCGGCCCCCACGGGCGCCACCCTGGCGCTGCCCGACGATCCACTGCTGACCGGCGCCAAGCTGCCCGCGGTTGAGCCCGGCCCGAACGCGACGGCGCTCGTCCTGTTCACCTCGGGGTCCACCGGCCTCCCCAAGGGCGTGACGGTCACCCACGGCGGCATCGCCCGACTGGTCACCGCTCCGCAGTACGCCACCGTCACCGCCCGCGACCGGGTGCTGTTCCACTCGCCGACCACCTTCGACGCCTCGACCTTCGAGGTGTGGTCGGCCCTCGCCAACGGAGCCGCCGTGGTGGTGTGCACCGTCGAACGGCCCTCCTTCGAGGATCTGGCCCAGCAGGTGGAGCGGCACGGCGTGACCGTGGCGTTCTTCACCACGGCGCTGTTCCACCAGCTGGCTGCCCGCCGCTCCCGGGTGTTCTCGGTGCTCCGCACAGTGGTGGTGGGAGGCGAGGCGATGGCCGCCCAGCATGCCCGAGCGGTGCTGCGCGCGTTCCCCTGGCTGGAGTTGGTCAATGGATACGGGCCGACGGAGACGACGACGTTCGCGACGACGCACAGGGTCACCGATGCGGACTGCGACGGCCCGGTGC
This sequence comes from Streptomyces sp. NPDC002730, assembly GCF_042888805.1. Lineage (NCBI taxonomy): Bacteria > Bacillati > Actinomycetota > Actinomycetes > Kitasatosporales > Streptomycetaceae > Streptomyces > Streptomyces sp. NPDC002730. The sequence continues at coordinate 190,071 of NZ_JBIAQG010000010.1, forward strand.
CGATCGGCCGCCCGGTCGCCGGTGCCGTCACACACGTCCTGGACGGGACCGGGCAGCCGGTCGCGCCGGGCGAACACGGTGAACTGTGGATCGGCGGCAGCCGTCTGGCAAGCGGATACGCGGGACAGCCGGAGCTGACCGCCGAACGCTTCGTGGACCATGCGTCGCTGGGCCGCCTGTACCGCTCCGGCGACCTGGTCTCGGTGCGCCCGGACGGAGTTCTGGACTTTCACGGCCGCGTCGACGACCAGGTCAAGGTCCGCGGATTCCGCATCGAGCCGGGCGAAGTCGAGCACATCCTGCGCGAGCAGGCGGAGGTGGACGACGCCGTCGTGACCGCGCGCCGGCCCGCAGCGGACGACGCCCGCCTGGCCGCCTTCGTCGTAGCCGCACCCGGCCCGGTACCCCGTGCCGAGACGCTGAGAGCGCGGCTCGCCGAACAGCTGCCCGCCCATCTGGTCCCCGACGAGCTGACCCTCGTGGAGCGGCTGCCCCTGACGGTCTCCGGCAAGGTGGACCGGCGCGCGCTCACCGCTCTTCACGGCAGCGCCGACGCCGAAGGCGCGACCCAGGCGCTGACCCCGATCCAGCAGGCCGTCGCCGAGGTGTGGAGCCGCAGCCTGGGCTGCGAAGTGAACCGGCCGGACGCCGACTTCCTCGCCTACGGCGGCCACTCCCTGCTCGCTCTGGTCGTCACGGACGACCTGCGCGAGGAGCTCGGAGTGGAGCTGTCCCTGCCCGACTTCTTCGCCGCCCCCACGGTGGCCGGACAGGCCGCCCTCGTCGAGCGCGCCCTGCTGGCCAACCACAGCGATCTCCACCTCGACGCGCCGGAGGACACAGATGCCCACTGACAGCACCCCCAGCTCCGTCACGCTGCAGGAGGAACTGCTGCGCAGGGCCCGGGCCCGCGCCGGCACCCGCCCGGCCGCCCCCGTCCCCACAGCTGTCCACGCCCAGGGGCCCGCCCCGCTCTCCCACGCCCAGCGCCGGATGTGGCTGATGGACCACCTCGGCCAGGGAGGCTCCCTCTACAGCGTGCCCTTCGCCACCCGGCTGCACGGGCCGCTCGACGTGGACGCCCTCACCGTCGCTCTCACCACGCTCGTACGACGCCACGCCATCCTGCGCACCCGTTACGGTCAGCGCGGCGACGAGCCGTACCAGGAGACGCTCCCCGCGCCCGACACGATCGCCGTGCCGGTGGTGGAGGCCGACGGCGACGGCGTGCAGACGCTCGCCGAGGAGGCGCGCCGTCCGTTCGACCTGGCTGCGGGTCCCCTGCCGCGCGCCCTGGTGCTGCGGCACGGCCCCCAGGACCACACCGTGCTGCTGACCTTCCACCACATCACCATCGACGGCGGGTCGCTGGAGACCGTCGCCGACGAACTGACCCAGCTGTACGCAGCCACCGTGGACGGACGCCCTCACGAACAGCCGGAGCCGCCGCAGTACACGGACTACGCGCGCCGCGAGCACGCGGCGGCCGGCCGCCTCGATGAAGGACTGGCTCACTGGACTCGCCGGCTCGCCGGGGCCGTACCACTGCGGCTGCCCCGGCCCGCGCACCCTTCCGCCGACCTGGGCACGCGGCCGGCCGTCGCCCGCACCACGAAGCTGGACGCCTCGGTGCTGCCTGCACTGCGCGAGCTGGGCGGGCAGCACCGGGCCACCCTCTTCACGGTGTCCCTCGCCGCCGCCTTCGCCGCGCTACAGCGCTTCACCGGCGAGGACGACCTGGTCATCGGCTGCGCCGCCACCCACCGCGAGGGGGCCGCCATGCGCGGTCTCGTCGGACTGTGCGTCAATACCCTTCCGGTACGTGTGAACCTGTCCGGCGACCCGGAGTTCGGGATCCTTGTGGACCGGGTGCGGGACGCGCTGCTGGAGGCCCAGGAGCACCGGGACGTTCCCTTCGACCTGATCCTGGAGCGGCTCGGCGCCGCCGTGCGGGACGCCGACGGCACGCCGCTGGTGCGGGTCACCGCGGACGTCCTGCGGGAGCCCACGGCGCTCCCGCTGCCCGGCATGGTCGCCGAGCCCGTCGAAGTCGGCCTCGGCGAAGCCAAGTTCGACCTGTCGTTCGGCCTCATGGACACCGACGAGCCCGCCTGCCTGGTCCAGTACGGGCCGGCAGCCCTGGCGACGGAGGCGGGAGACCAGCTGGCAGACGCCTTCGCCGACCTGCTGGCCGCGGTCGCCGTCGACCCGGAACTGACGCTGTCGCGGCTGCCCGGCCGGCCGTGGGCGGTCCAGGCCGACGCCAACTGCCATCCGGCCGAGACCCGGCTGCGGACGCATCCGCAGGTGAGCGATGCGGCAGTGCCGCAGTCGGCGACCGGACCGCTGATCGCCTATGCCGTCCTGCGGGAGACCGGGGGCCCCTCACCCGCCGAGTTGCGGACCCATCTCCGGTCCGCCCTCGCCCGGGAACTCGTCCCGGCCGCGGTGACACTGCTGGACGCGATGCCGCGGAACGCCGACGGCGCACTGGACGCCGACCGGCTGCCCAGCGCGGCATCAGCCTGCGCCCTGCACGGGGACCGTGCGCACGCGGTGACGGCGGCGTTCACCGCTTTGCTGGGCCGGACCTCCGCGCCGGACGACGACTTCTTCGTCCTCGGTGGCCATTCCCTGATAGCCGTGCAACTTGCGGAGCGCTTGCGCACCGGGCTCAGGCTGCCACTGACCGGTCTCGATGTGATGCAGAACCGGACACCGCGCGCACTCACCGCGCTGCTCGACGCGCGTGAGACGGAACGCGCGACCGCGGCGGCCTCGACGGCCCCGCCGGTGTCACGTACCCGGCGGGCACGCGAGGGCACCGTGCTGGTGACCGGCGGCACGGGCGGCGTGGGAGCGTTCCTCCTGCGCGAACTCGCCGCCCAGGGGAGGCCGGTGCTCGCGCTGGCCCGTCCCGAGTCGGCACATCTGGTAGCCGGGGACGGTGTGGATGTCGTCGAGGGTGATCTGACCGACCTGGACGGCCTGCGCGCCGCCGTGGAGAGTGCGGACGCGGTGATCCACGCCGCCTGCACCTTCACCCGTCCCGAGGTGGACGTGGCGGCGATGGAAGCGATGGTCGACGCCTGGCACAGCGGCCCGTTCGTCTTCGTCAGCAGCGTGGACGCCTACGGACGCCCCACGGAACAGTGGGTGGCCGAGGAGTCGGCCTCCCAACAGCCGTTGAGCGCGTATGGACAGGCGAAGCTCGACTGCGAACAGATGCTGATGCGGGCGGCGGGCACCGGGGGCCGGGGCGGGGCCAGCGTCGTACGCTCGCCCATCGTGTGGGGTCCGCACGACCGGCTGCGCGATCAGTTGCGCTGGGGCGCGACCAGGTTGCTCTATCAGGCTGCCCTCGCCGGAGAGCCGATCACCCTCCCACGCCCCGGCACAGCCGGGCGCGACTGGTACGGCGCCCCGTGGGTCCACGCGGCTGCCCTGGCCCGTGCTGTGACCGCCTGCCTGGACACGCCCGTCCACGGGGTGGCCAACGCCCTGAGCGGTCACGTCGCGTGGCAGGACCTCGCCGCCGAGCTGCGTACGCTCCTCGCCGGCGACAGTGAGATCCAGCTCGCCGAGCGGGTACATCCGGACCTCGACCACCCCTGGCGCTACCGCGCGGACCGGCTGGCCACCGCACTGCGCGAACAGCCCGGGGAGGACTGGCAGTCCGTAGTCGCTGCGATGGTCCACGCCTCCCGGGCCTGAGCGCCCGGGAGAGCGGGCCACGCGATCAGCCCTCGGCGCGGGCCGGGGGCTGATCGCGTCCGTGCCAGGCGCACAGGGCACGGACCGGCAGGTATGCCTCCGCACACTGCACGATTGCACGGCGGCACAGATCAACGGCGCTCCGCGGATCAGTTGGCGCGGCCGGACTTCGCTAACCGCGAGCACCGCACGCCTGACGCCTGGTCAGGGGTTCCGTCGAAGCCGTGCCGAAAGGTGGTGCTGCAGGGGTTGACCGACCGCCGCGAGGTCATGGACGAAGGCGAGCGTGTCTTCGTCCGTCACGGTGTAGCGGCGGCGGGTGGCGTTCACCTCCTTGGCCGTGGGAGTGAGAGCCACCTCGTGGGTGGTGAGGTCGACCGTACCGGCGTCGGCGCTGCCGACCAGGATCTCCGCGATGCCGGTGGGCTGGGTGATCAATGCCTCCACACGTCCATCGGGTTGGAGCCGCCACCAGCCGCTCTCCCGGGCCGACGGCCGCAGCGGGGTACCGTCCGCGCCGAGCAGCCAGGCGCGCGCCGCGTAGTGGAGAAAGGGCCGCCCGTCGTGGCTGAACGTGACCTCCTGCGCGTACGTGAACTCCTCGTCGAGCGTCGGATATCCGCCCCGGCCCCGGCCGGCCCAGGTACCCAGCAGCCCGATCACCGGCGCGAGCAGTGCGTGCGGTGCGGGTGCCTCGTCCGATCGCAGGGCGTCGGGGTACGGGGGCTTCTGGGCGGGGTCGTACATGATGCGCGCTCCTGGGTCGAGGCCGGTGCCGGACGGCAGCTTAGGCGGACGCGCGGACCGCCCGGGCGAAGGCTTCGCTCAGCATGAACACGGCGCGGGGGGGGCGGAGTACATGACGGCTGAGCCGGCACGGAGATGGGGGTCGACTCTCCAAAGCCGTCTCGGAACGGCAACCGCGGACTCTGCGCCCAGCCGCACCGGCCACGGGTCCGCGCGACTACGTGTGCGAGTACGCAGTTTCCCGGATGCCGGGGAGGCTCGCCGCTGTGAAAATCGCTCCACGAGCCGTGCGTCGGGGCAGGCTGGATGCTCTCTGGCGTTCTTCTCCCTTAGGTCGGAGCTGTTTCGGTCGGCCGACGCGTCACCGGCGTCGAGCAATATGGGAGCGGTACAAGGAAGGCAACGCATGAACCAGCGTCAGCAAGTGGAATTCCACGCCTCGTGCGGGCACCTGATCTTGGCTCCGGCCGACCGCGCCGAGCAGGACGTCCGTTGCCCCCACTGCCACCAGGTGGTCCGGGCCCCGTCGGCCGATGTTCCATACGCCTCGCCCGTGCTCGCGCCCGATCCCGCGCCGGCCGGTGCGGCGGAGCCGACCGCCCTGACCGCCCTCTACGTGACCGCGCTGATGGCCGGTGTGCTGGGCGCCGCCCTCGTCTACCTGGTCATGTTCAACGAGTTCTCCGAGTCCGAACTGGTCACGATCACCCCGCTGTGGCTCTTCCCGATCGTCTTCGGCCTGTACGGTTTCGTCTCCCAGCGGCTGCTGCGCCGTATCGCCGCGGGGCGCGCGGGAACCCTTGGCCAGGCCGCCCGCATGTCGATCGACGTGGCCGGTCTTTGGGCGGCCCTGGTGCTCTTCCCATTCCTGGTGCTGAGGTGGCGCAGCTCCCTGCTCGTGTCGCTGGCGGCGGCGGTCTTCTGGGCCGTACTGCTGTGGCTCTTCTTCGCAGTGCTCTTCCCGACCCTCTGAGCGCCGCCACGGCATCACGCAACGCGACGAAGGGAAACAGCGATGTCGCCATCGGTCTGCTTGATGTTTGAGGCAGCTCGCACTGGCGTCTGAGAACGGTGAGAAGCAGGTAACGAACTGTGCCGCTGACCTTTCCGTCTCATGCCGCCGTGACGCCGTTGAAGATACGGCGGCCTGACTGGTTCGGCGGCGTCGCGCTAGTGGTCGAGTCCACCGCGCCGGATCTTCCCTACGCGGTGGGCGCGCCCTTGTTGACGTACGGACACACCTGGGCCGGACTCGCCCTGTGGGGAGTCCCCTTGAGCGTTGTCGCCACCCTGCTCATCTGGCAGTCGGCACCTACCGTCGCCGCGCTCCTGCCGGGATGGTGGCGTGAGTACGGCAGGTGCGCCATCGCTGGTACGTCACGGTGATCTCGGCGTGGGCCGGAGCGGTCACACACCGGCTCTGGGACGACGTCACCCACGACGGGCCGGCCGGGACGTCACTGGGCTTCGCCGTGCTCGGCAGACCCGTGGTGCCCGGCATACCGTGGTGGGTCGCACTGCACACGGCCTCCACGCTGATCGGATTCGTCGGCTGGGTCTGGGCCACCGTCCACATCGGGCGTCGCGCGGCCCGTACTGTTCTGGGCGTCGGTTGCGGTGACGACGACGCTGGGCGCCGTCGCCTCCGCGCTGCTCCCGGACGGACGTATCCCGATCGTCTTCTTCGAACGGTTGCTGTGCATGTCCGCGGGCGCGTTGGCGCTGACCGCGGCTGTCGTGAGCGCCGTGAAGGTCGTCGTCGTATGGGTGCTTGGGCACGGCTGGGCGCGGACCCGTTGTCAGCCGTTGACCTCGAACGCCAGCGCGGCCAGTAGTACCACCCAACTGAGCGTTCCGACCACGCAGATGTCGTAGATGCGGCGCCGCAGCCACCGCGGGCGCCGTTCGGGGTCCGGCCACACCATCTGCTGGAGGGTCAGCAGCAGCCCCAGCCCGAAGCCGCACAGGCCGAGGAGCGACACGGGACCCGGCACGAGCAGGCCGTTGCCGAACATCCACGCCTCGCCGCCGAGATAGCGCACCGCAACCGAGGTCGGCTGGTCACCCTTGCACCACCAGGGACGGTCCGGCGAGTTGCCGTAGCACCAGCTTCCCGGCCGCGGCGGCACGTACGCGTCGCCGCGGCCGCCCTTGAGCGTGACGTGCTCGATCTCCGGTCCGCCGTCGTCCGGGCGGAAGGTGCCGGAGCACCAGTACGTCCGGACGACGTCACCGTCGGACGAGGTCGACTCGTGGTCCACGCACCGCTCGACCGCGAGCCGGCCCGGGGTGCCGACCCACCCGGCACCGGCGAGGACCGTCGCGCCGAACAGCCACGCCACGTACAGCCCAGCGATGGCCAGCGACAGGGCGAAATAGGCGGAGATGCCGCGAAACGCCAGAGAGGTTCGGTCGGTCGTGGTGGCGGACTCCCCGTCCTGCGTCGCCATCAGACCCGACCCCGGCGGGCGCGCAGGGTGCGCGTCACGCGCGTGATGCCGTAGCCGAGCAGCCACGGCAGCGCCGTTGTGCCCAGGACCAAAACGTAGAGCACGCCCAGAAAGTCGTCCCTCTGGATCGGATCGTCCAAGGCATCCACGGGGAGCATCGTGTGGGTGACCGGAAACCCCACCGGCTCCAGCGGCACCAGCACCGACCACAACCGTGGCCGCCAGCCGGGTCTACGGGCGCACCACACCCCCAGGGTGCCCATGATGAAGGGCCCGAACGGCACCCACAGCACCACCGGGAAGAGCAGCAGCACCCACCAGTCGTCCGAAAACCCGCCCGTCATCGAAGCCCCCGTCGTCGTCCGTCGCGTGAGTCTCCTCCGCGGCATCTCCTGGAGGCTTCAGGGGAACTACGTAATCGAGTACGTAGGTTCAGCGCCCGGACCGGGTCGTCCAAGCCGCCGAAGCCTCACGGCAGCGCGTGTACGTGCGGTCCCACCGCGCCCCGACCACGCATTGCCCGCCGCCGCGTCCCAGTTCGTCGACCAGGTCGTCGCGCCCGCAGGCTGGGATACGTCTTCAACGGCTTGAAGGAGCCGCAGCCCGTGCCCGGGCTGCTGGGCCCGGTCGGCCGTAAGAAGGCCAGCGGCTGGTCAAATACACCGGACACCAAACCCCGACCACCTCCACCCGGCCTGGTGGCCCGCGTTGGGCTGGGCGTCGCCCGGGCCCGCCCCGGGCGGCACACCTGCGGAATACGTAGCCGGATACGTGGTTCTACTGAGGTCCCTTCCCTCCCAGCCGTCTACGTTCGACGAGTCGGATGGCGCGAACGGTGTTGAGGGGACTGAGTGACAGACAACGCCCATGGAATGCGGGGCAGTTGGGTGACCTTGCTGGTGGCGGGGAGTCTGCTGGCCGGGTGTTCGGCCCAGACGGATGACGGGGCTTCCCGGCAGAGCGGTTCGCCCTCGGCCAGGACGTCGCCGAGCGCCGAGGCAACCCCGTCGGGCGGCTCGTCCGCCGCCACTTCCGTCTTCACGCCCGATGCCTCCCTCGTCCCCCTGACCTCGAAGGACGGGCGCCGCCTGGCCGAGTCCGTCGTGCTCGCCCCGCGCGACTGGGGCCAGGGTTTCGTCGCCCAGGATCCGGGCGAGAGCACCCCGGGCACCTGGGCCGTGCTGAACGAGAGCTGTCGCTGGCAGCGTGAGAAGCTCCCGCACGGGGTGCTGGCCAGCGCGTCCCGCTACAGCAGGCTGCCTGTCGGCGGCGGCAAGGGCGCGGTCAATGTGACGGCCGTGGCCACCGTGCACGCCTCCGTCCTCGGCGCCGACGAACAGCTGAGCACCACCCTCGAAGAGGTGCTGCGCTGCCCGGAACAGCGACCCCGGTCCGACGAGCGGATCACGGGTCTGATGTCGCTCGGCACCCCCTTCGGCACCCGCGAGCAGGAGTACGCCGACGACTCCGTCCTCGAGGCCGGCGAGTATGTCGGGAACGGCGGTGCCGCACAGCCGTACCGGTGGATGGTCGCCCGGCTGGGCACGGTCGTCGTGGCCGTCTCCGTGACGGGCGCGAAGGGGAACACCGCGCAGGAACTCGAACAACTGGGCAGCAAGGCCCTGGCTCAGATGCTGACGCGCACAGAGCAGCGGCTGAAGGGGAAGTGATGGAGCCTCTGCGTACTTCCGACCCCACCAAGCTGGCGGGCCACCGGCTGCTCGGACGGCTCGGCGCGGGTGGCATGGGTGTGGTGTACCTGGCCCGCTCGGCCGGCGGAACCCTGGTCGCCCTGAAGGTGATCCAGGCCGAGTACGCCGAGGACACCGATTTCCGGGAGCGGTTCCGGCGCGAGGCGGACACGGCCCGCCGGATGACCAGCCCGTGGGTGGCGTCCCTCGTGGACGCGGACCCCGAGGCGGCGCAGCCCTGGCTGGCGACCGCGTTCATCCCCGGCCCCTCGCTCGGCGAGGCCGTCGCCGCGCACGGGCCGCTGCCGGTGCGGAGCCTGCGGGTGCTGGGGGCGCGGCTCGCCGAGGCGCTGCGGGAGCTCCACGCGGCAGGTCTCGTGCATCGGGACGTCAAGCCCGGCAATGTGCTCCTGGCACTCGACGGACCACGGCTGATCGACTTCGGTGTGGCCCGTGATCCCGAGGACACCGCGCTCACCTCGACCGGTGTCGTAGTCGGCACGCCGGGGTTCCTGCCACCGGAACAGGCGCGGGGCGGGCGGGATCCGGGACCGGCCGGAGACGTCTTCTCGTTGGGCTGCGTGCTGGCCTTCGCGGCGACCGGCCGCCCTCCGTTCGGTACCGGGTCGCTCGACGCGCTGCTGTACCGCACCGTGCACGACGCGCCGGACGTGGAGGGTGTTCCGGCGGAGCTCGCCGAGGTGGTGGGCGGCTGTCTGGACAAGGACCCGGAGCTGCGGCCCACGGCCGAGGCGCTGTCCGAGGCCCTCACGAACGCCACGCCCTCGTCGCCCGCCTCGCTCCCCGACCCGCGGGAGGCCCTGCGGGCGGTACGTCCTCAAGCGCCCGAGGATGAAATTCCCGGCGAGGAGGAGCGGCCCCCCGGCGACGAGGCCTGGCTCCCCGAGCCGTTGGTCCGGCTGATCGCGGCACGGTCGGCCGCCGGGCTCGCGCTGCCCGCCGTCGACGACACCGAGGTCGACCCCGCGTCCGCCGGCACCGCGCCGACGGACACCACAGCCACTCAGCCTCCGACCCGTGCCGTCGGCAGGCGCCGTTTCCTGCTCCTGACCGGGGGCGCGACGGCTGTCACGGCCGGGGGCGGACTGGCCGCGTGGTGGGCGCTCTCCCGTGACGGCAAGAACGACGGCCCCGCCCCGACGGCCACCGGTCCCGTGCACACCCTCGGTCTGCACGCTGACCTGACCGGCGATCAGAAAGCGGTCGGCCGGGCTCAGGAGCGGGGGCTGCGGCTCGCGGTCGACGCGTTCAACTCCCGTGCGGACAGACCCTTCACACTCGCCGTGAAGACGGTGGACGACGGCGGCGATCCGGCCCGGGCACCCGAAGCGGCCAAGAAGCTCGTCGCCGACCGTTCCGTGCTGGCCGTGATCGGTCCCACCACCGACGCCACCGCCCTGACCTCGCTGGCGACGTACGACGCCGCCTCGCTGCCCCTGATCGCGGTGTCGCCCGGCGCCACCGTGCTGGGCGTGACGGGCAGCCGGTCCTTCCTGCACGCCCGGGTGACGGACACGATCCTGCCGCTCTACCTCGACGCGTACCTGCGCGGCACCGCGAAGTCGCGCACGGTCGGGATCGTCGACGACCGGGCGGCGGACGCCTACGCCTGGGAGATCAGCAGCATCCTCGCCAAGATCCTTCGGGACGAACGGCATCCGGCCGTGCCGAAGGTGGTCAGCGCGTTGCGCACCGATTTCGGGCCGACCCTCGACGCCCTGCTGGACGGGGGCGCCGACTCGGTGGTCTTCGCCGGCCATCACGACCGCGCCGCGCTGCTGGCCCGGGAACTGAGCAGCCGTGACTTTCCGGGGGCCAGGGCCGCCGCGCAGGGGGTGCTCGACGACCGGTTCCTGTCCGCCGCGGGGGACGCGGCCGACGGCTGGGTGATCGTCGCCCCCGTCATGGACGCCGCCGTGGCGCCCGAGGCGAAGGCGTTCACGGCCGCTTACCGCAAGCGTTTCGACGCGGAGCCGGAGCGGTACGCCGTGGAAACGTACGACGTGGCGCAGCTCGCCGTGAAGAGTCTGGGCTCGCTGACTGCCGGACGCCGCACCCGGCAGAACCTGACGACGGCGCTGCGCTCGGCCACGTACAAGGGGATCTCCAGGAACCTCGCGTTCAACAAGGCGACCGGGGCCCTGGTCGCCGACGGCAGCGGGGTCTACCTGTGGAAGGTCGACGGCGGCCGGTTCGCGTACCAGGGCGCGGCGCCCTTCCAGGTATCCACCTGATGGGACGCTGATGGAGCCGTTGCGCGGCGCCGACCCGGCCAGGATCGCGGGATACCGGTTGCTGCGTCGGCTGGGCGCGGGCGGCATGGGCGTGGTGTACCTGGCCCGCTCCCCCGGAGGTGCGCTCGCCGCGGTGAAGGTGATCCGCGCGGCGCACGCGTACGACGCGGGATTCCGGGCGCGTTTCCGCCGGGAGGTGGAGACGGCGGGCAGGGTCACCAACCCCTGGGTGGTGCCGCTGCTCGACGCGGACCCGGACGCCGAGTCTCCGTGGCTCGCGACGGCGTTCGTGCCGGGGCCCTCACTGGCGGAGGCGGTGGAGGAGTGCGGCCCGTTGCCGTACGGGACCGTCCGCGTCCTGGGGGCGCGGCTGGCCGAGGCGCTGGACGCGGTGCACGGGGCGGGTCTTGTGCACCGGGACGTCAAGCCCGGCAATGTGCTGCTCGCGGTCGACGGACCACGGCTGATCGACTTCGGTATCGCCCGGATGCCGGAGGACACCGCGCTCACCGCCAGCGGGATGGTGGTCGGCTCCCCCGGATTCCTCTCCCCCGAACAGGCCCAGGGCAGGGGCCGGGAGATCGGGCCGGCCAGTGACATCTTCTCACTCGGCTGTCTGCTGGCGTACGCCGTGACGGGCGAGCGCCCTTTCGGGCGGGGCTCCGCGGCCGAGATGTTGATGCGCACGGTCCACGACGAGCCGGACCTGGACGGCGTACCGGAGCCGTTGCTGCCGCTGCTGCGGGAGTGCCTGGTGAAGGAGCCCGGCTCCCGGCCGGCCGTGGCCGAGGTACGGCGGGCCCTGGACGGTGCGGGCGAGGGCGGGGGCTGGTTGCCGGAGTCCCTGATCCAGCTGATCGCGCGCCGTTCGGCCGCCGTGCTCGCCCTGCCCGCCGTCGAGGCGACCGAGGTGTCCGGGGCGACGGCGGCCGACGCACCGCCCGGCGACGAGACGGCCGTCGGCCCGGGAGGCGCCACGCGCCGCCGCTTCCTGGTCCTGGGCTCGGCCGCCGGAGTCCTGGCGGCCGGCGGAACGGCGGCCTGGTGGACGGCGAACCGCCCCGTCCGCGCCTCGGCAACGGACGGCGCCGAGGCGCGGCTGCCGCGGCTGGTGGTCGCCCTGCACGCCGACCTGAGCGGCAGCGGCCGTACGACGGGCCGCGCCCACGAGAACGGCGTACGGCTCGCCGTCGACCACCTCAACTCCCGCGCCGGCCGCGGCTTCGACCTGACACTCCAGGTGCACGACGACGAAGGCAGCGCGACCCGGGCACGGCAGGTCGCCCGGCGGCTGGCGGCCGACGACCGGGTCCGCGTCCTGATCGGGCCGACCACCGACGCCTGCGCGAAGGCCACCCTCGACCTCTACCAGCAGGCACGGCTCCCGATGGTCTCCGTGTCGGTCGGACTCGACGACCTGTCCTCCACCAAGTACCGGGTGTACGCGGCCACCCGCCCCGGCGACGCGACCCTGACGGTGCCGATCACCGCGTACCTCGTTCGCACCGCCGACGCCCGCAGGACGGTGCTGATCGACGATGCGGCCGAAGGCGACTTCAGCTGGAAGATCTGCGCGGGCATCGATGACGCCGTGCCAGCCGGGCAGCGCACCACGGTCCGGCGCACCCTCGCCGCAGCGGACGATTCGGACGGCGTCTTCCGTGCCCTCGCGGAGTCGGTGACGGACGCGGGAGCGGACGCGGTGGTGTTCACCGGCGGGTACACGCGGGCCGCGCGACTGGCCCGCGCGCTGCGCTCCGCCGGCTACTCCGGTGCGCGGCTGGCCACCCAGCGCGCCCTCGACTCCCGCTTCCTCGCCTCGGCGGGCGACGCCGCCGAGGGCTGGGTCTTCGCCACGGCCTTCCTCGATCCGACCCGGGCCACGGCCGCGAAGTCGTTCGTCGCCGCCTACCGCGCACGATTCGGCACCGCCCCGCCCTGGTACTCCGCCGAGGCCTACGACGCGACGCTCTTCGTGGCCCGAGCCATGACGGCCCTGGGCGCGTCCCGCGAGGAACGGGGCGCGATCGTGGGCCGGTTGCGCGAGACCGACTACCAGGGAATCACCAAACGGCTGCGCTACGACTCGTCCACCTACCGCTACACGGACGCGATGTACCTGTTCCGGGCGACCGAGGGCGCCTTCCGCTGCCTCGGCGACTACCGGGACGCCACGGCCTGAACCATGCGTCGTGCCTCGACTGTGGTGTGCCGTGTGGTGGGTTGTTCACGCGCGACGGTCCAGGGCCGCACGCGTCATGAGGCCTGCCAGTGCCGAGCGGGACGGCACGGAGGTCTTCCGGTAGATGGCCGACAGGTGGGTCTCGACCGTGCGGCGGCTGAGGTACAGCTTCGTCGCGATGGCTTGGTTGCTCAGCCCTTCGGCGACGAGTTCGGCGATCTCCCGTTCACGTGTGGTCAGTTGGTCGAGTTCCGTGGGTGCGCGCATGGATTCCTCGGCCTGGGGACGCACCATCGAGGCCAGGTCGGACAGCAGGCGCGCGCCGCCGTCGTCGGCGAGACGGCGGGCCCGCTCCCACATCGCGACGGCGCGCGAACCGTCGCCGGCGGCCTGCGCCTGGACGGTCGCCAGCAGCAGGGAGTACGCCTCCCAGAGCGTCGCACCGGACGGCGCGTACTCCTGCGCGGCGCGCTCGAAGAGGTGTGCGGCCGCGCGGCTGTCACCGTGGTGCTGGGCGAGCGCCGCCTCGGCACGCAGTGCCGCCCCGCGCTGACCGTGAAGACCCATCCGGTCGGCTTCCTCGACGGCTCGTGCGGCCCAGCGTGCGGCCTGCTCGGCGTCGCCGATGGCGATGGCGGTGCTGACGAGGGTGTCCAGCTGGCCGGGGCGTATGGAGGGCTGCAGCCCCAGGAGTTCGGGACCGCCGGCGTTCAGGATGGACTCCTGCGCACGGTGCGGGTCTCCGCTCACGAGCGCCGTGTGACCGAGCATGCACCTGGCCAACGACGCCCACCAGTGTCTGCTGCCACCGGCCGCTGCCACTGCCTCCTCGGCGGTCGTCAAGGCCCTGGTGTCACCCAGGGGACACCGCACGAGAAGGATCAGCGCCTTGAAGCACAGGGTGAAGGCCAGGAGATCGCTGCTGCCGATGGCTCGTGCGACGGCTTCCGCCTCCTCGGCCGACTCCAGGGCGGACGGCAGCCGACAGGTGCTGAGGTGCACGAAGGCCTTGCTGCTCAGCAGGTGTGGCAGGACGTGGACCTGACCGCTGCGGCGGGCGATGTCCAGACCCCGGTCGGCGTGGCGTTCCGCGTCGGCGTAGCGCTCGAGCAGGCCTTCCGCCCAGGCCAGCCACACCAGCGACTCGCACAGTTCCGTGAGGTTGGGGTCGGTGAGAGAGTCTGCGAGCCCGGCGGCGACATCGGCGAACCGGCGGGCCGCCGCCGTCTCCCCTTCGTATGCCTCTCCCAACGCCCCCAGCGCCAAAGCCCCCATCTCTCCCATGAGGTCGCCGTGGGAGCGGGCCACCGCGAGCGTCCGCTCGATCTCGTTACGGACGTCGGGGTAGGAGACGGTGTTCAGGGCGGCCATGCCCAGCGCGAGTCCCATGGAGACCGCCTGGCGGGGCTCGGGGCCGGGGCTGCGGGTCAGTTCTCGCTGCAGCAGGGCTGTCGCTTCCGGAGAGTGTCCGAGATGCCGTTCCATCATGGCGCACAGCGCTATCGCATCCCCGCGCAGCGATGCGTCGTCCTGGCCGGACTTACTGATCAGCGTGTGGAGCAGGTCACGGCTTTCGCGCAGGCTGCCGCCCACACCGAGTGCTCTGGCGCGCGCCAGCGTCAACTCTCCACGCTGCTGTGCGCAGGCGGGCGTGTCCGGCATGATCCGGAGGACGACGTCCAGAAGATGGGCGGCCGTCGCCGGCGCCGTGTGGGCGAACTGGGCGGCCGCCTCACTCAACACGGCCGCCGAGACGGGATCCCAGCGGACCAGCGACCGTTCGACGTGATGAGCACGCTCGGCGGCGGAGGCACCTGCCCGGGCCAGTTCGTCCGCCGCGTCGCGGTGGATCTCGGCACGGCGTGGTGCGGCGGTGTTCTCGTAGACCAGTGCCCGCAGCAGCGGGTGGCGCAGTGTCCAGCGGCCGTCGGACCCCATGCGCAGCAGATCGCGCCGCGCCAGTGCACCGATGCAGTCGTCGAGTTCCTCCGGCGTGGTGTGTCCGGTCGTCAGGTTCAGCATTGTGTGCGTGGCATGGTCGCCGAGGACCGCCACTGCTTCGGCGGTACGGCGCTGCGTCGCGGTCAGCGCAGTCAGTTCGTCCAGGAGCAGGGATCCCAGTCCGCTCGGCACTGCGGACGCGGTGTCGTCGTGGGCCCGGACGGTGGTGCCGCGCGACGACGCGCCATGCCGGTAGGCGTGCAGAAGGCAGTGGAGGTACAGCGGGTTGCCCTCGCTGGATTCATAGATCTGCTTCGCGTCGCCCGGTGGCAGGTCGGAGGCGAGCGCCTCGATCGACGCCTGCTCGGGCAGCGGTCGCAGCGCCATGCGCAGTACGGCCCGACTGTCGACGCCGCGTGTCAGAGCAGCGGCAAGGGAGTGCGGCGTCTGCCGTTCTCGTCGGGCCACGACCAGAAGCACCCGGCCGCCCACCGGGTGCCGGATCACATGGTCCAACAACTCCAAAGACGCGGGATCCGCCCAGTGCAGGTCGTCCAGGGCCATCACCAACCCGCTGCGCTCCCCGAGCCTGGTCAGCACTTCCGCGACGGCGCGATAGAGGCCGAACCGGTCACGGTTGCCCGAACTCGAATCCGAGCCCTGCACACTGTCGGCTCCGCGCAGCACCGTTGCCGCCACCTCGGGCACGGCATCCGAGTCGAGAAAGGCACGATCGACGTCGGCGAACGCGTCCGTGAACGTCTGGAACGGAGTGTGCTGCTCGTACTCCGTGGCCCTGCCGCGCAGCACGGTCAGCCCATCCTGCCGCGCCCGCGCACAGAGCTCGCTCAGCAGCCGACTCTTCCCCATGCCGGCGTCTCCGGCGATGTCTACGACAGCGGGAACGCCGTCCTGCCCCAGACTGCCGATCACCGAGATGAGCCGCTTCAGTTCGTCAGCTCTGCCGACCAGCATCGTCGCCGTCTCGTCCCACGCCGGTTCCACCGCGTCTCCATTCCCCACCACGTCCGCGTGTTCATTCCCGAGTGGTCGCTCCTCCGCAACCCTGCCTGCACAACCAGCCGATACCTTCATAGAAACGTCATCATCCCCGGCGGGAGCCGACTGCACAGTCCCTGGAAGCGTCATTCGACCAGGTAGATTCCGGTCTGGCCTCCGTGTCCCACCGTAATGCCCGGCTGACGGTTCGCGGCAGGCGGCTGCTGGTCGGACGTGTCTGCGCCGGCCGCCCCATCGCACATGATCCACGCCCATGCCTCAGCCAGGTGCTCGGGCTGGAGGCCGGCGGCACGCGGTCGTACGGTGGCCGTATGACCGACCGTCCCCAAGACGCCGTCGAGGCCGCGTTCCGGCGCTACAGGTCGCAGGACCTTGCCGCGGCACGTCCCCCTCTACGCCGACGACTTCACCTTCACCAGCCCGCAGGACGACCAGTTTGACAAGGCGGCGTTCTTCGACCGGCGCTTCCCGACCGCCGACCGGATGACGGAGCAGCGGCTGCTGCCCGTCGTCCCGGCCGACGACGAACTCGTCTTCGTGCACTATGCGTACAAGCTCACGACGGGCGCCCGGCACCACAACGTCGAGGCGATCACCGTCCGGGACGGCCTCATCCGGGAGGTTCAGGTCCTCTTCGGCGGCAGTGCGTGAACACGCGGTCTCCGTAGCCCTTTACGTAGTTTCACCGATGTTTTGCGGCGACCCGGTGCGTGAAGATGGGGGCGAACGGACTTCCCGGGGTGGAGCGAAAGGACGTACGTGGTGGGCTGGATCATTGGTTTCGCCGTCATCTTGGCCCCGTCCCTGATCGGACTCACCTTCGCGGTCCGTACCGCTCGTCGGGTCGGCAAGGCGGAGCGGGCGATGCGCGTCCTGGCCGCCCGTCCCGGCTGGCAGCGAATCGAGCGCGGCAAGGACGGAGAGGAGTGGGCCGGGTACGCGGGCCACTTCCCCTGGCTGTTGCGAACGCGGCACGGAATCACCCTTACCGGCCAACTCGGCGACCACCAGGTCACCGTCGCCAGGCGTTACGAGCAGATTTCGCGCAGGGACGACCAGCACTGGCTGATCGTGTGCTTCGACCTTCGGGGCAGCGGACCGAACCTACGTCTGGAGCGCCACTGGAGTGCGGCGGAGCTCAATCTCACCTTCTCCAAGGATCTGCCGTACCTGACGATGAGCGACGACTCCGCGGGGACGGCCGAGCGGTTCTACGCCTCGGATCTGCCGAAGCGCCTGGTGAGGTTCGCCGGACCGGCGGTCTCGTTCAGGGAGGACGGGGCGTGCTTCGTGTATCCGCTGCCCGAGGTCGTGGACATGCACAAGCTGCTCGAGGAACTGGCCGGGCTGCTTCCGGACCTCGCCGCGCTCGCCCGGGACGCCGCCCGGGAGGACGAGGCGGACAACACATGACCGGTCGGCCCCGCGACAGACCCTGGGGGTGTCAGGGGAGGGCGTGCCAGACCCCGCGACCGCGAATCGGCCCAGCCCTTGCCCCAGCTGATCGATATCAAGACGCGGTTTGAGGAAGTCGTCTGGCGTGAGGGCAGCAAGGGCGCGATGACCTCCCGCTTCGCTGTGCTTGAGGTGCGGCCGTCAGGCAAGGAAGCTTGTCGCACCGCCCAGGAACAGGCCGGCGGACGCAACCGGTGGGACGGGGTGCTGCCGCTGCGGACCCTGCTGGTCGAACAGCCCGAAACAGCGGCCGCGCGACCGGCTACTGGATGACCAACCTGCCTGTCACTACCCCGATCGCCGATCTGGTGCGGTGGGCGAAGATGCGCTGGCGCATCGAGCACGACTACCGCGAACTCAAACACGGCCTGGGCCTGGACCACTTTGAGGGCCGGACCTGGCGCGGCTAGCACCACCACGTCACCCTCGTCACCGCCGCCCGGGCCTTCCTCACCCTGCGACGGCTCGACCCAAAAGCCCACACGCCGGTCTGACCCTCTACCAGGTCCTGGACATCCTCCAGGACCTGCTGAGGTGCTGGACCGGCACCTGCACCACCTGCGGCCGCCCCGTCCCTAGAAGCAGAACGAGAACCTCTCGAAACACTACTAGCTAGGCCCTCTCTTCCGGATCTTGCCTGACCCACGCCTCCCGCACCACCCAGCGGAGCCGTGGAACCCGCCGCCCACCGCGCGATACCCGGCTCCCAAACCTGCCCATATTCTGCCTGAACAGCCGAAACGGCCCGCCGAACACCCGACGGACCGTCATGAAATACCGAGGTTAACGCGCACTTACGTAGTCGAACTAAGTGGTTTCACCGATACGCTCGGCCGTTACTCTGCGAGAGGGTGAGGGCGTTCTGGGAGGCGGGACAATTCCGAGGCTCTCGTCGTGTGACGGCGGAGCCGGAGGCTTCGCGTTTCCCACGGAAGTCAATCTCACAAGGTGAGTCTTCCTCAACTAGCTTCGTGGAGACGGATCATGCGCTTACCTGTCCTGTCTGTCACCGTCGCGGTCGTCGCCGCGACGATTGCGGGAGGAGCGGCTCCGGCCGCTGCCGACACCGCGGCCAGCAAGGTCAACCTGGAGGCCGGTGCCGGCCTCCACCACAATTCCGCGACTGTGACCTATGAGCGCGTCGACGGCGCGGTGAACTCGGTCAAGATCATCTCGCTGCAGGCCTTCTCCGGCGAGCCCGACTGCGTCTGGGTGGAGTGGAACGACCCGAAGGACGTGGGGGACGGTTGGACCGCCCTCAACTCCGAGCCTCCGTGTTACGGCGGCAGCATGGGGGAGACGCTCAACCAGATCATCAAGGCACCCAAGGGCCATCAGCTCAAGGTGCGCTTGGCTGCATACCACGGCTCCGAACTGGTCCACAAGGACATCGCAAAGCTCTAGGCCGTTTTTTCGGATCACCTCGCTGACCAGATGAAGATGGCTGCGATGTGGAGTCCGGCGAGGTAGATGGTGGCGGTCTCGTCGTAGCGGGTGGCCAGGCCGCACCACTGTTTGAGCTTGTTGATGCAGCGTTCGACGGTGTTGCGTCGCTTGTATGCCTCGCGGTCGAAGGCTGGCGGACGGCCGCCGTGGCTGCCCAGACGTTTGCGGTTCACAGCTTGGTCGGCGGGCTGCCCTCAGCCGTACAGCCGCAGGCCCTCCAGCTGATCCCGGGCGATCTGCTGGAGGGCTTCCTCGGCCTTGTGCCGCACGCTGGTACGGGTGCGTTTGTACCGGAACCCGTCCCATTTGAGCAGGACGGAAAGCCGCGCTGAGTGGACGTTCACGCCGCGTTCTGCAGCCAGCCATGCTGCGAGCCGGGGCAGCGTCCAGGATGGGCCACCCGCCTCCACGCTGTCGTCCAGCATGTGCTCCAGCGCGTCCAGGTCTGCCCGGTTGACCTTCGGTGGCCGTCCGCTACGGGGCGCATCCGCCATCGCAGCCCTGCCGCCGACCCGGAAGCGGTGCACCGCCCTGCGGACAGTCACCGGGTGAACCTCCAGGATCGCGGCAACCTCAGGAACGGTCCGCCCCTGACCCGCCAGTCGCACACACTCCAGACGCATCCGCGTGTTCCACGCCAGATCGCGTCGACGCAACAGCCCCTCAACATCACTCCTCTGATCCAGCGTAAGCTCCAGCATCAGCAGTCTCGACACGGCGGCCCCCCTCCCACCAGCCGGTATGCCCACCCACACCCGACTTACGCAAGACCGCTCAGCGCCGATCGCGTCGCGTCACGAGTCCTCGTCCGCTGTCACCCAGGCCCACCTGTGCTGGACGCTTCCGCGATCCGGGCTGTCGACGCGGGTGACATGAGGCCCTCCCAGGCCAGGCAATGCGTCCCACGACCAAGATCCGGACCATTCCCGGACCACTCCGCTGGCCAAAAGTCTCAGGACAGTCGATTCAACTGGTCAGCCGCGGTGTGGTTCCTGTACCACCAGCAGACGAAGAAGCTGCTGAAACGGCAGACAAGAACGCCACTTCGTGGGGCCGGGGATGCCGGGTACGGTCGCGCTCGCGACCGCTACCCAAGGAAAGTCAACCGCACTTGACGGTTGGCATTGTCTTTGTTGGTATCCGCGAAACTCCGTTAGGGCAACCCGACCCTAGCCGACCGGCGTCGGCGGTGAGGCGCTCCTGGTCCATCACCAACGTTGTGGTTGGAGTGACCTACCAGCGCATCATCCTGCAGGCGCTGGTAGAAGAGCACAACAGCCCGACACATTCAGAACCGCCGGGCCTCGGAGACAGAGGCAGCGGCGCTGCGGATCGTGTCGGCAGCCGAATCAAGCTGTGCGGGCATGTCAGCCAACCGTGCGAGATTACGCGCCGCCGACGCCAGCAGCGGCGCATTGTCCTGAAGGTGCTGGAGATCCTCGCTGGCTCCCTAAGCCAGAAAGCGTTGTCCTGTAGGTGGCTAAGCCCTCGGCTGGCCTCGTACAGCGTCCAGGCCGTGTCCTGCGATACCGTCGGGCGCATACCGCGCAGTTCCTCCAGGTCCGACCGGAGCACGTTCACCAACGACGCCGACTCCGGCATCCGTTCCGCGATCGCTGCCAGGAGCGGGCCGAGCCGCTTGACGTAGGCGACCTGCGCTTCGTGGATCATCTCGGCCAGTCGCGTCTCAGTGAGCCCGGTCAGGCCTGCGAGGGCCTCCTGCCCGCCCGCTTCTCGCTGAGCCCTCCAACTTTCCAGGATCGGGACGGCGGTGTACTTCTCGCCTTCCGCATCGTCGACCCGCTTGTGGTGCACGTTGCATAGCAAGAATCAGATTGGCGAAGCTGTTTCGGTCCTCCACGCTCCACGTCGGGTCGAATCGCTTGCCGTCCTATTTCAACGCGCGAATATGTGCGATGTTCACGCCCCCCGTCGTACTTGTCGGCGTACGAAGTCCCTCGCGAAGCGGCGCCGAGGTTGAAGCGCCAGGAGCGGGCCGAGGTGGTCGATGGTGCGGTCGGCAGCCTTGGAGATACCGAACAGAGGGGCGAGCTGGCGCATCGTCAAGTTCGTGCGTCAGTACGCCGTGGCCAGGAGCGTCCGGTCTTCCCAGCGGCGGCTCCACGGCCGGCCCCGGCGAATCGCAATGCGCCCGCAGCCACGGCGACCGCACCCAAGTTCTCGTCCGTCGCCACCATCCCACCGGGCAACCGGTCCAGCAGCAAAGGGACGGTGCTGCCGGGGTGCGCGCCGGTAGTCCGCAACGCGCCGGCCCAGGGACGCTCGTGGCTGTAACCCGGCACGTATTCGGCGGCCGGACGGCCGGCCTCATCCAGCAGCACTTCGCGCTCGGGTGATACCGCCGACGTCACTGCGGATCACTATCCGCAGGGAGCGGACTGTGCCCGAAGCTGATCCCGCCGTTCACGGTGTCCGCCTGAATCACCGTGGCCACGCGGGCGTTGCCCGCCACCTCGTTGTGCACGCCGCTCACCCGCGAAGCGAGTCCCAGCCGGGCACTGGCGACACGGGTCCAACTCTCCAAGGCCGCCGCGAAGTCGTCGTTCCGCGCTGCTTCCTCGAGGACGAGCCCGGCGAGCACCCGGACCTGAGCCGGATCCTGCGGGTCGACGGGCAGCAGGTCCCCTTCGGATGTTCTGGGTGAACGTCGAACGGCCCGCCGTGCGAGCTCGAGCAGTGACGTCCACGCCTCGCGCCCGGCCTCGGTCGCGGCACCGGTTGCGGCCGCGGTCACCACCGCTGCCACCGCCTGTGCCGTTGACGCGTCGAACATGGGCTCCCCTTCCCTCTCCGACCCCTTCAAAATAGCGCCTTTTGACTGCCTCGGACAGAAGTCGAAGCTGGTGCCCCGGCCGGCCTGCGGCGAGGAGTGACGAAGGAGCCCTGCGGGTAGTCCCATGGCGGTCGACTGGCAAGGTTCCGCATCATCCGCTGCCGACCGCGAGGACATGGTATGGGTATGAGTACGGGTTCTGTGGACGCCGCGCTGGCCTCTCTGCATGTCGACGACAGGTCGATCAGGCTCGACTGCCCGGGCGGGTGGTTGCGGATGCACCGACACCGACTGTCGGTGTGCGGCATCCATGTGGCGACGCCGAAAGAGGTGGCGCACGGGGGATTCGCGGAGCATGCAATCGTGCCGGATGCGCCTGTGCCGCTGACCGCCGGGCGGCTCGAGTGCATCACGCCGTTCCTGGCGGATCCCGGGACGCCCGCAGGCCTGTGTGTCGGCTTCGGGAGACTGAACCGCTCCCACCACCGGGTGGTGGCCGCCGCCTCGGAGGAGGCCACCAGGCCGGACTTCGTACCCCACTACGGTTCCCGCTACGCGCTCAGCCCGCATTCGGGACGGCTGGTGGATGTGCTCACAGCGCGGGGCGGCACGCGGACTACCACCGTGATGGACCCGCGCATCGCACGGTATTCTGAGCCCACTGTGGCCCGCTGGGTGGGCATGCACTACGACAACGCCTGGACCAGTCAGGGCGAAGGTGAACGCTATCCCCGCGGCGTTCGTGTTGCGTGCGCGGATCGGCGCGTCATTCACAACCTGGGGCCAGCCTCCCGGTCACTGGTCTTCGCACTGAACATGTCTGCCCTACATCTGTCGGACAAGGTCAGTCCCGGTGACAGCCGGAATGTACCGAGTACCCAGCAGCTCCGTGAATTCCTCATCGAACATCCGGCTGAGGTGTTGAAAATCGTTTGTGTCGTCTGGACAACCGAGGTGGGAGATCTAGTCGTCCTGCCTGCCGGACTCGCACTGCACGACGGGTCGATGGAGGGTCGCCGGCATTCGTCCAGCGCCTTGGTCTTCGCCGGAACATTTCCGCGGGGTGCGTTCTCCCGGACTTGATCAGGTGCCGGGGCGGCTCCACGTTTGGCTCATCGACTGGAACTTGTGGAAGACGAGGCCACCGTCGCGATCGGGCGGAGTGCTGCCCCGGGGTATCGGCCGCAGCAGCCATTCGAGGTGCTCCACATTAGCGAGCAGAACGTCCTCGAGATTTAATTCCGGGGTATGTTGGCAGCTCAGGGATGACACGGCAACGCTCCTTCGGTCTTCGCTTGATGGAGGTTTCGGCAGAAATTCGTCTCGGTACCATCGAGCCGCCCAAGCTCGAAGTACTTGTTCGCCGGCCAGCTTCCGCCACAGGCGACGGCATAGCGGCAGGTGCGGCGACACGCGTCCACACCGGCGAGGGCCTCGCGGACCCACGGAACCGAGCCCGCCCTGCTCAGAAGATCCTCAAGGGGGTGCCGCAACACGTTGCCTACCGTGAAAGCCCCGTGCCTTGGATGCCGGAAGCCCGCCAGATCTGGGGACATGACCGTCACCTCCCCGTTGTACGACACGGTGGGAATGGGCTCCACGGGCATACTCAGGACCTCCGCTTCAGTGATCCCCGATCGCACTGCGTCGTAGCAGTTCGCCACCGACTCGATTTCCCGCAGCCGCACCACGGGGTTCGCCCGCCACTGCGTAAAGAGTTCAGCGAAGAAGCCCACCCATTCGCTTTTGCCTGCCGGTGAGCCTTCGCCATGGGAGCCCTTCGTTTCCTCGGGCAGGATTCCCAGTACTTCCGCTCCGATGTCGCAGGCGTGGGCGTAGACCAACCGAGCGACCTCGGGCGCGGGATCGCGCACCACGGAAAGCACGTGGAAGGGGATCCCCCGGCGTCTCAGCACCGCAATCCCGGCCGCGATCCTTCGCCAGGCGGGGCCACCCCCGCGTGTGACCCTGCCCGAGTTCATGCCCCGCGGCCCGTCGATGCTCACGGACACCCGAACGTGGTACCGGTCGAACAGGTCGCACCAGGCCTCATCGATCAAGGTCGCATTCGTCTGGATGTGATGAGCGGTGCCGGGAGGCCAGTCGGAGAGCAGGTCCTCGAACTTCCGGACACCGACTGCGAGCGGCTCTCCCGCGTGCCAGAGGACCTCTATCTGGTGCCCGGAGTCCCTCCAGCGGGCCACGGACTCCGCGGCGGCACGATTGACGGTGGCCGGCATGTCGAGGCGCTTCCCCCGGTCGGGCAGGTAGCAATATCTGCAATTAAGATTGCAGAAGGTTGTCGGCTGCATCACCAAGACGGACGGTCGCAGCCCGAGAGCCGCCCCGCTGTCACCGCCGGACGCGGAATACACGCACACCCTCCTACCTACGGTCGTCGTACCGGGAGCGTTGTCATGGAACGGTGGCGCAGCCGAGCGTGTCAATGGCACCGGCAGCAGGACCGCGCGGAATGTGGTGGTCCGCTTCTTCACGGCCGTGGACAGCGTTCTGCGTGCCCCCGTACACTGAATCCCCCACATTCAGACGATTGATGCGGCCTCATGACAGATCGTGTTGATCCACGTCCATCCAACGACTCGCACAATGGCTTTCCCGGTACCGCCGACAATGTCGTCCAGGCGCGGCAAATTCTTGGTGGTGTGCACTTCCACACCGGACGCCCCACTCCTGTGACGGCGCCTCGTCAACTTCCCCCAAGGCCAACCCATTTCACTGGTAGAACGGCCGAACTGGCTCGGCTCGAGGCGCTCCTCGCAGCCTCTGATGCCGGTGAACCGGCAACCCTGTTGATCACGGCGCTCGTCGGCGCCGCGGGAGTCGGCAAGTCGGCGCTGGCCGTCCACTGGGCCCACGCCGTGCGCGACCGCTTTCCGGACGGTCACCTATACCTCAACCTTCAGGGCTACGACGCCAGCCCTCCGCTCTCTCCCCACCAGGCCCTGGAAAATTTCCTCGTGAGTCTGGGTGTGCCTCCAGGCAGCATCCCGCCGGACTTGGACGCCAGGACGGCCCTGTACCGCCACGTTGTCAGCGGGCGACACCTCATCATCTTCCTGGACAATGTGCGCAGCGCCGCTCAGTTACGTCCCCTCCTTCCCGGCACCTCAGGGTCCTTGATGCTCGTGACCAGCCGAAGCCAGCTGTCCGGTCTTGTCGTCCGCGAGGGGGCCCAACGTATCGTCATCGGCCCACTCGCCCCCCAGGAGGCGACTGATCTGATGCGGTCCATCCTGGGCAGGGAACGCGTCGATGCGGAACCCGTGGCGTCCGCCAAGCTGGCGAGCCATTGTGTCCACCTTCCCCTGGCCCTGCGCATCGCGGCCGAGCGGGCGGCAATCCATCCGCTTTTGCCCATCGAAGCCCTGGCTTCCGAACTCGAGTCCGGAAGCCGACGGTTGGACGTCCTGACCACGTACGACGACGACGAGACAACGGCGGTCCGTGAAGTGTTCTCCTGGTCGTACCGCGATCTTTCCCCAGCGGCTGCGCGGACATTTCGCCTTCTCGGACTGGTTTCAGGACCCGAGATCAGCGTGCTGGCAGCCGCGGCTCTCACCGGACTCCCGCCCGATCAGGCCGTCCGTGTCCTCGGCGGGCTCGCCAGTTTGCATCTCCTCGAGGTGGCGGGCCCGGATCGCTACCGGTTCCACGACCTGCTGCGTGACTACGCCCGCGAGTGTGTGTCCGAAGACTCCGAGCAGGACCGCTCGGCCGCTCTTCGAAGGCTGCTGACCTGGTATCTGTTCACAGCCGAGGAGGCCGCTGCGGAGCTCGACGTCCGCAGGGGGCCGACACCTTTCGACCGGACGCCAGGCGACCCTCCCCCACCTGCGCTGACCATCGGTTTCCCTTCCCGCACCGCGGCGATGGACTGGTACGAGACGGAGTTCCTGAATCTCCTCGCGGCCTGCCGCCAGGCCGCCGAGGTGGGCGAGCACGTCGTGGCGTGGCAGTTGCCGATCGCCCTCAGGTCCTTCTTCCAGCTGCGACGGCCGACCACCGACTGGGTCACGGTCTCTGAGACGGCTGTTGCTGCCGCCCGTCACCTGGGTGACGCACATGCTGAGGCGATCACCTTGCGGTCTCTCGGGGCTGCGCTCTCCTACCGCGGGGCGTACGAGGAGAGCCTGCAGCGCAACCGTGAGGCCCTCGCAGTCAGCCGAGAGATCGGCGAGGACGAAGGGTGGTGCCTCAACAGCATCGGAGACTGCTTGGTGTCGCTCGGTCGTTTCGACGAGGCGATCGAGCAGCTGGGCCAAGCTCTGATCGCCGCCGAACGCAACGGCGATGCTTCTCTGGCTGCCCACTCTCTGGAGAACATCGCCCCCGCTTACAGTGCCTTGGAGCGCTATGACAGAGCGATCGAGTCCCTGCAGCGGTCTTTGACGATTTTCCGTGACCTCGGTCGTGCTTACGGGGAAGCGTTGGTACTGGACAAGCTCGCCGACACTTATCTCTCCCTGCGCCGCTTCGACGAAGCGGTCCACTTGGCCTCACAGGCGCTTCCGCTACACGAGAAGCTCGGCAATCGCCTCAGCGAGGCTGCCACCTTGCGTATTCTCGCGCGCGCTTTCAAGAGCAACGGCCGAATCGCCGAAGCCCGGGACCACTGGCTCCGCGCGCTCGTGACCCTCGAAGACCTCGGTCACCCCGATGCGGTCGACGTGAGGGGCGACCTGCTCGGCTGCTGATCGGGATCCGGCCGGCCTGCCTGGATGAATCAGTCCGATGTCTGAGTCGGCCGCGCCTACGGCGAACGCGTCCGTCCGCTCGTCTGTGACGACAGACCTGGACGCGCTTCTGGCGGCACTGCATGTGGGCGGTTTCTAGGGATCTTCGCAACACGTTGAACGGCCCGGGAGCTGGCCGGGCACGCTGAACTGACCGCCGTCAGCCGAGATTCCCCGGTTCGTCATCGACGACATCACCGCCCAGCTCCGCTTGGCCCAGGACCAGGACGGCCTTGGCTGGAAGATTGGTCAAGACGGGGTGTGCGGACCAGTTTTCGCCAGCAGTTCGGACGTTGGCGGAGCGGACGCGGACTTTATCTTTGGCGGCGAGCTCGTCGGCTGCAAGGCAACGGTCCATCCTCGGCGCCTGGGAGCAAGCGAACGGTACCAACTCGCCGGGTACCTGCTACTGGACTACGACGATCGGTACCGGATCCGCTTCCTTGGTCTATACCTGTCCCGGCAGGAAGCCTCGATCGGCTGGTGCGTCGAGGAGTTCTTAACCACTCTTGGGGCAAAGAGCAACGATGGCCGAACTTCGCGAGGGCCTCTCCAAAGCCCTCGATCCACATGGCCGGAGCCACCACACGGCTGAAGCCACCGGGACACTTCGGCGCTTCAGACGACCCGCGTCTTGGCCACACTATGCCCCAAGTGCCGTGCAGCAACGGGGTCCCCATGCACAACTTCTGGGGGCGAGCTCGCTCGCAAGCCGCACAGCCTCAGGAAGATGGCCGCGATCCGTTGATCGGTTGTGCCCGAATCGACAACCTGCGTGCAGCCGCCGCGCAGGCGAGCTGCATTCGCGGCCTCCGGCGTCTCAACGCCCGGAAAATACCGGGGTGGAACCTCATGTCCGTGTCCGCAGGCCAGCACATCTATGAAAGACATAGCCAGAAGCCGCCGCTCAGCTCCTACCCGAGCCAGATCAAGGGCCAGCTACGCAGTACGTCCTTACAGGATCCGCCTCAGCAACCTCCGTGATGCATATCCTGTTTTTGTCGGCTCTGGTGGCCCGCTTCCCACTGATGTCGTATGCGCACCATCTGGACGGGCGGGGCCTTGAGGGGGCAAACGATCGTGACGGCAAGTCATAGAGCTGTGGACTCTCTGCGGACGGTCACGCCCAGTGAGTTGGTCCGCATTCGGGAAGGCCACTGGTCCGGCAGGCTGCGCGGGTGCTCACTCGTCGCCGAGTTGCAGGTTAAGGAGGAATACAGCCGTCAGGTCGCCCAGGCGCTCGGTCGGCTCTACTCCAGGCGGGCTGGTACCCCAGAGGCCAGGGGCGTTGCAAAGTCTCTTGATCTTGTGAGCGTGCTGGTCAGGCGATGCCCAGGAGGTCGAGTGGGCGGGTGAAGGGTTCGTAGGAGGTGTGGCGGAGGGCGGCGGCGATGTTGTGGTGCCCGGCGTCGCGGAGTGTGTTGATCGCCAGGTTCCGCAGGGTGGCCATGTTGTCGGGTCCGTGGCCGGTGCGGATCTTGGAGGCGTCTTCGTGGAAGGCGGTGTCGCGGATGAAGTGCAGGCGGTTCTCGATGGTCCACTGCGACCTGGCGAGTTGGCCCAGGTGCTGGGGCGAGGCCTGTTGCGAGGTCAGGTCGGTGATTGCGTAGACGGTTTGGCGGGTGCACGCGCCGGTCCTGAGGTCGGTGCGGTGGCGCTGGATTCGAACGGCCTGGACGGCGTGGGGGAAGTCGAGTCCGAGATCGGTGACCGTGAAAACTCTGGTGACACGGGTCTCCTTGCGGCCGTGGCCGCTCTCGCGGTCGTAGCGGCGCGCGGTGACGTCCTTCCACGGCAGTAACCTCACCTGCTGGTGCAGGCCGGGCTGGTTGGCCTTGACCGCCAGCAGGTAGTGGGCGTTCTTCTCCTCGACCAGGAAGCGTGCATGGGCGCGCTGGGTGTGCAGGGCGTCGGCGGTGACGGTGACCCCGGTCAGGTCGTAGGGCTCCAGCAGGGCGGCGAAGCACGTGATCTCGTTGGTCTTGTCAGGCACCCGCAGCTGGGTGACGGTCCGGCCCTGGTCGGTCATCGCTGCCAGGAGGTGGGTGGCCGGGGTCTGGCCGTGACGCGAGCCGCGGGCTGCCTTGCCGTCAACGGCCACCGACTGCGCGCCTGCGGGATCGGCGCCGGTCAGGTCGGCCAGGCCGCCGGGGCAGACACGGCCGAGAACCCGTCGGATCGTGGCGACGCTCGGCGGGACTCGTACGCTCAGCGCGCCCACCGTCCGCGCGCCCAGCCGGGCCAGGGTGTGCTGCGGCGCATTCGCGGAACCGTGACAGGTCACCCGCGGGCGCCCGCAGCACTACGACCTGCAGACCTACATGATCACCGGGACTTTGAAACGCCCCTGGGCTTGGACCTCTGAGGGGGTCCTGTAGCCGAGCCCGGAGTGGAGGCGTTGGCGGTTGTAGAACACTTCGATGTAGCGGACGATCGCGCGTTGGGCGTGCGCGCGCGTCGGGAACGTGTGATCACAGTTGCTGTACTTCGCTGGACAACCGGAGACCGGAGGCGTTCATGAGATCCGGAGCCTACAGCCGCAGTCGGGCAAGACGGCGGGAGGAGGCTGGCCTTGGGACGCATATTGGGGCCCCTTGGACGTGCAAGGTGGCCAGCTGCGGTTGCTGTCGTTGGAGAGCCAGTGTCCGCCCGCCGCTGACCGGAATCCCGCGGGAGAATCCGGTGCGGGCAGCATTCCTCCGCATCGCCCGCTCCCGATCATGTTGCAGTCAGCCGCTTAAGGCAGTGGGACGGGTCGGGGCTGGTCCTCTATCGAAGTGCCTGCTCGTATAGCAGGGTCATGGCTTCGTGGTCATGGCGCGTCGGCGCGGCGCGGCCGTCCGCCTCGATCACCGAGTGGGCGGTTTCGAGCCAGTGCGGGTCCAGCGGCCGACCCGCCCTGCGCCATTGCTGTCCGACCACGTCG
Organism: Streptomyces sp. NPDC002730; assembly: GCF_042888805.1. Classification (NCBI taxonomy): domain Bacteria; kingdom Bacillati; phylum Actinomycetota; class Actinomycetes; order Kitasatosporales; family Streptomycetaceae; genus Streptomyces; species Streptomyces sp. NPDC002730. The sequence goes on from NZ_JBIAQG010000010.1 coordinate 219,446, forward strand.
AGATAGCGGTGGCGGGTGCCCGGCGCGCGTGGGCTGAGGCTGTGCAGGCAGATCCACAGTGCCTCGCTGTGGCAGGCGGAGAACGACTCGCCCGTCTCCCACAGCTCCACCAGTACCTGTGCGGCGGAGCGAGCCCGGCCGCTCCCGACCCCGGCAAAACTGGTGAGGAGGACTCCGTCACCGGCGTCCAGCAGGCCCCGGGCGAAGTCCAGCAGGGCGTCGGTGTCCTCGTCGCAGAGCAGATCGGCGTCGTGGACCAGACGGCTGTGGTCGCGGAGTCGCCATCCGCAGAAGTCGCGGTAACGGTGGGAGGGCCCCCAGCCGTGGCTCCAGTAGACGTCCGGGGCGGAAGGGGAGGTGCGGACGACCGGATCCGCGCAGTCGGTCAGGGGCCGCTCGTCGTCAGCGGGGGCGAGGCGCCGCACCTGGATCTCACGGTGCTCGCCCTGCCACACCCGCTGCACGTCTACCAGGCCGGCGAACGCGGTCCACTCGGACGGCAGCATCTGGGACTTGAATAGCAGAGCGGTGCCGCGCCACGCGGCCACCGGGTCGTGGGTGTCCGGGAAGAGATCGCGCCCCGTTACATGCCTGTCCAAGGCGTGCACCAGCAGGAGGAGGTTAGCGGCGTACAGCGCGTGCCGTGCGGGAATGGTGCGTGTGGCGGGACGGTAGTCGGTGTAGGCATCCGCTACGCGTTCCTGCATCGCCTCCCTGAACATGGACAGGAGCAGCGACCGCGTCTCGTCCGCCACGTGGCCGGCAGAGTCGCGCAGTCCCTGCTCGAGGAAGCCGAGGAGGTAACGGCCGGTGCATAGCGCGGAGAACGACAGCAACGCATGCAGGAAGGTGTCGTCGAGTGCCGGTCTGCGGACTCGGCCAGCCTGCGCCCGCTCCGATTCCGCCAACGCGGTCAGCTCGCTGACGATGAGCCGGGCCGCAAGGTACTCGCCGAAGGTGGCGTGCAGGAACTCGTAGGAGTGCAGTGTTTCGGCATCGCGGAAGGCCTCGGCCCGGTGGACGAAGAAGAAGCGTCCGACGGTCACTTGGCCGCGGCTGAGGGCGGCTCGCAGTCCCGCGTCCGCCGCGGGGAGCGACTCCCGTGGCAGCAACGCCTGCAGGTCGGTGTCGAGTTCGTCGCCCGTGACCCATTGGCGCCCGCGGTTGGCCATGGCCAGCGCGGCCACCGACAGCCGCAGCAGTTCGCGCTCGACCGCCTTCGCTATCGCGTGCTCCGAAAGCGATGGCCCGTGCTTGATGACCTCGCGCCGGGCGAAGCGCGCGAGGAGCCTTTCGTAGAGTTCGTAGCTGGCCAGGTGGTGGGTCTGTCCCTGGAAGGCGTTGTCCTCGGCGTCGTAGAGGGCGAGGAGCAGCAGCAGTAGCGGTTGACAGGCCAGGTCGGGCTGGACGAGGGCGTGGTGTGGTGCCAGCGGCAGCAGACCGCGATCGGCGAAGTAGGCGGCGTTGCGGCCGTTCCAGATCTGCAGCCATTGGGTGGTCTGGCGGGGAGTGAAGGGTTCGATTCTGATGGCGACGCCGTCGGGAGTCAGCCGGGCCCGGTCCGCGACCGCTGTCCGACTGGTGACCATGACGGCGAGCGGCCGGCCGCAGCCGACCTCCCGGCGCTGGAAGTCGGCGACTCGCTCCATGTAGTCGGACTGGTTCAGGCCGGTCGCCAGTAGGAGTTCGTCGAAGCCGTCGAGCAGCACCACGGGCAGCGCGTTCCCTGCGGCACGCACCAGGTCCGGCCAGTCGAGGCTCTCGCCGGTCAACTGTCGCACGGCCGTCTCGATCTGCCGCTGGATGTCGGCGTCCGCGGGTACCGCGCGCAGGGCGACCCGGACCACCAGGAAGTCGTCAGCGGGCAAACTGGCGGCCAGGACCTTCGTCAGGAGGGACTTGCCCGCGCCGGGCTGTCCCAGCAGGAGCACGGGTGCGGTGACGGCTTGGGGTGCGGTGAGGAAATCGGCCAGGAAGGCGTCGAGCCCCGGTCGGACGTCCCGGTCCACCCACTGCTCCTCGACTGTCAGGTCGTCGCCTGTGGTGAACTCGCGGATCCGGAAGTCGGGACTCAGGTAGGCCTCGCGCAGGGTGGGGATGGCCATCCCATCGGCGGCCTCCTCGACGCCAAGCACCGGAGCATCCAGCGCAGCGGCGCCGGCATGGCCCAGTCCCGCGAACCGGGCGGGCGGCACGCCGCCCTCGGCGAGGCGGGCGACGATGTCGGTCAGGCTCCGCACGCTCTCGCGGGTCGCCCGGTGGTCCGTGCGGTCCGTCCAGAACGCCAGCTCGGCGAATTGTGCAGCCAGTTGGCGGTACAGCTCTTCGTAGCGGACCAGCGCTCTGTCCAGCACCTCGCCGTCGAACAGTTCCTGGGTCCGCTGCCGGTCCGCTGTGTTCAGGGTGTCCCAGACCGCACAGCCGGCCACGAAGGCGCTCATCCGCCGGGATGCCGCCTGGTAAAAGTCACGGAGGGCAATGAGCGTCGACTCGTAAGGCTGGTGGGGGGCAGGTAACGGCACCCCGGTGCGCAACAAGTGGTCGGCCACGTCTACCAGCCGCCTGTCCCGTGGTGCGTCACCTGTAGCCAGCCGCGCCGCGTCCAACCGGCTGAGGGTGAGCTGGCCGGCGTCGAAGGGGAAGGAGATTTCCGCAAGTGCCTCGCCGTACGCCGCCACGACGATCACCGCGTGCGCGGCGGCGAGGCGCTCGGTGCGGCCGAACCGGCCCAGACCGCTCAAGCGCTCGCCAAGCCCGCTGACCAGCGATCTGCTGAGTGAGATGATCTGCGATTCAGCCCCGAACAAGCCGAGGACCAGACCCGGTATGGGTCCTGCGGTGATGGTCAGCGCCTCGCCGACCGCCCCTTCCAGAGCGGCCGCCACCGGCCCGCTACCCCCGAGCAGTCGGACGGCGTCGGCGTAACGCAGCGGTCTGGACATCCCATCATCCCCCAATTCACGCGCATCCCGCCTCATCCATACCCCTCGCATACCGGCACACACGCCACACATGCGTGGAGCCGGTTCTCGATGGTCCACTGCGAGCGGGCGAGCCGGCCGAGCCGCTGCGGCGATGCCTGATGTGAGGTCAGGTCCGTGACCGCGTAAACGGTCTCGCGGCTGACCTTGCCGGTCGTCAGGTCGGTGCGGTGGCGCAGGATGCGCACGGCCTGGGCGGCGTAGGGGGAGTCCAGGCCGAGGTCGGTGACGGTGAGTGCCCTGGTCGCCCGGGTCTCCCGGCGGCCGTGGCCGGTCGCGCGGTCATAGCGGCGCGCGGTGACGGCCTTCCACGGCAACGACCGCAGCCGACGGTGCAGTTCGGGCTGGTTGGCCTTGACCACGAGCACGTAGTGGGCCTTCTTCTCCTCGACGAGGAAGCGGACGTGGCCGCGCTGGGTGTGGAGCGCGTCCGCTGTGATGGTGACCCCGGTCAGGTCGAAGGGCTCCAGCAGCGCCGCGAAGCAGGTGATCTCCTCGTCTTGTCGGGGACGCGTAGTTGGGTGACGGTCCGGCTGTCGCCGGTCATCGCGGCCAGGAGGTGGGCGGCGGGCGAGGTGCCGTGCCGGGAGCCGCGGGCGGCCTTGCCGTCGATGGCCAGTGATTGCGAGCCGGCGGGATCAGCGCCGGTCAGATCGGCCAGGCCGCCGGGGCAGGCCATGCCGACGACCCGGCGGATTGTCGCGGCACTCGGCGCGACCCGTACGCCGAGTGCCCCGACGCCGCGGGCGCCCAGCCGGGCCAGGGCGTGCTGCGGGGCGTTCGCGGCCCACTGGCCGATGGCCGCGAACGACAGCGCGCCGCCGACGACCGCGGAGGCAGCAACTAGCTGTATTGACCCGCAGCGTTGTTGACACGGCTGATGGGTGGCTGGCCTGCGAGTGCGGTGTGGCAGCGGTGGTGGTTGTAGGTGTGGAGGAAGTCTGCCAGGGCTGTGGTCCGCTCGGTGTTGCTGGTGTAGGGCCGCAGGAAGGCCCATTCGTCGAGCAGGGTGCGGTTGAAGCGTTCGACTGTGCCGTTGGTCTGGGGGCGGTAGGGCCGGATGCGTTTGTGGGCGATGCCGGCCGCGGTGAGGGTCTGGGTGAACAGCTTGGACTTGTAGCAGGCGCCGTTGTCGGTCAGCACCCGTTCGACGGTGATGCCGGGGCCGGTGAAGAAGGCGTGGGCCCGCTGCCAGAAGCCGATCGCTGTGTGCTGGCGTTCGTCGGTCAGGACTTCGCTGTAGGCCAGGCGGGAGTGGTCGTCGACGGCGGAGTGGATGTAGCTGTAGCCGATCACCGGCTTGCAGCTCTTGCGCCGGTCGGTGGTGGCCTGGCGGTTGCGGTCACCGGCCGTCCTGCCGACCGTGCGCCAGCCGCCGCCGTCAGGGATCTCTTTGCGGGCCTGGAAGTCCAGGGCCTTGGCCCAACGGTCCGCGACAGTCTCACCCGTTGGCCGTCGGACCATCCCGGGCGAGCGCTGCGGCTCGACCTCCAGCGCCGCCAACTCTCGTCCCATCGCGGCGTACTGCTCCCGAAACCAATCAGCGTCGTCGGGAGCGTCGTACAGCCCAGCCTGGCGATCGACTCGAAGCCGCTCCCGATTGGCCCGGACTTCAGCGATGCGCTCCGGCACCCCGTTCCCAGGGTCATAGACCGTCTCGAAGATCGCGCCGTCACCGAACGTCTGCAGAAACCACTCCTCCACGTGCCCATCCAGCAGGTGCGCGCGGATGAGCGGCGCGGGACGGCAATCCTTCGCACTCAGCCACCCCTTGTTCCGCACGGTGCACACGTACCGCGGCGGCTCGGTGGCTGAGGTCTGCGTGTACAGCCGTTTATGGCACTGCCCGCACAACGCCACTTCCGTAAGCATGTAGTCGCGGTTCGACCGACGCCCCGCCCAGGGCGTCTCGCTGGGTGCAAGAGCTCGCCTCAGGGCCTCGTGGGTTGCTCGGTTCCACAAGCCTTCGCAGAGGCGTACGGGGTTCCCCTCTTGGTCGATGACGGGTTTGCCCCCGTGCATCAAGTAGCCGAGAGCAGCCTCGGAAAGAAGGATGTTCCGCAAGCTGGTCGGATACCACGGGCGGCCCCCCGCCGACCTGCCGTACATGACAGCCAGATGGTCGGCTGGGCACAACTCCCCCTCACGGTTCAGTCGGGCAGCCTCGCTGCTGGGCGTGACACGCTCTGGGTCGGCAAGGATGCGGCGAGCCACGAGCCGCAGCACGGTGGACGCGTGCGGGTGAAGCTCTACATGGTCGATCTTTCCGCCACTCACGCGTCGCACGTACTGGAACCCATACGACGGCTTCCCCTTGGGCCGCCCAGCGGCCCGCATCTTGATGGTGGCGTTACGGTTCCGGCGTTGGATCGCTCGCAGCTCCATCTGGGCGCCCCACGCCTCCATGGTGAAGCGGTTCTCGTCCGTCTGGTCGTCCAAGTCCCACGAGCCATCGTGGCCGTACGTGACGAGCAGTTTTTTCTCGTCGCGCATCTTGTAGCCAGTGTTCAGGCAGTCGACGACGTTGCGGCCGAGGCGGTCCACAGCAGCAGCCACCAGGCCGTCGTACGGTCCCCGCTCATCACGGAGCCACGGGCCCAGCTTGGGCCGTGTCACGGGGTCCGTTGCGCCCGAGACCTCCCAGTCATCGGCCCAGCCGATAATGTGACCCCCGATGGATGCGGCGGCTGAGAGAACGTCCTCCCTCTGACGCTCCGGTGACGACGTGGCCGCCTTCATGCGGGATAGCCGCCGCACGCCGAGCAGGCACTTTCCGCATCCGTCATTAGGGTCGTTCGATCATGTCCAGGTCCGTACCGCGCAAGGCTTCTCCGTTTCGAGCACGCAGGTTACGGAGAAATCGCGGCCACCCCCTGGACGATCTTGATCAGCTCAGGAAGCTCAGTCGAACCTGACGGTTGACGTTAGAGATGTTGGTATCCACCAGGCAGACCGACTGCCAGGTGCCGAGCTCCAGCCGGCCGCCGATCACCGGCAGCGTGGCGTGCGGCGGCACCAAGGCGGGCAGTACGTGGTCCCTGCCGTGGCCCGGGCTGCCGTGCCGGTGCTGCCAGCGGTCGTCTGCCGGCAGCAGGGTGTGCAGCGCGGCGAGCAGATCGTCGTCGCTGCCCGCGCCGGTCTCGATGACCGCGACGCCCGCCGTCGCATGCGGGACGAAGATGTTGAGCAGGCCGTCCCGGCCGCTCGCGGTCTCCTGGAGGAATTGTTCGCAGGCGTGGGTCAGATCGGTCACCGTCTCGACGGAGCCGGTGGTGATGGTCAGGATCCTGGTGGTGAACTGTCCGGGCATGGGTCCATCTTCTCGTCCATTCGGCAAGATCGCCGATGCCCGGACCGAGGACGCACTCGCGCGGGACCTCGTTCGACAGCGCACATACGAAGGCGCGGTGACCGGGTGCAGGCGCGCACGGTCAGGGCTCAGCCGTCGCCGCCCGCCGCAGTGCCTCGATGAGCACCTCCACCGACGGCCGCCCCCGCGAGGCGGCACGTACGGCCACCACAACATGCCGCTCGACCAGGTCGTCGAGGGGCACCGAGGCGATGCCCTCCGAGCGCAGCCTCAGCATCAGCCCGGTCAGCGGCGCCACGCCGAGACCCGCCCCGACCATGGCCAGGGAGGTCGCGGTGTCGGTGACCTCATGGGCGACGCGCGGTTCGAATCCCGACCGGCGGCAGGCCGTACGCACGGCACGTCCGTAGTGCGTATGGGGCGCGGGCAGGATCCAGTCCCGGTCGGCCAGCCGGGTCAGCCGCCAGGACGTCGCGTCGGGCGGCGCCTGATCGGCCGGCACAGCCACTGTGAAGCGCTCCGAGTGGAGTCGTACCAGCTCAGAGGCCTCGTCCCGGGCGAGCGGAGCGTCCGGATAGTCGAGTCCGAGCGCCAGGTCCACCCGACCGGCGGAGACCTCCGCGTGGGCCTGGTCGACGTCCACCTCCTGGCTCACCACCTCGACCGCCGGGTGGTGTTCGCCGAGCCAGCGCAGGGCGGGCGGAAGGAAGGCCGCTGCCGCTGTGCCGAACACGCCGAGCCGCAGCCGCGCCGAGATCTCCGTGCGGGTGCGCTCGATGGCGGCCGCCGCCTCGGCCTGGGCTCGCAGGATGCGGCCGGCGTGGACGACCAGGGTGTGCCCGGCGTCCGTGAGCTCGACCCGCCGCCCGACTCTCCGTATCAGCTGCGCGCCCGCGGTCCGCTCCAGCTGGGCGATCTGCTGGGAGATCGCGCCAGGGGTGTAGCCGAGGGCCGCAGCGGCCGCCGTCATGGTGCCGCAGCGGTCGAGTTCGGCCAGTGCGCGCAGATGTACTCCACCCAGTTCCATGGAGAGGATCTAAAAGATCGACTGCTGAAACTGTCAATGGACGCGAAGAGTCGGTGGCGTCCACCATGGCTGTCACCGCATGGACTCCGCCTCATGCCGCGATCCACCGCGATGTGTCGAGCAGACGGGACGGCTCTATTCATGGTTCACAGCGCTGAGGTCGTCATCGTCGGCGGTGGCGTCGTCGGGGCGAGCATCGCCTTCCATCTGGCAGAGGCCGGGGTGCGGGACGTTCTGGTTCTGGAGCGCGACGAACCGGCGTCGGGCTCGTCGGGCAAGCCGATCGGCGGGATTCGCGCCCAGTTCTCGGATCCGCTCAACATCAGGCTGGGGCAGCGCAGCCTGGAGGCCTGGCGGGCCTTCACCACCCGCCCCGGGGCCGACATCGGCATCGAGAGCGTCGGCTATCTCTTCCTCCTCGGCAACGAGGCCGAGGTGGCGACGTTCCAGCAGGCCGTCGACGTACAGAACGAGCTCGGTGTCCGCAGCAGGATCATCACGCCCCGCGAGACGCACGAGCTGTGCCCCTACGTGGATCCGCATTCCGTCGTCGCCGCCGCGTACTCCCCCGACGACGGCTACGCGCTGCCGAAGGCGGCCGTGCACGGCTATCTGCGCGCCGCCCGGCGCCTCGGCGCGACCCTCCGTACGCACTGCACCGTCACCGGCATCGATGTCGGCGGCGGGCGGGTGCGGGCGGTGCGTACGACGTCGGGCACAGTGCGCACCTCGACGGTGGTCTGCGCCGCGGGTCCCTGGTCCGCGGCCGTCGGCGCGATGGCCGGTGTGGAGCTGCCCGTCACCCCGCTGCGCCGGCAGATCGCGCTGACCGGGCCGCTGAGTCCCGCGCCGCCGAGGGTCCCCTTCACCCTCGACTTCGACTCCACGCTCTACTTCCACAACGACGGAGCGGGCGGGCTGGTCCTCGGCCTGTCCGACCCGCGCCAGGAGCCGGGTTTCGGGCGCGAGTTCAGCCAGGAGTGGCTGGAGCCGTTCCGCGAGGCGGCCGCCCGGCGGGCACCTGCACTGGCCGGTCTTCAGGTCCGGAGCGGCTGGGCGGGGCTGTACGAGATGACTCCGGACCGCAATGCGCTGATCGGCCGGGCGGGCGGGGTGAACGGCTTTCTGTATGCCACCGGATTCTCCGGGCACGGCTTTCTGCAGGCGCCCGCGGTCGGCGAGATCGTCCGTGACCTCTACCTCGACAGGACGCCGTTCATCGATGTCGGGCCGCTAGCCGCGACCCGCTTCGAGGGACACGCCGCGGCCGTCCGCCCCGAGGCCCACATCATCTGATCCCGCAGTACACCGGAAGGTCCCGATGCAGTACATCGGAAGGTAAGGAGGAACGCATGATTCCCGTCTGGCGGCTGCGCGCCGCGTTCGCCCGCCGTCTCTCCGACATGTACGGCATGGAAGTCCCCGCGTACACCACGCTTCTGAAGGTGTCGGCGCAGGTCAACGACGAGGTGATCAGCAAGGGCGGCGACACGGGACGGCTCGGCGGCATCGAGCGGGTCACGGCGGAGCGGCACGGCGCCATCCGGGTCGGTACCGCGCGCGAGATGCGCCAGGCCGCCCAGGTCTTTGCCGCGCTGGGCATGGAGCCGGTGGGCTTCTACGATCTGCGCGAAGCCGCGGCCAGCGCCGTCCCGGTCGTGTCCACCGCCTTCAGGCCCATCAAGGCCGAGGAGCTGGAACGCAGCCCCTTCCGGGTCTTCACTTCCATGCTCACCACGGCCGACCGGCGCTTCTTCGACGCCGGACTCGAGGCCCGGCTGGAGTCCTTCCTGGGCCGGCGCGAGCTGTTCCCGCCGGAGCTCCTCGACCTGGCCGCGCGGGCCGAGCGGGAGCAGGGCCTCGACGAGGCAACGGCAGAGCAATTCCTGACTCTGGCGGTCGCCGCTTTCGAGCTGTCACCGCAGCCCGTGGACCGCGCCTGGTACGCGGAACTGGAGCGGATCTCCGCCGTCGCCGCCGACATCGGCGGCGTCACCAGCACCCATATCAACCACCTCACCCCCCGCGTACTCGACATCGACGAGCTCTACCGGCGGATGGCGGACCGCGGCATCACGATGATCGACCGGATCCAGGGCCCGCCGCGCTGGGACGGCCCTGACGTGCTGCTGCGCCAGACGTCGTTCCGGGCCCTGGCCGAGCCCCGCCGCTTCCGTGAACCCGACGGCAGTGTGGCCGCCGGTTCCCTGCGGGTCAGGTTCGGCGAGGTCGAGGCGCGCGGCATCGCGCTCACCCGGTCGGGCCGCGCCCTCTACGACCAGCTGATCGGCGAACCGGCCGAGGTCTGGACCGGCCGCTTCCCGCGTACCGAACACCAACTGGCCGTCCAGGACAAGGCGTTCTTCCGCTACGAGCCGGTAGCGGGCCGGCCCGGCGACGGCCGCCGCCCGCCGGAGGATCTCGCAGGCCTCCTCGACAGCGGCTGGGTGAGCGCCCACCCCATCGTCTACGAGGACTTCCTGCCCGCGTCTGCCGCCGGCATCTTCCAGTCGAACCTCACCGACGAGGGCACCCGGGACACCACCGCCATCGGCGCCCACTACGACCAGCAGTGGCTCTCCGGCGTACTGGAGCGCCCCGTCCACGACCCCTTCGACCTCTACGCCGCTCAGCAGGACAGCTCACTTCGGCAGGCCCGCCGGGCCCTCGGACTCTCCAAGGACACATCTTGACCACCAACAGCATCACGCTCCCCGACAACGACTCCCTGCGCACCCGGGCGAAGGAGAGCCTGCTCCGCTGCGGTGTGCAACTTCCCCCGGGCGGTGGCGATCTCGTCGCCCGCACACCGCTGACCGGCGAGGCTCTCTTCACGCTGCCCGCCACGCCGCCCGAGCAGGCCGACGCGGAGATCGGCGTGGCCGAGGAGGCGTTCAGGCAGTGGCGTACCGTTCCCGCGCCGCAGCGTGGCGCGCTGGTCAAGCGGCTTGGCGAGCTGCTGACCGAGCACAAGGAGCACCTGGCGGACCTCGTCACCATCGAGGCCGGCAAGATCCGTTCCGAGGCGCTCGGCGAAGTACAGGAAATGATCGACATCTGCGAGTTCGCGGTCGGGCTCTCGCGTCAGCTGTACGGCCGGACCATGGCCTCCGAACGGCCGGGGCACCGGCTCTCGGAGAACTGGCATCCGCTGGGTGTTGTCGGTGTGATCTCCGCCTTCAACTTCCCGGTCGCCGTCTGGTCGTGGAACACCGCGCTCGCACTGGTCTGCGGCGACACGGTCGTCTGGAAGCCCTCGGAGCTGACCCCGCTGACCGCTCTCGCCTGCGACGCCCTGCTCGCCCGCGCCGCCGCCGACACCGGTGCGCCCGCGGGTGTGCACCGGCTGCTGCTCGGCGGGCGCGAGGCGGGTGAGCGGCTGGTGGACGACGCACGGGTGGCCCTGGTGAGCGCGACGGGATCGGTCCGTATGGGACGCGAGGTCGCCCCGCGTGTGGCCACCCGATTCGGCCGCTGTCTGCTCGAGCTGGGCGGGAACAACGCGGCGATCGTCACTCCGTCCGCCGATCTCGACCTCGCCGTGCGCGGGATCGTCTTCTCCGCCGCGGGCACCGCGGGCCAGCGCTGCACCAGCCTGCGCCGCCTGATCGTCCACGAGGACATCGCGGACCGGCTGGTGGAGAAGATCGTCCACGCCTACGGCCAGCTGCCGGTCGGCGACCCGTTCCAGGAGACCACCCTGGTGGGCCCGCTGATCTCCGACACGGCGCACCGGGGTATGACCGAGGCGCTGGCGGCGGCCGAGGCCGACGGCGGGAAGATCCTGACCGGCGGCGACCGGCAGCTGGCGGAGCAGGCGCCGGAGGCGGCGTATGTACGGCCCGCGGTCGTGCGGATGCCCGCGCAGACCGCCGTAGTTCGCCGGGAGACCTTCGCCCCGATCCTGTATGTGCTCAGCTACCGGACGCTGGAGGAGGCCGTCGCGCTGCAGAACGGGGTCCCGCAGGGCCTGTCCTCCAGCATCTTCACGCAGGACCAGCGGGAGGCGGAGCGCTTCCTGGCCGCCGACGGCTCCGACTGCGGTATCGCCAATGTCAACATCGGCACGTCCGGTGCGGAGATCGGCGGAGCATTCGGCGGGGAGAAGGAGACCGGCGGCGGCCGCGAGTCCGGCTCGGACGCCTGGAAGGCGTATATGCGCCGGGCCACCAACACGGTGAACTACTCGGACAGCCTGCCGCTGGCCCAGGGGGTCAACTTCCTCTGACCCCTCCGATTCCGCTGAGCGGAGCGGGAAGATCCACGACCCCGACGCGGTTGGTAGAACCGTGAACAACTTCGGGGTGCGAGACGTGGACGTGGTCGTCATCGGCGCCGGACAGGCGGGACTGTCCGGCGCCTACCATCTGCGACGCGCCGGACTGGAGCCGGACCGCGATTTCGTGGTGCTCGACCATGCCCCGCGGGCCGGCGGAGCCTGGCAGTTCCGCTGGCCCTCGCTGACGTACGGCAAGGTGCACGGCATGCATGCTCTGCCTGGCATGGAGCTGACCGGGGCCGATGACGGGCGGCCCTCCTCCGCGGTGATCGGCGAGTACTTCTCGGCGTACGAGGAGCGCTTCGACCTGAAGGTCCACCGGCCCGTCGATGTCACGGCGGTGCGCGAGGGCGAGGACGGGCGGCTGCTCGTCGAGACCTCGGAGGGGAGCTGGTCGGCGCGGGCGCTGATCAATGCGACGGGCACCTGGGACCGTCCGTTCTGGCCGCGCTACCCCGGCCAGGAGACCTTCCACGGGCGGCAGTTGCACACCGTGAACTACCCGGGACCCGAGGAGTTCACCGGGCAGCGCGTGATCGTGGTGGGCGGTGGCGCCTCGGGGACGCAGCATCTGATGGAGATCGCGGAGGTGGCAGCGGACACGACCTGGGTGACGCGCCGGCCGCCCGTCTTCCGCGAGGGGCCGTTCGACGAGGGTGCCGGCCGGGCGGCGGTGGCCATGGTGGAGGAGCGGGTTCGGCGCGGACTGCCGCCGATGAGCGTGGTCTCCGTCACCGGGCTGCCGGTCAACGACGCCGTACGCCGCGCCCGCGCGAACGGGGTCCTGGACCGGCTGCCGATGTTCGACCGGATCACTCCGACCGGGGCCGCCTGGGACGACGGGCGGACGGTGGAGGCGGATGTGATCCTCTGGGCGACCGGTTTCCGCGCGGCGATCGACCACCTCGCACCGCTGCGGCTGCGCGAGCCGGGCGGCGGCATTCAGGTGGAGGGCACCCGCGCCGTCCGGGACGCCCGCATCCATCTGGTCGGATACGGGCCTTCGGCCTCGACGATCGGCGCCAACCGGGCGGGCCGGGCGGCGGTCCGTGAGATCAAGCGGCTGCTGGAGCGCGCAGGCGAGATCGAACCGGCCCTGGTCTGACGGCCGTCAGCCGCTGTTGCCCGCGCTCCTGCGCTTGGCGTTGAACTCCTCGACATTGCGCCGGTGATCCTCGTAACTGGCGGTGAAACGGGTGTCCCCGGGCGCCACGGTGACGAAGTAGAGCCACCTCCCGGGCGCCGGATTGACCGCCGCGTTCATCGCCTCGTCCCCCGGATTGTCGATCGGAGTGGGCGGCAGCCCCCGGCGTTGATAGCTGTTGTACGGACTGTCGAGCTTGATGTCGCTCGCCGTGGTGTCCAGGGTGCTGCGGTTCAGCGCGTAGTTCAGCGTCGAGTCCATCTGCAGCGGCATCCCCTGGGCGAGCCGGTTGTAGATGACCCGCGCCACCTTCCCCATGTCCTGGGGAGTATCGGCCTCGGCCTGCACAATGCTGGCGATGTTCACGGTCTGATAGGCCGTCACTCCGCTGCGCTGGGCGCCGCTGCTGATGTGCATGGCCCCGAACCGCTGCCCGGCCGTGTTGACCATGTAACTGAGCAGGGTCGTGGGCGTGGTCTTGGAGTCGACCGGATACGTGGCCGGGAAGAGGTAACCCTCAGGATTGCCCCTGGCGTCGACGGGCAGTCCCAGTTTCGCCGCGCCTGCCGCCTTCCGGGTGGTGCCGGGTGCCACGTCGAGGGCCTTGTCGACCGCCGCGTACACCTGCGAGGCGCGCCAGCCCTCGGGCACGACCAGTGTCGCCTTCTTCCCCGTGGTCTCCTTCGGCAGCAGGAGCGGCACCAGTACCGCGGCAGCCGCGACGACGACCGCGCTCACCACGATCAGGACCAGCCGGCCACGGCGGGTCAGGCGGAGCCTGCGACCGGGCTGTGCCGACGACGGTTCGTTCTTCATACGGGCACGCTAACCCGGAGCCCGCGCCGATCACGGCACCCGGCGAGGCGCGAGCAGGCTCCGCCGGGTCCGCCGTACGTCGGGAGATCGTGAGGTCTACCGCACGAAGGGCGGCAGCGCGGCGAACTCCGGTACCACCTGGACTGCCTCGGCAAGGGTGTCGAGGGTGCGCCTGACCTTGGTCAGCGGGTGGTCGGGGAACTGCGCGTCCCACTGGGCATGGTCGGCGGCGTGGAAGGGCAGACCGCCCTGGACCTCCGGCGCGTACGGGTGCGGCCTGAAGTACTTGTCGGTGCCGACCTGGGCCATCACCATGGCCTCCCGCATTCCCGTCATGCCGCGCTCGGGCGCCTGGATCTTCACCACGGTGCTGCATGTCGCGCGCGGCACGGTGAAACTGCCGATGAACGCCTGGCCCGCGGGCTGTCCCGGCAGCGGCAGCTTGAGTATCTGCTTCAGCGCGGGCAGCTGTCCCAGACTCTTCACCGAGGCCTCGATCAGACCGCCGCCCGCGTCGGCCGTGAGGCGGGTGAGTGCGGCGCGCAGCGCGGGACCGTCGTCGAGCGAGGCGGGCATGTCCGGCGGCAGCCCGAAGAAGTGCAGCGACAGCACATCGCCTTGGTCGTTCGCCCAGACGTCGTTGTCGACGGGCCGGTATCCGGGCAGTTCCACCCCAAGAAGAGCTCTCATGGGCGGTGATCATGCCGTACCGGACGAGGGCGGTCCGTGTCAGGGTGCGACGGGGGCCAACCGCGCGTCCCTGCGCACCAGAGCGGCATAGCGGCCGTCCCGCTCGAGCAGCTCCTCATGGCTGCCGCGCTCGGCTATGCGCCCCGCGTCGAGAACGACGATCTGGTCGGCGTCCCGGACCGTGGAGAGGCGGTGGGCGATGGTGATGGTCGTACGGCCTGCGGAGATCGCGTCGATCGCCTGCTGCACGGCGTGCTCCGTACGGGTGTCGAGGGCGCTGGTCGCCTCGTCGAGGATGAGGACGGGCGGATCGCGCAGGATGGTGCGGGCGATGGCGAGCCGCTGCTTCTCACCGCCGGAGAAGCGGTAGCCGCGCTCGCCGACCAGGGTGTCGTAGCCGTCGGGCAGGGACGCAATGTGGTCGTGGATCTGCGCGGCGCGGGCGGCCGCCTCAATCTCCGCGTCGGTGGCGTCCGGTTTGGCGAAGCGCAGATTGTCGGCGACGGAGGCATGGAAGAGGTACGTCTCCTGGGAGACGACGCCCACGGTCCGGGCGAGCGTGTCGAAGTCGAGGTCGCGCACATCGACGCCGTCAACCGTGACCCGGCCGCCGGTGACGTCGTACAGCCGGGGCACCAGATAGCTGAGCGTGGACTTTCCGGAACCGGTGGGCCCGACGACGGCGAGGCTGCCACCCGCCGGCACCGTGACATCTATCCCGTCGAGGGTCGGCCGGGCCTGCTTCGCCTCGTAGGCGAAGTCGACGTCTTCGAAGCGCACTTCGCCGAGGACCTTTTCGAGCCGGACCGGTTCGACAGGCTCGGTGATGTCGACCGGCAGGTCCAGATACTCGAAGATCCGCTGGAAGAGAGCGAGCGAGGTCTGCATCTGCACTCCGGTGGAGAGCAGGCTCACGGCGGGCCGGAACAGGCCCTGCTGGAGCGAGACAAAGGCGACGAGCGTGCCGATGGAGATCGCGGGTCCGCCGGACTGGAGCGCCAGGCCCGCGGCCCAGTAGATGAGGGCGGGCATGGCGGCCATGACGATGCCTATGGTCGACATCCGCCACCGGCCGGCCATGCTGGAGCGCACTTCGAGGTCGACGAGGCGCTCGGACTCCTCGGCGAAGGACCTGGTGAGCGAGTCGGCCCGGCCCATAGTGCGGCCGAGCAGGATGCCGCTGACGGAGAGCGACTCGGTGACGGTGGCGGCCATGGCGGCCATCTGCTTCTGCCGCTGCGTGGTGATCTTCTTGCGCTCGCGGCCGACCCGGCGGCTGATCCAGACGAACAGCGGCAGCAGGAGCAGCGAGACGGCGGTGAGCCGCCAGTCCAGCGCGAGCATCGCGACGACGGTGGCGACCACGGCCGTGAGGTTGGAGACCAGGGAGGTCGCGGTGGAGGTCACGGTCGCCTGCATCCCGCCGATGTCATTGGCGATGCGCGACTGGACCTCTCCGGTGCGGGTCCTGGTGAAGAAGGCGAGCGGCATGCGCTGCAGCTGGGCGTAGACGGCGGTGCGCAGGTCGTGCATGACGCGCTGGCCGACGGTGGTGGATATCAGCGTCTGGAGCACACCGAAGACGCTGTTCATCACCGCGGTGAGGATCATGCCGAGGGCGAGCAGGCTGAGCAGCCCGGTGCGGCCCTGCGGGATGGCGGTGTCGAGGATCTCGCGCAGCAGGAACGGCGAGGCGACCGAGACGAGCGACGCGGCTGCGACGAGCAGCCCGACGATCGCGAGCCGGCCGCGGTAGGGACGGAAGAGCCGGAGGATGCGCCGCACCTCGGCGGGCGGCTGCTCCGGGTCCTTGGGCGGGGGTGTCCAGGTGACGGCTTCGGGGTGCATGGGCTCCTTCGACAGGGGCTGAGTCGGGGGTGGGACAGGGGCGGTTCAGCAAAGTTTTGGAGAGCTTAGCTCACTGTTACCTATATTCACAATGAGCCTGCTCCTGATATTGTTCCGGCATGCTGTACTCATCTTCCGGGGCATCCGACGCCGACGGCCTGCTGGCCGAGCAACTGCTGCGGCTGACGCGACGACTCCACCGCAGTCAGAAACGGCAGCTGGAGTCGGCCGACATCGCGATCACGCCCGCGCAGTCCCGGCTGCTGCGCACCGTCGCGCATTACGACCAGCCGCCGCGCATGGCCGATCTCGCCGCGCGCCTGGAAGTGGTACCTCGCGCCGTGACCAGCCTGGTCGACGGCCTGGAGACGAGTGACTGCGTCCGCCGCATCCCCGATCCGAGCAATCGCAGGGTGACCCGGATCGAGCTCACCGACACCGGCCGCGCCACGCTCCGGGCGCTGCGCAGCGCCCGCCGCGCGGCCGCGGAGGACATCCTGGCTCCACTGACCGCCGAACAGCGCGAGGTGTTCGGCGGGCTGCTGTCCACCCTGGTCGACGGACCGGGGCCACGCTGCTGACGGATCGGGCGACGGGCCGCAGCTCCCGCTCCGCACTGCCGGAGCGGGAGCGTACGACCCGTCGCGGTCCGGTCCGCCGCGGCAACTCACCTTCGGAACCCTTCGGTCGGCGCGGTCGACGCGCGCCTGCGACCCCGTGCCCGTGCCCGCTTCAGCAGCGCAGCCGGTCTTCGGTCACCGTCCCCTGGACGGTCCGCAGGCTGCGGTCGTAGCAGCCCTCGGAGCCGTACAGCCGGTAGCGCTCCGCCGTCGTCCCGACCGCGTGCCGCTGGTCGCGCGGCACATTGGCGGTGTAGGTCGCATCGCCGCTGTACGTGTCGTCGAGCCGCGACCAGGCCAGGCGCTTCCCGCCCTGTGCGACGACCGCGTCGGCCTTGTCCCCGAGGGTGAGGACGGTACGCAGCCGGTCGCCCGCGCCCAGCGTGGTGACTCCGTCCATCGTGTACGTCCGGTGCGTGGCCGAGATCCGGCGTCCGCTGGTCACCGTCCCGTCGTCCGTCCAGGTGCCCTTGAGCGCATCCAGGTTCTCGCCCTCGGTCCAGCGGTGTACGGAGGTGTTGCCCAGCACGCGGGTCACGGTCGTGGCGACGCGACCGTGCGAGGTGTTGAGGTGACCGGCGACGGTGAGCCGGTGACCGCCCTTTGTGTCGAGCCGGTGCTCGGAACCGGGCGTGTACGTCACCGAGTTGACGGGCGCGCTCTCCTCGTGGCGGGTCAGCGCGCCGGTGACGACATCACTCCCGTTGTCCTGCCACACCAGCACATTGGTGGGCGTGCTCCAGCCGGTCCGGCCGGCCGGGACTCCGACGACGGACACCTCGACGCGGTGCGGCCGGCCGTCGTTGAGCCGCGCGGCGAAGGGCGTGAGGTCGTACTGGATCGGCTTGATGTCGAAGGCACGCGGCCCCGGCGTCACGTACCAGAGGAAGGGGTTGGACCAGCCGCCCGTCCAGACCGTCGGGAACGGCGCGGCGATTCCCGCGAGCTGTCCGTCCACCTTGATCTGCACCTCGCGGTACGGACCGCCCGCGGCTTTGCACGAGTACGGGGCGGTGTCCGGGACGGTCAGATACCAGTACTCCTCGCAGCCGCCGCCCGATCCGGTGGCGTACACCTCGGCAAGGATCCGCTCGGAGTTGCGCGGAGTGGTGAGCGAAGTGCCGTCCAGGGCAAGCACCTTGTCCGGCACCCTGTCCGGCGCCTCGTCGGGCTGCGCTGCCGGCTTCGCGGCGCGCTCGGCCGCGTAGAAGGTCAGTGTGACCTTCACGTCGAAGACGCCGGTGTACGTCTCATTGACGACATTGCCGATGAGCATCTCGACCGGCTGGGTACGGCGCAGGATGTCGCTGTAGCGCGTGATGTCCTTCTCCACCGACCAGGCGATGCCGTCCGGCGAGGGCTGCGGCGTTGAGGTGCGCAGGATCTCCACGCCGCCGACGGCGAGATGCCCGAGCCGGTCGTACTGCCGCCCCTTGACGCTCCCGTCGAGCCGCAGCACCACCTTGCTCCAGCGGTCGCCGCATCCCTTCGACGGTGCGTAACTCCCCTTGTACGGCGTGAAATCGCGGAACTGCGCCTCGACGACGGTCACTTGGCAGGACTTCGCATGGGGGCGGGTGACGGGCGGCACGGCGGTGACCGGGTCGTGCCAGTCGGTGCCGAACTCCGCGGGCGGTGTATCGGCCGCCGCGGCGGGTCCGGCGCCGAGCAGCGACCCCGCGGCCAGCGCCAGTCCGGCGAGCATGGACATGATCTGTCTCTTCATGCGTCAGGAGTGAAGCGTGCGGCAGGTCAGGTGCGCCAGAGCGAGTTGTCAGATCTTGGCGCGTTCTGTGTCCCCGGCGCAAAATTCGATTGCCGAGGAGGGTCCCGAAAGGCGAACCTTGCACGGTTTGAGCCGCACTTTCGAGCCCTGGGACATCATGCAGATTCGCGATCTTCCGTATCCCGATCCAGGTGATCCCGACGTCCGGTCCGGCACGCACTTTCTGCTGTGGCTCGGTCGGAATCAGCTGGGCGGTCAGTTCAAGGCCTTGTTCTGGGGGTTGATGCACCAGCTCGGCATCGCCGGGCTGCCGCTCGGCGTGGGCCTGGCCGTCCAGGCCGTGGTGGACCGCTCCGGCGAGCGGCTGGCGTACGCGGGCGGGCTGATCGTGCTGCTCGGCGCGGCCATCTCGCTGGGCGACACGATGCTGCACCGCGCCGCCGTCACCAACTGGATCACCGCAGCGGCCCGTGTCCAGCAGCTGCTGGCCCGCAGGACCGCGGAGCTCGGGGCGGTCCTGACCCGCCGGGTCGCCGCCGGCGAGGTCATCGCGGTCTCGACCGGTGATGTGGAGAAGATCGGCTGGTTCGTCGAAGCGCTGTCGCGGTTCGCGGCGGCCGCCACCACGCTGGTCGTGGTCTGCGTCGGTCTGGTGATCTACGAGCCCGCGCTCGGCTTCATGGTCGCGATCGGCGTACCGGTACTGGCCCTGGCCGTACTGCCGTTGCTGCCCCGCGCCACCCGGCGCGCGGACATCCAGCGCGAGAAGGCGGGCAAGGCCACCGAGCTGGCCTCCGACACGGTCGCCGGCCTGCGGGTGCTGCGCGGTATCGGCGGAGAGGAGCTGTTCCTCGGCCGCTACCGCCGGGCATCGCAGGAGGTGCGCCGGGCCGCCGTCCGCAGCGCCCGTATGTGGGCGCTGATCTCCGCGATCCAGGTGCTGCTGCCCGGTCTGCTGATGACCGCCGTGGTCGGGTACGGCGCGAAGCTCACGCTCGACGGCCGGATCGAGGTGGGCCAGCTCGTCACCGTCTACAGCGCGGTGCTGCTGACGCACTACCCGTTGAGAAACGTCGAGGAGATCGCCATGGCCTTCTCCTTCTCCCGGCCCTCCGCGAAGCGGGCGGCACGGGTGCTGGCGCTGCGCCGCACGACGGAGCCGTCCGGGGTCGAGTACGGCCGCCCGAGCGGAGATCTGTACGACCCGGTCACCGGAGTTCTCGCTCCGGCAGGCCGGTTCACCGCCGTGGTGTGCGGCGACCCGGACGCTGCCGGACTGCTGGCCGAACGCCTCGGCGGGCATCCGGCCGCCGAGGCGGACAACCCCACGTCCGTACTGCTCGGCGGCGTGCCGCTGGACGAGCTGACGCTGGACGAGTCCCGTGCGGCCGTCCTCGTACAGGACAAGGATCCGGTGCTGCTCTCCGGCACACTGCGGGAGCTTCTCGACGTGCCCTCGTCCGGCCAGGTGTCCGCGGAGGACGCGCTCGATGCGGCGCAGTGCGGGGATGTGCTGGACGCGCTCGCCCAGGCGTCCGTGGACACCGACGGCGACCCGATGCGGACGCGGATCACCGAGCGCGGCCGGTCCCTGTCGGGTGGCCAGCGGCAGCGCCTCGCGCTGGCCCGTTCGCTGGTGACCGACCCCGAGGTGCTGGTCCTGGACGAGCCGACATCGGCCGTCGACTCGCACACGGAGGCGCGGGTCGCGGCGGGCGTCAAGCGCCTGCGCGCCGACCGTACGACCGTGGTCTTCGCCTCGTCCCCGCTCCTGCTGGACCTCGCGGACCGGGTGGTGCTGGTCGACAACCACGAGGTGGTGGCCGTCGGCGTACACCGCGAGCTGCTGCACACCGAGCCGCGCTACCGGGCCGTCGTCACCCGTGAGACGGACGACGAGGCCGAGGAGCGGCTGAGGACGGCCGAAGCGGCTGAACTGGAAGCATTCGCAGAGATCGAGGAGTCGGCATGATCGGCATCGCGCCGCCGGAGTACGACCCGGCGGCACCGGAGTCGGCGACGACGCTGCCCGTCGGCAGTGCCGCGACCGTACGGTCCTATGTGCGCGAGCTGCTGCACCGGCACCGGCGCGCCTTTGTCGCACTGATCGCCGTCAACGCGATCGCGGTGATCGCGTCCATGACGGGCCCGTATCTGCTCGGCTCGGTGGTGGAGCGGCTGACGGACGGGGCGCGCGAGCTCCATCTGGAGCGCACCATCGCGGTGTTCGCGCTCGCGCTCGTCCTTCAGACCGTGTTCGTACGGCTGGTGCGGCTGCGCGGCGCGATGCTCGGCGAGGAGATGCTGGCCGATCTGCGCGAGGACTTCCTCGTGCGATCGGTCGGCCTGCCGCCGGGCGTGCTGGAGCGGGCCGGTACCGGCGATCTGCTCTCCCGTATCACCACCGACATCGACCGGCTGGCCAACGCCATGCGCGAGGCCGTGCCGCAGCTCGCCATCGGCGTGGTGTGGGCGGCGCTGCTGCTGGGCGGTCTCGCGGTGACGGCGCCGCCGCTCGCACTGGCGGTGCTGGTGGCCGCACCGCTGCTGGTGGCGGGCTGCCGCTGGTACTTCAAGCGGGCCCCTTCCGCGTACCGCTCGGAGGCTGCCGGGTATGCGGCGGTCGCTGCCGTCCTCGCCGAGACGGTCGACGCGGGCCGGACCATCGAGGCGCACCGCCTCGGCGATCGCCGCATCGCGCTCTCCGACCAGCGGGTCAAGGAGTGGACGTCGTGGGAGCGCTACACGCTCCATCTGCGCTCGGTCCTCTTCCCCGTCATCAACCTCACGCATGTCACGGTGCTCGGCTCGGTGCTGATGATCGGCGGCTGGTTCGTCCTGCGGGGCTGGATCGACGTCGGTCAGCTGACAACGGGGGCGCTGCTGGCCCAGATGCTCGTCGACCCGGTCGGCATCATCCTTCGCTGGTACGACGAGCTGCAGGTGGCCCAGGTGTCGCTGGCCAGGCTGGTGGGCGTCCGCGAGATCGAGCCGGACGCGGGCGACGGCAAGGTCAGCCCGGACGGACGCGATGTGCGCGCGGACGGGGTGCACTTCGGCTACCGCGAGGGCGTGGATGTGCTGCACCAGGTGTCCCTGGCCGTGGCGCCGGGCACCCGGCTGGCCCTGGTCGGCCCGTCCGGCGCGGGCAAGTCGACGCTGGGCCGGCTGCTCGCGGGTATCTACGCGCCGCGGGCGGGACGGATCACCCTCGGCGAGGCCGAGCTGTCCCGGATGCCGGCGGAGCGCGTCCGCGAACATGTAGCGCTCGTCAACCAGGAGCACCACGTCTTCGTGGGCTCGCTGCGCGACAACCTGCTGCTGGCGCGTACCGGCGCTTCCGACGCGGAGCTGTGGGCGGCGCTCGGCGCGGTCGACGCGGACTCCTGGTCACGGAGTCTCGACGACGGCCTGGACACCGAGGTCGGCTCGGGCGGCCTCGCCCTGACCCCGGCACAGGCCCAGCAGATCGCATTGGCGCGCCTGGTCCTCGCGGACCCGCACACACTGGTCCTGGACGAGGCGACCTCGCTCCTCGACCCGCGGGCGGCACGGCATCTGGAACGCTCGCTGTCACGGGTCCTGGACGGGCGCACGGTGGTGGCGATCGCTCACCGCCTGCACACCGCGCACGACGCGGATGTGATCGCGGTGGTGGAGGAGGGCCGGATCAGCGAGCTGGGCAGCCACGACGAACTGGCGGCGGCGGACGGGGCGTACGCGGCACTGTGGCGTTCCTGGCACGGGTGAGTGCCGCGGGCCGGGTCGGCAGCCGTGACCGGGCCCGCTCGCCGCGGACGGTTGTCAGTAGCCGCAACCGGGCCCGCTGAGCGCCGCGGACCCCTAGATGTAGCCCAGCGCCGCCGCGCCGCCCACTCCCCCGAGCAGCATGAACACCGGCATCAGCACCTTCAGCTCCACCCAGCTGCCCGCCCTGAACCGCATCGCCTTCGGCGGGCCGATCGGGTACCAGCGCTTGCGGCCCACCGGTATCGGCCACAGGACCGGGCAGCCCGAAACGGTCAGAGCATCGCCGATGTCATGCACCAGGGCGCCCAGCACGATCGGCAGACCCAGCCACAGGTACTCCTGGCCCGGGGCAGTGAACAGCCAGTCCGAGCCGTTGCCCGGCTTGTCCAGCACTCCGGCCAGGATCCAGGCGCTCGTCGCGCCCAGCAGCCACACCAGTACATCGCTAGAGACCCGCGCGGCCCGCCACAGCAGGCCCTCCACCGCGAGCACCAGGTGGATGAAGAGGATCGCGAGGACCGCCCACCGGCCCCCGGTGATCGCCAGCGCCGAGGTGCCGGCACCGATCAGTACCGCCCACAGCCAGGTGTGGGTGAGTGTGCGGTGGCCGCCGGTCCTGCGCTTGTCGCCGGGCTTCTTCGTCGCCTTGTAGACGGCGTACGACAGCTTGTCGACGACCTCGCACAGTCCGCGCGAGACGGGGCCGAAGGCCCGCGAGATCGTCGCCGCCTTGTGGTCGAGGTCGGGCGCGAGTGCCGCGCCCGCGCAGATCAGCGCTCCGACGACGAGGACAGGCCACGGCATCGGGTGGCCGGCGGCGGCGGTCGCCGCGCCCACCCCCAGCCAGGCAGCCGCCCCGGAGAGAGAGTGCGCCGGTCCCATCATGTGCGTTCCCGCCCCATTGCTCTTGTGGTGAAGCCCAGTTGACAGGGCAGCGTATCGCCCGTGATCTTGTCGCCGTCGCCCGGTTCCCTGATCCGGGCGGAAGGCAGGCAAGATGGGGGCGTGACCCTTATTGATCAGCTGCCGCCGGATGCCGACCCCGATGCCCTCTTCGAAGCCTTCTCCTCGTGGGCCGAAGGCCAGGGCATCACGCTCTATCCGGCTCAGGAGGAGGCGCTGATCGAGGTGGTCTCCGGGGCCAATGTGATCCTTTCCACGCCCACCGGCTCGGGAAAGAGCCTGGTCGCGGCGGGTGCGCACTTCACGGCGCTGGCTCAGGACAAGGTCACGTTCTACACCGCGCCGATCAAGGCGCTGGTCTCCGAGAAGTTCTTCGACCTCTGCAAGCTCTTCGGCACCGAGAACGTCGGGATGCTGACGGGCGACGCGTCCGTCAATGCCGACGCCCCTGTCATCTGCTGCACCGCCGAGGTGCTGGCCTCCATCGCGCTGCGCGACGGCAAGTACGCCGATATCGGCCAGGTCGTGATGGACGAGTTCCACTTCTACGCCGAGCCGGACCGCGGCTGGGCCTGGCAGATCCCGCTTCTCGAACTGCCGCAGGCGCAGTTCATCCTGATGTCGGCGACGCTCGGCGACGTCGCCATGTTCGAGAAGGACCTGACCCGCCGCACCGGCCGCGAGACCTCGGTCGTGCGGTCCGCGACCCGGCCCGTCCCGCTCTCGTACGAGTACGTCACGACGCCGATCACGGAGACCCTGACCGAGCTGCTCGAAACCAGGCAGGCGCCGGTCTACATCGTGCACTTCACGCAGGCCCAAGCGGTCGAGCGCGCGCAGTCGCTGATGAGCATCAACATGTGCACGCGTGAGGAGAAGGACAAGATCGCCGAACTGATCGGCAGCTTCCGCTTCACCACCAAGTTCGGGCAGAACCTGTCCCGTTACGTGCGTCATGGCATCGGGGTGCACCACGCCGGCATGCTGCCCAAGTACCGCCGTCTTGTCGAAAAGCTGGCGCAGGCGGGCCTGTTGAAGGTCATCTGCGGTACCGACACGCTCGGGGTCGGTGTCAACGTCCCCATCCGCACGGTGCTGTTCACCGCTCTCACCAAGTACGACGGCAATCGCGTACGTACTCTCCGCGCCCGCGAGTTCCATCAGATCGCCGGTCGCGCCGGGCGGGCCGGATTCGACACCGCCGGTTTTGTGGTCGCCCAGGCCCCCGAGCACGTCATCGAGAACGAGAAGGCGCTCGCGAAGGCCGGCGACGACCCGAAGAAGCGCCGCAAGGTGGTCAGGAAGAAGGCTCCCGAGGGCTTTGTCGCGTGGTCGGACACCACGTTCGAGAAGCTGATCGGCTCCGAGCCGGAGCCGCTGACGTCGCGCTTCCGGGTCACCAACATCATGCTGCTCTCGGTGATCGCCCGGCCCGGGAATGCCTTCGAGGCGATGCGCCACCTCCTCGAGGACAACCACGAACCACGCAAGGCGCAGCTGCGCCATATCCGCCGGGCCATCGCCATCTACCGCTCGCTGCTCGACGGCGGGGTGGTGGAACAGTTGGACAAGCCCGATGCCGAGGGCCGCACCATCCGGCTCACCGTCGACCTCCAGCAGGACTTCGCGCTGAACCAGCCGCTGTCGACGTTCGCACTCGCGGCCTTCGACCTGCTCGACCCGGAGTCCCCGTCCTACGCCCTGGACATGGTCTCTGTCGTCGAGTCGACGCTCGACGACCCTCGCCAGATCCTCGCCGCCATGCAGAACAAGGCGCGCGGTGAGGCGGTCGGCCAGATGAAGGCGGACGGCATCGAGTACGAGGAGCGCATGGAGCGACTCCAGGACATCTCCTACCCCAAGCCGCTGGAAGAGCTGCTGTGGCACGCGTACAACGTCTACAAGAAGTCGCACCCGTGGGTCGGTGACCACCCGGTCTCGCCGAAGTCCGTCATCCGTGACATGTACGAACGGGCCCTCACCTTCACGGAGTTCACCTCCTGGTACGAGCTCGCGCGCACCGAGGGCATCGTGCTGCGCTATCTCGCGAGCGCGTACAAGGCTCTTGACCACACCATCCCCGACGACCTCAAGACCGAGGACCTTCAGGACCTGATCGCCTGGCTCGGCGAGATGGTGCGGCAGGTCGACTCCAGTCTGCTCGACGAGTGGGAGCAGCTTGCCAACCCGGAGGTCGAAACGGCCGAGCAGGCCCAGGAGAAGGCCGACCAGGTCAAGCCGGTCACGGCGAACGCCCGCGCCTTCCGTGTGCTCGTACGCAACGCCATGTTCCGCCGGGTGGAACTGGCCGCGCTGGACCACGTCCGCGAGCTCGGCGAGCTGGACGCCGAGTCCGGCTGGGACGAGGACGCCTGGGGCGAGGCGATGGACAAGTACTGGGACGAGTACGAGGACCTGAGCACCGGACCCGATGCGCGCGGCCCCAAGCTGCTGCTGATCGAGGAGGATCCGGAGCACGGTCTGTGGCGGGTCCGGCAGATCTTCGCCGACCCGAACGGCGACCATGACTGGGGTATCAGCGCGGAGGTCGATCTGGCGGCCTCCGACGAGGAAGGCCGGGCCGTCGTGCGCGTCACATCCGTCGGCCAGCTCTGACACTGGGAATACAGGAGACCACCCGATGACGAATCCGGCCGAGCGCCTGGTCGATCTGCTCGACCTGGAGCAGATCGAGGTCAACATCTTCCGCGGCCTCAGCCCGAACGAGTCCCTGCAGCGGGTCTTCGGCGGGCAGGTGGCGGGCCAGGCACTGGTCGCGGCCGGCCGCACCACCGACGGCGAGCGGCCGGTCCACTCGCTGCACGCGTACTTCCTGCGGCCGGGAATCCCCGGCGTGCCGATCGTCTACCAGGTAGAACGGGTAAGGGACGGCCGCTCGTTCACCACCCGCCGAGTCACCGCGGTCCAGCAGGGCAAGACCATCTTCAATCTGACCGCCTCCTTCCACCGGCCGGAGGAGGGCAGCATCGAGCATCAGCTGCCGCCGCGGCTGGAGTTCCCGGACCCCGAGACCCTCCCCTCGGTCACCACGGAGATCCGCGAGCATCTGGGCGAACTCCCCGAGGCGCTGGAGCGGATGGCCCGCCGCCAGCCCTTCGACATCCGCTATGCCGAACGGCTGCGCTGGACCCCGGAGGAAATCAAGGAGGCGGACCCGCGCAGCGCGGTGTGGATGCGCGCGGTGGGCCCTCTGGGCGACGACCCGCTGGTGCACACCTGCGCACTGACGTATGCGAGCGACATGACGCTTTTGGACGCGGTCCGTATCCCGGTGGAGCCGCTGTGGGGCCCGCGCGGCTTCGACATGGCCTCACTGGACCATGCGATGTGGTTCCACCGGCCGTTCCGCGCGGACGAGTGGTTCCTGTACGACCAGGAGTCGCCGATCTCGACCGGCGGCCGGGGACTGGCTCGTGGCCGTATCTACGACCGCGAGGGCAGGCTGCTGGTGTCGGTGGTGCAGGAGGGGCTCTTCAGGCCGCTCGGCGGCTGACAGCGGTCCATGGCCGCTGAGGCGGCATCGGCGAGGAGCCGCGGCGTCCCTGGTCGCGCTCCGCGCCGGAGTCACCGTCGACCGCTCCCCGAGGCGACCGGCTTCGTGGCAGCGCGTCCCCGGGGTCCACAATGAACATCGAATGCCTGCCACCGAGGAGAATCCGATGACCCTGTACGACATCCCGCTGCGCACGCTGACCGGCGAGCCCACCTCCCTGGCCGACTACCGTGGCCAGGCGGTCCTGCTGGTGAACGTCGCCTCCAAGTGCGGTCTGACCCCGCAGTACGCCGGCCTGGAGCGGCTGCAGAAGCAGTACGGCGAGCAGGGCTTCACGGTCCTCGGTGTGCCGTGCAACCAGTTCGCGGGCCAGGAGCCGGGCAGCGCGGAGGAGATCGAGTCCTTCTGCTCGGCGACTTACGGTGTGACCTTCCCCATGCTGGAGAAGACCGATGTGAACGGCGCGGACCGGCACCCGCTGTACGCGGAGCTGACGAAGGTCGCGGACGGTGAGGGCGAGTCCGGCGACGTGCAGTGGAACTTCGAGAAGTTCCTGATCGGCAAGGACGGCGCGGTCGTGTCCCGGATCCGCCCGCGCACCGAGCCCGAGGCCCCCGAGGTCGTCGCCGCGATCGAGGCGCTGCTCTCCGCCTGACGTCAGGCGGCCTCGATCGCCGGGGGGCTTGACCAAGCCCCCCGGCGATCGAGGCCGAACCGACCGCGCTAGCGGATCGGCATGCCCGAGAGGGTTCTGGCGATCACCAGGCGCTGGATCTCGCTCGTGCCCTCGAAAATCGTGTAGATCGCGGCGTCGCGGTGCATGCGCTCCACGGGGTACTCCCGGGTGAAGCCGTTGCCGCCCAGAATCTGGATGGCCTGCGCCGTGACCTTCTTGGCGGTCTCACTCGCGTACAGCTTGGACATGGAGCCCTCGGCGGAGTTGAAGGGCTTGCCCGTCACCGCCATCCAGGAGGCGCGCCACACCAGCAGCCGCGCCGCGTCGATCTGCGTGCGCATGTCGGCCAGCTGGAAGGCGATGCCCTGGTTGTCGATGATCGGGCGGCCGAACTGGCTGCGGGTCATGGCGTAGTCGAGTGCGACTTCGTACGCGGCGCGGGCGGTGCCCACCGCCATCGCGCCGACCGCGGGGCGGGATGCCTCGAAGGTGGCCATGGCCGCGTTCTTCACACGCTCGCCGCCGGACTTGGCGCGCTCACGCGCCCGGGCCAGGCGCTCGTCCAGCTTCTCCTTGCCGCCGAGCAGGCAGCGTCCGGGGACGCGTACGTTCTCCAGCACCACCTCTGCGGTGTGGGAGGCGCGGATGCCGTGCTTCTTGAACTTCTGGCCCTGAGAGAGACCGGGGGTGTTCGGCGGCACGATGAACGAAGCGTGGCCCTTGGAGCCGATCTCCGGGTCGACGACCGCGACCACGACATGGACGTTGGCGATACCGCCGTTGGTCGCCCAGGTCTTGGTGCCGTTGAGTACCCACTCGTCCTTGGCCTCGTCGTACACCGCGCGCGTACGCATCGCGCCGACGTCGGAGCCTGCGTCCGGCTCGGAGGAGCAGAAGGCCGCGACCTTCACATCGTCCACGTCGCCGTACATCTGCGGAATCCAGGTGCCGATCTGCTCCTCGGTTCCGTTGGCGAGGACACCGACGGCCGCAAGTCCCGTACCGACAATGGAAAGGCCGATGCCGGCGTCGCCCCAGAAGAGCTCCTCCATCGCCATCGGGATGCCGAGACCGGTCGGGTCGAAGAATTGCTGGGCGTAGAAGTCGAGGGAGTAGATTCCCACCTTGGCCGCTTCCTGGATGACCGGCCAGGGGGTCTCCTCACGCTCGTCCCACTCGGCGGCGGCCGGGCGCATCACGTCCTTGGCGAAACCGTTCAGCCAATCACGGACCTGCTTCTGGTCGTCGTTGAGTTCGAGCGTGAACTCGGCCATGTTCCCCTCCAGCACTGCGGTGACTACCTGCATGTTACTTGCGGTAACAACAGTCTGTTACCGGCAAGTAGCCCATGTCAACCGGCCACTGCCCGATCCCCTGTACGGGCGGGCATGGTGTTACGTTGCGCAGGCGTCACGCAATCGCTCGGGCGGGGAGAAACAAACCATGGAGACCACACAGCACGCAGCCGGCCAACAGCGGTCGGCCGACCAGCGGCGCCGGGAGCTGCTCGAAGCCGCGGACCGGGTGGTGCTCCGGGACGGCCCGCAGGCCTCCATGAACGCCATCGCCGCCGAGGCAGGCATCACCAAGCCCATCCTGTACCGGCACTTCGGCGACAAGGGCGGCCTCTACCGTGCGCTCGCCAAGCGCCACACCGACGCCCTGCTGGACGCGTTGCGGGCAGCGGTGGACGCTCCCGCCGACCGCCGTGAGCGGGTCGAGGCAACACTCGACACCTACCTCGCCGCGATCGAAGCACGGCCGCAGGTCTACCGCTTCCTGATGCATCCGGCCGAGGACACCCAGCCGTCGGAGGCGGGCTTCGACGTCGGCCGCCACTCGGCGCCACTGCTGCGCCGGCTCGGCGAGGAGCTGGCGAAGGTGATCTACGACCGGGTCGACCTGGGGCCCAACAGCGAACAGCTGGCCCGGGTGTGGGGCCATGGCATCGTCGGCATGATGCACGCGGCCGGGGACTGGTGGCTCGGTGAACGCCCGTGCTCCCGCGCCGAGTTGGTGCACAGCCTCGCCGATCTGCTCTGGGGCCGGCTGGCCGCGGCCGGCGACCGCGCGGGCGGTCCGGTCTTCTGACGAGCGGTGGGTCGTCGACGGCCGGTCATTGAGCGCCGGTCGTTGACGGCCGGTTGGTGACCGTTGGCCGTTGACGGCCGGTCAGGTCGTGGTTCCCCAGCTCGCCCGCCGCGCCGCGCGCAGCGCCTTGGCCCGGCGCCAGCCCTTGAGGCGGTCCGTGTAGACCATCCCCTCCAGGTGGTCGCACTCGTGCTGCAGGCACCGAGCGAAGAACCCGGTGCCCTCGACCCGTACCGGTTTCCCGTCCGCCGTCACGCCCTCCACCACCGCGCGGTCGAAACGCTCCGTACCGGCCTCCAGGCCCGGCAGCGACAGACAGCCCTCCGCGCCGCGCACCGTGACACCGTCCGCCTCCACCAGACGCGGGTTGACGATATGTCCGAGGTGGCGGACGTCCTCGTCGTCGGGGCAGTCGTAGACGAACACCCGCAGCGGTATCCCCACCTGGTTCGCCGCGAGGCCCACTCCCTGGGCCTCGTACATCGTCGCGAACATGTCCTCGATGAGCCTGGACAGCGCGGGAGAGAAGTCGGTGACGGTCTCGCAGGGGGCGTGCAGCAGCGGATCTCCGAGCAGGCTCATGGCCTTCACGAGTCCGGAACTGCCGGGGATCGGCCGGTTTCGCATGCCCGTAAGCGTACGTTCCGCCTGGACCTCCACGTTTTCCGACGGTGCCGAGGTACGGGCGGCAGACCGGACCTCGATAGGCTGAGCCCGACCGATGCAAGGAGGATCAAGGACGATGTCAGGCAACTCGGAGCCCCTGACGCCGCGCGCCAAGCTGGCCGTGACGGCAGGCAAGGCCGCAGCAGCGGTGTCGCGCGCCGCCGGACGCGGCAGCGGATCGGTGATCGGCGGCCGGGTCGCGCTCAAGCTCGACCCCGATCTGCTGGGGCGGCTGGCGCAGCACCTGGACGTCGTCCTCGTGTCGGCGACCAACGGCAAGACCACCACGACCCGGCTGATCGCCGAGGCGCTGCGGGCCAGCGGCCCGGTCGTCTCCAACGCGCTCGGCGCCAATATGCCCGCGGGCATCACCTCGGCGCTGGCCGGCGGTTCGGACGCCAAATTCGGTGTGATCGAGGTCGACGAGAAGTACCTCGCCGGCGTCGCCCGCGATGTGACGCCCAAGGCGATCGCGCTGCTCAACCTCTCGCGCGACCAGCTGGACCGCGCGGCCGAGACCCGGATGCTCGCCGAGAAGTGGCGCGAGGGCCTGTCCGGTACGAAGGCCATGGTCATCGCCAACGCCGACGACCCGCTGATCGTATGGGCCGCGTCCTCCTCCCCCAACGTGGTGTGGGTGGCCGCCGGCCAGGAGTGGAAGGACGACGCCTGGTCCTGCCCGTCCTGCGGCGGTGTGATGCAGCGCCCCGGCGACGACTGGTTCTGCGGCGAGTGCGGCTTCCGCCGTCCCGCGCCGAGCTGGGTGCTCAGCGGCGACCACGTCCTGGATCCGCACGGTTCGGCCTGGCCGATCCACCTCCAGCTGCCCGGCCGCGCCAACAAGGCGAACGCCGCCACCTCCGCCGCCGTCGCCGCCTGCTTCGGTGTGCCGCCGCAGGTCGCGCTGGAGCGCATGTACTCCGTGCAGGCCGTCGCCGGCCGGTACGACGTCGTCAACTTCCTGGGCCGCGATCTGCGACTGCTGCTCGCGAAGAACCCGGCCGGTTGGCTGGAGACGTTCTCGCTGATCGACCCGCCGCCGACCCCGGTCATCCTCTCCGTGAACGCCCGCGGCGCCGACGGCACGGACACCTCGTGGCTCTGGGACGTCGACTACACCCGGCTCGCCGGCCATCCGATCTTCGTCATCGGCGACCGGAAGCTGGACCTCGCCGTGCGTCTCGAGGTGGCGGGCCTGGACTTCCGGGTGTGCGAGTCCGCGGACGAGGCGGTACAGCTGGCCCCGCCCGGACGGATCGAGGCGATCGCCAACTACACGGCCTTCCAGGACCTGCGCCGCCGCGTCGGCAACTGACCCGCGGACCCCGAAAAGGACTTATGAGCATGAGCGACAACAGCCTGCGTCTGGTCTGGGTCTACCCGGACCTGCTCAGCACCTACGGCGACCAGGGCAACGCCCTCGTCGTGGAGCGCCGGGCCCGCCAGCGCCGCCTGGACGTGATGCGTATCGACGTACGCAGCGACCAGCCGATCCCGACGTCCGGAGACATCTATCTCATCGGCGGCGGCGAGGACCGGCCGCAGCGGCTCGCCGCCGAGCGGCTGCGCCGCGACGGCGGACTCAGCCGGGCCGCCTCCAACGGCGCGATCATCTTCTCGGTCTGCGCCGGCTACCAGATCCTCGGCCATGAGTTCATCAACGACCTCGGTGAGCGCGAGGCGGGACTCGGCCTGATCGACGTGGTCTCCACGCGCGGCGAGGGCGAGCGGTGCGTCGGCGACGTACTGGCGGACATCGACCCGCGGCTGGGCCTGCCGCAGCTGACCGGCTTCGAGAACCACCAGGGCATCACCCACCTCGGCCCGACGGCCCGCCCGTTCGCCCGCACGATCCTCGGCCGGGGCAACGGCACGGGCGACGGAACCGAGGGCGCGTACAACGACACCGTCTTCGGCACCTATATGCACGGCCCGGTCATGGCCCGCAATCCGCAGATCGCGGACATGCTGCTGAAGCTTGCCCTCGATGTGAACGCGCTGCCGCCGATCGACGAGCGGTGGTACGAGGCGCTGCGCGCCGAGCGCATCGCGTCCGCGACGCAGCCTGCCTGACACCCGCCCGACAGCCGGCTGCCGTCCATCAGTCGGACGCCCGGTTCGGCCCCGCCACCTTACGCCGGTAGGGTGGCGGGGATCCTGCCGGACGACGTGGTCCGGGAATCGGCCCACGTTGCAAAGGTATTTCGGGCTATGCGCATTGGTGTGCTCACCTCCGGCGGCGACTGCCCCGGTCTGAACGCCGTCATCCGTTCCGTCGTGCACCGCGCCGTCGTCGATCACGGCGACGAGGTCATCGGCTTCCACGACGGCTGGAAGGGCCTTCTGGAGTGCGACTACCGCAAGCTCGATCTTGACGCGGTGGGCGGCATCCTGGCCCGTGGCGGCACGATTCTCGGTTCGTCCCGGGTCCAGCCCGCGCATCTGCGCGACGGCGTGGAGCGGGCCAAGGGGCATGTTGCCGAGCTCGGCCTCGACGCGATCATTCCGATCGGCGGCGAAGGCACCCTCAAGGCGGCCAACCTCCTCTCCGAGAGCGGGCTCCCGATCGTCGGCGTGCCGAAGACCATCGACAACGACATCGCCTCGACAGATGTCACGTTCGGGTTCGACACCGCCGTCGGTGTGGCGACCGAGGCGCTGGACCGGCTGAAGACCACCGCCGAGTCGCATCAGCGGGTGCTGATCGTCGAGGTCATGGGCCGGCACACCGGCTGGATCGCGCTGCACTCCGGCATGGCGGCGGGCGCTCACGCCATCGTCGTCCCGGAGCGGCCTTTCGACATCGGCGAGCTGACCGAGCGGGTCGGCGACCGGTTCTCGGCGGGCAAGAAGTTCGCGATCGTCGTGGTCGCGGAGGGCGCCAAGCCGCGCGAGGGCTCGATGGAGTTCAACGAGGGCGGCAAGGACGTCTACGGTCACGAGCGCTTCGCGGGCGTGGCCCAGCAGCTCTCCGTCGAGCTGGAGCAGCGGCTCGGCAAGGAGGCCCGCGCGGTGATCCTCGGGCATGTGCAGCGCGGCGGCACCCCGACCGCGTACGACCGCGTGCTCGCGACCCGCTTCGGCTGGCATGCCGTGGAGGCGGCGCACCGCGGTGAGTTCGGCATGATGACCGCGCTGCGCGGCACGGACATCGCCATGGTGCCGCTGGCGCAGGCCGTGGAGACGCTGAAGACCGTCCCGGCCGAGCGGTACGCCGAGGCGGAGTGCGTGCTCTGATTTGGTACATATATGAATGAACTGCCCCCGGTCGCAGCTGCGTCCGGGGGCAGTTCTACTCTGGTGCGGACAACCGGTACGAAACAGGCCCGGTCGGCATCAAGGAACGTTCCGGCGGGAGTGCGCAGATGGATCACAGCGGGCACGGCATGACGATGGATCTGCCGCCGTTCACGCTGGGGCGAGGGCTCGAGTACTCACCGGATCCGTTCTTCCTGGCCGGCTGTCTGCTGGGGCTCGCTCTGTACGGCTGGGGTGTGCTGCGACTGCGCAGGCGCGGCGACAGCTGGCCGGTCAGCCGCACCGTCTTCTTCACCGTCGGCGTGCTGAGCGTGGCGCTGGTGATGTGCACCAAGCTCAATGACTACGGCATGGTCATGTTCAGCGTGCACATGGTGCAGCACATGGTGATCAGCATGCTCTCGCCGATCGTGCTGCTGCTGGGCGCGCCGGTGACGCTGGCCCTGCGCGCGCTGCCGGTCGCGGGCCGCGGCCGCAAGGGTCCGCGCGAGCTGCTGCTGGCCCTGCTGCACAGCCGTTACCTGCGGATCGTCACGCACCCCGCCTTCACCATCCCGCTCTTCATCGCGAGCCTGTACGCGCTCTATTTCACCGCTCTCTTCGACTTCCTGATGGAGTCCACGACGGGGCATGTGGCGATGATGGTGCACTTCCTCGCCGTGGGCCTGGTCTTCTTCTGGCCGATCATGGGCGTGGACCCGGGGCCGCACCGGCCCGGCTATGTGATGCGGATGCTGGAGCTCTTCGCGGGCATGCCGTTCCACGCCTTCTTCGGCATCGCGCTGATGATGGCGACCGAGCCGATGATCAAGGCGTACAAGAATCCACCGGCCTCGCTCGGTATCGACGCGCTCAGTGACCAGAACGCGGCGGGCGGCATCGCCTGGGCGTTCAGCGAGATCCCCTCGGTACTGGTACTGATCGCGCTGGTCTTCCAGTGGTACCGCTCCGAGCAGCGGCAGGCCAAGCGGTCGGACCGCGCCGCGGACCGGAACGGGGACAAGGAGCTCGAGGCGTACAACGCGTATCTCGCTTCGCTCCAGGCGCGCGGCCAGTAGCGCGCGACCCCCCTCCCGGGTGACGATGAGTCCGACGGCCGCGGCCGTCGGAGGAGGGCGCGCATGTCCGGATCCGCGAAGGCGATGGGAGTGCTCACCGTCGGGACTCTGGTGGTCGTGACGGCCTACACGGCGGCACTCGGAAGCAATGGCTGGCTCTGGTTCGGCTGGGTGGTGCTCGGTCTGGTGACGATCGGGGTGGTCACGTCGCGCACCAGCTGACCAGGAGGCCTCAGAAGCGGAAGACGACTCCGGTCGCCACGTCGAGCGCGCACGCGTTCGGATAGGTCTTGTGCCAGGCGATGGGGAAGCCGCGCCAGGTGCCGGTGGCACTGACCGTGACCGGGTCGTACTTTCTGTTGCACGGACGCGGGTCGCCGGGCAGCACATCCAGGTCGCCGTTGACCGCGGAGAGCGCCCTGCAGGCGGCGCGGGCGTGCGGATGCGGTCCGTCGGTCTGCGTCGGGCACTGCAGCAGGACCCCGCGAATCCAGGTGTTCTCGGAACCCGACACGGTCAGGAACAGGCCCCTGGCACGCATGGGCACCTCACCGGCGGTGTGCGCGGGTGAGGCCGCTGCGGGGGCAGCGGCCGCGAGGGCGATCAGGGCGGCTGCGGCAAAGGTGGCACTGCGGCGCATCGGTACTCCAGGGGGCTCGGGCCCGACGCCCGGCGGGTCGGGGACAGGGCCAGAGCACCTTTCGACGGCGGCGCGGGCAAGGGGCCGCGCCGCCGGGTAGCGCGTACGGGCGCGGCGAATCGCCCGCACGACAGATCTGGCACGCCGTCACAGGGGGGGCCCGGGCTGCGGGGCGGCCCGCTCCGAGGCCAGGTCCCGGCACTGAAACTCTCCGTCTACACCCCGCTGTGACGCCGGCGCCCCCGTACGCACCGCCCGACACCTCCCGAAGTGGGTCACGCCAACCGCCCCGATGGGCTGTTCGCCGCCGTCAGCCGCCGGACTCGAGACCTGACAGATCGTCACGAGGGTCGGCAACGAGCCAGCATGAGTCCGATCAGAGGTGGTTACAGCGGACGGGACATGCACATACACTGACCCCCGTCGAAATACCCTATGACCTGGCAGAACGCGGCCCCGGAGCCGAACCGGTACAGTTGGGAGCGACCCCCGTGTTCTACTACGTGCTCAAATACGTCATTCTGGGGCCGCTGTTGCGGTTGCTCTTTCGCCCCAGGATCGAGGGACTCGAGCACATCCCCGCGGAGGGCGCGGCGATCGTCGCGGGCAACCATCTGTCGTTCTCGGACCACTTCCTGATGCCGGCCATCATCAAGCGGCGTATCACCTTCCTCGCCAAGGCCGAGTACTTCACCGGCCCCGGCCTGAAGGGGCGGCTGACCGCCGCGTTCTTCCGCAGCGCCGGGCAGATCCCGGTCGACCGCTCCGGCAAGGAGGCCGGCCAGGCGGCCATCCGCGAGGGTCTCGGAGTGCTGAGCAAGGGCGAGCTGCTGGGGATCTACCCCGAGGGCACCCGGTCGCACGACGGCCGGCTCTACAAGGGCAAGGTCGGTGTCGCGGTGATGGCGCTCAGGGCGCAGGCGCCGGTGGTGCCCTGCGCGATGGTGGGGACGTTCGAGATCCAGCCGCCCGGACAGGTCATGCCGAAGATCAAGCGGGTCACCGTCCGCTTCGGCGAGCCGATGGACTTCTCACGGTACGCGGGCATGGAGAACGAGAAGGCGGCCATCCGCGCCATCACCGACGAGATCATGTACGCGATCCTCGAGCTGTCCGGCCAGGAGTATGTGGACCGCTACGCCGCCGAGGTGAAGGCGGAGTTGGAGCAGCCGAAGAAGTTCCCGCGGCGAAGAAGCTGAGAGCGAATCTGCGCTCGGCCAAGCAGCCTGGGCTCGGCGTCCACCGCACACCTAGCGTGCCTTCCATGACCAAAGGAAGAGTGTTCGTGCTCGGTGCGACAGGACAGGTGGGACGGGCAGCGGTGGCCGCGCTCGCCACGGACGGATGGGAGATAAGGGCGGCCTCGCGCGGCGGCGGCCGGGACGAGCGCTGGCCCGAGGACGTCCAGGCGGTCCGGGTCGACCGGGAGGACGACGCGGCTCTGGCCGCCGCGCTCGGCGACGGCTGTGATGTGCTGGTGGACATGGTCGCTTACGGACGGGGCCACGCACGGCAGTTGAGGGCGCTCGCGGACCGGATCGGCTCGGCGGTCGTGATCTCCAGCGGCGCGGTGTACGAGGACGACAAGGGCCGCAGCTTCGACACCCAGGACAAGCCCGGCGGCTTTCCGCGCTATCCGGTGCCGATCCCGGAGTCACAGCGGACCGTGGCGCCCGGGGAGGCGACGTACGGCACTCGCAAGGTGGCGCTGGAGCGGGAACTGCTGGCGGCGGGCGACGAGTTGCCGGTGACCCTGCTGCGCGCGGGCGCGATCCACGGACTGCACTGCCGTGGTCCGCGCGAACTGTTCTTCGTGCGGCGGGCGCTGGACCGGCGGCCGGTGCGCATCCTCGCGTACAACGGGCAGTCCCGCTTCCACCCCGTCCATGTCGGCAATCTCGCCGAGTTGATCCGGCTGGCGGCGGCGAAGCCGGGCTCACGGGTGCTCAACGCCGGTGATCCGGACGTACCGACGGTCGCGGAGATCAGCGCGGGAGTGGACGCGGCGCTCGGCGTGACGAGCGAGACCGTCCTCATCGACGGACCGGCGCCGGTGGGCACAGTGGGCCTCACGCCGTGGGGGTCGGAACATCCGATCGTGTACGACATGACGGCGGCGGAGCGGGAGTTGGGCTACCGAGCCACCACGAGCTATGCCGATGCGCTGCCGGCGACCGTCGAGTGGCTCGCCGGGCAGCTCGACGGCCGCCACTGGCGCGAGATCTTCAGCAACCTCGTGAAGTACGAGGACGACTGGTTCGACTACGCCGCGGAGGACTCCTGGCTGGAGGGATGAAAGGAGGGGCAGCCGTGACCGGCCGCCCCTCCCCCGTACCACTGAGCCTTACGGCTTCGGCGTGGCGTGCGGAGTGCACGTCACATCGCTGCTGTCCAGCTTGCCGCTGAGCAGGTAGGCGTCCACCCGCTCGTTGATGCACGGGTTGACCAGGCTGGTCACACCGTGCGAGCCGGCGTCCTTCTCGATGATCAGCCGCGAGCCCTTGAGCCGCTTGTGCAGCTCGACGGCGCCGTCGAAGGGAGTGGCGGCGTCACGCGTGGACTGCACGATGAGCACCTGCGGCAGGCCCTTGCCGGTCTTTACGTTGACCGGGGTCTGCTGCTTGGACGACCAGGTGGCGCACGGGAGGTTCATCCAGGCGTTGGCCCACGTCATGAAGGGGTGGTCCTTGTGGAGCCGGGTGTTGTCCCGGTCCCACTTCTTCCAGCTGGTCGGCCACTTGGCGTCCGCGCACTCGACAGCCGTGTAGACGGCGTTGCCGTTCTCCGAGGCGATGTTGCCCGCGGTGTCGGACAGGTCGGGCGCCGCGGCGTCGACCAGCGCCTGGGTGTCACCGGCGATGTACTTGCTCCAGGTCTGGGCGATGGGCGCCCAGGAGGAGTCGTAGTACGGCGCGCTCTGGAAGTAGCTGATGAGCTCCGCCGGTCCGACGACCCCGCCGAGCGGGGTCTTCTTGGCGGTGGCCCGCAGCTTCAGCCACTGCTGCTCGACCTTCTCGGGAGTGTTCCCGATGTGGAAGGTCGCGTCGTTCTTGGCGACCCAGGCCTTCCAGTCGTTCCAGCGCATCTGGAAGGCGACGTCCTGGTCGAGGTTGGCCTCGTACCAGACCTTCTCGCGCGAGGGGTTGACCACGCTGTCGACGATCATCCGGCGCACATGGCCCGGGAAGAGCGTCGCGTAGACCGCGCCGATGTACGTGCCGTAGGAGACGCCCAGGAAGTTGAGCTTCTTCTCACCGAGGGCGGCCCGGACGACGTCCAGGTCGCGCACGGTGTTCGGCGTCGTCATGTGATCCAGCATCCAGCCGCTGCGCTCGGCGCACCCGTCCGCGTACTCCGCGGCGAGCTTGCGCTGGGCGCGCTTGTCGGCCTCGCTGTCCGGCACAGGGTCGGCCTTCGGCGCCTTGACGAACTCCTGCGGGTCGACACAGGAGATGGGCGTCGAGTGGCCGACACCCCGCGGGTCGAAGCCCACGAAGTCGTATGCCTTCGCGGTGTTGGCCCACAGCGGGTTCTTGTTCGTGACCCGGGTCGGGAAGCGCATGCCCGAGCCGCCGGGGCCGCCCGGGTTGTAGACCAGAGCGCCCTGGCGCTCCGCCTTGGTGCCGGTGCTGCCGATCCGGTCGACGGCTATCTTGATCTGCTTGCCGTTCGGCCGGGCGTAGTTGAGCGGCACGCTCACCCAGCCGCACTGGATGGGCTTGGCGAAACCCCAGTCCGCCGGGCAGTCCGCCCAGTCGATGCCCCGCTTGGCGGCCCGCTCCGCGGCCACCTGAGCGCCGCGGGCCTCGGACCAACCGCTGTTGCGGGTCTCGGCGTTGGCCGCCGGAGCCGCGATCGCGCCCGTTATGAGGGTGCCCGCGATCAGAGTGCCGGCCGAGCCGAGCACTGCTGTGCGTCTCACGTAGAACTCCCCCTTCTCTAGTCGAGTTCTCCGGGGGATCCTTTCGTCTCCGGGGCAGCTGGGAACAGGCCGGACTGGTGTTTCTTTACCGAACCAATAACCGGTGAGTAGTGTCCCGCTGAGCGGTGCAGGGAAATGCCCGGTTTCGCCCCATTGCCTCACTCGGGCAGTTCCGCCTGCAGCACCTCGTCCAGTACGCGGCGTAGTTGACGCGCGTCGGGCGCGACGGCATTGACCAGTACGGCAGGTCCGGCGAGCGGTGTGAGAGCCGCGCTCGGGCCCAGCAGCCGGGGCTCCGCGGGCTTCTCCTCGAACGCGGGGTCCACGATGAGGAGCTGACCCACGGCCCGGTGGCCGCCCAGCACCGCCCCGCCGTCCCAGCCGCCGGGCGCGCCGGGTCCGCAGCCGAGCTCCTGGTCCAGGAGCGGGCGTCCGGCCCGGTGGACGGTGAGGCGGCTCGCGAGGGTGCCCGGCTGCTCGCCGTACCGGCCGAGGATCTGCTCCTCGCGGAGCACCAGCCGTGCGGTGGCGGCGAGTTCGACACGGGTGCGCATCCGCAGATCGCTGCCGCGCGCGGAGATGAGGGGCTCCGGCAGCCAGCGCAGTTCGGCGTCGTCGCCCACCCTCAACCGGACGTCGTAGCGGGCCTGTTCGGGGATGCGTCCGGGCAGGGCGATCGTCGCTGCGGCGGAGTCGACGACGAGCCGTGTGCCGTCCTCCACCTGCACGTCGACGGCGAGCCGGTCACCGCCGAGCGGTGCGCTCATCGCGCCGACGACAGTAACCCGGGTGTATGAGCCGGTGGCCCGGGTGCGGCGCAGCGCGAGCGGCCCGTCGCTCTCCAGTACCGGCAGGCCTGCCCGGGTGGCGACGATACGGGCCGTGGCCTGGATGCTCATGCGGTCCAGGCGGCGAGCCGCGCGCGCACCCAGTCGGCGACCGGCGCCACCCCTTCCTCGCCCTTCAACGAGGTGAAGGCGACGGGAAGTTCACCGCGCTGCTCCTTGGCGTCGCGCGCCATCCGGCCGAGGTCGGAGCCGACATACGGCGCCAGGTCGGTCTTGTTGATCACGAGCAGATCGGCGGTGGTGACGCCCGGCCCGCCCTTGCGCGGGATGTCGTCGCCGCCTGCCACGTCGATGACGAAGACCTGTGCGTCGACAAGGCCCTTGGAGAAGGTCGCGGTGAGATTGTCGCCGCCGGACTCGACGAGGATCAGATCGAGCGGGCCGACGCTCTCCTCCAGGTCCTCGACTGCTTCGAGGTTGGCGGAGATGTCGTCGCGGATCGCGGTGTGCGGGCAGGCGCCGGTCTCGACGGCCTGGATGCGCTCGGGCGGCAGTACCGCGTTGCGGAGCAGGAATTCGGCATCCTCGCGGGTGTAGATGTCGTTGGTGACGACGGCGATGGACAGCTGGTCGCGCAGGGCGCGGCAGAGCGCGGCGACGGTCGCGGTCTTGCCGGAACCGACGGGGCCGCCGAGACCGATGCGCAGGGCGCGCCGGGTGCCGTCGGGACGTGCGGCGTCGGCACTGACAGCGGCCGGGCCGTGGTGGGAGTGGTCGAGGTGCATGGTGCGGCTCCTGTTGGTCCTACGAGGCGAAGAGGCGTACGGGCCAGGCTGCGTGTGCCTCCGCGGTGAGGTCGAGCAGCGGGGCGGAGGCGGCGGGCAGCGCGTCGAGTCCTTCGACGGCCGCCTCGGCCGCTGCCCGCGCGGCCTGTCCGGCGACCGCGTCGAGTTCGGGCGCCAGCCGGGCCAGCACCGCCGTCGCCTCGAAGGGGTCGAGGCTGAGGAGGCGTACGGCCGCGGTGGCCGGGCCGCTGACCGCCTCGTACACGGCGCAGTGTGCGGCGTCCTCGGGGCCGAGGGCTGCGGAGCGGGCGGCGAGCCCCAGCACGATCGGCTGGTGTGCGCCGCGCGGTCGGGCCGCGGCGAGCGCGTCGAGCTCCTGGCTCGGCCAGGTGGAACGGGCGGCCCGCATCATCTGCCGGCCGAGTTTGCGGGCGGTGGCCCGCAGGGCGGGCGAGGGGGTACGGGCGTCGGCGGCCTCGTCGAGCGCCAGCGCGTCGAGGCCCAGGGCGGCCGCGGCGGCGAGCGCCGCCGCGGTGAGGCCGGTGGTGTGCAGCCGGCCCCGGCAGAAGTCCGCCAGGTCCCGGGCATCGCGTATGCGTCCTGCCTTGACGGCCGGTTCGGCACCGCCGGAGTGGGCGTGGCCACCGGCGGGGAACCGGCCGTCGGCGAGGACGAGGAGTGCGGCGCGGCTCATCGCGTACTCATCAGAAGAGGAAGTAGCGCTGTGCCATGGGCAGTTCCGCCGCCGGTGCGGGCTCGACCACATCGCCGTCGATGGTCACCGTGAAGGTGTCGGCGTCGACCTCGACACGAGGCAGCGCGTCGTTCTCCCGCATGTCGGCCTTGGTGATCCGCCGGGTGTTCTTGATGGGTACGAACTGCTTGCCCAGGCCCAGGCGTTCGGGCAGTCCGTCCTCGATCGCCGCCTCGGCGACGAAGTTGAACGAGCTCGCCGACGCCGCCCGGCCCAGCGCGCCGAACATCGGCCGCGGCAGCACCGGCTGCGGAGTGGGAATGGAGGCGTTGGCGTCGCCCATCTGCGCGTACGCGATCTGGCCGCCCTTGATGACGAGCTGCGGCTTGACGCCGAAGAAAGCCGGCTCCCAGAGCACCAGGTCGGCGAGTTTTCCCGTCTCGACCGAGCCGATCTCGTGGTCGAGGCCCTGAGCGACCGCCGGGTTGATCGTGTATTTGGCGACATAGCGACGTGCGCGGTGGTTGTCGGCGCGGCCGTCGCCGGGCAGTGCTCCGCGGCGCTTCTTCATGACGTGCGCGGTCTGCCAGGTACGCATCACCACCTCGCCGATGCGCCCCATGGCCTGGGAGTCCGAGGAGATGATCGAGATGGCGCCGAGGTCGTGCAGGATGTCCTCGGCCGCGATGGTGGAGGGCCGGATCCGGGACTCGGCGAAGGCGAGGTCCTCGGGAACGGCCGAATTGAGGTGGTGGCAGACCATCAGCATGTCGAGGTGTTCCTCAATGGTGTTGACGGTGTGCGGCCGGGTGGGATTGGTGGAGCTGGGCAGGACGTACGGCTCGGAGACCACGGTGATGATGTCCGGTGCATGCCCGCCGCCCGCACCTTCGGTGTGGTACGCGTGGATGGTGCGTCCGGCGATGGCGGCGAGTGTGTCCCCGACGAAGCCCGCCTCGTTCAGCGTGTCCGTGTGGATGGCGAGCTGCGCGCCGGTCTCCTCACACACGCTCAGACAGGCGTCGATGACAGCAGGGGTCGACCCCCAGTCCTCGTGGATCTTGAATCCGAGCGCTCCGCCGCGCAGTTGGGAGTGCATGGCCTCGCGGGACATGGTGTTGCCCTTGCCGAGCAGCCCGATGTTGACGGGGAGGGTGTCCAGCGCCTCGAACATCCGGGCAAGGTGCCAGGGGCCCGGGGTGATGGTGGTGGCCTTGGTGCCCTCGGCCGGTCCGGTGCCACCGCCGACGAGAGTGGTGACGCCGGTCGCCAGGGCCTGGTCGATGAGGGTCGGCGAGATGAAGTGGACGTGCGCGTCGATGGCGCCGGCGGTGACGATCTTCCCGTTTCCGGCGATGACTTCGGTCTCGGGACCGATGACGAGATCGGCGTGTACGCCGTCCATCGTGTCCGGGTTGCCGGCCTTGCCGATGCCGGTGATCCGGCCGTCGCGGATGCCGATATCGGCCTTGACGATGCCCCAGTGGTCGATGATCACGACACCGGTGACGACCGTGTCGGGTGCGCCCTCGGCCCGTGTCGTACGGGACTGGCCCATCGACTCGCGGATCACCTTGCCGCCGCCGAACACGGCCTCGTCGCCCGCGAGTCCGGGCCCGCCGGACCGGTCCTCCTCGATCTCGACGAGCAGGTCGGTGTCGGCGAGCCGGATACGGTCGCCGGTGGTGGGGCCGAAGAGATCGGTGTAGACGGCGCGGTTCAGCTCAGGCATCGAGGGGACCTCCGGTCTCGCCGCGCAGCCCCGGGACGACACGCGCTCCGGTGAAGGGGACGAGTTCGACGTCGACGGGGATGCCGGGCTCGAAGCGCACGGCGGTTCCCGCGGCGATGTTCAGCCGCTTGCCGCGGGCGGCCGCGCGGTCGAAGTCCAGACCCGGGTTCGCCTCGGCGAAGTGGTAGTGGGAGCCGACCTGGACGGGCCGGTCGGCAGCGTTGACGACAGCGAGGCGGGTGACCTCACGGCCCTTGTTGAGTGCGATGGAGCCGTCGGCGAAAAGGATCTCTCCCGGGATCATCTGCGTCCCCTCAGACGATCGGGTCGTGGACGGTGACGAGCTTGGTGCCATCCGGGAAGGTCGCCTCGACCTGGACGTCGTGGATCATCTCGGGGATGCCCTCCATGACGTCGGCGCGGGTGAGGACCTTGCGTCCCGAGGCCATGAGTTCGGCGACGGTACGGCCGTCCCGCGCGCCTTCGAGTATGTGCGAGGTGATCAGCGCGACGGACTCGGGATGATTCAGCAGCACCCCGCGCTCGCGGCGCTTCTCCGCGACGTCGGCGGCCACATGAATGAGCAGTCGTTCCTGCTCGTGCGGGGAGAGTTGCACGTGTCCGCCTCACTGTCGTCCGGCCCGGTCCCGCCTGGGTGCAGCGGGAACATAGCTCACGTCAACACTCTGTTGACCTATGCGCGGGAGTCTCCCGACCTGGGGGTGAACGTTAGGGCGAAAGTTTTTCCGGCGCGTTAACTGATCTCGGGATCCCGCATGGACATCAGCGCCCGGAGTCCGTCCTCCAGGACTTCGACCCGCACATCACCGAAAAGCGCCTGCTGGGCGATGAAGCCCTGGGCGGTGGCGATGAGGGTGCGGGCGACATGGTCGGCGGGCACGTCGGCGGCCATCAGACCGTTGTCGCGGTAGGCGTCCACGACCTTCGCCCAGGCCTGGCGCATGGCGCTGTATCCCTCGCCCAGCGTGGCGGCGAGCTGCTCGTTGCGCAGGGTCTCGGTCCACACCTGCACGATCAGCCGCGCAAAGGCCTGCCGGTCGCCGCCGGGCACCTGCTCCTCCAGCATGCCGCGCAGCACACGGCCGAGGAGCACGTCGGGGGTGGGCGGCGGGGTGGTCCTCGCGGCGTCGTCGAAGGCTCCGCGGATCGCACTGAACGCCTCGTCGGCGATGGCCGCGATCAGCTCCTCCTTGCTGCGGAAGTAGCGGTAGACCGCGCCGGCCGACAGACCTGCCTCACGCAGGATGTCCTGCATCGATGTGGCGTGGAAGCCGTTGCGGGCGAAGCAGCGGGCGGCGCCGTCCAGGATCTGACGGCGGCGGGCGTCGAGGTGTTCCTGGGATACGCGGGCCATGACCCCAACCTAAAACGAACATTCATTCTTGACAAGGAGGCAGCCCGGCGGGACAGTGAGGCCGAGAACAAAAACGAACGATCCTTCTCTTTGAATCGAGGGTCATCATGTCCGCTACGTCCACCCGCCGCATGGTCGCGGCGATGGTCCTGATCCCCGCCCTGGTGGCGTTGGCCCTCTGGGCCTTCGCGTGGCCGGCCGCTCGCACCGCGCCCCGCGAGGTGCCCATCGGCATCGCCGGACCGGTGGCCGCGACCGCACAGCTGGAGCAGCGATTCGAGCAGCGCGAGGGGGCCTTCGACGTACACCGCTACGACGACGAGGCCGCCGCCCGCTCGGCGATCGAGGGCCGGGTCGTATACGGAGCGGTGGTCGTCACCGCCGAAGGACCGCGACTGCTGACCGCTTCGGCGGCCAGTCCGGTCGTCGCCCAGCTCCTCAAGGAGGCCGTCACCGCACAGGCTCCGGCCGGTACGCAGGTGCAGGTCACGGA
Source organism: Streptomyces sp. NPDC002730 (assembly GCF_042888805.1). NCBI lineage: Bacteria > Bacillati > Actinomycetota > Actinomycetes > Kitasatosporales > Streptomycetaceae > Streptomyces > Streptomyces sp. NPDC002730. Next base: position 264,232 of record NZ_JBIAQG010000010.1, read on the forward strand.
CGTCGTGCCCACATCCTCCGGCGATCCGCGCGGCAGCGCACTGGCGGCGAGCATCCTTCCGCTGGCCCTGGCCGGTGTCGCGGCCGGTGCCGCCGTGACCCTGCTGGGGCTGCGCGGGGCCCGCGCGGCGACCGCACTGATCGGCACCGCGGCCCTGGTCGGCATCACCGCCGCCGCCCTCGCCGACAGCTGGCTCGGCGTGCTCACCGGCTCCTGGTGGACCGAGGCGGGGGTGCTGGGCCTGACCGTCCTGGCCATCGGCGCGGCCGTGGCCGGACTCGCCGCCCTGATCGGCACGCCGGGGCTCGCCCTCGGAGGACTTCTGATGGTGCTCATCGGCAACCCGTTCTCGGGTGCCGCGAGCGCGCCCGAACTGCTGCCGCAGCCTGTCGGACTGATCGGCCAGTGGCTGCCGCCGGGCGCGGGCGGGACGCTGCTCCGGTCGGTGGCGTACTTCGACGGCAACGCCGCCGGGGCCGCGGTCCTCACCCTCTCGCTCTGGGCGGCACTCGGACTGGCCGCGGTTCTGGCGAGCGGGCGCCGTGGCGGACGACCGGTCACCGCCGCGGGAGACCGCGAGGCCGTACCGGTACCTGTCGGCTGAGCTCTTCGAGGCGCTTCGAGACCCTTCGAGGCTCATCGAGGCCCATCGACCGGCCGCGTGCCCCCGCTGTAGCGGACGGGGGCGCGCGGCCTCTTCGCGTGGTGACGTGCCGTCAGCCGCGTCGGTCGGGACGGCGGTGCTCGGCGCCCAGACCGAAGCGCCCCCGTTCGCCGGAAGCGGATGCGACCGAGCCGAGCGAGGAGACCGAGCTGATCACCTGCTCCTCGGCGGCCTCTTGGTCCTTCTCGAGTCGTTCCAGGTCAGCGGCGGACACCAGTGCCACGAGCGGCTTTCCGTGCCGGGTCACGACGACACGCTCCCCGCCGTAGACAACGCGGTTGATCAGTTCGGCGAGCTCTGCGCGGGCTTGCGTCACCGGAATCTCGTAGGCCATGCTCCCCATCATAACGGCCTGTACGTCCTGTACATTTTTTACAGAGGCCGCATCCGAGGAGAGGTACGCCATGAGCCGCCCTGCCGCCCGCTACGTCCTGCCCGAGTTCACCGAGCGCACCAGTGCGGGATCCCGCACCCGCGACCCGTACTCGAAGCTGCTCGAGGAGCGGATCATCTTCCTCGGGACCGCCGTCGACGACACCTCCGCCAACGACGTGATCGCGCAGTTCCTGCATCTCGAGTACGCCGCCCCGGACCGGGACATCAGCCTGTACATCAACTCCCCCGGCGGCTCGCTCAGCGCCATGTCCGCGATCTACGACACGATGCAGGTGATCACCTGTGACGTGGAGACGACCTGCCTGGGCCAGGCCGCCTCAACCGCCGCACTGCTGCTCGCCGCCGGCGCCCCGGGCAAGCGGATGGCGCTGCCCGGCGCCCGGATCGTCGTCCAGCAGCCCGCCATCGAGGAGCAGTTGCGGGGCCAGCCGTCCGATCTGGAGATCGAGGCACAGGAGTTGCTGCGGCTGCGTGCCCAACTCGCCGGGATGCTCGTACGTCACACCGGCCAGACCCCGGAGCGGATCGCCGCCGACCTGGAGCGCGACAAGATCTTCGACGCCGAGGACGCCAAGGCGTACGGCCTGGTGGACCACGTCATCAAGAACCGCAAGACCTCGCTCATCAACCCCGGTGCGCGGTGAGCGCCCGATGCTGCCACCCGAACTGCCGCCGCTGCCCGCGCTGACCCGCGCCGAGGCCGACTTCATCGACAGCTATCTCGAGGTCGTCGATCTGCTGGGGCGGATCAACCCGGCCCGCGCCACGCACACCTACGGCGCACTGCGCGCGGCACAGGCCCTGCTCGGCCGGGCCGCCGCGCTCAAGGACGCGCTGACGCTGATGCATATGCGCGGCGAGAGCGAAGTGCATGCGGCAACACTCGCCGAAGCGCTCAGGGTGCTCGACGGCGAGCGCAGGGCGGGCCGGGTGACGATGCCGCCCGCTTCCATGAGTTGACGGATCCTCCACTCCCGTCTACCGCCATCGGGGTACCGCGTAGCCTCCCTCATTCGGTGTAGTCGCGATCCAAACGGCGGTACCGCACAACTTGCGCAACCCGACTACCGATCTAGCGGAATAGGCCGTTCCGCTGCTGGTGGGGCGTTCGTCAGGCGTCGCGGACCGATCACCGAAACGGCCCTGTCCACCCGAACAGGTCAGGGGTGACGAGACTCACATACCGTCGTTTCGCACGGAAATCCGGCATGGCATGAGTCAAGATCCCTGGGACGACAAGCCCCCGCCACCTCGGCGGGGCGGTCCGGGCGGACGCTGAGTCCTGCCGCCGCTCCGGATGTCTGGTCGACAGAAGTGCATCGGCAGGAGTGGAGGACCCAAGCAGGACGGGGTGGCCGGGCAGTCCGGTCGTCCCTAGGGGTGAAGCCGCATCAGCGGCCGGGCATCTTCGTCCGTCCGAACCCGACAGGTCATCCTTCACAGGCGGTTGACGAAGGGTTGCGCATGACTGCGCAGATTCATGTCCCGTCTCTGACCATGATGTCCCGGGCGGGTGCCGTATCGGCCCTGACTCTTGCCGCCGTCGGCGGCACACTGGTGGCGCCGGGCGCCACTACCGAAGCCAACGCGGCCACGGCCTATGCGAGCAAGGCACTCAAAGTGGCCGCATCGAAGAGGGGATCGCCGTACAGGTACGGCGCCACGGGCCCGCACCGGTTCGACTGCTCGGGCCTGACGCTCTACTCGTACAAGAACGTCGGCAAGAAGCTGCCACGCACCGCCCAGCAGCAGTACAACAGGACCAAGCATGTCTCGGCCGCCTCCCGGCAGCGCGGGGACCTGGTCTTCTTCCACTCCGGAAGCTCCGTCTACCACGTGGGGATCTACGCCGGCGGCGGCAAGATCTGGCACTCGCCCAAGACCGGCAGCGTGGTGCGGCTGGAGAAGATCTGGACGAAGCGCGTCTGGTACGGCCGGGTGCGCTGACGACCGGCGGCTCACCGCTCACGTCTCGCCGCTCTCGGCTGATCGCTCACGGTCCGCCGGTCGTCGACGGTTGTCGGCGACCGGCGGACCGGGCCGGCCGAAGGCTCAGTGCGCCAGCGGCTCGGCCAGCAGCGTCACGCCCAGCGCAGTGAGGGCCCCACCGGTGACGCCTTCCACGGCCCGGGTCGTGCGCGGGCGGCGCAGCCATTGACCGAGGCGGTCCACCAGCAGTGCCACCAGCGGGAACCAGAGCAGAGCCATGACGACGACGATGGCGGCGAGCAGGAAGGTGCGCGTCAGCACCGGAACGCCGTCCGGCACGAACTGCGGGAGCAGGCTGAGAAAGAGCACCGGCGCCTTTGGATTGAGGACGTTGGTGAGGAAGCCCTGCCGCAGACTGCGCCCCGTGCCGCCGGCCGGCTGCCCCTCCGGGTCCTGCGCAGCAAGCTGCGGACGCAGTGCGCCGCGCACCGCCCGTACACCCAGATAGAGCACATAGGCCCCGCCCGCGATCTGTAGCGTCCGGTACAGCACCGGCACGGCGACCAGCACAGCCGCGAGCCCCGCGACCGCCAGCGCGGTGTGCACCAGCAGTCCACCCGCGACACCGACGGCGCAGGCCACACCCGCACGCCGGGAGGCGAGGGCGTTGCGTACGACGACGGTGAAATCCGCGCCCGGCATGGCGACCATGCCCGCGGCGACCCCGGTGAAAGCAACCAGTTGTGCGTCCATGCCCGCCATCCTGGACCTGCACAGGCCTTAACGTGTACTTGCAATCTTCATGGTCTGCCTAAAGCAATGCTTAAGAGGTGGCATGTACGACCCGACGCGGCTGGCGGCGCTGGTGGCGGTCGCGGAGGCCGGTTCGATCACCCGCGCCGCCGCCCGACTGGGCTACACCGCACCCGCGCTCTCCCAGCAGCTGGCCAAGCTGGAGCGGGAGGCGGGGGCGACCCTGCTGGTGCGGCACCATCGCGGGGCACGGTTGACCGCCGCGGGCGAGCTGCTGGCAGCACGGGCCCGCCGAGTGCTGGACGAGATGGACCGGGCACGGCACGAGCTGGCGCGGCTGGCCGGTCTCTCCGGCGGACGCCTGCGCGTCGGCACCTTCACCACGGTCGGCATCCATCTGCTGCCGCCGGTTCTGAGCGCCTTCCGCCGGGCCCATCCGGATGTGGAACTGACCGTCGCGGAGTACGAGCCGCCGGGCGGGGTCCTGGCGGTGGCGGCCGGCGATGTCGATCTGGCGCTGACGCATGCGTACGAACCGGCCGAGCCGGCTCCACCGCCGTCGGGGGTGGTTCTGGAACCACTGCTCGTGGAGGAGTTGGTGCTGGTGACGGCGCCCGGTCATGCGCTGGCGGGCGGCTCGAGCAGGCTGCCGGTGGCCGATCTCGCAGGACAGCCGCTGATCAGCAGCGCACCCTCGCATCCGCCGCGCAAGGGCGTGGAAGGAGCGTTGGCGCGGGCCGGGGCGACTCCCGCTGTGGTGGTCGAGTCACCGGGCTATGCGCTGGTGTGCGCGCTGGTCAGTGCGGGGCTCGGCGTGGCGGTGGTGCCGGAGATGGTCGCCGCGATGGCCGCGACGCCGCTCGGTGTACGGCAGTTGGAGCCGGCGGACTTCCGACGGACGATCTCGGTCGCACATCGGGGCGAGGAATCGTCTCCCGCGGCCGATTCGCTGCGGGCTCTGCTGCGTGGCGCGTTCGGCCGCGCGGGGAGCTGACTGCCGGACAGCGGTGATCAGTTCTGGACCGGGACGATCCACGGCAGGGCGATCCACACGGTCTTGCCGCCCTCGGGGGTCGGTGCGACGGAGAGCTCTCCGCCGCACTCGGCGGTCAGGCTGCGGATGATCACCATGCCGCGGCCGTTGTCCTGGCGTACGGCTGCGGGCAGCCGCTGCGGCCAGCGCGGGTGGCTGTCGGTGACGCCGATGCGAAGCTGCTCGTCCCGATCGAGACGGAGGTCCACGGTGAAGGTCGGCGACTGGCCGAAGGTGTGCTGGACGGCATTGGTGGCGAGTTCGGACACGATCAGCCGCACCGTGTCGACGGCCTCGGTCTCGATGGGCAGACCCCATTCGGCGATGACGTCTGTGGCGTATCTCCGGGCGGCGGAGACCGAGGCTGGATCGCTCGGCAGGGTGACGGAGGCTTCCTGATGGTCTGCCATGGCGACGCTGTCCCTTTCCCACCGGGCCGGCTCCGACTCGTAGCGGATGAAATGCGAGGGCGGCCACGGATTGCGCTTCGCGCCAGAGTGCCACTGATCGTGCCGTCGAGGGCGGCGATCCACCAAGATATGCATATATCTGTCGCTCGAAGCAGTGAACTCTGCTACGCGAGACCGTATTTGGGCAGAGACCCGCACTTTGGTCCCGGCCGGAAGGTCAGTGCGACGGAAGTACAGCCGGAAGGACAGCAAGCCGGAAGGACGGGAAGGAGCGGGCGATGCAGCACGGTCCCGCGGTACGCCGCCGCAAGCTCGGCGAGGAGTTGCGGAGGCTGCGCCTGGCCGCGAGCCTCACCAGCCGGGACGCCGCACAACTCGCCGGCTGGCACCAGTCGAAGGTGAGCCGGATCGAGACCGGTATCAGCGGGGTCAAGGCGTCGGATGTGACCCTGCTGCTGGATGTGTACACAGTGGCTGATCCTCAACTGCGCACGCTGCTCGAGACCTTGGCGGGTGCGGCCGACGGCATGGGCAGCGGCTGGTGGCATGCGTACCGCGGGCTGCTCCCGCCCGAGTACCGGGACTTCATCAGTTTGGAGGACCAGGCCTGCGCCGCGCGGACGCTGGAGACCTCGGTGGTGCCCGGGCTGCTGCAGACCCCGGACTATGCGCGCGCGGTGACCCGGGCGGCACTGGCGGATCTGCCCGCCACGACGGTGAACTCGCTGGTGGAGGTGAGGCTGACCCGCCAGTCGGTACTCCGCGCGGAGAAGCCGTTGGAGCTGAGCGCGGTGCTCGACGAGGCGGTGCTACGGCGCGAGGTCGGGGGCCGGCAGGTGATGCGCGAACAATTGCGAGGGCTGGCGGAGACGGCACAACTGCCCCATGTGCGGCTGCAGGTACTGCCGTTCTCGGTCGGCGGCTATGTCGGCCTCACGGGTCCTTTCGTTATTTTCTCTTTTCCGAACACTTCTGATCTGGACGTGGTTGTTCTCGACCACTTGACGAGTAGCCTCTACCTCGAGCGGAAGGAAGACCTCGAGGTGTACTGCGCCGCCTTCCACGCGATGCAGGCGCGGGCCCTTGCACCCGAGGACTCATTGGATCTCATCGCCCGGATCAGTGACGGCTCGTAGGGAGGCACCCCCCATGTCCGACTGCCTCGTACAGGACGGCTCAACGTGGCGGCGCAGCAGCCGCAGCACGGGAATGAACAACTGCGTCGAGGCGGCCCGGCTGCCCGACGACACTCTCGCCGTACGGGACTCGAAGAACATCGAACGTCAAGCGCTGTGTTTCTCCCCGGCGGCCTGGTCGCGCTTCCTCGGCGCGCTCCACGAAGGGAGCGTCAACTGACCGGCGCAGTCCCGGTGATCGTGGCGATCGCCGACTCGACCTGCTGATCCGTCAGATCCGCCCGGGCCGTGAGCCTGATACGGGAGATGCCGTCGGGCACCGACGGCGGCCGGAAGCAGCCCACGACAAGCCCGGCGGTACGGCAGTCGGCGGCCCAGCGCAGAGCGGCCTCCGGTGACGGCGCCCGCACGGAGACCACGGCCGCGTCCGGACGTGCGGCGGTCAGCCCGGCCTCCGACAGCCTGCGGTGAAGCATCCCGGCGACCGCGCGGGCCCGGCCGGCCAGCTCGGGCTCGCGGCCCAGCAACCGCAGGCTCGCCAGGGCGGCTCCCGCCGCGGCGGGAGCCAGGCCCGTGTCGAAGATAAAGGTGCGCGCGGTGTTGACCAGGTGATCGATGACCCGCGCCGGGCCGAGGACCGCTCCGCCCTGGCTGCCGAGGGACTTGGACAGGGTCAGCGTGGCGACGACGCCGTCGTGACCCGCGATGCCTGCGGCGGCCAGCGCTCCGCGGCCGCCATCGCCGAGTACACCGAGACCGTGCGCGTCGTCGACGAGCAGCGCGGCACCGTGCTCGCGGCAGGCGTCGGCCAGGCCGGGCAGCGGCGCGGCGTCGCCGTCCACCGAGAAGACCGAGTCGGTGACCGCGAGGGCCCGCTGCCCGGAGTGCGCGTCGAGTGTCTTGCGTACGGCATCGACATCCGCGTGCGTGACGACCGCGGTCTCCGCGCGCGAAAGCCGGCAGCCGTCGACGATCGAGGCGTGGTTGCCCGCGTCGGAGACGATCAGCGAGCCGCGGCTGCTCAGCGCGGTCACGGCGGCGAGGTTGGCGGCATACCCGGACGACAGGACGAGGGCGGCCTCGAATCCGCAGAAGGCGGCCAGTTCCCGCTCGAGCTCGGCGTGGAGTGCGGTGCTGCCCGTGACAAGCCGGGAGCCGGTGGCCCCCGCTCCCCAGCGGCGGGCCGCCTCGGCTGCCGCCTCGGTGACCTCCGGGCGGCGGGTCAGGCCCAGATAGTCATTGCTGGCGAGATCCAGCAGCTCGGAGTCCGCGGCGCGCGGCCGGAGCGTACGCACGAGGCCGGCGCGCTCACGGCGGCGCGACTCGTCGTCGATCCACTCGAAAGGATCCTGGGGCATGGTGGTCCGGTCCTTTTGTAGGCAGCGCACAGACCCTAACCGGACCGGCTCGAGGAACGGATGTGGCCATGCACACACCTCAAACATGCTCTGTTGTGCAGTTCCTCCTTGGCCGCGGCATGTGCCATACGTCAGGATCTGGACCATGGACCTGCTGAACACGCTGGTGGAGAAGGGGTTGCGGCGCGAGCTGCCGACCCGTGAAGAAGCGCTCGCCGTGCTGGCGACCTCCGACGACGATCTGCTCGAAGTGGTGGCCGCGGCCGGCAAGGTGCGCCGACAGTGGTTCGGACGGCGGGTGAAGCTGAACTATCTCGTCAATCTGAAGTCGGGACTGTGCCCCGAGGACTGCTCGTACTGCTCCCAGCGGCTCGGGTCCAAGGCGGAGATCCTCAAGTACACCTGGCTGAAGCCCGATGAGGCCTCGCAGGCGGCGGCCGCCGGTGTGGCCGGGGGCGCGAAGCGGGTCTGCCTGGTCGCGAGCGGCCGTGGCCCGACGGACCGGGATGTCGACCGGGTCTCGAAGACCATCGAGGCGATCAAGGAGCAGAACGAGGGCGTCGAGGTCTGTGCCTGTCTCGGGCTGCTCTCCGACGGGCAGGCGGAGCGGCTGCGGGACGCGGGCGCCGACGCGTACAACCACAACCTCAATACGTCCGAGGGGACATACGGGGACATCACCACCACCCACACCTATGCCGACCGGGTGGACACGGTGCACCAGGCCCAGGCCGCGGGTCTCTCCGCGTGCTCCGGGCTGATCGCGGGCATGGGCGAGAGCGACGCGGACCTGGTCGACGTCGTCTTCTCGCTCCGCGAGCTCGACCCGGACTCGGTGCCGGTGAACTTCCTGATCCCCTTCGAGGGCACACCGCTCGCCAAGGAGTGGAACCTCACCCCGCAGCGCTGCCTGCGGATTCTCGCGATGACGCGGTTCGTCTGCCCCGACGTCGAGGTACGGCTCGCGGGCGGCCGCGAGGTGCATCTGCGCTCGATGCAGCCGCTCGCGCTGAACCTGGTCAACTCGATCTTCCTCGGCGACTATCTGACCAGCGAGGGCCAGGCGGGCAAGGCCGACCTCGACATGATCGCGGACGCGGGCTTCGAGGTGGAGGGCACGGACACGACGACGCTGCCCGAGCACCGGGGCGGGGGCTGCGCGTCGGTGTGCGGTGGCGGTGACGCTGCTGCCGCCGAGACTCCGGCGGAGACTTCGTCCGAGGTCCCGGCAGCGCGTACGGACCTGGTGGCGGTACGCCGCCGGGGCGCCGGTACGGATCTCGCGCCCAATGCCTGAGTCCGGTTACGGCCCCCGCGAGCTGCTGGCGCTGGACCGGGCCCATGTCTGGCATCCGTACGGCCCCATGCCGGGCCGTACGGACCCGTTGATCGTGGAGTCCGCGTCCGGCGTACGGCTGCGGCTGGCCGAACCGGTGCACGGGCAGCGCGAGTTGATCGACGGCATGTCGTCCTGGTGGTCGGCGATCCACGGCTACAACCACCCGGTCCTCAACGAGGCGGCACACGGCCAGCTGGAGCGGATGAGTCATGTGATGTTCGGCGGCCTCACCCATGAGCCCGCCGTGCGGCTGGCCACCCGGCTGGTCGAGATCACGCCCGAGCCACTGCAGCATGTCTTCCTCTGCGACTCGGGCTCCGTGTCGGTCGAGGTCGCGGTCAAGATGTGCCTGCAGTACTGGCGCTCGGTGGGCCGGCCGGCCAAGCAGCGGCTGCTGACCTGGCGCGGCGGCTACCACGGGGACACCTGGCAGCCGATGTCCGTGTGCGACCCCGAGGGTGGGATGCACGGGCTGTGGTCGGGGGTGCTGCCGCGCCAGATCTTCGCGGAGGCGCCGCCGGCGGAGTTCGAGGAGTCGTACGCGGCGGGCCTTCGGGAGCTTGTCGCGCGGCACGCGGACGAGCTCGCCGCGGTGATCGTGGAGCCGGTGGTGCAGGGCGCCGGCGGGATGCGGTTCCACTCCCCCGAGTATCTGAGGGTGCTGCGGGAGGCCTGCGACGAGCACGGGGTCCTGCTGGTCTTCGACGAGATCGCGACCGGGTTCGGACGTACGGGTGCGCTCTTCGCGGCGGAACACGCGGGTGTCTCGCCGGATGTGATGTGCCTGGGCAAGGCGCTGACCGGCGGCTATCTCACGATGGCGGCCACGCTGTGCACCTCACGGGTGGCCGACGGCATCTCGCGCGGCGAGGTCCCGGTCCTGGCGCACGGCCCGACGTTCATGGGGAACCCGCTGGCCTCGGCGGTCGCGTGCGCGTCGATCGACCTACTGCTCGGCCAGGACTGGCAGCAGGAGGTCAAACGGCTTGAGGCGGGCCTGCGGGACGGGCTGGCCGGGGTCGAGGCGCGGCCGGGCGTGAAGGAAGTGCGTGTGCTGGGCGCGATCGGTGTCGTACAGCTGGACCACGAGGTGGACATGGAGGCGGCGACGGCGGCGGCAGTACGGGAGGGCGTGTGGCTGCGGCCGTTCCGGGACCTGGTCTATGTGATGCCGCCGTATGTGACGGGGGACGAGGACTTGGCCCGGGTCTGCCGTGCCGTGACCGCGGCGGCGTCGGCGGGCTGACCGGAGCCGGGGCTCCGCCCCGGACCCGGGAGAGGGTTGCGGGGGCTGACGCCCCCGGGCTCGCGGCGCGGGGCCTGAGTCGCAGGGCGTGCAGGTGAACAGAGAGACAGAGGCGTAGCAATGGCAGTCATCGTCGTCACCGGGACCGGGACCGAGATCGGTAAAACCGTCGTCACCGCCGCCGTCGCCGCGGTCGCGCGGGGGCGAGGCGCGTCCGTGGCCGTGGTGAAACCCGCGCAGACCGGGGTGGCTCCCGGCGAGGCGGGCGACGTGGACGAGGTGGTGCGGCTCGCCGGACATGTCAGCGGGGTTGAGATCGCGCGGTATCCCGAGCCTCTTGCTCCCGCGACCGCCGCGCTGCGCGCCGGGATGGACGCCGTCCGGCCGCGGGACATCGTCCAGGTCGTGGAGAAGCTGACCACGGAGCACGACCTGGTCCTGCTCGAAGGGGCCGGCGGCCTGCTCGTGCGGCTCGACGAGGAGGGGGCGACGCTCGCCGATGTCGCGGGGCTGCTCCGCGCGCCGCTGCTGGTCGTCGTACCTGCCGGGCTGGGGACGCTCAATGCCACCACGCTGACCGGGGAGGCCCTGCGCGCGCGGGAGTTGGAGCAGCTCGGGGTGGTCGTCGGCAGCTGGCCCGCCGAGCCGGATCTGGCCGCGCGATGCAATCTCGCGGAGCTGCCCGAGGCAGCCGGGGCGCCGCTCCTCGGGGCCGTGCCGCAAGGGGCCGCCGCGCTGGCTCCGGCCGAGTTCCGGGCGCGGGCCGCCAGTTGGCTCGCGCCCACGCTCGGCGGCGACTGGAACGCCGACGCGTTCACCGCCGCCGTACGCTGACCTCATGCGTGCACGGATCGACGAGATCGTCTTCGACTGCCACGACCCCGCGCGGCTTGTCCGCTTCTGGGCGGAGCTGCTGGGCGGCGAACCGGTGGACCGCAGCGCCGACTGGTCGTACATCGAACCGCCCGGTTTCGTACGGGTCGCCTTCCAGCGCGTCCCCGAGGGCAAGTCCGTCAAGAACCGGCTTCACCTGGATCTCGACGCGGGCGACGTCGACGCCGCGGCCGTCGAGGCGGTACGGCTCGGCGCCGTACGGGTGGGGGCGGTCGTGACCGACGACCAGGGACGGTTCCAGGTTCTGCGGGACCCGGAGGGAAACGAGTTCTGTTTCGTCGGCGGCTCGAGCGGCTGACTGGCGCCGTACGGGGGGAGAATGGCGATGTGACCGGCTCGTCCGTCCCAAGGAGGCCCGCGATGCCTGTGCGCAGCACCAAAGTGCCCCGGGACGCCGTCCACCATCCCGTCTTCTCGCGCGTCTACGCCAAATTCAGTGTGCCGGCGGACGTCAGAGCGGGAATCGCGACCTACCGCCATGAGCTGCTGTCCGGTCTCTCGGGCCGGGTGATCGAGATCGGCGCGGGCAACGGTCTGAACTTCGCTCACTATCCGTCGGCGGTCTCCGAGGTGGTGGCGATCGAACCCGAGCGCACCCTGCGGAAGTTGGCGGTGGACGCCGCGCAGCGCGCCGATGTCCCGGTGGACGTGGTGCCGGGCGCGGCCGAGGCGCTGCCGGTCAAGAGCGAGGCGTACGACGCGGCCGTGGTGTCCCTGGTGCTGTGCTCCGTACGGGATGTGCGGCGGGCGCTCTCCGAGATCAGACGAGTCCTGCGGCCCGGCGGTGAACTGCGGTTCTTCGAGCACGGGCTGGCCGATGGCCGGACCATGGCGAAGACCCAGCGCGTCCTCGACCGTACGGTCTGGCCGCTGCTCTTCGGCGGCTGTCACACCGCGCGGGACACCATCGCCGAGATCGAGGCCGCCGGCTTCGATCTCGGGATGTACCGCAGACTGCGGGTGCCGGAGAAGGGGCCGAGGACGCCTGCGTCCTCCTGCGTCCTCGGCGTGGCACGGCGGCCCGTCGGTGACTGAGCCAGGCCTGGTCAGGCGCTCACCCGCGCCACTGCCGCAGCTCGTCGGCGATGGCCCTGACGTCCGCCTTGCCCTGCTTGACCAGCCGTGCCAGGTCCCGCACCTGCTCCGGCGAGGTGACCACCTTCAGCCCGCTGGCGACGAGATAGCCGTAGGCGACGGCCGAGGCGAACATGGCGTTGGAGTGCTCGAGCGCGGGCACATGGAGCAGCAGCTGGAGCAGCGCGGCGGCCCTGGCATGCGGGTCGCTGTAGACGGCGATGCCGAATATCTCCGCCTCATGACGGCTGACGGCGGCGACGAGCGCGCCCCAGTCGGTGACCTGCGGATCGCCGGGGGTCTTGTGCTCGGCGACCATGAGCAGCCAGGCGAGGTCGATCGAGAGGTTCAACGCTTGCCTGCGCGGCCGGTGCCTGTGTCCTTGTCCTCGCCCGCGCCTTTACCCGAGCCGTCACCCGCGCCGAACTCGCCGAACTCCTCCGCGAACACGGACTCGTACTGCTTCATGAAGTCGGACGCCGCCTCGACAAAGGTACGTCCCACCTCACCCGCGTCCTGCTTGACGAGTTCCTCGATGTAGCGGTTCACGCTCATCCCGCGCTGAAGGGCCCGCTGGCGCGCTGCCTCGGCGGTGGTCTCGTCCACGCGTACATTCAACTGAGTCTTCGCCACACCATCAAGCTAGCGCCAGAACGCTAGCACCGGCAAGGGGTCCGTCAAGTGCCCCTTACATGGACCCCGAGGACCGAACCTCCGGGGGATACCGACACCCGCACACCCCCTCTACTCTCGCCTCCTGTACGGGAGTTGGAGCGGCTACGACCCGGGAGGCAGCCTTGTCCACACCTGCCACTGCACCCACCCACGACCACGCCGCGGATGCGCCGCTCGCCGCCCGGGCGCGGGCCCTGACCAAGGCGTACGGCACGGGCGAGACGACCGTGCGCGCCCTGGACGCGGTCGATGTCGACATCGCGCGCGGCCGGTTCACCGCGGTCATGGGCCCGTCCGGCTCGGGGAAGTCCACGCTGATGCACTGCCTCGCCGGCCTCGATACCGTCTCCGCCGGCCAGGTCTGGCTGGGCGACACGGAGATCACCGGCCTGAAGGAGCGTGAGCTCACCCGGCTGCGCAGGGACCGGATCGGCTTTATGTTCCAGGCGTTCAATCTGCTGCCCACACTCACCGCCGCAGAGAACATCACGCTCCCCATGGACATCGCCGGGCGTAAACCCGACCGACAGTGGGTGGATCAGGTCATCGACACCCTCGGGCTGCGGGACCGGCTCAACCACCGGCCGGCCGAGCTCTCCGGCGGGCAGCAGCAGCGGGTCGCCTGTGCCCGTGCGCTCGCCTCCCGCCCCGAGCTGATCTTCGCCGACGAACCGACCGGCAACCTCGACTCGCGCGCGGGCGCGGAGGTGCTCGCCTTCCTGCGCGAGGCCGTCGACCGGCTGGAGCAGACGGTGGTGATGGTGACGCACGACCCTGGCGCGGCCGCCCATTCGGACCTGGTGCTGTTCCTCGCGGACGGACGGATCGTGGATGTGATGCCGGACCCGACCGCCGAGGCCGTGCTGGAGCGCATGCGCCTCTTCTCCGGGGCATCCCCCCAGACCCCGGGTTCCGACGCCCTGCACAAGAGCTGAGGCCACGATGCTGAAGGCGACGCTGCGGAGTTTCTTCGCGCACAAGGGACGGCTGCTGCTGTCGGCGCTGGCGGTGCTCCTGTCGGTGGCCTTCGTCAGCGGCAGTCTGATCTTCTCGGACACCGTCTCCCGCACCTTCGACCGGCTCTTCGCCTCCACATCCGCGGATGTGACCGTCGCGGCGAAGGAGGGCATCGACGAGCGTCTGCCGACCGGAGTCGTACGGACGGTCCCGGCCGGTCTCGCGGACCGTATCGGCTCGGTCGACGGGGTCAAGGCCACCCACATCGACGCGGCCGTGGAGAACATCACCGTCGTCGACTCCACGAACAAGGCGGTCGGGCCGACGACCGGCGCACCCACCATCGCCACCAACTGGTATGTCACCGAACGCAGTCCGGTGAAGCTGACCAGCGGGCGCGAACCGAAGGGGCCTGGCGAGGCGCTGCTCGACAAGGACACCGCCGACAAGAAGAAGGTGCGCATCGGGGACACGCTCACCGTGCTCGCACAGCCCGGCTCGTTCAAGGTCGAGATCGTCGGCATCGCGACCTTCACCACCACCAACCCCGGTGCCGCGCTGGTCTTCCTGGACACTCCTACGGCCCAGACCAAGTTGCTGGGCCGGCCCGGCGTGGCCAGCTCGATCTCGGTGGACGCCGAGGAGGGGGTGAGCGATGCGACGCTCAAGCAGCGGATCGCCGCCGAGCTGGGTGATGCGTACGAGCTCAAGACCGCCGACGAGCAGGCCGAGTCGGCCGCCGCCCAACTCGGCGGATTCCTCGATGTCATCAAGTGGGTGATGCTCGGCTTCGCCGGTGTCGCGGTCCTCGTCGGCATCTTCCTGATCGTCAACACCTTCTCCATGCTGATCGCGCAGCGCACCCGTGAGCTGGGACTGCTGCGGGCGCTCGGCGCCGACCGCCGCCAGGTGCGCCGGTCGGTCCTCACCGAGGCGCTGCTGCTCGGCCTGGTCGGATCGACGCTCGGGCTGGCCGCCGGGATCGGGCTCGCGGCCGGGCTGATCGAGCTGATGGGGCTGCTCGGGATGAATCTGAGCGCCGCCGAGATGGTGGTGGGCGTGGGGACGCCGGTGTCCGCGTACGCGGTCGGCGTGGGTGTCACCTTCGTGGCCGCGTATCTGCCGGCCCGGCGAGCGGCCCGGGTCTCTCCGATGGCCGCGCTCGCGGATGCCGAAGTCGCCGGTGTGGGGCGGCCGTTGAGGGTTCGTGCGATCGTGGGGACGGTGGTCGCCGCGGCGGGCGCGGCCGCGCTCGCCGGATGCGCGGTGAGCGAGAAGACCGCCACCGCGTCCTCGCTGCTGGGCCTCGGCGTGGTGCTGACCCTGATCGCCACGGTGGTGGCGGGGCCGCTGCTGGTACGGCCGGTGATCCGGGTGCTGGGCGGGGCGTTCCCCAAGATCTTCGGATCGGTCGGCCGGATGAGCCAGCGCAACGCGCTGCGCAATCCGCGGCGTACCGGCGCCACCGCCGCCGCGCTGATGGTGGGCCTGGCGCTGGTGGGCGGGCTCTCGATCGCCAGCGCCTCCATGACCAAGTCCTTCGACGAGCAGATCGACAAGACGCTGGGTGCCGACTTCGTCGTACAGAACAGCAACTTCATGCCGTTTCCGCAGGAGATCACGGAAAAGGTGCAGGGTGTCGAGAGCGCGGGCACAGTCGTGCGGCAGCGCTTCGCGCCGGTCGCGCTGAACCTTCCGGACGGGAAGCGGGTGGAGTCGACGGCTTCGGGCTACGACCCGCAGCTGGACGAGGCTGCCAGGATCACCTACGCGAGCGGGGACACGGCGGCGGCGCTGGCGCCGGACAGTATCGCCATGGACCGGAAGTACGCGGCTGACCACACAGTGCGGATCGGCTCCGTACTGCCGGCCGAGTTCCCTGGCGGGCACAAGGCCCGGCTGACGGTCGGGGCGCTCACCGACATGGACCAGAGCGGCGGCCCCGGGATGGAGGGCGGCCTGTTCATGGGGCTCTCCACCGTGGAGAAGTATCTGCCGGGCGGGCAGGACGCCGCGCTGTACGTCAACGCCGCGAGCGGCAGCGATGTGAAGGAGCTGCGCAAGGGCCTGGAAACGGCGCTCGACCGCTATCCGCAGGTGCAGGTCAGGGATCAGGCCGACTACAAGGAACTGATCCGGCAGCAGATCGCCGTGATGCTGTATCTGGTGTACGCGCTGCTGGGTCTGGCGATCGTCATCGCGGTGCTGGGTGTGGTCAACACCCTTGCGCTGTCGGTGGTGGAGCGGACCCGCGAGATCGGGTTGCTGCGCGCCATCGGGCTCTCCCGGGTCCAGTTGCGACGCATGATCCGGCTGGAGTCCGTCGTGATCGCGGTCTTCGGAGCACTGCTCGGGCTGGCCCTGGGCATGGTGTGGGGCGTGGCGGTGCAGCAAGTGCTGGCACTGGAAGGGCTGAAGGCGTTCGCCGTGCCGTGGGGCACGATCGTCGCGGTCGTGATCGGCTCGGTGGTGGTCGGGCTCGCGGCGGCGGTACTGCCGGCTCTGCGCGCCTCGCGGATGAATGTGCTGGCCGCCATCGCGCACGAATAGGCAGCTGCGGGAGGGTGACCCGCGACATCTGACCGGCGGCGTCGCGCGGGGTGTCTCGAACGCTGAAAGTCGGTGACAGGCCCACCCCGGCCGTGCTTGGCTCCGGATCATGACCGACCTGTATATACGCACCGCGGCGACGGACGAGGCGGAGGCCATCCTCGCCTTCTGGAAGGAAGCAGCGGAGGGCACGAGCATCACGGACGACGTGGACGGGGTCACCCGGCTCATCGAGCGTGACCCGGAGGCGCTGATCCTCGCCGAGTCCGACGGCGTGGTGGTCGGCTCGGTGATCGCCGGGTACGACGGCTGGCGCTGTTCGCTGTACCGGCTGGCCGTACTGCCCTCCCACCGCCGCCGGGGGATCTCGACGGCACTGCTCGAAGCGGCCGAGCAGCGCTTTCTGGCCGTGGGCGGCAGGCGCGGCGACGCCATGGTGCTGGAGGCGAACGAGCGGGCCCAGGGGGCGTGGGCCGCGGCCGGCTACCACCGCGAGGACCACTGGCGCCGCTGGGTGAAGCCGTTCGCGTAGGCGGCCGCCGCCACACCGACCCACTTTGCCGGTCCTTTACCATGGGTGAACCATTCACCCCCGTACGAAAGGTGTGAGCGTCCGTCCATGGGCGAGCCTCCCAGTAGCCGACATCGCGCATTCCTCCTGCCCCTGCCCGATCATGGGACGGAGGTGAACCGATGACCGAAGTGCTCCTGCTCCTCGTGGCGGTGCTGCTCTCGGTCGCCTGCGGAGCATTCGTCGCGGCGGAGTTCTCCCTCACCACGGTCGAACGCGGCGATCTCGAACGGGCCGCCGAGCGCGGCGAGCGCGGGGCGGCGAGCGCGCTCAAGGCCGTACGCAGCCTCACCTTCCAGCTCTCCGGGGCCCAGCTCGGCATCACCGTGACCAACCTGGTCGTCGGCATGCTCTCCGAGCCGTCGATCGCCAAGCTGATCCGCGGACCGCTGGAGGCACTCGGCGTCTCCCCCTCCGTGGCCTCGTCGGCGGCCCTGGTCATCGGTACCGCGCTGTCCACCGTCGTACTGATGGTCGTCGGCGAGCTGGTCCCGAAGAACTGGGCCATCTCGTCGCCGCTCGCCGTCGCGAAGGTTGTGGCCCCTCCGCAGCGAGTCTTCACCGCCGCCTTCAAGCCCTTCATCAGCCATCTCAACAACACCGCCAACCGCATCCTGCGCCGACTCGGCATGGAGCCGACCGAAGAGCTGGCCTCCGCCCGCAGCCCGCAGGAACTGGTCGCCCTGGCCCGCCACTCCGCGAAGGAGGGCGCACTGGAGGCGGACACCGCCGAGCTGTTCGTACGCACCCTCAAGCTGGCCGAGCTGACCGCCGAGAATGTGATGACCCCCAGGGTCCAGGTCACGGCCCTCGAAGTGCAGGCCACCGCCGAGGACGTCGCCAACGCCACGCGCGCGACCGGGCTGTCCCGCTTCCCGGTCTACCGGGGCAACCTGGACACCGTCGTCGGCATAGCGCACATCAAGGACGTCCTTGCGGTGCCGGCCGAACGCCGTCCGCGTCACCCGGTCTCCAAGCTGATGCGCGAGCCGCTGCTGGTGCCCGAGACGCTGACGGTGGACCGGCTGCTGGACCGGCTTTCCGGCAAGAACACAATGGCCGTCGTCATCGACGAGTACGGCGGTACGGCCGGTGTCGTGACGCTGGAGGACATCGTGGAGGAGGTCGTCGGCGAGGTGCGCGACGAGCACGATCCGCACGAGACACCGGACCTGGTTCCGGCGGGCGAGGACGCGGACGGACGCTCCCTCTGGTCGGCGGACGGAGCGGCCCGGACCGACCAGCTGGAGCGGATCGGCCTCCGGGTGCCGGAAGGACCGTACGAGACGCTCGCCGGTCTGATCGCCACCGAGCTGGGGCGCATCCCCGCCGAGGGCGACCGGATCGATCTGGAGGGCTGGCGGCTCGACGTCGTCGACGCCTCCGGGCGGCGGGCAGCACGCGTGCTGCTGCACGCGCCGCTCCCGTCGGCCGACGGGACAGAGGAGGCCGGACGATGACCGCGATCCAGCTCCTCATCGGCCTGCTGACCCTGGTGGTCAACGCCTTCTTCGTCGGCGCCGAGTTCGCCCTGATCTCGGTGCGCCGCAGCCAGATCGAGCCGGCGGCAGAGTCCGGGGACCGGCGGGCGCGCAGCGTCATCTGGGGCCTGGAGCATGTCTCGGCGCTGCTGGCGGCGGCCCAGCTCGGCATCACGCTCTGCACCCTGGTGCTCGGCATCGTCGCCGAGCCCGCCATCGCGAATCTGCTGGAGCCGGTGTTCAACGCGGTGGGTGTGCCGCACGGCCTGGTCCACCCCATCTCATTCGTGATCGCGCTGACCGTGGCGACGTATCTGCACATGCTCCTGGGCGAGATGGTGCCGAAGAACATCGCACTGGCCGAGCCCACGCGGTCCGCGCTGCTGCTCGGCCCGCCGCTGGTCACGCTGGCCCGGACACTGCGCCCGGTGATCTTCACCATCAACGCCTTCGCCAACGGTCTGCTGAAGCTGCTGCGGGTCGAGGCCAAGGGCGAGGTGGCCGCCACCTACTCGGACGCCGAGCTGGCACGGCTGGTGCGCGACGCCGGCGATGCCGGGCTGCTCGACGACCGCTCGGCCGAACGGCTGCGCGATGCGCTGGAGCTGGGGCGCAGGCCGGTGCGGGACGTCGTGGTACCGGTGGAGCAGGTGGTGTACGCCCGGGTCGGGACCACGCCCGAGCAGCTGGAGCGGCTGGCGGCGGAGTCCGGGTTCTCCCGTTTCCCTGTGGTGGACTCGAACAACCGGATCCTCGGCTATCTCCATGTGAAGGACGCGCTGGACGCGACGCCGCGCGACCAGCCGTTTCCGGTCACGGCGATGCGTCCGATCGCGCGGGTGCGGGCGACGACGCCGCTCGACGATGTGCTGACCGCGATGCGGCGCAGCCGTACCCACCTGGCGGCCGTCGTGGACGACAACGGCACACCCGTGGGGCTGGTGACGATGGAGGACGTACTGCGCGAGCTGGTCGGCCGGCCTCGCTAGCGCGCCTCTGTGGCCTTGACGGCCCGCTCCGTGGTCTCGGTGAGACCCGGGCCGGGCCGTCCTGCTGTGGCGGCGCCGATCGCGGTGAGGACAGCGAGGAGGGTGGCCAGCCCCGCGGTGGCGAGGGCGGCGAGCCAGTCGACGTCGAAGAGGTTCGTCGCACCGGCCGTCAGGACGGCGACAAGGGACTGGGCGAAGGTGCGGACGGCGCGTTCCGCCGTGGCCTTCCAGAAGTCTGCAGTGAACATGCTCTGGACATACTGCGGAACGCACCGTGCCGACAGCCCTCGCGTCAGATCTAGAGCGCGGTCGCGCCCAGCCAGGCGTCCAGAACCGCTCGATCGCCCAAGACACCAAAGCGCTCGTCGTCCGCGCGGAGGCGCCCGTGGACGAGCAGCAGAAGATCGTCCGCCGCCGCCTCGACGCCGACGGCGGCCTCCGCCGCGTTCTTCGTCCAGCCGAAACCGGCCTGCCCGAAGGTGATCGTCCAGCTGGCGCCGGTGTCCGTGGCCGACAGCCGGACCGAGCCGTCCGCCAGGACGCCGACGGGCCCGGCGAGCCAGGAGAAGTACGGCAGATTCTCCAGGAACTCTTCTATGCCGTCGGCCGCCGTGCCCGCCGGGATGCGAGGTTCGAGGCCCAGGGCCAGTTCGGCGTCGGCGAGATGGACGACGGCCTCGAAGTGCAGCCGGCGCGGGAAGAAGCGCACACGCTGGTCGGCGCCGTGGGACCACATCGGCGTCTCGGGATCGACGGTACGCAGAGTGCGCAGCGTGGCCTCGGCGCTGCGGGCCAGCCACTGCGGGTAAGCCTTCGGGTCGTCGGGAAGCTCGAGTGGCACATCCCGCGACCAGACGCGCTCGGCGGCGCGGGTCCGTACGAGATGTTCCATCCAGCGGTGCGTGGTGCCGTGGTGCCTGACGAGGTCGGCGAAGGTCCAGCCGGGGCAGCTGGGCACGGGCGTGGCGGGGTCCACGTCCCGTACGGTCTCGACGAACCGGCGCACCAGCTGTTCGATGGCGTCGCAGTACAGCTCGTGCTGATCGTCGTCGAGGCCGAATCCCTCGGGTATCCGCAGCAGATCCTCCCGCCAGGCCCCGTCGGGCTGCCGCGCTGCCGCGCGGCGCAGGAGTGCGGAGAGGGCACGGCGGTCGGCGGGCGAGAGCCGGTCGAGCAGATACCCGGTCGTCTCCAGCCATTTCACCGCGGTGTCCGGGTCGAGCACATCCTCGTCGCAGGTGTCGATCGTGGTCACAACGTCGGCCAGCGCCTCGGCCAGCGCGTTCAGCAGCGCGTCACTCACGGGGCTCCCTCCTGGTACGGAACCGGGGGACCTTACCGCGCGGTAGGATCACTCCGCCATGGAGATGAATGCCAACTACACCAGTTTTGTCGCGATAGGCGATTCCTTTACCGAGGGCATGTCCGACCTGTTGCCCGACGGCTCGTACCGTGGCTGGGCGGATCTCCTCGCGGGCCGGCTTGCGGCACGCGGCCCTGGTTTCCGCTACGCGAATCTCGCCGTGCGCGGAAAGCTCATCGGGCAGATCGTCGACGAGCAGGTCGACGTGGCGGCCGCGATGCAGGCGGACGTGGTCACGCTGGTGGGCGGGCTCAATGACACGCTGCGGCCCAAGTACGACATGGGACGGGTGCACGGGCTCCTGGAGGAGGCCGTGGAGAAGCTCGCGCCGTCCTGCAAGCAGCTGGTGCTGATGCGCAGCCCCGGCCGCAACGGGCCGGTGATGGAACGGTTCCGCCCCCGCATGGAGGAGCTGTTCACGTACGTCGACGAGCTGGCCGCCCGGCACGGTGCGCTGGTGGTGGATCTGTACGGGTCCGAGGTGCTCGGCGATCAGCGGCTGTGGGACGTGGACCGGCTGCATCTGACGGCCGAGGGGCACCGGCGGGTCGCCGAGGCCGTCTGGCAGAAGCTGGGCCTGGAGGCGGAGGACGACTGGCAGGCTCTGCTGCCGCCCGTGGTGCGGACCGGCTGGGCCTCGCGGCGGGTCGGCGATCTTCGGTTCGCGCGCCAGTACTTGGGGCCGTGGATCGGGCGGCGGCTGACAGGGCGCTCCTCGGGTGACGGCCGGCCGGCGAAGCGGCCCGAGCTGCTGCCGTACGAGCCGCCGCTCTCGTAGCAACCTACAACCGGGACCGCGGCGCTGGCCTGCAGAAACCGCCAGTAGAATCTGGTTACGTGACTGCTGTGTCTGCGAAGCCTCGCATCCCCAATGTCCTGGCCGGCCGCTATGCCTCTGCGGAGCTGGCCGTCCTGTGGTCCCCCGAGCAGAAGGTGAAACTGGAGCGTCAGCTCTGGCTCGCGGTGCTGCGCGCCCAGAAGGACCTCGGCATCGAGGTGCCCGAGGCCGCGCTCGCCGACTACGAGCGTGTGCT
The DNA here is from genome assembly GCF_042888805.1 of Streptomyces sp. NPDC002730. NCBI lineage: Bacteria > Bacillati > Actinomycetota > Actinomycetes > Kitasatosporales > Streptomycetaceae > Streptomyces > Streptomyces sp. NPDC002730. The sequence continues at coordinate 286,084 of NZ_JBIAQG010000010.1, forward strand.
CGACCAGGTCGACCTGGCGTCGATCGCCGAGCGCGAGAAGGTCACCCGCCACGATGTGAAGGCGCGGATCGAGGAGTTCAACGCGCTCGCGGGCCATGAGCAGGTCCACAAGGGCATGACCTCCCGCGATCTGACCGAGAACGTCGAGCAGCTGCAGATCCGGCTCTCGCTCGAGCTGATGCGCGACCGCACCGTCGCGGTGCTGGCGCGCCTGGGCAAGCTTGCCGGTGAGTACGCCGAGCTGGTCATGGCCGGGCGCTCGCACAATGTCGCCGCGCAGGCCACGACGCTCGGAAAGCGCTTCGCGACCGCGGCCGACGAGCTGCTGGTGGCGTACGGACGGCTCGAGGACCTGCTCGGCCGCTACCCGCTGCGCGGCATCAAGGGCCCGGTCGGCACCGCGCAGGACATGCTCGACCTGCTGGGCGGGGACGCCGCGAAGCTCGCGGAGCTCGAGCAGCGCATCGCCGGGCATCTGGGCTTCGCCCACGCCTTCACCTCGGTCGGCCAGGTCTACCCCCGCTCGCTCGACTACGACGTCGTCTCCGCACTGGTGCAGCTGGCCGCCGCGCCGTCCTCCATCGCCAAGACGATCCGGCTGATGGCCGGGCACGAGCTGGTCACCGAGGGCTTCAAGCCCGGCCAGGTCGGCTCCTCCGCGATGCCGCACAAGATGAACACCCGCTCCTGCGAGCGCGTCAACGGCCTGATGGTCATCCTGCGCGGCTACGCGTCGATGACGGGCGAGCTGGCGGGCGACCAGTGGAACGAGGGCGACGTCTCCTGCTCGGTGGTGCGCCGGGTGGCGCTGCCCGACGCGTTCTTCGCCTTCGACGGGCTGCTGGAGACGTTCCTGACGGTGCTCGACGAGTTCGGCGCGTTCCCCGCCGTCATCGCCCGTGAGCTGGACCGGTACCTCCCGTTCCTCGCCACGACCAAGGTCCTGATGGCCGCGGTGCGGGCCGGGGTGGGCCGCGAGGTGGCACACGAGGCCATCAAGGAGAACGCGGTCGCCTCGGCGCTGGCGATGCGCGAGCAGGGCGCCGAGCGCAACGAGCTGCTCGACAAGCTCGCCGCTGACGAGCGGATCCCGCTGGACCGCGCGCAGCTGGACGATTTGATGGCCGACAAGCTGTCGTTCACCGGCGCGGCCGGCAATCAGGTGACGGCGGTGGTCTCCCGTATCGAGGAGATCGTCAAGCAGCACCCGGAGGCCGCCGGTTACACCCCGGGGTCGATCCTCTGACCCCCGACGAGCTCGAGGCCGCCCGCGACCGCATCGTTCCGGATGTGGTCGCGGGCGGCCTGTCCGTGCTCTTCTGCGGCATCAACCCCGGCCTGATGACGGCGGCGACGGGCCATCACTTCGCCCGGCCCGGCAACCGGTTCTGGCCGGTGCTGCATCTGTCGGGGTTCACGCCGTATCAGTTCAGGCCCGCGGAGCAGGAGAAGCTGCTCGACCACCGTCTCGGCATCACCAATGTCGTCGCGCGGGCAACGGCGCGCGCCGACGAGCTGAGCGACGAGGAGTTCCGCGAGGGCGGGCGGCTGCTCACCGCCAAGGTGGAGCGGCTGCGGCCGCGGTGGCTGGCGGTCGTCGGCGTCACGGCCTACCGCACGGCTTTCGGCGACAAGAAGGCACAGATCGGGCGGCAGGAGCGCACTATCGGTGGGACGAGGATCTGGGCGCTGCCCAACCCGAGCGGGCTCAATGCCCACTGGACCGCGCAGACGATGGCCGAGGAGTTCGGCAGGCTGCGGTCTGCCGCCGAGGCATCCTAGAGCGGATCTGTCGCGGTCACGACCGCCAGCAGTTGAGTCTCGGAGGCGCCTATCGCGATCCAGCGGTCGTCGATCCGCCACAGATGCAGATACGACAGCAGCGCACTCAGCCGGAGCCACGGTTCCGGCACATCCTCGTCCGCGTCGGCGCGCAACCCAGTACCGGTGAGACTGAAGTAGTCGGGCTCGCCCCAGCGTTGCGTGAGCGCGTCCAGCAAGGCCTCGTGTTCGGCCGCGCGCTGCTCCGCGTCCGTCTCCGCGTCCGTCTCCCCATCCGCGTCGCTGTCCGCGCCCTGTCCGACATGCCCGTTCAGCTCCGCGATATGGAATCCCGGACCTTCGGTGCCGACGTCCGACGGGCCGGGCTCCGCGGGGAACCCCCGGGAGCGCAGCAAGTCGATCGTGTCGAGGTGCTGTGCCGTGGTCATGCCTCCAGTAAACCGGCAGGCACTGACAACTGGCAGTCCGTCAGGCCGCCGCAACGGGCCTACGGCGCAGGATCCGGCCACCAACGGGTGCGGCCCCGGCCAGAGACGGAACGTCGAGTTTCCCGCCCGGGTTTGTGCACAGTGGCGCAGGACCCGCCGCATCATCGCCCCTAGCCTCACCGGAACAGCACGAACGAGGGGCGGTACCGATGAACTGGCTCATCCACGACTACCGCGAGAGCGATCTCGCGGCAGTGGTCCACCTGATCGACACCACGGCCGAACTCGGCCAGGAGTCCGTCTTCTCACTCGCCGAATGCATCGGTGCGCTCACCTCCCGGCAGCCCGCCGTCGTCGCCGTTCACCAGGGCGTCCCCATCGGGGCGGCGCTCGCCTGTGTGGCCGGTGAGCGTGCCTGGGTGATGCGCATCGCCATTTCCTCGGCCTGGCGCGGCCGTGGACTGGCCAGCGCACTCCTGGTGGAGCTGGAGCGGCGGCTCGTCGCCGCCCGGGTGGGCCGTATCGCCTATGTGCTGCCCGAGGAGGAGCTCCTCGGCGAGGGGCTGCTCAACGCGGGCTACACGCGGCAGCCCGCCGTGGCCTACTTCGAGAAGGTGGAGCCGCTGCACGGCCCCGCAGCCAGTCTGCTGGAGGACCTCGGCGGACGGTTCCTGCCGAACGACCTGTGGGCCAAGGTGGCCGGCATGGAGGCGGAGAAGGACCTGATCGAGCGACGCGTCGTCCTGCCGCTGGCGGAGCCGGAGCGAGCCGCGCGGCACGGGGTGCGGCCGCCGCGGGCCATCGCGCTGTTCGGTCCGCCCGGGACCGGGAAGACCACGTTCGCCCGGGGCATCGCCTCCAAGCTCGGCTGGCCGTTCGTGGAACTGCTGCCTTCCCGGCTGGCCGACGAGGGCAATCTCGCGGCGGCGCTGCGCAGCGCGTTCGCACGGATCGCGGAGCTCGAGCGGGTGCTCGTCTTCATCGACGAGGTCGAGGAGATCGCACCGGTCCGCACGGAGCCCGCACAGCCCGGCGGGATGCACGGTGTGACCAATGAACTGCTCAAGCTCATACCGGGCTTCCGGGAACGGGACGAGCGTCTGCTGGTGTGCGCCACCAACTCCATCCGCACCCTCGACCCGGCCTTCCTGCGGCCCGGCAGGTTCGACTATCTGATCCCGATCGGCACCCCGGACGAGGCGGCGCGGGCGGCGATCTGGTCCCGGTACACGGACGGCCGGTCCGACGTGGATGTGACGGTACTGGTGGCGGCGACCGACCTGTTCACTCCGGCGGACATCGAGCATGCGGCCCGGATCGCCGCCCAGTGCGCGTTCGAGCGGGATCTGGAGACGATCGGCAGGGGTACGGGCGATCAACGGGCGCTCGGCGCGAGCACAAAGGACTATCTGGCGGCCATCGCCCAGTGCCGGCCGACCGTGACGCCCGCGATGATCGAGCAGTTCGGCGCCGACATCAGCGCCCACGCCCGGTTCTGAGGCGAGTCAGCCGCCCCGTACACCACTCGCCGCCTCTGCTGTCAACGAGTACGATCCGGCCAGACACGTGCTCGGGCTGGGAGGACACACGGTGGGGCGGCTGACCGGCGGAGATCCGTCGCTGCTGCGGCGAATCAACTCCGCGGTGGTACTCCATGCACTGCGGGGCGCTGACTGCCCCACGCTCACAGATCTGACCCGCATCACAGGCCTTTCCCGGCCAACGGTCGAAGGTGTCGTCGAGGGCCTCATGGAGACCGGACTGGTCGTCGAGAGCGTCCTCGAGGAGGGTGGCGCGCGCCGTCAGGGACGTCCGGCCCGGCGGTTCAGGTTCCGCGCCGAGGCCGGTCATCTGCTGGGCGTCGAAATCGGATCGCACCGGGTGGCGGCACTGCTGTCGGGTCTGGACGGGCGCGTCATCGGCGCCGGGTCCCGGGATGTGTCCGAGACGGCCTCCGAGGACGAACGGCTGGAACGGGTGCGGCTGGTCGTCGCCGATGTACTGCGGCGCGCCGGTGTCGCGCGCAGCAGCCTGCGCGCGGTCGGGGTCGGCTCCCCGGGCATCGTGGAGGCCGACGGCACCGTACGGCTGGGGACCGCGCTGCCGGGCTGGACCGGCCTGGCGCTGGGCGAGCGGCTGCGCAGGTCGTTCCGCTGTCCGGTGCTGGTGGAGAACGACGCCAATGCCGCCGCGGTCGCCGAGCACTGGAAGGGAGCCGCGACCGAGTCCGACGACATCGTCTTCGTGCTGGCGGGGCTCAGCCCGGGCGCCGGTTCGCTGATCGGCGGACGGCTGCACCGCGGCTTCGGCGGCGCGGCCGGCGAGATCGGGGCGCTGCATCTGCTGGGCCGCGAAGTGACCCCGGAGAAGCTCCTGTCCACGACGGACGAGCCGCTGCATCCCCTCGACGAGCAGGCCGTGGCCGATGTCTTCGCCCTGGCCAAGCGGGGCGATTCCCGCGCGCAGGCCGCGGTCCAGCGGTTCATCCAGCGTCTGGTGCACGATGTGGCGGCGCTGGTGCTGGCGCTCGATCCGGAGCTGGTGGTGATCGGCGGCTGGGCGGCCGGACTCGACGGCGTACTCGATCCACTGCGCGACGAGCTGTCCCGCTACTGTCTGCGCCCGCCGCGGGTGACGCTCTCACTGCTCGGCGAGGCGGCCGTGGCGACCGGCGCACTGCGCCTGGCGCTGGACCATGTCGAGGAGCAGCTCTTCGCCGTCGAGGGAACGGTGACGGCCCGCCGCTGAGCGCGAACTCGGGCGACGGGCCGTATGAAGACGGGCGTACGAAGCGACGGGCCGTATGAAGCAACGGGCCGTATGCAGAGGTGAGACTCAGGAAGCGCGGCGTTCCTGCTCGTGGTGGCTGATCTCCAGATCGCCGGAGTCCCCGAAGGTGAGCCGGCAGGTGTCGGCCCGGTAAGTGGCCACCGAGACGGCCGCGGTCCTGCCCTCGGAGAAGTAGCGGGTGGTGACGACCAGGACGGGCGCGCCCGGCAGCCGGTCGAGCTCCTTGGCGTCGTCGGCGCGCGCCGAGCCCAGTTCCACCGCGCGGTCCTGGCCCTCGAGCTCGAGGCGCTGGAGTTCACGCAGTACGCCACGGGCGCGGGCGGGTCCGGACGGCGCGTCGATCGCCGAGAGCTCGGGCACGGACGAGACCGGCACATACAGCAGCTCGGCCGCGACGGACTGGCCACGGCTGACGCGCAGCCTGCGCACCGTGTACGTCTCTTCGCCGGTGTCCGTCTCGAGCAGACGCGCCACCGCCTGGGGCGGCACCACTGTCGTGCAGTCGACGGACTGCCAGGCGTCCTGGCCGGTGCTGGGCCAGGCGGGCTCGGTGGTGGAGACGTCGACGCCCATGCGCGGCGGTGCGACGGTCGTGCCGACGCCCCGGCGTCGCTGCAACCGGCCTTCCAGCTCGAGCTGTTCGAGCGCCTGCCGGAGTGTGGCGCGGGCGACTCCGAAGCGAGCGGCGAGATCACGCTCGTTCGGAAGGATCTCACCGACCTCGAAGTCCGAGTCGAGCGCTTCGCCGAGCACGGTCTTGAGGTGCCAGTACTTAGGCTCCGGCACTGTTTCCAGCTGCGTGGTCCCCACCCTGATCCTCCGCAATCGCTGTGTCAGCAGCGGCTATTCCGCGCCCTTGTTTATTAAAGGTTCCTGCACTATCCCTGCGACCATAGGACGGCGCACCCCCTTGGTCAAGACCAATCCTGCGCCGGTTACGCAGTGGAACGAACCGGATTCGCAGAGCGTTCACAGGGTGTTCGTCGCCCTGTGAAACGCAGGCAGCACAAGACCCCGCGTCCGATACGGACACGGGGTCTGACGTGCGACGCGACGGTTCTACGCAGAAACGAGCGAGACGAGTTTGTCAGGGTTGCGCTGGATGTAGACGCATTGGATCCGTCCGTCCAGAACTTCCAACTGGAGGACGGTGTCCGGCTTTCCGGCGGACAGGACGAGAAGCGCCGGGCCTCCGTTGAGCTCGACGAAGCGGAGCTCCATGTCCTGGATCGGTTGCTGCGCGACGGCGAAGAGGAAGCGTCCGACCTTGTCCACGCTCTGCATGACGCGCAGCGGTGCCTTGGACTTGCCGCCGCTGTCGCCGACCAGCCGCACATCGGGCGCCAGCAGGGACAGCAGCGCCTTCAGATCACCGCCTGACGCGGCGTCCAGGAAGCGCTCGGTGAGATCGCGGCGTTCGGTGGGGTCGACGTCGTAGCGGGGCTTGCGCTCCTCGACATGCTTACGCGCCCGGCCGGCGAGCTGCCGTACCGCCGCCTCGGTCCGGTCGAGGGTGGTCGCAATCTCGCCGTAAGGGAATCCGAAGGCCTCGCGCAGCACGAAGACCGCGCGCTCCAGCGGCGACAGCGCCTCCAGGACGACCAGGACGGCAAGTGATACGGATTCGGCGAGGACGGCCCGCTCGGCGGTGTCGGGGACCGTGTACCCGAAGTCGGTGGCGATCGGCTCCGGCAGCCAGGGGCCGACGTACGCCTCCCGCCGCGACCGGACGTGCCGCAGCCGGTCGATGGCGAGGCGGGTGGTGATCCTCACGAGATAGCCGCGTGGCTCCAGGACGTCGCCGCGCCCCTCGGCCGACCAGCGCAGCCAGGCCTCCTGCACCACATCCTCGGCGTCGGCCACCCGGCCGAGCATGCGGTACGCCACGCCGGTCAGAACGGGCCGGTGCTCTTCGAATACGTCAGTCACGATGTCTGCTGCCACCCGTCCATCCCAACCGACCTCGCACCGGCTGTCCAGGCAGTTCAGGTGCGTCGCACGGCACAGTCCCCGGTCGGCCCCGCCTGCCCACTTGAACTCGAAGCTACTGAGCGGTAATTGTTACTGACGGGCTGTCTAAAACAGGCGACCGGGCGACAACAGGGAGCAGCAGCATGGCCGCAGAGATCTCGTTCTCCATCAAGTCCCCCCGGGGCAGCCGCACGCTGTCCGTCGCGTACGAGCGTGCCGGGGCGGGTGAGCCGCTGCTGCTGCTCCACGGCATCGGGCACCACTGGCAGGCCTGGGAGCCGGTGCTGGGGATCCTGGCGGCCGAACGCGATGTCATCGCCGTCGACCTGCCCGGCTTCGGCACCTCCCCGGCACTGCCCGACGGCGTGTCCTACGATCTCACCACCGTGGGCTCGGTGCTCGGCTCGCTCTGCGAGGAGCTGAAGATCGAGCGTCCGCATGTCGTGGGAAACTCCCTCGGCGGGCTGCTCGCCCTGGAGTTGGGGCGCGAGAAGCTCGTACGGTCGGTGACGGCGCTCTCGCCCGCCGGCTTCTGGACCGAGGCGGAGCGGCGCTACGCCTTCACGACGCTGCGCGCGATGCGGCTCGGCGCACGGTCGATGCCGCTGCCGCTGATCGAGCGGCTGTCCCGGACGGCCGCCGGGCGGGCGGCGCTGACCAGCAGCATCTATGCCCGGCCCGGCCGGCGCTCACCCGAGGCGGCCGTCGCCGAGACTCTCGCGCTCCGCGACGCCACCGGCTTTCATCAGACACTCGCCGCCGGCCGCTACGTCCTGTTCACCGACGATGTGCCCGACGTGCCGGTCACCATCGGCTGGGGAACGAAGGACCGGCTGCTGCTGCGCCGCCAGGGCATCAGGGCCAAGCAGGCCATCCCGGGGGCGCGGCTCGTGCGGCTGCCCGGCTGCGGCCATGTCCCCATGAACGACGACCCCGCGCTCGTCGCGCGCGTCATCCTGGACGGCAGCCGCTGACCGCCCCCTGAACACGCCCGAGCCGAGCGCAGCGCCCGCTCCGACCAGCACACCGCCCGCCGCCTGGGCCGGGCCGAACGTCCCCGTACCGACCAGGGGCGCGGTCAGCGCGGCGGATACGGGGATCAGTCCGGAGAAGAGCGTGGCGCGTTCGGTGCCGATGCGCTGCACGCCCATGTACCACCAGACAAAGCCGACGACGGTGACGACGGCCGCCTGCCACAGCAGCGCCAGGGTCTCCGCCTGAGTGGGCGTGCGCAGAAAGCCCGAGCCGTCGAGGACGAGGCCGAAGACCGTGGACTCGACGGCAGCGATGCCACAGACGGTGGCGGTGAGCAGTTTGGGACCGAGCGTTCGCAGCACGGGTCCGGCCAGCACGGCGAAGCCGACCTCGCCGGCCAGCGCGCCTACCGACCAGGCGATTCCGGCCGGTCCTGTACGGCCCCACCCCTGGACGGCGAAGGCGCCGGCCGCGACGAACAGGGCTCCGTACAGCACGGGGCGAGCGGGCCGACGGCCGTCCAGGAGCGGTACGAGTACGGCGACGATGACGGGGGCGCAGCCGACGAACACACCGGGAACGGCGGGTTCCGAGGTGCGTTCCGCCGCCAGGATCGCCAGGTTGAAACCGACCATGCCGACGGCGGCGAGCAGAGCGAGCCGTCCCCACTGCGGCAGGCGGAGGGCACGCAGCGGCAACACGCCCGCCCGGCCGCCGAGCAACGGCAGCAGGAGCAGGCAGGCGAGGGCGTAGCGCAGCGCCTGGCCACCCGCGTAGGGATAGTCGCCAAGGATGCTGTTGGCGGTGAAGGAGGCGCCGACGAGGAGGTAGGCCAAGGTGACGAGAAGCGCCGCGCGCAGGGAGTTCACTTTCATAGGGGCGACGCTAGGCAGCGATGCGGTCCGGTTTAAGGTCCACTTTCATGACGCCATCGGGGACCAATCCGGCGACGGGCGAGCCGTCCCGAGGTGACTCGTGGAACGCCGCCTGGGAACTGCTGCTGCCCGCGGCCGCCGCTCCGGCCCGGCAGCGCGGACGCGCTTTGCAGTCGGCGCTGCGCGAGGCGGTCAGGTCGGGACGGCTGGGCGCGGGAACGCGGCTGCCCTCCAGCCGTGAGCTCGCCACCGATCTGGGCGTCTCGCGCGGTCTGGTCACCGAGGCCTACGAGCAGCTGACGGCGGAGGGCTACCTGCGCAGCGGCCGGGGCGCCGGAACCTGGGTCGGGGGCGCGGCGCGGCCCGCCGTGCGCGGGGTGGGGGACCTGGCGCCACGCGCTCCCGGCGCGCGCGTGGACTTCCGCCCCGGGACGCCCGATCTCTCGCTCTTCCCGCGCGCCGCGTGGGCCGCCGCGCACAAGTCCGTGCTCGCGCGGCTGCCGCATCGCGCGCTGGGCTATCCCGATCCGCGCGGGCTGCCGGAGCTGCGCACCGCGCTGGCCTCGTTGCTCACCCGGCGGCGCGGCGTCGTCGCCGATCCGGAATGCCTGGTGGTGTGTTCGGGCGTGGCGCAGGCGATGACGCTGCTCGGTTTCGTACTGCATGGGCACGGACTGCGGACGGTGGGGGTCGAGGACCCCGGGAGCCACGAGCACGGAGCGCTGTTCTCTGCGGCCGGTCTGGACATGACCGCGTTGCCGCTCGACGGCGAAGGGCTGGCGACCGGGCCGCTCCAGGGCTCCGGTGTACGTGCGGTGGTGACGACACCTGCCCACCAGTTCCCGACCGGAATCGCCTACTCCGCGCAGCGTCGCACCGAACTCCTCGATTGGGCGCGCGCCGTGGACGGTCTGATCGTGGAGGACGACTACGACGGCGACTTCCGCTACGACCGGGCTCCCGTCGGCGCGCTGCAGGGTCTCGACCCGGAGCGCGTCGCGTACACCGGGTCGGTGAGCAAGTCGCTCGCACCGGGGCTGCGGCTGGGCTGGCTGCTCGTACCCTCCCGTCTGGCGGACGAGGTCGTCGAACGCAAACGCACCATGGATCTCGGCAACCCGGCCCTGGACCAGGCGCTCCTTGCCGACTTCATCGACCACGGCGGTTACGACCGGCAGCTCCGTCGCTGCCAGCGTGCCTACCGGGAGCGGCGCGACGCGCTCGTCGGCGCCCTCACGGACCACTTCCCCGGCACCGAGGTCAGCGGTATCGCCGCCGGTCTGCACATCATCGCGCGGCTGCCCGAGCGGTACGGCCCCGAGCCGCGATTCCTGGACTCGGCGGCACGGTCCGGGGTGGCGGTACGCCCGCTGGCCGACTACATGGCGGCCGACGAGGGGGACGCCGGAGTGCGGCTGGTCCTCGGGTACGCGCATCTGGCGCCGACCGACATCGAGCGCGGCGTGCGGCTGATGGCGGAGGCGGTGCGGAAGGCGCTGTGAAGTGCCTCGGGCTGTGAAGTGCCTCGGTCCTGCGGGGCCGTTGGACTGTCCTCGTACGCCGCGCAGGGCCGGTTGTTCACCCGGGGTTCGCGTGGCGGCCGCAGCCGGGCAGTAGGCATGGCACGGCACACCGGCCCGAGCCCTGCCCTGGAGGCACAGCGATGTCACACAGCCCGCGGATACCCTCCCCCGACCGCCGTTCCGTTCTGCGCGGCACGGTCGCCGCCTCGGCGGCACTGGCTCTGCCCGCGATGGGAGCGGCGCCTGCGCTCGCGCTGTCCGGCCGCCCGCGCGCCGCATGGGGTGTGCAGACCGGCGATGTGACCTCCTCGTCCGGTCTGGTGTGGGTCCGCTCCGACCGGCCCGCCAGGATGATCGTGGAGACGTCCGCGACTGAGTCCTTCCGGCACACGCACAGATGGCACGGTCCGCTGGTCGAGGCCGACACGGACTTCACGGGACGGACCGCGCTGCGCGGACTGCCCGCCGGTGAGCAGGTGCACTACCGGGTCACGCTCGCCGACCCGGAAGACCCCCGCCGCACCGGGGAGCCGGTCTACGGGACCTTCCGTACGGCGCCCGCCAAGCGCCGTGAAGGAGTGCGCTTTCTGTGGTCGGGCGATATCGCGGGGCAGGGCTGGGGCATCAACCCGGACATCGGCGGCTATCGCGCATACGACGAGATGCGCCGTCTCGACCCGGATTTCTTCCTCTGCAGTGGGGACACGATCTACGCGGACGGCGTGATCGAGCCGAGCGTGACGCTGCCGGACGGCCGGATCTGGCGGAACATCACCACCGAGGAGAAGTCCAAGGTGGCGCAGACGCTGGCGGATTTCCGCGGGAACTTCCGCTACAACCTGCTCGACGAGAACGTCCGGCGCTTCAACGCGCAAGTGCCCACGGTCGTGCAGTGGGACGACCACGAGGTGCGCAACAACTGGTACCCGGGCCAGATCCTCGACGACCCGCGCTACACCGAGAAGAACGTGGATGTGCTGGCGGAGCGCTCGAGCCGTGCCTTCAGCGAGTACTTCCCCGTCTCGACGCTCGCCGCCCCCGGGCGCGACGGCCGTGTGCACCGGGTGGTGCGCTACGGACCGCTGCTCGATGTGTTCGTCCTCGACATGCGCTCGTACCGCAATGCCAACTCCCCCGGCCGGCAGCCCGACGACGCACAGGGCATCCTCGGCGCCGAGCAGCTCGCCTGGCTCAAGCGTGAGCTGTCGCGGTCGCGCGCGGTGTGGAAGGTGATCGCCTCGGACATGCCGCTCGGGCTGGTCGTGGCGGACGGGACGGCGAACTTCGAGGCCGTCGCACAGGGGGATCCGGGAGCGCCGCTCGGGCGTGAGCTGCAGATCGCCGAGCTGCTGCGGTACATCAAGCAGCGCCGGATCACGGGCACTGTGTGGCTCACCGCGGATGTGCACTACACCTCGGCGCAGCACTACGACCCGTCGCGGGCGGCTTTCAAGGACTTCGCGCCCTTCTGGGAGTTCGTCTCGGGGCCGCTGGCCGCCGGCGGCTTCCCGGCCAACGCGCTCGACGCCACCTTCGGTCCTGAGCGGGTCTTCGTCCGGGCGCCGGAGCGGGCCAATGTCTCGCCGATGGAGTCGCCGCAGTACTTCGGCGAGGTCGACATCGACGGCGGCAGTGGTGAGTTGACGGTCCGGCTGCGGGCAGAGGGCGGAACGGTCCTGTTCAGCAAGGTGCTTCAGCCCGGGCGTGTGGGGCAGTAGGACACGCGCCCAGCACTTACTTGCCACTTTGGAAAGTAAGTGCCATTCTCACAAGTATGAGTGAACAGACGGATGCCGCGGCGGCGTTGAAGCGCGCGAACCTCGCGGAGAGCGCCACACGCCGCCGCGGCAGCGGTTGGTACGCGCGGTATCTCGTCGTCTTCGCCGCCGGTCAACTGGTACTGGTACCGATGGCGGTGCTGTGGCAAGGGCGGTCCGCGGCACTCGTCTTCGCGGTCATCAATGCCGTGCTCGTCGGGGGGCTCAGCATGTACGCAGCCCGGCAGCGCGTCATCCGCCGGGGGTTCGGCGCCCGGCACGGCGCGCTGATCGGCTCCTGGGCGGTGGCCTACTCCCTCACCGTCGCGCTCAGCGTCTCCGCCTTCGAGGGCAGCGTGGTCTTCGCGGTGATCGGAGCCCTGTGGTGCGCGCTGCCGCCGGCGGTCGGTGCCTGGCAGGAGACACGGCGGTCGGCATGACGAAGAGAACGCAGCGGACCGGGAACGACGGGAAGGCCGAGAACGCCGGGAAGGAGACGGGTACGCATCCGCGCCACGCGCTCGCCCCGCTGCTCACCTCGCCCGTCCGGCTGTCGATCGTGGCGGCCCTGGCACCGCTGGACAAGGCCGAGTTCGGGTTTGTGCGCGACCTGGTCGAGGTCACCGACTCAGCACTGTCCAAGCAGGTCGCGGCTCTCGAGGAAGCCGGCTGGGTCGGGGTGGACAAGGGCAGGGTGGGGCGGCGGGCGCGGACCTGGCTGTCTCTGACGAACGAGGGACGCGCCGTATACCGGCGGCATCTGGAGGCGCTACGGGCCATAGCCGGCTCCTGACCGATCGCCCCGGCCCAAGGAGGTGGCGGCAGACTGCGCCGAGCGCTGCGGCGCGGCGGTCACGACGACAGCGGGGCCGGCCGGCGGCGGAACGGCAGAGATACTTGGGCTCTCGGCCCTCGCCGGTCGCGGTGGCTCATCCCAGCTGGTCACCGGCGCATCCCAGCTGGTGGCCGCGTTGCGACAGGGAAGCGATCACTCCACGCCAGGAACGGCGAAAATCAGCCTATAGCCGTCCAGATTGATGCTTAACCCGTCAGTCACAAAGCGTTCGTGATCACGCAACACCGTTCGGTCACAGTGATGGCATGACAGATGTGACTTCTGCGAAGAGTGCCCGCCGCCCACACCACTGGCGGCGGGATCTCGTCGAACTGGCAGCCATGTTCACCGCCGTCGCGGTCGCCGACGCCATCGCGAACATGATCGGGCACGGGCCGGACGGCCCGTTCCTGCTCATCGCCTCAGCCGTGGCCCTCGTCGCCACGGCCGCTTTCCACACATGGTGGGCACGACACCACAGTCATGCCCCTCCGGCGGACAGCATCGACGTCACCGGAGATGCCGGGATGGCGGTGTCCTCCGCGACCGGGGCCGCGGCACGGGGCGAGCTGTACGAGACGGCGCTGTGGCGGATGCGGACCACTGTGCGGGACACACCCGGCAGCCTGGCCGCGTTGTGCATCGCCCTCGCACAGCACCGGGTCGACATCCTCACCCTCCAGACCCATCCGCTGGCCGAGGGCACGGTGGACGAGTTTCTGCTGCGCGCCCCCGCGTCCCTGCAGGCGCAGCAGCTCACCCGGGAGATCTCCGGGGCGGGCGGCAGCAACACCTGGATCGAGCGGGCCGACGCCCACGATCTCGTCGACACCCCCACCCGGGTGCTGGGCCTCGCCACCCGTACCGCCCTTGACGCGGCCGAACTGCCGCTGGCACTGCGCCAGTTGCTCGGCCGCTGCACGATCCACTCGCTGCCCCCGGTCTCGCTGACGGGCCGGCCCACCGGAGAGATCCCGCCGGTGGAAGGCGTGCTGGAGGAGACGGTGATGCGGCTGCGCGACCCGAACGGTGGAGCCATCACCGTCGAACGGCCCTATCTTCCGTTCACGCCCACCGAGTTCGCGCGGGCCCGCGCCCTGGTGGAACTGGACGCGCGCCTCGGCCCCCGTATCCCGCGCAGCCAGGACGTCCTCACCCTCCCCGAGGGCAACGAGATCACCGTGCGCCGCGTCGACCAGGGCGACGTCGAAGCCGCCGTGGCCATGCACGACCGCTGCTCCGAGCGCACCCTGAGCATGCGCTACCACGGCCCGGTCGGCGACGCCGACCGCTACCTCAACCACCTGCTCAGCCCGCGTTTCGGCCGCACCCTCGCCGTCCAGACCGCCTCTGGCCGTCTCGTCGCCCTCGGACATCTCCTCTGGGACGGGGACGAGACCGAGGTCGCGCTGCTCGTCGAGGACGAATGGCAGGGCCGCGGCATCGGCTCGGAGCTGCTCGGCCGACTGGTCACCCTCGCTGTCGAGGCGGGCTGCGGAAACGTCTACGCCGTCACCCGTTCCTCCAACACCGCGATGGTGGCAGCCATGCGCGCCCTGAACCTGCCGCTCGACTACCAGATCGAGGAGGGCACGCTGGTCATCACCGCCCGACTTGACGCGACTCCCGTACGCGCGCTGTTTCCGTACGAACAGGCTGAGCGCTGAGGGCCTCGGTCAGATCACGCCATAGATCCTCCACGTCCTCAAGACCGACCGACATCCGCAGCAGCCGGTCGCTGACGCCCGCCGAGCGCCGGTCTCCCTCAGCCACGATGCGGTGGCTGATGGAGGCCGGGTGCTGGATCAGGCTGTCGACGCTGCCGAGACTGACCGCCGGCGTGATCAGCCGCACGGCCGCGATCACGCTCCGCGGGTCCCCGTACACCTCGAAAGAGACCATCGCCCCGCCCACGCTCGGATAGTGGACCCGGGCGATCCGGGGGTCGGCGGCCAGCCGGCCGGCCAGGTCGGCCGCCGTGGCGGAGGCGGCCCGTACCCGTACCGGCAGCGTGGACAGTCCACGCAGCAGCAGATATCCGGCCATCGGATGCAGGACGCCGCCGGTCGCGAACCGCACCTGCCGGAGGCTGCGGGCGAACTCCTCGTCGCAGGCCACCACTCCGCCCATCACATCGCCGTGCCCGCCCAGGTACTTGGTCGCGCTGTGCAGCACGATCCGCGCCCCGTGCTCCACCGGCCGCTGCAGTACAGGCGTGGCGAAGGTGTTGTCGACGAGCAGCGGCACGGAGCCGCAGGCGTGCCGAACGGCTCGCAGATCGACCTCGGCGAGCGTCGGGTTGGCGGGCGTCTCCACCATCACAAGGCCGGTTTCCGGCCGGATCGCCTCCGCGATGCCCGCGGGGTCGGTCCAGGTCACCTCGGTCCCGAGCAGCCCCGCGTTCAGCAGATGGTCGCTGCACCCGTACAACGGCCGGACGGCGACCACGTGACGCAGCCCCATGCTCGCCCGTACCAGCAGTACGGCGGTGAGCGCGGCCATCCCGCTGGCGAACGCGACCGCGCTCTCGGCTCCTTCCAGCCTGGCGAGCGCTGTCTCGAAACGGGCCGTGGTCGGGTTGTCGAGCCGGGCGTAGACCGGCGGTCCCTCCAGGCGCGCGCCGGTGGCGGCGAAGCCGTCGATACGCTCGGCCTCACCTGCGGCGTCGTACGACGGGTAGGTGGTGGACAGGTCCAGCGGTGGGGCGTGCACGCCGAGCTCTGCGAGGTCCTCGCGTCCGGCGTGTACTGCTTCGGTGGCCAGGGCCCGGGGTGCGGGGGTGACCGAGGCTGCGTTCTCCATGCCCGCACTCTGAACACCTACCGGGAGGTAATGGCCAAAGGTCGTGTTACGTTCGGCGAATGGCTGAATCTGTCGCACTCGACCCGGTGGATCTGCACATACTCCGTCTGCTGCAGAACGACGCCCGGACCACCTATCGCGAGCTGGCTGCGGAGGTCGGAGTGGCGCCGTCCACCTGCCTGGACCGGGTGACCAGGCTGCGCCGCTCAGGCGTGATCCTCGGGCATCGGCTGGCCCTGGATCCCGCCCGGCTGGGGCGTGGGCTGCAGGCACTCCTCTCCGTGCAGGTCCGGCCGCACCGGCGGGAACTGATCGGTCCGTTCGTGGAGCGGATCCGCGCGCTGCCCGAGTCCCGAGCGCTGTTCCATCTCACCGGTCCCGACGACTATCTGGTGCATGTGGCCGTGACGGACACGGCCGATCTGCAGCGTCTCGTGGTGGACGAGTTCACCTCACGGCGAGAAGTCGCCAGGGTCGAGACGCGACTGATCTTCCAGCAGTGGGACTGCGGCCCGCTGCTGCCTCCGACGCCGGTCGGCGTCCAGGATCGTTGACAGGCCACTGACAGGCGACTGAGATCCAATGATGGTGACGCGGAGGCCTCAGTCGTATGAGGATGTGCGCATGCCAGTCACTTCCAGCAGCGCGCTGCCACGACAGGTCGCCGACTCCTACGTCGACGCACTCATCGAACTCGACCCGACCATCGGCACGTATCTGGGACTCAAGGAGAGCTCGGGCCTCCTTCCCGACTACTCACCAGCCGGTCAGGAGGCTTTCGCCGAACTCGCTCGCGAGACACTCGCCAGGCTGGACGATGCCGAGAAGCTGCCGGCCGCGGAGAGCGATGCGGAACGGCGCTGCGGCCGGCTGTTGCGAGAGCGTCTGACAGCGGAACTCGCCGTGCACGAAACCGATGAGGCTCTGCGCACGGTGAGCAATATGCGCTCGCCGGTGCACACGGTGCGCGAGGTGTTCACCGTGACGCCGACGCAGACCGATGAGGACTGGGCGGCCGTGGCGCAGCGGCTGCGGGCGGTGCCGCGCGCCCTGGAGGGCTACCGCGCCTCGCTGGCGCTGGGACTCGAGCGGAAGCTGCTGGGCGGCCCCCGTGCGACCCGGACCAATATCGACCAGATGACCGAGTGGCTCGGCACGGATCGCAGCTGGTTCGAGGAGTTCGCGGCGGGCGGCCCCCTCACGCTCCGCACCGAGCTCGACGAGGCGGCCCGCAGTGCGACCGGGGCACTTGCGGAACTGCGCGACTGGATGCGCGATGTCTACGCCCCCGCCGTGGCGGACGCGCCCGACACGGTGGGCCGCGAGCGCTACGCCCGCTGGTCGCGCTACTTCAACGGCACCGACCTCGACCTCGACGAGGCCTACGCATACGGCTGGTCCGAGTATCACCGGCTGCTGGCCGAGATGAAGACCGAGGCGGACAAGATCCTTCCGGGCGCAGGGCCCTGGGAGGCGCTTGCGCACCTCGACGAGCACGGTGAGCACATCGAGGGCGTCGAGGAGGTGCGGGCCTGGCTGCAGAAGATCATGGACGAGGCGATCGAGGCGCTGGACGGCACGCACTTCGAACTGGCCGAGCGGGTACGGAAGGTGGAGTCCCGGATCGCTCCGCCGGGCGGCGCGGCGGCGCCGTACTACACCGGCCCGTCCGAAGACTTCAGCCGCCCCGGCTGTACCTGGCTGCCGACCATGGGCGCCACGCGTTTCCCGGTGTACGACCTGGTGTCGACCTGGTACCACGAGGGCGTTCCCGGCCACCATCTGCAGATCGCGCAGTGGGTGCATGTCGCGGACCAGCTCTCCCGCTACCAGGCGACGATCGGCGGGGTCAGCGCCAACGCCGAGGGCTGGGCGCTCTACGCGGAGCGGCTGATGGACGAACTGGGCTTCCTGCCCGACCCGGAGCGCAGGCTGGGCTATCTGGACGCGCAGATGATGCGGGCATGCCGGGTGATCGTGGACATCGGCATGCATCTGGAGCTGGAGATCCCGGCGGACTCGCCGTTCCACCCGGGCGAGCGCTGGACACCGGCTCTGGGGCAGGAGTTCTTCGGCAGCCACAGCGGACGGCCGGCGGACTTCGTGGAGAGCGAGCTGACGCGGTATCTGTCCGTTCCGGCACAGGCGATCGGCTACAAGCTGGGTGAGCGGGCGTGGCTGCTGGGCCGGGAGAACGCGCGCAAGGCACATGGCGACGCGTTCGACGCGAAGGCCTGGCACATGGCGGCCCTGTCGCAGGGCTCGCTGGGCCTGGACGATCTGGTCGACGAGCTGTCGAAGCTCTGACAGCGGACGACCGGAGTCGGGAACGGCCCGCCGCGGCGGCCGGGCTCAGCCGAATGGCAAGAGCCCGGCCACCGTCGGCCCGCGCGGCGACGACGGGGAGCCGGTACGCGGTGTGCGCATCGCTGGACGTGGCGCCGCCGGCGGACACCCCGCGCCCGGGCGAGGTGCTGGAGTTCGCCGCGCGTCCGGAGGCGGCGGACCTGCCGAGCGCGATCGTGGTCGACGTCGCGGGACCGTGCGGACGGCGACAGCGGCGGCGACGGTCGGGCGGTCGTCGAGGGCGATACGGCCTGGGCGAGCGGGCATTGCGCATACGACAGCGACGCCGTACTCGATGTCGTCCTGCGGGCGGCGCGTCCGGTCCGGACTCCAGCGCATCGGACGCGCCGTTCCTGCGCCCGTACCCGTCCGTCGTGCGGTAGCGGATTGCGGGTGGCGGGTCCGGATCAGCAGCCGCAGTCGTCCGAGTCGAGAGGCGCGGTCAGCGGGTCGGCGTCGCGCTTGCGGCTGCCCTCCCAGGTCTCGAACTCGAAGCCCTCACGCGCCCAGTACTCGAAACCACCGAGCATCTCCTTCACCTGGTAGCCGAGTTCGGCGAGGGCCAGAGCCGCGCGCGTCGCTCCGTTGCAGCCGGGGCCCCAGCAGTACGTGACGACCGGCACCGACTTGTCCAGCAGCTGGTCGGCCTGTTCGGCGATCAGCGCGGTCGGCAGATGGACCGCACCGGGTACGTGCCCCTGGTCCCAGGACTCGGTGGAGCGGGAGTCGAGGATCACGAAACCCGGGTCGCCGCCGGCCGCCAGCGCCGAGGCGACATCGGAGACATCGGTGTGAAAGGCCAGGTCGGCCCCGAAGTAGGCGGCGGCCGCCGCGGGCGAGGCCGGCGGCACGCGGAGGACGGGGTTCGTGGCGAGCTGCGTCGTAGTCATGACCGAAAATCTACGGTCGGGGATCGTTTCCCTGAA
Source organism: Streptomyces sp. NPDC002730 (assembly GCF_042888805.1). Taxonomy (NCBI): domain Bacteria; kingdom Bacillati; phylum Actinomycetota; class Actinomycetes; order Kitasatosporales; family Streptomycetaceae; genus Streptomyces; species Streptomyces sp. NPDC002730. The sequence goes on from NZ_JBIAQG010000010.1 coordinate 305,094, forward strand.
GTGAGATTTCCCGGAACTTGTCTTGATCGGCCGGGGATTTCCCTGCTATCTCTCGAGCATGACCGGATATTCACCGGACGCCACGGACTGGCGCATCCTCGAAGCCCTGCAGAGCCGGGGCCGGGCCAGCTTCGCCGAGCTGGCCAGGGTCGTCTCCATGTCGTCGAGCGCCGTGACCGAGCGGATCCGCAGGCTGGAGGAGGCCGGGGTGATATCCGGATACACCGCGGTGGTGGAGCAGGAGCGGCTCGGGCTCCCCATCCTCGCGTTCGTACGACTGCGCTATCCGAACGGCAATTACAAGCCGTTCCACGATCTGCTGGAGACCACACCCGAGATCCTCGAGGCCCATCATGTGACGGGCGACGACTGCTTCGTACTCAAGGTCGCCACCCGGTCGATGAAGCACCTCGAGGAGGTCTCCGGGAAGATCGGCGCACTCGGCTCGGTGACGACGAGCGTCGTCTACTCCTCACCGCTGCCGCGCCGGGCGATCAGCCGCTGAGCGGCGCGGCACGCAGCCGCACCGCCGAGCCGTGCCGTTCCTTGACGACCTCCAGCTGGGCGGGGATCCGTCGGCGCAGATCGGCGACATGGCTGACGATGCCGACGCTGCGATCCCGCTCGCGCAGTGAGTCGAGCACGTCGAGCACCTCGTCCAGGGTCTGGTCGTCCAGGCTGCCGAAGCCCTCGTCGATGAAGAGGGTGTCCAGCTGGACGCCGCCGGCCTCGCCGGTGACGACGTCGGCGAGACCGAGCGCGAGCGCGAGCGAGGCGAAGAAGGTCTCGCCGCCGGAGAGGGTCGCCGTGTCACGCTCACTGCCGGTCCAGGCGTCGACGACATGCAGTCCGAGCCCGGAACGCTTGCCGCCGGCCCGGGCGTCGGAGTGCACCAGGGTGTAGCGGCCGGACGACATGCGCTGCAGCCGTACGGTGGCGGCGGCCGCGACCTGTTCGAGGCGGGCCGCCAGGACGTACGACTCGAGGCGCATCTTGCGCTCATTGTCTGCGGAGGTGCCCGCGGTGAGTCCGGCGAGGCGGGCCACCCGGTCGTACTCCTCGCGCAGCGGGCCGAGCCTGCGGACTTCCAGCACTGCCTGCCGGGAGAGCCGGGCGAGCTCCGCGCACCGGTCGCGGGCCGCGGCGAGCCCGGACGCGGCGTCGCGCAGAGCACGCTCGGCGGCGTCATGGGCGGCCAGAGCGGCTTCGGGGTCGGCGGCGCCGTGCTCGGCGGCGCTCCGGGTGTCCGCTTCGGCCAGCCGGTCGGCGACCGCGGCGGCCTCGGTCTGCCAGGCGTCGATCCGATGCTGGAGGTCACGCTGCTGCGCGTCGCCGAGCAGCGTGGCTGCCGCGGCGCTCGGTGTGTCGAACCCGGCCCGGAACGCCGCGTCGGCCAGCCGGTCGTCGGCCTCCTTCAGTCGCCGCTCGGTGGCGTCGGCAGACCGTACGGCCTCGGCCGCCTCGACGAGCAGCCGCACCCGGCGCTCCAGCAGCGCGGAGTGCTCGGCGACGCTGCGCGCGCCGCCTCTGGCCCGGGCCAGTTCGCTTTCCAGCGCGGCCTGTTCGCGGTCGAGGGCTTCCCGCTGCGAAGTCCGCGCGGCGGCGCGCCGCTCGGCCTGCTGCTGCGCGCCAAGCCGCTCCTCACGCTCCCGCTCGGCCCGGTCGAGCGCCTCGCGGGCGGCGTGCATACCGGAGGCGAGGCTGTGCGCGTCCCGGTGCTCGCGCTCCAACTGTTCGACGAACAAGCGCAGTTCACCTGCGTCGGGGTCGTCGCCATCGGCCGCCACGCCGGAACGCCACACAGAGCTGCCGACCGTGTCCCGCCCATCAACGGTCGCGGCCTCGGCACGCCCCACCCCGCCGCTCGTCGCATCGAGCTCCACGTCGCCAGACCTTGGTTCGGCCTTCGCCCGGTCGAGCGCGTCACCGGACCTCACCTCCGGGCCCTCCGGCTCCCCGGCCGCGGAAGTCCTGCTCCCCGCGTCGCCCCGCGTCCCAGCCCCCGTCGGCGTGAGCCGCGCCGCCTCCCGCGCCGTCGTGAACGCCTCGCGTACCACCGCCAGTTCACGTTCGGCGTCCGCCTTCGCCCCGTCCGCCCGTGCTGAGTCCTGGTACGCCGCTTCCTCCGCCGTACGGTCGACATGCCCGTCCCCGGCGCGGGCCGGCGCAGGGTGTTCCGCCGAGCCGCAGACCGCGCACGGCCGGCCCGGCACCAGCCCGGCTGCCAACTCCGCCGCGATGCCCCGCAGTCGGCGCTCCTTCAGGTCTAGCCAGCTCTCGCGCGCGCTGTTCGCGCGGTCCCGGGCTGTACGCAGCTGCTCCTCGGCCTGCTCGGTGCGCGCCCTGAGCCGGTCCCGTTCACTTGCCGCCCGCAGCCTTCGGCGGGCCGGTTCGAGCTGTCCGGTCAGGTTCTCGGCACGGGTGGCCGCCTCCTGCGACGCCACGATCCGCTCCTGGTGGCTTCGCCGGACACCCTCCCAGCCGGACAGCCAGCCCGCCGCGTCCTGGATGATGTCGTCGTCCGCCCGGGCCTGACGGTCCAGGTCCGCGCGTTCGCGGGCAATCTCCGCGCTGCGGCCCTCCGCGCGCCGGGCGGCTTCGAGGCCGCCCAGGTCCTGGCGCAGTTTGCGTTCGAGCCCCGCCAGCTGTTCCGCGCCGGCCTCCGCGAGGTCCGGCGGAAGTACGGACCGCGCACGCTCCCTTTCGGCGTCGGCGCTGCGGTGCTCACGTTCGGCGTCGTCGCGCAGCCTCAGCGCGGGCCCCACCAGCTCCGCCTTGCGGGCCCGCTCCAGCCGCGCCTGCAGTTCTTCGCGTTCGGGGCGCCGCGCTTCGAGCGCCTCGGCCCGCTGCCGTGCGTCCCCGTACCGCTGCTGCAGCCGGGCGAGTTCACGCTCGGCGTCCAGGGCGTGCCGGGCGGCGGCCTGCCGGCTCTCCGTCGCGGCCAGCGCGCAGTCGGCGATGTCCAGCATTTCCCGCGCGCCCGCGCGGGCGACGGCCGCCCAGGCGAGGACGGCCGCGGCGAGCCCGGGGTCGCCCGGCTGCTGTTGGGGCAGCGGCCAGTCGCCGGCCGTCGCGCCCGCGGCCTGTTCCATCCGGTGGGCGATCGCGAGCAGCCGCTCGTCACCGGCGCGTACCTGCTGCTCGGCCACGCGCCGCTGTTCGGCGAGGCGTTCCTCGACGGCGGCGAAGCGGCGGGTGTCGAAGAGCCGTCCAAGTAGTTTGCCGCGCGCCTCGGCGTCGGCGCGCAGGAAGCGCGCGAAGTCTCCCTGGGGCAGCAGCACCACCTGGCAGAACTGGTCGCGGCTCATCCCGACCAGCTGAGTGATCTCCTCGCCGATCTCCTGGTGGGAGCGGCTCAGCGACTGCCACTCGCCCATCCCGGCGTCGTACTCGCGCAGCCAGCTCTGGGCCCGTTCGGTGGTGAAGCCCTTGCCGTTCTTCTTGCGACGCGGCTGGGCCGGACGGCGTCTGATCTCCAGTCGCCGTCCGCCCACGGTCAGTTCGAGGCACACCTCGGTGGGGGTGCCGGCCGGGGCGTGGTCGCTGCGCAGCGACGCTCCAGGGCTCTGTCGTGCGCCCGGCACCGCCCCGTACAGCGCGAAGCAGACCGCGTCGAGGACGAAGGTCTTGCCGGCGCCGGTCGGTCCGTGCAGGAGGAAGATCCCGGCGGTGGACAGCGCGTCGAAGTCGATCTGCTGGCCGGCGCCGAAGGGGCCGAAGGCGGTGACAGTCAGCTGATGCAGTCTCACCGGGCCACCTCGCGTACACCCTCGTCCACCCGTACGTGGTCGAAGGCTCCGCGCAGCACGGTGCGTTCCCGGTCGTCGGGCCCGCTGCCGCCGCGCACATGAGCCACGAAGTCCTCAGCGATCTGCTGGTCGCTGCGTCCCTTCAGCCGCTGTGCGTACGAGGTGGCGGTGTCCTCGCCGGGGCGCTCCGGCTCGAAGACGAGGCTCAGGGTGTGCGGGAACCGCTCGGTGAGGCGCGCCATCGGTTCGGCCGGGCGCACCGGATCGGTGAGGGTCGCCTCGACGAACGACTGCTCGTGCCGGACCAGCGCCGGATCGTCGAGCAGTCCGTCGAGCGTGCCGCGCAGCCGGGCGAGAGCGCGCGGCACGGGGCAGTCGATGCGCTCGGCGGTGAGTTCGCCCCGCGCCCCGAGGTCGATGAGCCACATCGTCTTGCGGTGATGGGCCTCCGAGAAGGAGTAGGCGAGCGGTGATCCGGAGTAGCGCACGCGCTCCGTGATGGTCTGGCAGCCGTGCAGATGTCCGAGTGCGGCATAGTCGACACCGCGGAACACGGCGGAGGGCACGGCGGAGACTCCTCCGACGGTGATGTCCCGCTCGCTGTCGCTCTCTTCGCCGCCCGCGACGAACGCATGCGCGAGGACGACGGACCGGGTGCCCTCCTCACGCGTCGCGAGATCGGCCCGTACGCGCTCCATCGCCGCGCCGAGTACGGCTTCGTGGCGCGCCTTCTCCGTCTTGAACTCGCTCTTCACCAGGGAGGGTTCGAGATACGGCAGCCCGTAGCAGGCCACCGCGCCGTGCGCGTCGCTCAGCAGCACGGGCGTGCCGCACGCCGCCGGATCGGTGCGCAGATGTATGCCGGCGCGCTCGATCAGCCCCGCGCCGACGCCGAGCCTGCGCGCCGAGTCGTGGTTCCCGGAGATCATCACGGTCGGCACGCCTGCGGCGGCCAGCCGGTGCAGCGCCTCGTCGAAGAGCTCAACTGCCGCCAGCGGCGGCACCGCCCGGTCATAGACATCTCCTGCGACCAGCACCGCGTCCACGTCGCGCTCGCGCACCGTCGCCACCAGGTGGTCGAGGAACGCGGCCTGGGCGTCGAGCATGCTCACCCGGTGGAACGACCGCCCCAGGTGCCAGTCCGACGTATGCAGGAATCTCATGATCCTCGAGAGTAACGGTGGGGTCGGACATCACAGGCGGCTTCAGGCATCTCCGTACGCTTCACCGCCGAGTTCCAGTCCCGCCGTCCCCGCCGTCGCGTCGGCCAGCCAGGAACGGAAGTCGTCGATGTCGGCGTCCGGCAGCCCGATCTCCATGGTGACGGACTCCGCGTACCGCACCTCGCGCACATCCCGCCCTGTCGCCCGCAGATCGTTCTCCAGCTTGCCCGCCCGCTGGTGGTCGACGGTGACGGTGGCCAGCCGGAAGCGCTGCCTGGTGAGAGTGCCGAGCGCGTCCAGGGCTTCGCCGACCGCTCCCCCGTACGCCCTGATCAGCCCGCCCGCCCCGAGTTTCACGCCGCCGTAGTAGCGGGTGACGACAGCGACGACATAACGGACTTCTCGCCGCATCAGCATCTGCAGCATGGGTACGCCCGCCGTACCGCCCGGTTCACCGTCGTCGCTCGCCTTCTGCACGGATGCGTCGGCACCGATGACGTACGCGAAGCAGTTGTGGGTGGCGGTCGGGTGCTCCTTGCGGATGCGTGCGACGAAGGCCTGCGCCTCCTCCTCGGTGGCGGCGGGGGCGAGCGCGCAGATGAAGCGCGATCTGTTGATCTCGGTCTCGTGCACGCCCTCGCGGGCGACCGTCCGGTACTGCTCCTGCATTCCGCCACCCTATGCGCCGCCCGGAGGGGAATGCTCCGCGCCGGCCGCCCGTTGTCCCGGGCATGCACGCAGACGCAGAGACGATCCGCAGGATCCTGACCTCGACGGGTGACACCTGGGCGATGGTCGGCCTGTCCAACAACGAGACGCGGGCCGCGCACGGCGTCGCCGATGTCCTCCAGCGCTATGGCAAGCGCATCGTGCCGGTGCACCCCAAGGCCGAGACGGTCCATGGCGAGCAGGGTTACGCCACGCTCGCCGACATCCCCTTCGAGGTCGATGTGGTCGATGTCTTCGTCAATTCCGGCCTGGCGGGGCCGGTCGCGGACGAGGCCGCCGCGATCGGCGCGAAGGCGGTCTGGTTCCAGCTGGGTGTGATCGACGAGGATGCCTACGAGCGCACCCGCGCGGCCGGTCTCGACATGGTCATGGACCGCTGCCCGGCCATCGAGATCCCACGGCTCGGCTGAGAGTCCACCAGCGGGGGGAGCCGCCCTCCTTCACCCCGGAGAACTCCGACACCTCCCCCAGCTACCGGGACCGGGTGCGCGGTCTCGGCGACAAGGACCGGGCGGCCGTACGGGCGAGCATGCCGCCGTTCGACAGGGCGACGACCCCCGCACCCTCGATGGGCGCACTGGCCGAGACGGTCCGGCTGTCTCCCGGGGCGCTTCGCAGCGGCCATCCGCAGACGTCGTTCGCGGCGCTCGGACCACGCGCCGGGCGGATCGTCGCGGACCACAGCGCCGACTGCCATCTCGGCGAACGATCGCCACCGGCCCGGCTGTACGAGCTGCGGGCCCAAGTGCTGCTCCTGGGTACGGGATTCGACACCTGCACCGCGTTTCATCTCGGCGAGTACCGGGTGCCGGGACCGCCGAGGCGCCGCTACCGCTGTGTGGTGTCCGCGAACGGCGGACGTCGGTGGTGGGAGTACGAGGACGTGAATCTGTACGACAGTGATTTCGCCGCTCTCGGGGCGGACTTCGAACGCGGCGCGAGCTGCGGAGGTGTACGGACGTGTCCGGTGGGTTCGGCGCACAGCCGACTGCTGGGGCTGGTCGACGCCGTCGACTTCGCGCGGGGGTGGCTGCGGGAGCACCGGACGTCGCGGGCGGTGCCGGAGTGAACGCTGCCGCGCCGGGGCTTCAAGAGAGCCCGACTCCCAGTCCCTCGACGAGGACGGCGTTCGGCAGCCCGGCGAAGGCCTTGCCCGGAAGGATCAGTTTTCCGCGCCGCCGCCCACTGCCGATCAGGACCCACTCCGTGTCGACGACGGCGGAGTCCACCAGGAGTGGCCAGTCGGCCGGCAGCCCGATCGGCGTGATCCCGCCGTACTCCATACCGGTCTCGCCGGTCGCTGTGTCCATGGAGGCGAACGAGGCTTTGCGCGCGCCCAGTTGCCGGCGTACGACGCCGTTGACGTCGATCCGCGTGCTGGAGAGGACGACGCAGGCGGCCAGCGTGGACTCGCCTCCCCGCTTGCCCGCGACGACCACACAGTTCGCCGACTCGTCGAGCAGCTCCTGCCCGTAGTGCTCCACAAAGACCGCCGTGTCCGCGATCTCCGGGTCGGTGTCGACGTAGATCAGCTGCTCGACGGAGACATCGCCGCGCCGGCCGCGGACCGCGTCGGCGACCGGCGGGGGCAGTAGGCCGAGGCAGTCGACGGCGGGCCGGGCGTCGTCGAAGTTCCCGATGGGGGCGCGCATGCGCGCAACGCTAACAGCCGTGCCCTCGCCCGCGATTGATCGTCTCAGCGTACGGGCGGGATGGAGACCGCCATGGTCATTTCGACCGTCTCGTCGCCGTCGTTGCGATAGGCGTGCGGGACGTTCGCCTCGAAGGTCGCGGAGGTCCCGGCCGGTACGGAGTGAGGCTCGCCGTCGACGACGAGGGTGAGCTCGCCCGCGGTGACATGGAGCAGCTCGACGGTCCCGTCGGGGTGCGGGTCGGAGGCGCTTTCGTCGCCCGGCATCAGCCGCCAGCCCCACAGTTCGAGCGGCCCACGGCGCTCGGTGCCGACCAGCAGCGTGGTGTAGCTGCCGGTCGAGGTGGACCACATGCGTACGGCCTGCTCCGGAGGTACGAGGCGGACCTGCGGCCCCTGCTCGTAGTCGAGGAGCGTGGTGATGCTGACGCCGAGAGCGTCGGCGAGCTTCACTGTCGTCCCGACACTCGGATTTGTACGCGCCTGCTCGATCTGAATGATCATGCCGCGACTGACCCCCGCCCGAGCGGCGAGAGCGTCGAGCGTGAACCCCCGCTCGCCGCGCCAGCGTTTGAGATTACGGGCGAGCGACTGCGTGAGCTGGTCGAGGTCCGACACATTCCGTCCAATATTTTGGATGACAGAGTTCAATAGACTGCACTACCGTGTGGTGCACCCAAACGTTCACTGCACTGTACTGCGAGGCTCGTCATGACCGCACTGTTCGCCCTGGCCACCAGCTTCCTCTGGGGGCTGGCCGACTTCGGCGGCGGACTGCTGACGCGACGTACCCCGGCACTCACGGTCGTCGTCGCCTCGCAGTCGATCGCGGTCGTGGTGCTGGGTTCGATCGTCCTCGCGACCGGCGGCTGGCAGGAGGCAGGTCCACAGCTCTGGTACGCCGTCGCGGCGGGCACGGTCGGCCCGGTGGCGATGCTGAGCTTCTACAAGGCACTCGCGCTGGGCCCGATGGGCGTGGTCTCGCCGCTCGGATCACTGGGCGTCGCCGTGCCCGTCAGCCTCGGGCTGATCATCGGCGAGCGGCCGGGACTGCTCCAGTTCGCCGGTATCGCGGTGGCCGTGGCCGGCATCGTGCTGGCGGGCGGACCCCAGCTGCGCGGTGCGCCGGTGCAGCGGCAGGCGATCCTGCTGACGCTGCTCGCCGCCTTCGGTTTCGGCGCGGTGATGTCCCTGATCGCGGAGGCCTCGACCACCATCACCGGGCTCTTCCTCGCGCTCTTCGTCCAGCGCGTCACCAATGTGACGGTCGGCGGCGCGGCGCTGTACGTATCGGTGAAGCGCGGCGCCCGGGCGCTGCCGGAGGACGGCGGGATGCGGGTCATCCGGTCCTCGCTGCCCGCTCTCGCCTTTGTGGGACTCGCCGACGTCGCGGCCAACGGCACCTACTCCATCGCCGCGCAGCACGGCCCCGTCACCATCGCCGCCGTACTCGCGAACCTCTACCCGGTGGTCACGGTGCTCGCCGCACTTGTGATCCTCAAGGAGCGGCTGCGCCTGGTCCAGGCGACCGGCGCCGGTCTCGCACTGGTGGGCACGGTGCTGCTAGCGAGCGGCTGAAACAGGCCCTAGGAGTCCGGCTCCAGGTCTGCGAGCGCCACCAGCTGCTCCGGAGTGACGCCTTCCGGAATCGGTACGGGAGCGGGCGTACGCAGCGGAGGCTCCCAGCCGCGGACCGGATCCCAGCTCCGTACCACCCGGGCGGGGGCCCCGGCCACCACCGAGTGGTCGGGCACCTCTCCTCGTACCACCGCGCCTGCGGCCACCACCACATTGCGGCCGAGCCGCGCGCCGGGCAGGACCACCGCGCCGGTCCCCAGCCAGCATCCGGGACCGATCTCCACCGGCTCGGTGCGGGGCCACTGCTTGCCGACCGGCTGGTGCGGGTCGTCGTAGCTGTGGTTGGTCGAGGTGATGTAGACGTACGGACCGCAGTACGTGTCCGAGCCGATGGTCACCCTGGTGTCGGCGATGACATGGCTGCCGCGGCCCAGGACCACACCGTTGCCCAGGGTCAGAATCGGGTCGGACCCCAGGTCCAGGCCCGGCATCATCCCGGCGGTGAGGGTGACCTGCTCGCCGATGATGCAGTGGTCGCCGAGTTCGATCCAGGCCTCACCGAAGACGGTGCCCTGCGGGAAGGCGAGCCGGGTGCCGGAGCCGAGCCGGCGGAAACGCAGCCGTCCGGGGTGCTCGGCGGTGACGGCTCCCGCCTCCTGCACCCAGTGCCAGCCTCGGTGGACGGCGGACGCGAGGACGCGCCTCCGCCAGGCGGTGAGCGATGAGAACGTGTTTCTGTTCTTCGGCACCCGCATACGGTAGTCGGCCGCACCTGGGTTGATCATCGCGGTGTGCTGTGATGTTCGCCCCACCCGTCGTCCGACGTGGCGGACGGCCCAATCGGGTGCCCTCGCGCCAAGGCGTACGCGAGTGCCGGCCGAGCACCGGCCGAGCACCCCTCCCGTGAGTCCCGCCCGGCCGGTCGCCTACGGTTCACCTACGCGCGACCGGTGAGCACCGAGGAGAAGGCATGGCGGAGCGGGCTTTGATTTCAGGCGTGGGCGGCAGGACCCCGAAGGTCGACCCCGGGTCGTTCACCGCGCCGACGTCCGTGGTCGTCGGCGATGTCACCCTGGCTGCCGGGTCGAGCGTCTGGTACCAGACCGTGCTCCGCGCCGACTGCGGGCCGATCGTCATCGGCGCCGACAGCAACATTCAGGACAACTGCACCGTGCATGTCGACCCTGGCTTCCCCGTCACCGTCGGCGAGCGCGTCTCGGTCGGCCACAACGCCGTACTGCACGGCTGCACCGTCGAGGACGACGTACTGGTCGGCATGGGCGCCACCGTCCTGAACGGCGCCCACATCGGTGCCGGTTCGCTGATCGCGGCTCAGGCGCTGGTGCCGCAGGGGATGCGCGTCCCGCCAGGATCGCTGGTCGCGGGCGTACCCGCGAAGGTCAGGCGGGAGCTGAGCGAGGAAGAGCTCGAGGGCATCAAGCTCAACGCCGCGGTCTATGTGGATCTCGCCAAGGAGCACCGCGCGGCGCACGAAGCCTGACCGGTCCGGCCGTGAGAGCAGCTCAGTCGGCGGTGGGGACGGGCTCCGGCTCGGTCCCCGCCGGCTGGGTCTGCGACTGCGCGGCGGCCTTCTTGGCGCGGCTCTTCAGGATGAGCATCGAAGTGAGCCCGATCAGGACCGCGAGGACCAGCCCCAGCCAGGAGAACCTCTTGAGCCAGGCTTCCGCGACGACGCCGACGGAGTAGATGACGGCGGTCGTGCCGCCGGCCCAGAGGATCCCGCCGAGGACATTGGCGATGAGGAATTTCCAGTACGGCATGCGCAGTACGCCCGCGAGCGGCCCCGCGAAGATGCGCAGCAGTGCGACGAAGCGGCCGAAGAAGACGGCCCACATGCCCCACTTCTCGAACGAGCGCTCCGCCATGGCGATCTGGGCCTCGCCGAAGTGCTTGGGGAACTTCCCGCCCAGCCAGGCCAGCAGAGGCCTTCCGCCCTTACGGCCGATGGCGTACCCGATGGAGTCACCGATGATCGCGCCGGCCGACGCGCAGCCGCCGAGGATGTACGGATTGATGTGGCCGTGCTGGGAGGCGAGCAGCGCCGAGCTGACAAGGACGATCTCGCCCGGCAGCGGGATGCCCAGGCTCTCGAGGCCGATGACCACCCCCACCAGGAGATAGACGCTCACCGCAGGGACGGTCTCCAGCCACTCCTGGACGTGCAACGCCGGTTCCTCCCGAGTTCGCGGGGCATCAGCTGCCCGGCGTGCGCCCCGTCGGCGCACGCCGGGCAGCTTACCTGGTCAGCCCGTTTCCGGTTTCAGGCGTTGGGGCGCAGCGTCCAGACAATGGTCATCTCACCGGTCACCGCGCCGTCCTCGCGCTGGATGGCGATGACGACCGGGAACTCGGGGCGTTCGCCCGCGTCCAGTTCGGCGACGACGTCCGCGATGGGGCGGCCGAGGGTGGCGGTCGCCGTGACGACGCCCATCGCCAGCTTCTTGTAGCCGATCTCCGCTTTGACAGCGAGCGGTACGGCGCGGGTCATCTGGTCGCCGAAGGCGGCGATGACGATGGCTCCGCTCGCGGTCTCGGCGAGCGTGAACATCGCTCCGGCGTGCGGTCCGCCGACGTGGTTGTGGAAATCGGCCTGGTCCGGCATACGGACGACGGCACGCTCGGCGGTGGTCTCGAGGAACTCCAGGTTCAGGGTCCTGGCCATGGGAACCGTGGCGGCGAGCATCTCGCCGACGGACATCTGATCAGTGCTCATGGACCGTGATGTTACCCACGAGTAGCACGGCTTGGCCATCCCCTGTCGGGGGTGGACGTGGCAGCGGTGAGGCGGCACCTCTATCGTTGCTCGCCATGTGGCCAGGACAGCAGCCGCCCGGGGGCGAGCAGAACCCGCAGGACCAGAACCCGTACCAGCAGCCGGGGTACCAACAGCCGAATCCGTATCAGCAGGCGGGATACCAGCAGCCCAACCCGTACCAGCAGCCGACCGCGCCGCAGTACGCCGTGCCCGGGCAGCCGTCCGGTGGGCCGCAGCCGCCGCAGGACAACAAGAAGACGACGACGATCGTCGCGATCGTCGCGGCCACCGCCGTCGTCGCGGCCGCGGTGATCACCGGTGTCCTCGTGCTGAACGACGAGGACGAGGGCACGACCGACGAGAGCGGCAAGGAGGCCGGCGCCTCCAAGACGCCGGGGTCGCAGAAGCCCAGCCAGGCTCCCGCTTCGCCGACCGAGAATCCGCGCGGCGGTGAGGACGCCAAGCCCACCATCGCGGGTTGGAAGGTCGTCACCAACCCCAAGCACGGTACGCAGTTCGACGTCCCAGCCGGTTGGGAGGTGGCCGGATCCGGCGTAGGCGTGGGATTCGAGGATGAGAAGAAAGGCGACGGCTCACCGGTCGCCTTCATGACGGCCCCAGCGCACTACAAGAGCAAGTGGTGCACCTTCGACAGCGACAAGGACGGCAAGGTCGAGGACTGGGGCTTGAGCACGGCCGGAACCAAGGGAGCCAGTGGCGCGAAAGATGCTGCCACGGCCGCCTACAACGAGGCGGGTACCTGGGCCTGGGCCGGTTATGCCCAGACCGAACCCAAGGGAACGGTCAAAATCGCCAAGCCGAAAGCGTACACCACCAAGTCCGGCCTCACGGGTAGCGTTGCGACCGCCACTGCTCTCGGCGTGAAGAAGTCGAACAAGTGCGACACGGACGGGAAGGCAATCGCCTTTTCCTTCAAGGACGCCGCGGGCGACTACAAGACATGGATCCTCTACGCCAACACGGGTATTTCGGATGAAGTCTCGGACGCGACCATCCAGCAGATCCTGAGCACGGTACGACTCGCCGACAAGAGCGCCGCCTCATAGGACGCAACTAGAGGCCCGGAAACACACATGTCGGCTGCGGTGGCGGAGGCCCTCCGCCACCGCAGCCGACATGATTACGGAACCCACCCGGGCGCGAGCCGCAGCTAGCTAACGACGTACCATCCCGTTTCCAGTTCTATTTCATTGCTCTTCTGGATGTGGACGCACCTGCCTTCCCACCTCGCATGCAGCATGCAGGTCGACTTGGCGACAGGACCGAGGATAATCTTCCCCGCAGGTATGGCAGTTGCAGGTCCCGCCAAGGTCAACACGGCGGCGGCAGCCGCTCCCGCGACAGCGAACGCACGCACCCTTTTGCCCATGATGCTATTCCTCCCGTTTCCTGGAACATCGAACGCCTATACGTAGGTCACGCGTTCGATATCGGTACACTACCAGGTGGCGAAAGGTGCCTAGCTGCGCGGATTGCCCCCCAGAGGTGGCGAGTTGGCCATGGTGTCGGTGCAATTGACCGGCAGCGGAGCAGGGGTTCCGCTATCAGTTGCGGTTGAGCGAGAAGACCGAGGTCCCGGACCGGATCGATATGTGGCAGCAACTGATGGTGGCGAAAACAGAGCCGGCGTCGGCCTGAGGTCCGAACGGGCGCGGGGGCCACGGGACTTGCCCGCACCACCCGCGCCCGGCCCGGCCCGACCGGTCCGGCTCGCCGCTTCAGCCGTCTTCCGGCATCGGTGCAGGCCGGGCCTCCTTCGTCCGTTCCGGCGTCCAGTAGTCACGTACCTCGTCGGGGCTCTGCCGCACATCGCTGCCGGTGGTCCCCGAGTCCGGCTGCGGCTCGGGGGCCGGGGCGGTCGCGGCGGTACGCCATGCGGCCACCGCCACGACAACGGCGAGCAGAGCAGCGGCGGTTCCCCATCGGCTCAAACTACTGCGACGCACTGGACTGCTCCTGTCGGTTTGTCAGGTGACGCCGCCCTGGGCGTCGAACATCGCCTTGACCGCGTCATCGAAGTACGAGCTCCGGTTCCAGCCGCCTGCGGCGAGCGTGCTCATCGCCCCGTTGACGGACCCCAGGCCGGTGGCATCGTTGAACTCCCGCAGCCACGGCCCGCCACTCGATCCGCCGCCGAAGTCACACTGGATCTCAATACGGCCGTCGCTGACCGCTCGCGTGGTGCCCTGGCAGGCCCACTGGAGCTCGCCGTTGTCGCGGTTGCCCGGGTAGCCCATCACGGTCACGGCCTGGGTGCGCGAGAAGTTCCAGCTCAGTCCGTGACCGCCGGTGACATTGACGATCTTGTTGCCGTTGAGCGGCCAGGTGGTCACCATCGCCACGTCCCGGCCGAGGTCGCTGCTGCTGATCCAGGTGTTGAAAGTGCGGAACTGCTTGGCGGCGAAGGTGCCGAAGGGACGGGCACCGGAGCGGTAGCGCGGCGCATAGGTCCAGTTTGTCATCCACGTGCCACCGCTGCCCCCGTGTACACAGTGCCCGGCGGTGATCAGCATCTGCTTGGAGGCGCTGTTGAGTGCACTGGCCGAGCAGGTGTAGTTGAGTCCGTTGCTGGGGTTGGTGAAGAACACCTTGCCCACCGCGGCGGATTCGTTGATCAGCGGCCTGACCGTGTCCGACCTTCCCTTGGCGGGCGGGGTCGATCCCGGCCGGCCGGTGGATCCGGCCTTGCTCTGGGCGGCGCGCGGCGACCCGGCCACCCGGTCGAGCGAGATGGCTGTCCTCATCCGCTCCGGTGTCCAGTAGCGAGCCAGCGCGGCGGCGGCGGCCGGCGAGTCGACCGGCGCACCGCCGGCGAGCCGCGCGGTGGAGGTGGCAGTCGTCGCGGCTGCGACGGGGACGGCAGCGGATCCGGGCCCGGCGGGGGCGGGTTCCGCCATGGTGGGACCCGCCCCGGCCAATGCCAGCAATGCGGCAGTGGCCAGCGGTAGAAGTGCGTGTCTCAGACTTCGCACGAGTGATACCCCCAATGGTCGATTCGGACGCACATTGCTGGAATTCGCCAGTCAACGCGCGGAGCAGTAGCGACCGTAGGTCTGGCAAGTACCCAAGGGATAGTCAGAAATCAGTCCCTCCGCTATTTGTAGCCGTGTTGCGCATTTCAGTCAGTCCGGGTCCACCGCTTGTTTGCCGAATACTTGTGTGCGGGGTGTTGACGAGTGCGGGTGGCGTATGGGGCCTTGACACGGCATCTGCAGGCGGGGCGGGCGAACTCGCCTGCCTTCGCCGCACCTTGTGAAATACGGCAGCCCTTGCGGGGAATTCCTGTGATGCGCCGCCGGGCGCCGCGCCCGGCGGGACGCAGAAAAATTGTCTGCATCTCCGCCGGAAAGCGAGACACTTTTCCTGCGGAGTGATTAGGCACCACGCGGCCTTTGATCAGCCCCGCGCTATTCAACCTTGAGCCACTCAATTGATCATCGCCGCGGGCCCGGCCGCGCCGTGCCCAGGTGCGGCTCCTCGACGGGCCTTGGGGGCTTCATGCCCCGGCATGCCTCATCGTCGAAGCAGGGTCGCAGCGGCAGCACCGACGCCCTCAGCCGATACTGAAGGCGCCGTCGGGCGGCTCGGGTGAGGCCACCGCGTCGGCGTCCCGTACCGCCGTCGCGTCCCCGATGAGCCGCTTCAGCGACGGGCCGTGCTCGACCCGGGCCGGGAAGGCGTCGGAAGCGGTACGGCGCGCCAGGTCCGCCGTGTCGATGGGAGCGTGCGAGGCGAGCAGCACAGCGTTGCCGAAGCGGCGGCCGCGAAGTACGGCCGGTTCGGCGATCAGCGCGAGCTCCTCGAACACGGCTGCGAAGGTGGCCAGTTGGGAGCGGAGGAAGGCAAAGGGTGCGCCGTCGGCGAGGTTGGCGGCGTAGATACCGTCCGGCCGCAGCACCCGTTCCGCCGCGCGCGCGTACTCGACCGAGGTGAGATGGGCGGGCACCCGGGAACCGCCGAAGACATCGGCGATCAGCACATCCGCCGAGTCCTCAGGAGCCGCTTCGACCCAGGTGCGCGCGTCCGCCCCGTGCACCTCGATACCCGATCCTTCCGGCAGCGGCAGCCGCTCTGCGACCAGCGCCAGCAGCCCATGGTCGGCCTCCACCACGTGCTGGCGCGAGCCGGGCCGGGCCCCGGCCACATAGCGGGGCAGGGTCAGTGCCCCGCCTCCCAGGTGGAGCAGATCGAGCGGAACTCCGTCGTCCGCGACGGAGTCGACGACATGGGCGAGCCGCCGTACGTACTCGAACTCCAGATGCGTGGGCGCGTCCAGGTCGACGTAGGACTGGGGCGCGCCGTCGACGGTCAGCAGCCAGGCCCGTTCCCGGTCCACATCGGGCATGAGCCTGGCGGTGCCTCCGTCGACATCGCGGATGACGGGTATCTGCTCGTTCACACTCTCATTGTGCCCAGAGTGCGGCGACGGCCTCGACGTGCGCGGCGGCCTGGGCCAGCCCCGCGCGGGCGGCGGGCGCCCGGAGAGCGGGGTCGCTCAGGTGACGCCCGAAGACCTTCCTGGCAGCGGCGTCCGGGGTGATGACCTCGACACGGGCGCCGGCGGCGGCGAGCCGGGCGGCCTGGGCGCGCGGCGAGACGACCACCTTGTTGCCGGAGGCGATGGGCGCGATGACGACGACCCGCTCGTATCCGGCGGCGAGATGCGCGTTCGCCGTGGAATGCACTCCCCCGTCGATCCACCTGCGGCCGTCGATGGTCACGGGCGGCCAGACACCGGGGATGGCGCAGCTGGCCGCAACAGCGTCCACCAGCGGCACACCGCTCTCCTTGTCGTAGGCCCTCAGCTCGCCCGTGACGGCATCGACCGCGGTCACGAGCAGTCGGCGCCCGGGCCATGCGTGCGAGACGAGCCGCCCGGCGATCACCTCGCGCCGCGCGGCTTCGTCGACGGTGTCGGCGGCGAGCGCCGTCCGGCCGAGCTTTCGGCCGTACGCCTCGGGCGTACGGGAGGTGAGGATGGCCAGGACGTACGTGAGCAGCGGCAGAGCGAGCCGGCCGCCGATCTCCCCGTCAGGGGCGGCGAGTTGACGCTCGTACAGCTCGGCGATGCCCAGTTTCCCGGACATGAGCTGCGCGCCGACGACCGAACCGGCAGAGCTGCCGATGACGAGGTCGGCGGTGGAGAGGTCCACTCCCGCCTCGGCGAGTCCGTGCAGAATCCCGAACTCCCAGCCCACGCCGGTGATTCCGCCCGCTCCGAGTACCAGTGCCGTGTCTGCCATCCGGTCAGTCTGGCGCACAGCACCGTGCCCGCCTCCCGTGGGTTACGGGAGGCGGGCACGGCAGGTCAGACCAGCTCGGTCACCGTGCCGGCGCCGACGGTGCGGCCGCCCTCGCGGATCGCGAAGCCGAGCCCGGCCTCCAGCGGCACGTCACGGCCCAGCTCGACGGTCATGGTGACCGTGTCGCCGGGACGCGCGACGGCCGTCTCGCCGAGGTCGACATCGCCGACGACGTCCGCCGTGCGGATGTAGAACTGCGGCCGATAGCCGGTGGAGACCGGCGTGGTGCGGCCGCCTTCCCGCGCCGACAGCACGTACACCTGCGCGGTGAAGCGGCGGCTCGGTACGACGCTGCCGGGCGCGGCCACCACATGGCCGCGGCGCACCGCGTCCCGTGGCATCCCGCGCAGCAGCAGCGCGACGTTGTCGCCTGCCTCCGCCGACTCCATCGGCTTGCCGAAGGTCTCGAGCCCGGTGACCACCGTCTCTGTGTCCGCGCCGAGTACCTGTACCCGGTCGCCGACGCGGACGGTGCCGCGCTCGACGGCCCCGGTGACGACCGTGCCTCGCCCGGTGATGGTGAGGACGTTCTCCACCGGGAGCAGGAACGGCGCGTCCGTGTACCTGACGGGCATCGGCACATAGGTGTCGACGGCGTCGAGCAGCGCATCGACGGCGGCGGTCCAGCGGGGGTCGCCCTCCAGCGCCTTCAGCCCGGAGACCCTGACGACCGGTGCGGCGTCACCTCCGTAGCCATTGGCCGTCAGCAGCTCGCGGACCTCCAGCTCCACCAGGTCGGTGAGCTCGTCGTCGCCCGCGTCCGCCTTGTTGAGGGCGACGACGATGTGGTCGACGCCCACCTGGCGGGCGAGCAGGACATGCTCGGCGGTCTGCGGCATGACGCCGTCGAGCGCGGAGACGACGAGGATCGCCCCGTCCAGCTGGGCGGCTCCCGTCACCATGTTCTTGACGTAGTCGGCATGGCCGGGCATGTCCACATGCGCGTAGTGCCGGGTGTCGGTCTCGTACTCGACGTGCGCGATGTTGATGGTGATGCCGCGCAGGGCCTCCTCGGGGGCCCGGTCGATCCGGTCGAAGGGCACGAAGGTGCCGGTCCCGCGCTCGGCGAGGACCTTGGTGATGGCGGCGGTCAGCGTGGTCTTGCCGTGGTCGACGTGGCCCATGGTGCCGATGTTGAGGTGCGGCTTGGTGCGTACGTATGCCGTCTTGGGCATGGCTGATTCCCTCGGTCTTCCTCGGAACTCGAAGCGTGAATGGGACCCCTTGGCCTTGCCGACCCTCCCCCTGTGGGGTCCGCCGGACGATCCGGGAAGGGTCAGCTTCGGGCGCCGTCGAGGGGCGCTGCGGCAGCGGCTGCGACCGCTGCGGGGAATGCGGCAGCCTTCGGCGCGTCCGCGACTGCGGACGGCGCTGCGAGGAAGGCGTACCGGAACATGTCGTTGATATTCGCCTACGGCCGTGGCCGCGTCGAATGGTTTTCCGCGTACGGGAGTTCAGCAGGTCACAGGTGCTTCGTGGCTTCTCGGACAGACAGTGGCGAGAGCCGGTCGCGGGCGCCGTGGACGAAGTCGCTCACCGCGTCCGGATCACCGGCGGGCCGACGACGTGCGAGGCGGGCGCGTCGACGGTGTCCCACCGGGTGACTGTGACGACGGGCCGGCGGACGACCGGCAGCAAGCCGGACGAGCAGCCCGGGCTCATCAGGCTCACATTACGGCGATCACATCCCTGTGTCGGTTAGTCTCCCCGGATGCTCGAGCCCGTCCCCAGGCCGTCCGCCGGCCTCGCCATCCGCTGTACCAGGGCGCTGTTCTCGCCGTGGTCGCGGCTGTCGCTGCTCGTGGCCGTACTGGCCGCGGCGGCGGTGACGGTGGTGCTGTACGAGCCGCAGCGGCTGCTCTCGGCAGGCTGGCCGCCGCAGGTGAGCGGCGGCGCCGCGGTCGTGATGTTCGGTGTCGCGTACGGGGCGTGCACGGCGGCGTTCGTACCGAGGCCGCTGCTGAACCTTGCGGCGGGAGCGCTCTTCGGCTCGCAGGCCGGTTTCGTCTCGGCGCTGGCCGGGACGGTGCTGGGGGCAGGTATCGCGTTCACGCTCGGCCGGGTGCTGGGCCAGGACGCGCTGCGGCCGCTGCTGCGGGGCCGCTGGCTGAAGGCTGCCGACAGTCAACTGAGCCGGCACGGCTTCCGTTCGATGCTGGCGCTGAGGCTCTTCCCGGGTGTGCCGTTCGCCGCGGCCAACTACTGCGCGGCCGTGTCCCGCATGGGCTACATGCCTTTCCTGCTGGCGACGGGCCTTGGCTCGGTCCCGAACACAGCGGCGTATGTGGTGGCGGGCAGCCGGGCGGGTTCGCCGACGTCACCGGCGTTCCTGATCGCGATGGGTTTCATCGTGCTGACCGGGGCGGGCGCGGCCGTGGTCGCCTGGCGCAAGCGCCACGGGCTGCGTGGCACGGCTACCGCTGAAGACCACCGAGCCACGGGCGAAGCCGCCCCGGAAGCGTCGCTGCGGACGGGGCCGGGCGCCAACTGAGGGTGCCCCCACTGGGATCCCACAGGGGCTGCGGCATTCCGGTTCACCCGAGGACGCTACGCTGCCTCACAACTGGCGCATGATCGGGAACGCTACGCGCCGTCTGACTGTGATCATTTCTTGGGTGGCGTAGTTTTCGATGTCTTGGTTCGAATCATTCATCCTCGGGCTCGTCCAGGGGCTGACCGAGTTCCTTCCGATCTCCTCCAGCGCGCATCTGCGGCTCACGGCCGCGTTCGCCGGCTGGCACGACCCGGGCGCGGCGTTCACGGCCATCACCCAGATCGGCACGGAGACTGCTGTCCTCATCTACTTCCGCAAGGACATCGTCCGGATCATCTCCGCCTGGTCCCGTTCGCTGATGAACAAAGAGATGCGCAGTGATCACGACGCCCAGATGGGCTGGCTCGTCATCGTCGGCTCGATCCCGATCGGTGTGCTCGGCGTCACATTCAAGGACCAGATCGAGGGCCCTTTCCGTGATCTGCGGCTGATCGCAACGACCCTGATCGTGATGGGCATCGTCCTCGGCATCGCCGACCGTCTGGCCGCCCGTGACGAGGCGGGCGGCAAGCACCGCGCCAGCAAGGAGCGCAAGACCCTCCAGGAGCTGAGCGTCAAGGACGGTCTGATCTACGGCGTCTGCCAGGCGATGGCCCTGATCCCCGGCGTCTCCCGCTCGGGCGCCACGATCAGCGGTGGTCTGCTGATGGGCTACACCCGTGAGGCGGCGGCACGCTATTCGTTCCTGCTGGCCATCCCGGCCGTCCTGGCCTCCGGCGTCTTCGAGCTGAAGGACGCGAGCCAGGGCGGGCATGTGTCCTGGCCGCAGACGATCTTCGCGACGATCATTGCCTTCGCGGTGGGCTACGCGGTGATCGCGTGGTTCATGAAGTTCATCACTACGAAGAGTTTCATGCCGTTCGTGATCTACCGGATCCTGCTGGGAATCGTGCTGTTCATCCTGGTCGGCACGGATACGCTGAGCCCGCACGCGGGTGAGTCGGCCGGTTGACGCCTCCGGTCGCGGTGAAGACGGCTGTCATACCGAGGCCGTACCTTGGTGGGCATGTCCCCCTCTCCCCGCGAGTCGGAAACTGCGATGTCCGCCACCGAGCTGAACACCCGGATCCGTGAGCTGTGGGCGGACGGGGAGCTCCCCGACGACCGGCGGCAGGAGTACGAGGCACTCGTGGTGGAGTGGGCCGCGGCGGCGCTCGAGGACGTCCAGCCCGCCGCCTGAATGCGGACCCGTACCCCTCGACCTGCGGTCCCGGCGGCACCGGGGCACTCTGGGGACATGGCCTGGCAGGCACCGATCGTCGTGGATCCGCCCTCTCCCGGAGGCGGGCGGCGTGTCACCGTGCGCGGAGAGATCGTCGGCCTCGCACACAGCGACAAGGACCTCATCGAGTTCCTGCGGCGGGCCGGGCTCGAGGACGCGGACATGATCCTCGACGACCCCCACCTCGTCGAATGGCGCGGCGGCCGCGCGCACCAGGGGTACGCGGCTTGAGGAATCACTCGGCTAGCCTGAGCGCACAATGAACCGTTTGACGACGTCATGGGGCGAGTTCGACGTCGCCCGCTTTCCCGAGGATCCTCGCGACCAGCTCCGGGCCTGGTCCGCGGCCGATGAGTACCTTCTCCGGCGGCTCAAGGGGATCGACGACGCCGGGCCCACGGACCTCTCCGGCACCGTGGTCGTCGTCGGCGACCGGTGGGGCGCCCTGGTCACCTCGCTCGCGGAGCACCGTCCCGTACAGATCACCGACTCCTTCCTCGGCCAGCAGGCGACCCGGGCGAATCTGGCGCGTAACGGAATCGACCCGGACTCGGTGCGGCTGCTGTCGGTCAGGGAGCTGCCGCCGGAGCGGATCGACGTACTGCTGATCCGGGTGCCCAAGAGTCTCGCGCTGCTGGAGGACCAGCTGCACCGTCTCGCGCCCGCTGTCCACCCGGACACCGTCGTCATCGGTACGGGGATGGTCGCCGAGATCCACACCTCCACGCTGAAGCTCTTCGAGCGGATCCTCGGTCCGACCCGGACATCACTGGCGGTGAAGAAAGCGCGGCTGATCTTCTGTACGCCCGATCCGCAGCTCGCCCGGGTCCCCAGCCCCTGGCCGCTGCAGTACGCGCTGCCCGCCGATGTCGGCGCGCTCGCGGGCCGGAAGGTCACCAACCACGCGGGCATCTTCTGCGCCGAGCGCCTCGACATCGGTACGAGATTCTTTCTCCGCAGCCTGCCGGAGCGCCGCGGCGCCGAGCGGGTTGTGGATCTGGGCTGCGGCAACGGGGTGATCGGCACGGCCGCCGCGCTGGCCAATCCGGAGGCCGCGGTGACGTTCGTAGACGAGTCGTTCTCCGCGGTGGCCTCGGCCGAGGCCACCTACCGGGAGAACATTGCTTCGGACGCCAAGGCGGAGTTCGTGGTGGGCGACGGGCTCTGCGGTGTGCCGGACGGGACCGTGGACCTGGTGCTGAACAATCCGCCGTTCCACTCGCACCAGGCGACGACGGACGCGACGGCCCGCCGGATGTTCGGCGGATCGCGCCGTGTGCTGCGTCCAGGAGGGGAGCTGTGGGTCATCGGCAACCGCCACCTCGGCTACCACGCGAAGCTGCGCCGCCTCTTCGGCAACTGCGAAGTCGTCGCGAGCGACCCGAAGTTCGTCGTCCTGCGAGCGGTCAAACGCTGACGGACGCGGTCGGCCCGGTCATCGGGCCGCGTCCTCCTGCCACTGCTCGTAGGGGACACGGGCGATCTCGCGTACGCCGCCGAACGTGCCCCACTCGTTCTTGCCCAGCCGGGTGAGCGGCGCGAGCCTCGTCACCTCCGGGTGCCCGTCCGCCATGACGTCCTCGCTGATCGCCGCGTGCACCACCCGGCCGAAGACGACGGTCGAGTCGCCCAGCAGTACGGTGCTGTGCAGCTCGCACTCGAGCGCCACCGGTGAGGCCGCGACGCGCGGCGGCTTCACGCGCAGGCTCGCCTCCCGGGCGACGCCGACCGCGTCGAACTCGCTGATACCGCGCGGGAAGTCGGTGGCCGTCGCATTGATCTGCTCGAAGAGCGGTTCGGGCGCGAAGTTGACCACGAAGGCGCCGGTGTCCTCGATATTGCGCAGCGAGTCCTTACGGCCGACCGAGGTGAACTGCACGACCGGCGGCGATACGCAGGAGATGGTGAAGAACGAGTGCGGGGCGAGGTTGTCGGTTCCCTCCGCGGACGTGGTGGAGACCCAGGCGATCGGCCTCGGGACGACGGTGGCGGTGAGCAGCCGGTAGAACGTGTCGCGGTCGCACTGGGCAGGGTCGTAGTCGATGCGCATGGCGGCAGTATGGCGGGCGACGCGAGGATCCGTGGGTCCGCGAGGGTCCGCCGAACTGACGGAGATCGACCGTTTGCTGACCAAGAGCGGGTGACTGGCGTGCACAGCCCTTGGCGTAAGGCCCGCGCTGCCCGAAACTGACCGGATGACGCAGCGCGTGGATCTCGCGACCGTGATGGACCGGCTGACCATCGATGAATTGATCACCAGTTACGCGGTGGCCGTGGACGATGCCGACTGGGGTGCCTACCGGGCTCTGTTCACACACGAAGGGCGCGCGGACTACCGCAGCTCGGGCGGTATCGAGGGCCCGGCCGCCGAGGTCGCCGACTGGATGGCGGAGACAATGCGGCTCTTTCCCGTACGCCAGCACCTCATCGTCAACCGGCGGCTGCACATCCAGGACCTGGGCGGCTATCCGGGCGACCGTGCCGAGGTGCAGGCCGACTATGTGAACCCGATGCGGCTGGAGTCGGGCGACGACTTCGTCTCCGGCGGACGGTATGCCTTCAGCCTGCTGCGTACGGACGCAGGCTGGCGGCTGCGCACCGTGGTGATCCACGAGAAGTGGCGGCGGGCCGTCGGGGCACTCGCCGGGAGCTGACACACCGTGGCGCACTGTCGGTGCCGGTCCCGCTCCCGCACACTGGAGGGGACACTGCCCGCGGGCCCTTCGAGGCAGGACGAGGAGGCGCGGCATGCGGATTCCGGGCGCCCGGCGGGAGCTGTGCGACGGGCGCGATCGGTGGGAGCGCCCGCGGCAGAAGCTGTCGTCTCGCTGGTGGCGCGGCGCGGCCGCGGTGGCGGCCGGGGCACTGCCGGTGCTCGCCTTCCCTGAGCCGTCCCTGTGGTGGTTCGCGTATATCGCGCTGGTGCCGTGGATGCTCCTCGTCCGGTCCGCGCCCACAGCTCGCCGTGCGGCGGTCGACGGTTGGCTGGGCGGCATCGGTTTCATGATTGCCGTGCACCACTGGCTGGTGCCGAGTCTGCATGTGTTCATCGTGGTGCTGGCGGCGCTGCTCGGGCTGATGTGGGCGCCGTGGGGGTGGCTGGTGCAGCGGCTGCTCGGCGGGACGCCGTCGCCGGCCCGCGCAGCCGCTGCCCTCGCCGCTGTCCCCTCGGGCTGGCTCATGATCGAACTGGCCCGGTCCTGGGAGGGTTTGGGCGGCCCCTGGGGTCTGCTTGGAGCCAGTCAGTGGGAGGTATCTCCTGCTCTACGGCTCGCGTCGGTGGGTGGCGTGTGGCTGGTGAGCCTGTTGGTGCTCGCGGTGAATACGGCGTTCACCGTGCTGGTGGCGGTGCCGAAGGCCCGTACGGCGGCGGTGGGCGGAGGCGTCGTCTGCGCGCTCACCACAACCGCGGTCTGGATGTGGGCCCCGCACCCGGAGCAGTCGGGCCGGGCCCGGATCGCGATCGTGCAGCCGGGGGTCGTCGACGGCATCGGCAGCGTCGACCGACGCTTCGCCCGCAGCGAGGAGCTCACCCGTCAACTGGCGGGCCAGGACGTCGATCTGGTGGTCTGGGGCGAGAGCAGTGTCGGCGCGGATCTGCGCGAACGTCCCGATCTCGCGGCACGGATCGCCGTGCTCTCGCGCGCCGTCGGCGCCGACGTGCTGGTCAATGTGGACGCCCGGCGCGAGGATCCCTCGGGCCGGGCCGGAATCTTCAAGAGCTCTGTCCTCGTCGGTCCGCAGGGTCCGACGGGCGACCGCTACGACAAGATGCGGCTGGTCCCCTTCGGTGAGTACATACCGGCCCGTACGCTGCTGGGCTGGGCGACCTCGGTGGGCAAGGCCGCGGGCGAGGACCGGCTGCGCGGCAGCCGCCCGGTGGTGATGGTGCTGCCGGGCGCCGGGGAGGGCGGACTGCGGCTCGGGCCGCTGGTCTGCTTCGAGTCGGCGTTCCCCGATATGAGCCGGCGGCTCACCCGGGACGGCGCGCAGCTGCTGATCGCGCAGTCGGCGACCTCGTCGTTCCAGGGGAGTTGGGCGCCGGAACAGCACGCCTCGCTGGCGGCGCTGCGGGCGGCGGAGAGCGGGCGTCCGATGGTTCATGCGACGCTCACCGGCGTCAGTGCGGTGTACGGTCCCGGCGGCGACCGGGTCGGCGGCCTGATCGGTACGGACAGCAGCACCAGCGCCTTCTACGACGTCCCGCTGGCGGGCGGCACGACGCTGTATGTCAGGTTCGGCGACTGGCCGGTCTACGCAGCGCTCGCCGTCCTCGCGGCCGTGTGCGCCACCGAGGGTACGCGGGCCCTCAGGCGGCCTGCTCCAGGGCTTGCCGCACCACCCGTTCACACAGCTCATGAGTCCGCAGCGCATCGTGCGCGGTGAGCAGTTTTCCGGCCCGTACGGCGTCGAGGAAGGAGAACACCGACTGCTCGATGCCGCGCTGCCTGGCGACGGGCACCCAGTCGCCGCGCCGCCGTACGCTCGGCTGACCCTTGTGGTCGACGATCTCCGCGAGGTTGCGGACCTCCCGCTTGGTGTCCTGTCCCGACACCTCGAGGATCTCCTCGGTGGAGCCGCTCTTACGGTTCATCGTCCCGATGGCGGTGAATCCGTCGCCGGACAGCTGCAGCACGACATGGTGCATCAGTCCGTCGACGATCCGCGCCCTTACGTCGGTGTGGTCGACCGGTCCCGGGACCAGGAAGCGCAGTGTGTCGACGACATGGATGAAGTCGTCGAGGACGAGGGTGCGCGGGTCCTCGGCGAGGCCGACACGGTTCTTCTGCATCAGGATCAGCTCGCGCGGGTGCTCCAGGCACTGGGCGTAGCCGGGCGCGAGACGGCGGTTGAAGCCGACGGCCAGGCTGGTGCCGCGCTCCTCGGCGAGGCCCACCAGGCGCTCGGAGTCGGCCAGTTCGTACGCGAGCGGTTTGTCGACGTATGTCGCCACGCCGGCCTCCAGGAGCCGGGTGACGATCTCGGCGTGGGTGGAGGTCGGAGCGTGCACGAAGGCGGCGTCCAGGTCCTCGGCGAGGAGGGAGCCGAGGTCCGTGTGGCACCGCTCGGCGGGGATGTGATGGGTCTCGGCGACCCGTGACAGGGTGGCCGGTGTGCGGGTCTGCAGATGCAGTTCCACCCCGGGCAGGGTGGTGAGAACCGGCAGATAGGCCTTCTGCGCGATGTCGCCGAGCCCGATGCAGCCGACCTTCACAGGGGCCTCCCTTGGCGCTGTGCCGATTGTGCTTCTGGTACGTCCTGTGCTCCGGCAGCATACGTGCGCTGCGGCGGCTGCCAGTCGGCGATGCCGTCGAAAGTCCGCAGGACGAGGCCCGGGCCGAGCCGGGAGACCGCGGACATCAGGGTGTTGCGCACCGCGACGGCCGGAGTGCTGGTCAGGGACATCAGCCTGGCGATCTGCGCGGACTTGCGGACGACGGCGGCGGTGCGCGGCAGCCGCTCGGCGCTGTATGCGGCGAGGCCGGCGGCCAGGTCGCCCTCGGGCGCCACGTGGTGGGCGAGGACGATGCCGTCCTCGATGGCCTGGTTGCCGCCCTGACCGAGGGTGGGGGCCATGGCGTGGGCGGCGTCTCCCAGGAGCACGGTGCGGCCCCGGTGGAAGGCCGGCAACGGCTCGATGAGGTGGTGGACGTCGTTGCGCAGTACGAGGTCGGGTTCGGCGGCCGTGATGATCGCGGGGATCGGGTCGTGCCAGGAGCCGAAGCGGCGCAGCAGCTCGGCCTTCTCGTCGTCCGCCGCGCGGGCTCCGGCAGGGGCGACAGCCGCCGCGTACGCGTAGATCCGGCCGTCCTTGAGCGGCTGGGTGCCCCAGAGTGCGCCGGATCCCCAGGTCTCGTGGGGTGCGAAGGGCAGGTCGGGCGCGGGGACGACCACGCGCCAGGTGGTGAATCCGGAGTACGAAGGTCCGGGGTGCTCGGGGAAGAGGACCCGGCGTACGGCGGAGTTGATGCCCTCGGCACCGACGACCAGGTCGGCCTCGATCTCTCCACCTGGCGTGGTGACCCGGGCCGGGCGGCCGCCGACGACTCCCGGGTCGGCGAGCGCGGCGGGACTGCCGGTGCGCACAGCGTCGGCGGGCAACCGGGAGGCGATCCGCTCGATCAGGGTGGCGCGGTGGACCAGGACCAGTGGTCCGCCGAAGCGTTCGGCCGCGGCGGCGCTGTTCGTACGCGAGAGCCAGCGGCCGCCCGGATCACGCATACCTCCGTCGCCCTGCCAGGCGGCCATGTCACGGATGTCGTCGCCGAGGCCGATGACGTCGAGGGCGCGCTGGGCGTTGGGGGCGAGGCCGATGCCGGCGCCGACCGGTTCAAGGGATGCGGCGCGCTCCAGGACGGTGACCTGCCAGCCGGACAGGCGCAGGGCCACGGCGGCGGTCAGTCCGCCGATTCCGCTTCCGATGACAACGGCTCGTGGTCCGGGCATGACGCCTCCTCGATGCGTTGAAGCACTGCCGCACGTGCCACCTGATGCGGTCACTACATCTGTAGTAACACGCTCACCGTACTACAGATGTAGTTGAAGCGGTAGGTTGAGCTCATGGCCGCACGCACCCCCACGAGCACCTCCCGTGCCGAACTGATCGCCGACGCCGCGCTGAGACTGCTCGCCGAGCGCGGGATGCGCGGGCTCACCCACCGGGCGGTGGACGAGGCCGCCGGGCTCCCGCAGGGCTCGACGTCCAACTACGCGCGCACCCGGCAGGCGCTCCTCGAAACCGCGGTACGACGGCTGGCGGAGCGTGAGGCGGCCGTCCTGACCCCGGACGGCTTGCCTGTACCGGACGGCGGCATGGACGGCCTGGTCGACGCACTCGCGCTCGCACTGCACCGTTATCTGACCCGCCATCGCGAACTGCTCGTCTCCCGCTACGAACTGGCCCTCGAGGCCACCCGCCGGCCGGAGCTGCGAGAGTTCTACGACGCGACCGGCAGCCAGTTCCGCGAGCCGCTCAAAGCGCTGATGGCCGCGGCAGGCTCCACCGAACCGGAGCGCCACGCACTGTCGTTGGCGGCCTGGTGCGAGGGGTTGATGTTCTCCTGCGCGGCGGGGTCGTACCACGCGGCCGTCCCGGAACCGGCGGAGCTGCGCACCGGATTCCGTGAGCAACTGCGGGGGATGCTCGGCGGATAAGCCCTGGCGGCACCGCGTCGCGTGGTTCAGGATGATCGCCATGACGACACCTGAACGCACCGAACCGTCCACCACCGCGGGCGAGCGAGACATGTTGGAGGGCTGGCTCGAATACCACCGCGAGACCCTGGAAATGAAGTGCGCCGGCCTGAACGACGAGCAGCTGCGGCAGCTGTCCGTGCCGCCCTCCGAGATCTCGCTGCTCGGACTCGTACGGCACATGGCGGAGGTCGAGCGGGGCTGGTTCCGCAACATCCTGGCCGGGGAAGGCGTCGAGTACCTCTACTCCAACGACGACCGCGACGGCGACTTCCACGCCACGGAGCAGGACACCTATGCCGAGGCGCACGCGGCCTGGCAGGCCGAGATCGTACGGGCCCGTGAGCTCGCCGCCTCCCGGACGCTCGACGATGTGGGTACGGGCAAGCACCGCAGTGGGGAGACCTTCAACCTGCGGTGGATCATGACGCACATGATCGAGGAGTACGCGCGCCACAACGGCCACGCCGACCTTCTCCGCGAGCGGATCGACGGCGCGACCGGCGAATAACAGCGAAGAACGCCGGCCGACGGCACATCACCGGCAACTGACCGGCGTCACCCGTGCGGGCCATTATGTGCCGGTACGCCGGTGAACGTGCCCCCGCGCACAGCAGAGTTGCGCGGGTGCACCGAACAAGAACCGCCGCAAAGGTCCTGGTAGGAGTGGCCGCCTGGGCCGTCACCGGCTGTGTTGCCGTCGAGCCGCCGCGCCCGCCCGCACCCCCGCCTGCGCCGGTCGGCCGCCCGGCGCAGGTCGTGGAGCCGCAGATTGTGCAGGGCCCGGCCCGCGAGGTCCTTGAGCCCCCTTCTGCGGCCGGGTCGCCTCCGGCCGGGACCACCGCTCCCCCGTCGCCGCCCGCCATCGGACATGTGCCGCGCGTGCGGCCAAGGCCGCGGCCGCCGAAACCCCGGACCGTGAAGCCGCCCGCCCCGGCGCCTGTACCACCGGTCCTGCCGGCCGCCCGGCCCGACATCTGCGCCTTGGGCCAGGAGTACGGCCGGTTGCCGCCCGACAGCCCGCAGGCCCGGATCTGCCGCGAGATGTACGGGAATTGAGCCTCACTCGCCGCGCAGTCCGCGCTCCAGCCGGTCGATAGCGGCACGGACGCCGTTTTCGTATCCGTCGTCCCCCAGAGCATCCGTCGCCGCGCGCGCCCGGTCGAGATGGACCCGCGCGGCCTCGGGGCGCTGCAGCTTCACATAGTCGGCCGCGAGATTGAGATGCAGCGAGGGAAAGAAGGCCCGCACCGCGAGCGCCTCCTGGCGCTGGGCCAGCCGCTCGTCGCTCAGACCCTCGGCCGCCGACAGCGCCCGCAGGTCCCAGGCGAGCTCGTCGCCGGGGTCGTCCTGGGTGTCCGCCATGTAGTGCGCGAGCGTGCAGCGGTGGAGTGGATCACCGGCCTCGCCGATCTCCGACCAGAGCGCGCCGAAACGATTGCGTGCCTCCTCGCGGTCCCCGCCGTGCAGCAGCATGATCGCTTGCCCGATCCGGGTCATGACGGCGTCCCCCGACGCCTCCTGCTGCTCCATCACTGCGGCCTCCCACGTCCGTGCGGCGAATTGCGACCCGCGGCGTCAGCCGCTTGCGCTGACGCCACAGATCACGACGCTAGCCGCCGCCACTGACATTGCCGCACAGGCTCGGGCACCCGCCCGAGCCTGTCAGCCGGGTGCGCGAACGCTCAGCCGAGGTCCGGGATCCGCCAGTCGATGGGCTCGTGTCCCTGGGCCGCGACCGCCTCATTGATCTGCGTGAACGGACGGGAGCCGAAGAACTTCTTCGCGGACAGAGGCGAGGGGTGCGCACCCTTCACCACCACATGCCGCTCCTCGTCGATCAGCGGCAGCTTCTTCTGCGCGTAGTTGCCCCAGAGGACGAACACTGCCGGGTCGGGCCGGGAGGCAACGGCGCTGATCACCGCGTCCGTCACCTTCTCCCACCCCTTGCCCTTGTGGGAGTTGGCCTCGCCGGCCCGCACCGTCAGCACCGCGTTGAGCAGCAGAACACCCTGCTCGGCCCACGGCATCAGGTAGCCGTTGTCCGGGATGGGGTGGCCCAGCTCCTCCTTCATCTCCTTATAGATGTTCCGCAGGGAGGGCGGGGTCTTGACGCCCGGCCGCACGGAGAAGCAGAGGCCGTGCCCCTGCCCTTCTCCGTGGTACGGATCCTGGCCGAGGACCAGGACCTTGACGCGGTCGTACGGCGTCGCGTCGAGGGCGGCGAAGACCTCCTCGCGCGGCGGATAGACCGGCCCCTTGGCCCGCTCCTCCTCGACGAACTCGGTGAGCTCCTTGAAGTACGGCTTCTCCAGCTCTTCGCCGAGGACGCCGCGCCAGGACTCGGGCAGCATGTCGGTGTCGGTCACGTCAACAACCTCCGGAATGCGATCAGTTCTCGACCACAGAACCTACCGGGGGCCACTGACAACGGGGTCTACCAGCTGGCCTTGCGGTACAGCTGCCACATCTGCATGAACGTCTGCGGGTTGATCGCGAGTTCGCCGCCGCCGATCTCCTCGCTGGAGGCGACGTACATCTTGCCCTGCCACAGCGGCAGCAGCCGAACATCGTCGCCGAAGATCTCCTGCGCCCGCTCGAACTCCTTGGTCACCGCACCGCGGTCACTCTCGCGCCGGGACGCGGGCAGCAGCTGGTCGGTGATCTCGGGGCTCTGGTACGGAATGCTGAGCGCGTTCTTCTCGCCGACGAACGGCGCCACAAAGTTGTCGGGGTCCGGGAAGTCGGGGAACCAGCCGCGTCCGAAGACGGGGTACTCGCCGGCCTTGTAGGCCTTCTGGAAGTCCTTCTCGGGTTTGCCCTCCACCGTGATCTTGAACAGGCCGGAGGCGTCGAGCTGCCGCTTGAGCTCGGCGAACTCGGGCTTGGAGGCGGAGCCGTAACGGTCGGAGGAGTACCCGAACGTCAGCGGCACCGGCTTGGTGATGCCGGCGTCCTTGAGGATGGCCCGCGCCTTGTTCACATCCGGCTCGCCATAGCGGTCGAACAACTCGGTGGTGTGGCCGAAAATGCCCTTGGGGACCATGGAGTACAGCGGCTCGGCCGTGCCCTGGTAGACCTTGGCGACCAGCGCGTCGCGGTCGATGACCTGGGCGATCGCACGGCGTACGGCGAGCTTGCCCGCCATGGGGTCCTTGGAGTTGAAGACGAGGTAGCGGATGTCGGCGCCGACCGTCTCGACGAGCTGGAGGCGGTCGTACTCCGGCTGCTTCGTCTGAAACTTGACGACCTCCGCCGCGGTCAGACCACGGTAGATCGCGTCGATCTCCTTCTTCTTGAGGGCTCCGACCATCACGTCGGAGTCCTGGAAGTAGCGGATGTCGACGGCGTCGTTCTTGAGCTTGGCGAACCCTTTGTACTCGGAGTTCTTCGTCAGCTCTGCCCGGTCGCCCTTCTTGTACGAATTCAGGACGTACGGCCCCGAACCGGTCAGCCCGCCGTCCTCGCGGAGCTTGTCCGCCGGGTACTCCTTGGGCGGGACGATGGACATGGCGGGCGTGGCCAGGATGAACGGGAACGTGGCGTCCGCCGTCTTGAGGCTGAACTTCACGATGCGGTCGCCGGCGGTCTCGACCTTGCCGAGAGAGCCGAGCAAACCGTTGGGGCCACCCTTCGCATCGATCTTCTGGATCCGCTCGATGGAATACTTGACCGCCGCCGCGTCGAGCTTGTCACCGTTGGAGAAGGCAAGGCCGGGCTTCAGCTCGCACTCGAAGACCTTGTTGCTGGGGTTGGTGAAGCGGCAGGATTGCGCGGCGTCGGGCTGCGGCGT
This sequence comes from Streptomyces sp. NPDC002730, assembly GCF_042888805.1. Taxonomy (NCBI): domain Bacteria; kingdom Bacillati; phylum Actinomycetota; class Actinomycetes; order Kitasatosporales; family Streptomycetaceae; genus Streptomyces; species Streptomyces sp. NPDC002730. The sequence goes on from NZ_JBIAQG010000010.1 coordinate 336,827, forward strand.
TGTGACGCCGGACGGGAAGCTGACCAGCGTCTGGAAGACATTGCTCAGCAATTCCCATGAGCCGTCCCAGGCTGCGGCCGGATCGAGAGTGGTGGGCTCACTCATCGTACCGACCGTAATCTTCTGCTCGCGCTCGGTGCTCTCACCCGAAAACAGGCTGCATCCGGCCAGCAGAGATATGGACGCTAGGGCTGCAGCGGCCTGCAGACAGGTCCGGTAGAACACGTGCACGCTCCTCGTTCAGCCATGGGTCGGCCGACCATACCGCAGCGCCCCGCCGGGTCAACCTGGTGGCCCGGCGGGGCACTTGGCTCAATCAGGAACAAACCGGCTCAGTGCGCCTCTGTGTGCGTCAGTGCACACCGGCATTCAGGAAGATACCCCCATCGACCACCAGTGTCTGCCCTGTAATCCAGTCCGACTGTTCGGAGGTGAGGAAAGCGGCCGCTCCGCCGATGTCCTCCGGCACTCCGAGCCGGCCCAGCGGGTAGGCCGCGGCCGCCTCCGCCTCACGGCCCTCGTAGAGCGCCTGGGCGAACTTGGTCTTGATCACTGCGGGCGCGATCGCGTTGACCCGTACGACCGGGGCGAACTCGTGCGCGAGCTGCAGGGTCAGATTGACCATGGCCGCCTTGCTCATGCCGTACGCGCCGATGAAGGGCGAGGCGGAGATGCCGGCGACCGAGGCGATGTTCACGATCGCACCGCCGTTCTCCTTCTGCCAGGCCTTCCAGGTCTGCTGCGCGAAGCCGAGCGCCGAGATCACATTGGTCTCGAAGACCTTGCGCGCCACATTCAGGTCGAGCTCGGCGATCGGGCCGAAGACCGGATTCGTGCCGGCGTTGTTGACCAGGAAGTCGACGCGGCCGAACGCCTCCATGGTGCGCGCGACGGCGGCCGCCTGGTGGGCCTCGTCATGGGCCTTGCCCGCGACGGCGATCACCCGGTCCGAGCCGAGCTGCTCCACGGCCTCCTTGAGCGCGTCCTCACCTCGGCCGGTGATGCACACCCGGTCGCCGCGGGCGACGAGCGCCTCCGCGATGCCGTAACCGATACCGCGGCTCGCGCCCGTGACCAGGGCGACCTTTCCGCTGTCCTGTACCTCTGCGGTCATGTTCGTCGTCTCCCGATTCAGTTGAGCGGTCCGCCGGCCACGTACATGACCTGGCCGGAGACAAAGCCGGCCTCCTCGCCCGTGAAGAAGGCGATGGCGTTGGCGATGTCCTCGGGCCATCCGACGCGCTGGACCGGGATCTGGGTGGCGGCGGCGGCCTGGAACTCCTCAAAGCCCATGCCGACGCGGGCGGCCGTCTGGGCCGTCATCTCGGTGACGATGAATCCGGGGGCGACGGCGTTGGCGGTGATGCCGAACTTGCCGAGCTCCTTGGCGAGGGTCTTGGTGAGGCCCTGCAGACCGGCCTTGACGGCGGAGTAGTTGGCCTGGCCGCGGTTGCCGAGCGCCGAGCTGGAGGAGAGCGAGACGATACGGCCGAATCCCGCGTCCACCATGTGCTTCTGACAGGCCTTGGCCATCAGGAACGCGCCCTTGAGGTGCACATTCATCACGATGTCCCAGTCGGACTCGCTCATCTTGAAGAGCAGGTTGTCGCGCAGCACCCCCGCGTTGTTGACGAGGATCGTGGGCGCGCCGAGCTCGGCGGCGACGCGCGCCACGGCGGCCTCCACCTGGGCGCTGTCGGACACGTCACAGCCGACCGCGAGGGCCTTGCCGCCCGCCGCGGTGATCTTCTCGACGGTGTCCTTGCAGGCCGCCTCGTCGAGGTCGAGCACGGCTACAGCGCGGCCTTCCGCCGCCAGCCGTACCGCGGTGGCGGCGCCAATCCCGCGCGCGCCCCCGGTCACGACGGCGACGCGCTGCTCGGTGGTGGACATGCTGGTTCTCCTCGCCCTGGAAACTCTGGAAACCCTCTGCCGTCGGCCCTCGATCGCTGAGCGACCGCTTAGTACCTTCAGCAGTCGAGACGCTAGAAGCCCTGGCACGCGGTGTCAACGGCACCGGGGACCAACGGCGCATGTCACATCCTGGCGAGCCGCCCCTCAGCACACCACTGGCACACCGTCAGCGCACCAGCAGGTCGAGCAGCCGCTCCACCTCGGCCTCTGGATCGGCCGTGAGTCCGGTGTGGACCGGGCCCGGCTGTACGACGGTGGAGCGCGGTGCGATCAGCCACCGGAATCGGCGTCCGGCATCGTCCCGCGCGGCCTGGCCCGCGTCCTCGCCGCCGCGGCAGACGCCCTCGACGGCGTGCAGCGCGGCACGCACACCGGTGACATCGGCGCGGGGGTCCAGCGCCTTGAGTTTCACCTCGTCCAGATGGGTACGGGCGGCCACGAAGGACTTGGCACGGCAGTAGACCACCACACCCGCGTTGAAGCATTCGCCGCGCTCGACGCGCGGCACCACGCGCAGCAGCGCGTACTCGAAGACATCGCGCTCACTCACTTGGCGCCGCCCCTGTCCTGCTTGGTGGCGTGCGGCCACGGCGTGAGGTGATCGGTCAGCCAGCCCGGGGCCTGCGAGGGCCTGTCCTTGGTCCGAGCATCCAGGCTGATGCGCGTGTGGATCGTCGCGGCGCGCGGCAGCAGCGCCTCGACATAGGCACGGCGCACCTCATCGGTGGACTCGAAGCCCGGCTCGTCGACCAGCCACTCGTCGGGGACGTCGGCGGCGACCTCGGTCAGCAGCTCCTCGGTGACGAGCGGAGCGAGCTCGGCGGCGGCCGTCGCGATATCGGGGCGGAAGGGAGCGAGGGCATGGTCCGAGGCGTCGTACGGCTTGGCGGCGGAGGCCTGGGCGCCCGGCCAGTTGTGATGCCAGATCATGGTGGCGCCGTGGTCGATGAGCCACAGGTCGCCGTGCCACACCAGCATGTTGGGATTGCGCCAGGAGCGGTCGACGTTGTTGATCAGCGCGTCGAACCAGACGACTCTGCCGGCCTCGGCCGCGTCCACCTCGTAGGCGAGCGGATCAAACCCGAGCGAACCGGGCAGGAAGTCCATCCCGAGGTTCAGCCCGCCGCTCGCCTTCAACAGCTCCTGCACCTCCTGGTCGGGCTCGCCGAGACCGATGACCGGGTCCAGCTGGATGCTGACCAGCTCGGGCACCCGCAGCCCGAGCCGACGCCCCAGCTGTCCGCAGATGACCTCGGCGACCAGCGTCTTGCGGCCCTGTCCCGCGCCGGTGAACTTCATGACGTAGGTGCCCAAATCGTCGGCCTCGACAATTCCAGGCAGTGATCCGCCCTCCCGTAGGGGTGTGACGTAGCGGGTCGCGGTGACTTCCGTGAGCATTTTCCCAGGTTATCGGGTCCAGCGCCCGGTCTTCACGAGTAACGGTGCGGGCCGCAGCCCACTCCGCCACCAGAACCTGGGATGAACAGTGGGGAGAATCCGGGGAGTTTCGGCTCCGAACCTCACTCTCCTGCTGCCCAGGGGACGTTCGATGGCCGGCACCCCCGGTTCCACGTCCAGCACGACCCGACGCCCAGCCCGCACACGGACGCACCACCTGAGTCAACACGGCAGGAGTCAGGCAGCTTTCATCTGCAGCGTGCGCAGTCGTACATGCCCCGGACACCGTGCAGCAATCGCGGGCGGGACATGGGTGACAGGGAGCGGTTGCGCGTGCTGGGTTACTGATGCGCGGCTTGACCGGGCAGTCAAGGCCGGCCCACGGAGGCTTAGGTTAGGCTAAGCTAACTGCCTGATCGGGGTGGATGGAGTCCTGCCTGGGGCCGCCGCGCCCTGCCCGCGCCAGGCCGCCGATTCAGGGGTTCGCATGGCACCGAGGCGACGCGCGCCCGTGGCCCGGACCAGGCGGACACGTCATCAGGGAGGAGATTGCCCATGGGCTTGCCGGTCATCGGCTCCTATCCCATGCCCGACCGCTCCGCGATCCCTCCGTCGTGCGTTCCCTGGACGATCGATCCGGCACGGGCCGCCTTGTTGGTCCATGACATGCAGAACCACTTCGTCCGGGCGTTTCCGGCGGGATGCTCCCCCGTGGTGGAGCTCGTCGACAACGTCGCCGCCCTGCGCGAACTCGCGGGCACGCTCGGCATGCCGGTCGTCTTCAGCGCCGAACCGGCTGCGCAGCCTCCCGACCAACGCGGACTGCTGACCGACATCTGGGGTCCGGGAATCGGCCCCGAGCCCGACGCCGCCGCGATCGTCCCGGCGCTGACTCCCCGGCCCGGCGAACATCTGCTGGCCAATGTGCGCCACAACGCCTTTCTCCGCAGCCATCTCGGCCGATTGCTGCGATCCACGGGCCGCGACCAGCTGATCGTCTGTGGTGTGTACGCGCATCTCGGCGTCCTGCTGACGGCGGCGGATGCCTTTATGAACGACATACAGCCCTTCGTCGTCGCCGACGCGGTGGCCGACATCTCCGCCGAGGAACACGCCATGGCGCTGCGGTGGGCCTCGCGCAGTGGCGTGGTGTCCACCACCGACGGACTGCTGCGCGACCTCCTGATCGGCAGGGCGGCACACGGCGCATGACGGTTCATCAGAATTCACGGCCGGGAATCGGCCGGGCGTCGAGCAGGCACGAGGAGAGACGGAGAACATGACGGTACGGGTCGCGGTGGCCGGAGCGAGCGGCTACGCAGGAGGGGAGATCCTGCGCCTGCTGGTGTCACATCCCGGCGTGGAGATCGGGGTGGTGGCCGCGCACAGCAGCGCGGGCCGCACGCTCGGAGAGGTACAGCCGCACCTGGCCGCGCTCGCGGACCGGCTACTCGTAGAGACCTCGGTCGCGTCGCTCGGCGGGCACGACGTGGTGTTCCTGGCCCTGCCACACGGCCAGTCGGCGGCGCTCGCGGAGCAGTTGGGCGCCGAAAAGCTGATCGTGGACTGCGGCGCGGACTTCCGGCTGCGCGATCCGGTCGACTGGGAGCGGTTCTACGGCTCCACCCATGCCGGCACCTGGCCTTACGGACTGCCCGAACTCCCGGGGGCGCGGGAAGAGCTGAAAGGCGCGACCCGGGTTGCCGTACCCGGCTGCTATCCGACCGCGGTGACCCTGGCGCTGTACCCGGCCTTCGCCGCGAGCCTCGTGGAGCCGGAGGCGGTGATCGTCGCGGCGAGCGGAGCCTCGGGAGCGGGCCGCGCGGCCAAACCCCATCTGCTCGGCTCCGAAGTGATGGGCGCGATGAGCCCGTACGGAGTCGGCGGCGGCCACCGGCACACACCGGAGTTGACGCAGAACCTGTCGCGAGTTGCGGGCGAGCGGGTGGCCGTGTCGTTCACGCCGACCCTGGCACCGATGGCCCGAGGCATCCTCGCCACCTGCTCGGCGCGCCTGCGTCCGGGAGCCGGCGCCGGTACCCGCGAGGTGCGGGCGGCGTACGAAGCCGCCTACGCCGACGAGCCGTTCGTCCGGCTGCTGCCGTCCGGGCAGTGGCCGTCGACCGCCGCCGTACTCGGCTCCAACACCACGCAGGTGCAGGTGGCGGTGGACGAGCAGACCGGTCGCCTGATCTCCGTGAGCGCGATCGACAACCTTACCAAGGGCACCGCGGGTGGCGCGGTGCAGAGCATGAATGTCGCCCTCGGCCTGCCGGAAGGGCTGGGCCTGCCCACGAATGGAGTGGCTCCGTGACCGTGACTGCTGCACAGGGATTCCTCGCGAGCGGTGTGGCCGCCGGGATCAAGGAGTCCGGTGATCCCGACCTGGCCCTGGTGGTGAACCGCGGTCCGTCGCGCGCGGCTGCCGGGGTGTTCACCTCCAACCGGGTCCAGGCCGCTCCGGTCCGCTGGTCCCGGCGGGTGCTGGCCGACGGCCGGATCTCCGGGGTCGTCCTCAACTCGGGTGGTGCCAACGCGTGTACGGGGCCTGCGGGCGCCGAGGACACGCGGGTGATGGCCGAGCACACAGCGCGGGCCGTGGGGGTGGGTCCGGACGAGATCGCGGTGTGTTCCACCGGACTCATCGGCGTCCCCCTGCCGATGGACCAGGTCACGGCGGGAATTGACGCTGCCGCCGGGCGGCTGTCGCCCGAGCGGGGCGTGGAGGCGGCCGTCGCGATCAGGACGACGGATTCGGTGCACAAGACGGCGGTGGTCGCCGGACCGGGCTGGACGGTGGGCGGTATGGCGAAGGGCGCCGGCATGCTCGCGCCCGGGCTGGCCACCATGCTCGTGGTGCTCACGACGGACGCCGATGTGACCGGGGCGGCGCTCGACTCCGCGCTGCGGGAGGCAGTCCGTACCACATTCGACCGGGTGGACTCGGACGGCTGCATGTCCACCAACGACACCGTGCTGCTGCTCGCGTCGGGCGCCTCCGGGGTCGCGCCCGATCCGGACGCCTTCGCCGAGGCGGTGCACAGCGTATGCCTGGATCTGGCACGGCAGTTGGTCGCGGACGCGGAGGGCGCCTCCAAGGAGATCGAGGTGGAGGTCATCGGCGCGGCGTCGGAGGGGGACGCCGTGACGGTGGGCCGGTCCGTGGCCAGGAACAATCTGCTCAAGTGCGCGCTGCACGGGGAGGACCCGAACTGGGGCCGGGTGCTGTCGGCGATCGGTACAACGTCCGCCGTGTTCGACCCCGACCGTCTGGATGTGGCCATCAACGGCGTCTGGGTGTGCCGGGACGGCGCGGCGGGCGAGTCCCGCGACAAGGTCGACCTGTCGGGGCGTCGGATCACGATCACGATCGATCTGCGCTCCGGTGACGCATCAGCGGTGATCTGGACCAATGACCTCACCGCCGAGTACGTCCACGAGAACAGCGCGTACAGCTCGTGAGCGGGGTCGCGGCAGAGGTCGCAGCACAGGTGAAGCCATGCGTCGCGCCCCACGCGCTGGAGGAGTTCCGGGGCCGGACGGTCGTGATCAAGTTCGGCGGCAACGCCATGGTGGACGAGGACCTGAAGCGGACCTTCGCCCAGGACATGGTGGCGCTGTGGCACGCGGGGCTGCGCCCTGTCGTCGTCCACGGCGGCGGGCCGCAGATCAGTGCGCTGCTGGGCCGGCTCGACCTGGAGGTCCGCTTCGAGGCGGGACTGCGGGTGACCACTCCGGAAATCATGGACGTGGTCCGGATGGTGCTGACGGGTCAGGTCCAGCGGGAGCTTGTCGGACTCATCAACAGCCATGGGCCGTTCGCGGTGGGGATGTCGGGCGAGGACGCGCACACCATGACGGCCGTGCGGCGGCCGGCCTGGGTGGACGGCGAGCCGGTGGACATCGGGCTGGTCGGCGACATCGTCGAGGTGAACCCGCACACCGTGCGGGCGCTGCTGGAGCAGGGCCGTATCCCGGTGGTCTCCCCCGTTGCGCGGGGCGCGGACGGCGAGGTCTACAACGTCAACGCCGATCTCGCGGCGGCGGCCATGGCGGTGGCCCTCGACGCAGAGAAGCTGCTGATGCTCACCGATGTCGAGGGGCTGTACGCGAACTGGCCGCACAGCACCGAGGTGATCGACCGCCTGACGGCGGATGAGCTGGAGAAAATGTTGCCGGAGCTGGCGGGCGGGATGCTCCCCAAGATGGAGGGATGCCTGCAGGCCGTTCGGGCGGGCGTGCCCATGGCACACGTGCTGGACGGCCGGGTGCCGCACACGCTGCTGCGGGGGGTCTTCACCGGCGACGACCACTCCGGCACCACCGTGGTTCCGGACGAGGAAGGCGACGCATGACCGCCGAGACAGCGGACCGCCCAGTTCTCACGGATCGCTGGCGTGCCGTGATGATGGACAACTACGGCACTCCGCCGCTGGCTCTGGTCAGGGGCGAGGGCAGCACCGTATGGGACGAGTCCGGGCGCGCGTACCTCGATTTCACCGGCGGGATCGCCGTGAACACGCTGGGACACGCCCACCCCACTGTGGTGTCGGCAGTGAGCGCCCAGATCGCCCGGCTGGGTCACGTCTCCAATCTGTACGTCTCCGAGCCTCCGGTCGCGCTGGCCGAACAGCTGTTGCGGCTGATGGGAAGGCCGGGACGGGTGTTCTTCTCGAACTCCGGGACGGAAGCGGTCGAGGCAGCGTTCAAGATCGCCCGACGGACGGGGCGGCCGCGTCTGGTCGCGACCCAGGGCGGCTTCCACGGCCGCACCATGGGCGCGCTCTCCCTCACGGGGCAACCCGCGAAACGTGGACCGTTCCTGCCGCTGCCGGGCGAGGTGTCCCATGTGCCGTTCGGTGACACGGCGGTGCTGCGGGCGGCGGTCACGCAGGAGACGGCGGCCGTCTTCATCGAGCCGGTGCAGGGTGAGGCCGGTGTGCTCCCGGCACCCGAGGGGTACCTGCGCGCGGCCCGAGAGATCACCCGGGCCACCGGCACGCTGCTCGTACTGGACGAGGTCCAGACCGGGATCGGTCGCACCGGTCGCTGGTTCGCACATCAGGCAGTGGAGGGCGCGGACCCGGATGTGGTGACGCTGGCCAAGGGGCTGGGCGGGGGGCTGCCGATCGGCGCCACGGTGGCGTTCGGCGCTGCGGCCGACCTGCTGACACCGGGTCAGCACGGCTCGACCTTCGGCGGCAACCCGGTGGCCTGCGCGGCCGGGATCGCCGTACTGGAGACCATCGAGACCGAGGGGCTCCTCGCCCATGTCGCGCGCGTGGGCGAGCGGCTGCGGTGCGGCGTCGAGGGTCTGAAGCATCCCCTGGTGAGCCATGTCCGGGGCGCGGGGCTGCTGCTCGGCGTTGTCCTCACCGAACCGGTCGCACCACGCGTACAGAAGGCGGCGCAGGACGCCGGCTTCCTCGTCAATGCCACCGGCCCCACGACGGTGCGGCTGGCTCCGGCGCTGACGGTCCGCGAGACGCAGGTGGACGAGCTGATCGCGGCGCTGCCGGGCATCCTCGACGCCTGAGAGCGCATCGGTCGGCGGGCTGCCGGACGCAGGTTTCCGGACCAGCCCGCCGGCCACAGTGCGGTCAGAGCATGCGGGCAAGGACCCGCGAATTACGGCGGGGGTCCAGGGAGTTCGCCCAGGCCGCTGGTGCGAGACCCGCAGAGGCGGGCGCGAAGCCGTACCGGAGGAAGAGGTCGCCACCGCCGGTCGTCGCGGTGAACAGGGCATACAGCGATTGGGCGGTCGCTTGGGCCAGCGCCGCGCGCAGGAGCTGAGCTCCCACCCCACAGCCCTGCCTGCGCGGCGAGACGCAGAAGTTGTACAGAACGCCCGTGGGCCCGCGGCCGCGGGCCGGATCGGCGGGGTGAACACGCAGGCCCAGACAGCCGTCCAGGGTTCCGCCGTGGGCCTCCACCACCAGGAAGTCGGTCGCGTCCGAGGCGTAGAGGGAAAGGGATCGCTCACGCAGCGCTCCCGAGCGTACGAACGGCCGGGACAGGGCCGCGAGGGCGACGGCGTCCCCGCGGCGTGCGGACCGTACACGGAGCGGGGCAGGCAGGGTGGTGCGTGACGGCACTGTGCCGAGGCGCGGGGTGGCCGTGATCAAGGGATTCCCTTCCTTCGGTCCCACCGTGCACGGAGGGCGACTCGTCCACCGCGGCACCCGGGGACAACAGGTCAACTAAGGTTAGCCTCACCTAAGTCCCCTGCCAAAACGAGTACGCCCTACCCTCCTTGCGGGTGCGTCACAACCGCTGCGCGGATCCGAACCACACGCAGGGGGACCGGCGTCCCAGCATCCGACGCGCCGCTGCTCGGGGCACGCGTGAGTATGCCGTGGGCGGTCATCGTTCCATCTCCTCAGGGCAGAGGCGTCAGTTCGGGGTGTGGAGTCAGGCGCGGCCGGAACCGTCCTACGCGCAAGGCCGGCCCGGATAGTCGTCGCTCTCCGGTACTCCTGCCTCACGCATTCTGCGCAGGACCTCACGCAAGGTCGCCTCGTCGTCGATGTACACCGGGCAGTTGATCTCCCTGTCGAAGACCATGCTTTCTCCGGCGGTGTTCCAGATGGCCCACTGATGCGGGTACGAGGATGCTTGCCACAGCTGGGCGTAGCGCTCGATGCCGTCCGCCTTCGTACTCACAGTGCCGACTTCTCGTTCTCGCGGCCATCGACGAACGCCGCGACCACTTCGATGTCACCGATGTGCGAGGTGCTGACGCGCCGTGGGTCATCTCCCAGCACCACCAGATCGGCGCGCTTTCCCGGGGCGAGACTGCCCGCGTTGTCGTCCCAGTGGCAGGCGAAGGCTCCGCCGACGGTGTAGGAGCGCAGGGCGTCGTCGACCGTGATGCCCTCGTCCGGGCCGATCACCTGGCCCGACTCGGAGGCACGCTCGACCATGAACTGGATGGCCCGCAGCGGCGAGCCGTCCGTGACGGGACGGTCGGAACTGCCCACCAGCGTGATGCCGTGGTCCAGGAACCCCTTGCCCCGGTACAGCCAAGGGGCCCTGTCCTCGCCCATGATCGACGCGTAGTCGTCGCCGAAGTAGCGCAGAAAGTTCGGCTGGATCACCGCGATCGCGCCGAGTCGCGCGAAGCGGGGGAGCTGGTCGGGCCGGATCAGGCCGGCGTGTTCGATGCGATGCCGTGCGTCCGGGCGCGGCCGGATGCGCTGTGCCCGCTCCAGAGCGTCCAGTGCGAGGTCGGCGGCGCGGTCCCCGATGGCGTGGACGGCGAGCTGCCATCCGGCGAGATGGCCGTCCACGATGGTGTCCGCGATGCGCTCCGGGTCGTCCTGGAACTGTCCGGTCTGGTCCATCCCGTGGTACGGGCTGGTGAGTGCGGCGGTACGGGCCATCATGCCGCCGTCGGTGTAGATCTTGAGCGCGCCCATGGAGAGCCAGTCGTCGCCGAACCCCGTGCGCAGGCCGAGGTCGAGGGCGCGGGGTATGCCGTCGGCGTCGTGCGAGGCGACGGGGCGCAGCGTGTCCGCGGCCGCCATGAGCTGCACCCGCAGGGGCAGTCGGCCCTGGTCCCTGAGGAGTTGATAGGCCCCGAGCTCGACCGGGCTGTGGCCCAGCAGGCCGCCGCCGATTCCCGCCTCCGCGCAGGCCGTCACCCCCTCCGCGAGACAGGTCTGGGCCGCACGCTCGATCGCGTCCGCGAGCTCCCCCTGGGAGTACGGCAGACGCAGTCGTCGTGCGGCGGTCATGGCGCTCTCGGCGAGAAAGCCGTCCTGATGTGGGACATCGGCGGGGAGCAGGTCCAGGACGGCGCTGTTGACCACGCAGGCGTGTCCCGAGTCGTGCATCAAGAACACCTTGCGCCCATTGCTGACCCGGTCGAGCTCGGCAGCGGTCAGATGGCGCCCCAGGGCCCGCTGGTCGTACCCGGCGATGTCCACCCAGGCGCCGCGCGAACACTTTCGGGAGACGGCCTCTTCCACGACCGCGAGCACGTCCTCGACCCGCCGGCAGGGTGCGACGCTCGGGGTACTCGCCCTCAAACCGGTCCAGGCCAGGTGCACATGGCTGTCGATGAAGCCGGGCAGTACGGTCGCGCCCTGGAGGTCGATCACCTCGCGTGCGGGAAGCGAGGTCACCGCGTCGTCCAGGCCCACGATCCGGCCGCGCCAGATGCCCAGGTCGTGGGCGACGGGGTGGTCCGGGTCCATGGTGACGATGTGGGCGTTGGTCAGCCTCGTGCAGAGCATGGGTCGTCCGTCCTTCTACAGTGTCTCTGCCGTGGCCATGCTTCTGGCCGTGGCAGGGCGCTTGCGGGCGGCGGGCACCACCAGCGGAGTGCCGGTCTCCGGATCGTCGATGATCCGGCAGGGCAGGCCGAAGACGTCTTCGACCAGCTCGGCGGTCATGACCGTCGCCGGGTCGCCTTCGGCGGCGATCTTGCCGCCGGCCCTCATCACCACCAGGTGGCTCGCATAGCGGCACGCCTGGTTGAGGTCGTGCAGCACCGCGACGATCGTGTGCCCCTTCTGCTCATGCAGATCGGCGCACAGGTCCAGCACCTCGACCTGGTGCGCGATGTCCAGGAAGGTCGTCGGTTCGTCCAGCAGCAGGATGGACGTCTGCTGCGCCAGCACCATGGACAGCCATACGCGTTGCCGCTGGCCGCCGGACAGGTCCTCGACGGGCCGATCGGCGAGTTCGAGTACCCCGGTCTGCCGCATCGCCTCGGCCACGGCGGCCTCGTCCTCGACGGACCACTGCTTCAGCATCCGCTGGTGCGGATAGCGGCCACGGGCCACCAGGTCCCCCACCGTGATCCCGGCCGGCGCGGTGGAGCTCTGCGGGAGCAGTCCCAGTCTGCGTGCGACCTCGCGTGGCCGGTACGAGGAGATGGCGGCGGCGTCCAGGTGTACCTCTCCCGCCCTCGGCCTGATCATCCGCGCGAGGGCCTTGAGCAGGGTCGATTTCCCGCACGCGTTCGGGCCGAGGATCACGGTGAATGAGCGGTCGGGGATGGTGACCGAGAGATCGGTGGCCACGGTCCGCTGGTCGTAGGAGAGCGTCAGGTGCTCTGCCCACAGCCGTGGCATCGGGTGCGTCGTTTCTGTCATGCGCGGCTCTTTCGCGACTCGGTGACCAGCAGCCAGATGAGGTAGAGACCGCCGATGGTGCCGGTCGCCGTGCCGACCGGGAGGATGGCGGGTGAGAAGATCCGCTGCACCGCGAGATCACTCGCGGCCAGCAGTACGGCGCCCATGAGGGCCGCCGGGACCAATCCGGGGCCGGACGACCGGATCAGCCTGCGGGCGAGCTGGGGGGCCGCCAGCGCGACGAACCAGATCGGCCCCGTCGCCGCTGTGGCGAACGCGGCCAGCGCGACGCTGACGACGAGCAGAACCAGTCGGCTGCGCTCCACGTCCACGCCGAGAGCCTGCGCCGTGTCGCCGCCCATCTCCAGCATCGACAGCCTGCGGGCGTAGCGGAAGGCGAGCGGAAGCAGGATCGCGACGGCGATCCCCGCCCCGGTCGCCTGGTCCCAACCGCGGTTGTTGAGGCTGCCGATCAGCCAGGTCTGCGCTTCCAGCGCCTCCTGCAGGCTGGCCCGGGTGATCAGATACGAGTTGAGGGCGAGCAGCATCGCGCTCACGCCGATCCCGACGACGACGAGGCGGAATCCCTGCAGGCCCCGGGTGAACACCAGCAGGTAGACCACCACGGCGGTGGCCAGCCCGCCGGCCAGCGCTCCGAGCGCGATCTGGGTCATGCTTCCGTGCAGCACGATGATGACCAGCAGCGCGCCGGTCGCCGAGCCGTTCGTGAAGCCGATGATGTCCGGGCTGCCGAGCGAGTTGCCCGAAAGGCTCTGCAGGATCGCCCCGCTGACCGCCAGGGCCGCTCCGACGAAGAGCGCGGTCAGCAGCCGCGGCAGTCGTACGGTGTTGACGATGAAGTCCGCGCCGCCCGACCCGTTGCCGGTCAGTGCCTGGAGTACTTCCGCGACGGACAGTTCGAAGTCCCCGGTGGTCAGGGTGATCCCCACGACCAAGGTGAACGTGAACAGCAGCGCCGCCGACACGGCGACCGCGCGGCCCTGGATCCGCAGCGAGAGCCACCCGCCTCGGGTCCGTACGACGAGACCGCTGACCGCGCGGACGTTCCGGCCGTTTTTGTCGTCGGTCGCAACGTCGGTCGGGTAAGGGATGACGTCCTTCGGGACGCTCACAGCATGACCAGCTTTCGGCGACGGCACAGCGCGATGAACAGCGGCGCGCCAAGGAAGGCGGTGACGATGCCGACCTGGACCTCGCCGGGGGCGCCGAGAACCCGGCCCAGGATGTCCGCGCCGAGCAGCAGGATCGGCGCCAACAGCGTTGAGTACGCGAGCACCCACCGCTGGTCGGGGCCGACGACGAACCGGGCCACGTGCGGCACCGCGAGGCCGACGAACCCGATCGGTCCCGCCGCGGCGGTGGCCGCGCCGCACAGCAGCATCACCGCGACCGCGCCGAGTGCCCGGGTTCGGCCGACGCGGACGCCGAGCGCCCGTCCGACCTGGTCACCCAGCGCCAGCGCGTTCAGCGGCCGGGCCAGAGCCAGAGTGATCACCAGGCCCACGGCGACGAAGGGCAGGATCACGTACACCACTTCGAAGTTCCGGCCGGCGAGCGTGCCCACCGTCCAGAACCGGAAGGAGTCGAATGCCTCGGGGTCGAGGAGCAGTACCGCCGAGTTGAACGCGTAGAGCACGGCGGTCAGCGCGGCTCCCGCGACGACGAGCCGTTCCGGCGTCGCCGGCGTACGCCCGGCCGAGCCGAGGAGGTAGACGGCCACCGACGCGAGCGCCGCGCCGAGGAAGGCGAACCACACATAGCCGAGGGCCGATCCCACACCGAGGAATGCGATGGCCACGACCACGCCGGTCGAGGCGCCCAGACTCACGCCGAGCAGACCGGGGTCGGCGAGCGGATTGCGCGTCAGTGCCTGCATCAGGGCGCCGGACAACCCCAGTGCCACGCCCACGAGGAGGCCGAGCAGGGTGCGGGGGATGCGGTAGTCGTGGATGATGACCGCGGCCTTCGACCCGTCGTGGTGCCACAGCACGTTCCACGTCGAGGTGAACGGGATTCCCCGTGTCCCCACCCACACACTGAGCAGGGCGATGACGACCAGCACGGCAATGGCGGCGAGCAGTCCCAGACCGCGCAGCGACGTCGCCGTTCCCCGGCGCGCCGACGGCGTCGGCGCGTCGCTGCCCACATCGCTCTCGGATGCCGCCTTCGCGTCGACCGACAACAAGGACTGCCCCCCACCTGACGGCCCCCACCTGAGGACACAGTGCGACATCGCGCGAAACATTTACTTAGGTGAGGCTAACCGAATACGTTACAGGGGGTCAACGCCCGAGGATGCCTCCACGCCGGTCACTGCGTAGCACCAGCGGAAGCCAACACCCTCTCTCCGCCTTGACCTTGGCGGCCGGCGACGGCTCGGCGTGCACGGTAGCTGGATACGCTAGTTAGAGTAGCCTTACCTAACTAATCCATGGTCTCTGCGGAGGTACCGAATGCTCGATGGAGGACCAACGGGGGGCGACGTCCTCCGGAGGGCGATCGGCGGCCAGCGTCGCCACGTTGTCGGGGCATCGCTCCTCGGCATGGCGCACCAGGGGTGCGAGGCGATGGTTCCTGTCGTCATCGGCGTGGTCATCGACGAGGCGGTGGCGACCGGTTCCTCGGGCGCCCTCCTGCGCTGGATGCTAGTACTCGCCGCCCTCTTCTTCATTCTGTCCACGTGCTACCGCACCGCGGCCAGGATCAGCGAGCGGGCCGGCGAACAGGCCGCACACCGGCTACGGCTCGACCTCGGCTCCAGGGTGCTCGACCCGCGCGGCGGAGCGGACGCGGGCCGACTCCCGGGCGTGCTGACCACCATCGCCACCGGCGACGCCAAACGGGTGGGCGCGGTCGCGGCCGTACTGCCGTTCGGGATAGCCGCAGTCGCCGGACTGGCCATCAGCGCGGTGGTACTGCTCCGGATCTCGGTACCGCTCGGCCTGCTCGTACTCCTCGGCATCCCGCCCCTGCTGTGGCTCGGTCACCGGATCAGCCGGCCGCTCGAACAGCGCAGTGAGGTCGAGCAGGAGCGCGCCGCTCATGCCTCCGGCGTCGCCGCCGACCTGGTCGCGGGGCTGCGGGTGCTCAAGGGGATCGGCGCCGAACCAGCCGCGGTGTCCCGGTACCGGCAGACCAGTCAGGACTCGCTGGCCGCAGCGCTACGCGCCGCCCGGAGCCGGGCCTGGCACGACGGCGCGATCCTCGCCCTGACCGGAATCTTCATCGTGGTCATCGGGCTGGTCGGCGCGCATCTGGCGATGCGCGGCACGATCAGCGTCGGTGACCTGGTGGCGGCTGTCGGACTCGCGCAGTTCCTCCTCGGGCCGTTCCAGCTCCTCACCTTCTTCAGCGGCGAGTTCGCCCAGGGCCGCGCGTCGGCCGGCCGGATCGCCGAGGTGCTGGCGTCGTCCCCCGCCGTGACGGCGGGATCGGCCACGCTTCCTGAGCCGGTCGCCGGAGGGCTCCGGCTGCGCGGCGTCACACACGGCGCGCTGCGCGGGGTCGACCTCGACATCGAACCCGGCAGCCTGGTCGGCGTCGTGGCCAAGGACCCGTCCGTGGCGGCCGACCTGCTGCTCTGCCTGGGCCGGGAACTCGACCCCGCCGAAGGGGCGATCGAGCTCGATGGCGTACCTCTGGCCGAACTCGGCCCCACCGACGTCCGCCGCGCGATCCTCACCGCCCACCACGACGCGGACCTGTTCGAGAGCAGCCTGCTCGACAACGTACGGGCCGGAACGGACAGCGACGCGGCGGACGTCGAGCCGGCACTGGCCGCCGCGGCGGCGGACGATGTGGCCCGCAACCTGCCCAACGGTGTGGACACCGTGCTCGCCGAGCGCGGGCGTTCGCTGTCCGGCGGACAGCGTCAGCGGGTCGCGCTCGCCCGGGCGCTCGCCGCCGATCAGCCGGTGCTGGTCGTCCACGACCCGACGACCGCCGTCGATACGGTCACCGAGTCCCTTATCGCCGCCCGGCTCAAGGATCTCCGCCGTGGCCGCACGACGATCCTGGTCACCACCAGCCCCGCTCTGCTGGCCACGACCGATCGCGTGGTGGTGCTCGACGGCGGCGCCGTGACCGCCGACGGCCGCCATCCCGACCTCGTCGCCACCGACGAGGCGTACCGCTCGGTGGTGCTGACATGACCGGTACTGACACGACCGAAGTGAACGACGAAGGACGGACGATGAGCGGAACCAGCACGCCGGATCGCACACTCCTGCCGATCGCCACCGGCGCCCAGACCCTCGCCGTCGTCCGCACGTTGCTGCGCCGCCACCGGATACTGGCGGTGTCCGCGGTGACCGTGCTGGTCATCGGAACGGGCATCGGGCTGCTGACCGCCCCGCTGCTCGGTCGCATCGTCGACCTGGTCGTCGAGCAGCGCGGTCCCGACTCGCTGACGCTGCCGATGGTCCTCCTCCTCGCGGTGGCCGTGGCGCGGGGCATCGCGACCGCGGTCGGCACCTCTCTCGTCGCGCGGCTCGGTGAGACCGTCCTCGCGAGCGTGCGTGAGCGGTTCATCGAGCGCGCGCTGCGCCTGCCGCTCGAACGCGTCGAACAGGCCGGCTCGGGCGATCTGACCTCCCGGGTGACCGGCGATGTGACCCTGATTACGAAGGGAGTACGCCAAGCGCTGCCGGAATTCAGCCGTGCCCTCCTCACCATCGCGCTGACGCTGGTCGGGCTCGCCGTGCTGGACTGGCGCTTCCTGCTCGCCGTCATGCTGGCCGTGCCGATCCACATCCTCACCGTGCGGTGGTACATCCCCCGCGCCACCCCTGTGTACGCCGAGCACCGCGTGGCGACCGGCGCCCTGCAGCACCAGCTTCTCGACAGCATCGGCGGCGTCCGGACCGTGCGCGCCTTCCGGCTGAACGACAGTCACACAGACCTGTTGGAGCAGCGCTCGCAGAAAGCCGTCGACATCGCGCTGCGCGGCATCCATCTGGTGACGGGGTTCTTCTCGCGGCTCAACCTCGCCGAGTTCGTCGGCCTGGCCTCCGTCCTGGCCACCGGATTCGTCCTGGTCGACAACGGCTCCGTGAGCATCGGCACGGCGACCGCGGCCGCACTCTATTTCCACAGCCTGTTCAATCCCATCAACGCCGCGCTCTTCCTGATCGACGACGCGCAGTCCGCCGGCGCGAGCCTGGCCCGCCTCGTCGGCGTGTCGAATCTGCCGCCCGAGCAGGAGCCCGACCAGCCCGCCGTGCCGGTGGACGGCTCGGTCAAGGTCGACTCGCTCAGCCACGAGTACGTCCCCGGGCACCCGGTGTTGCGCAAGGTGGACCTGGCGGTACGCAGTGGAGAACGGGTCGCCCTGGTCGGCGCGAGCGGGGCCGGGAAGACCACCCTGGCGAAACTGATCGCCGGCGTCCACCGCCCGACCGGCGGTGGCATCGCCCTCGGCGGCGTCGACACCGCGGAGCTCGGGCCCATCGGCATCCGCCGGACGGTGACGCTGATCAGCCAGGAGGTCCATGTGTTCGCCGGGCCGCTCGCCGACGACCTGCGCCTCGCGCGGCCGGAGGCGACCGACGAGGAGCTGCGCGCCGCGCTGGCCCGGGTCGACGCCCTCGCCTGGGTCGAGGCGCTGCCCGAGGGCATCGACACGGTGGTCGGCGAGGGCGGGCACCGGCTCACGGTGACCCAGGCCCAGCACCTGGCGCTGGCCCGACTCGTCCTCGCCGACGCGCCGGTTGCGATCCTGGACGAAGCCACCGCCGACGCCGGCAGCGCGGGCGCGCGTACGTTGGAGGCGGCGGCCGCCCGCGCGATGGACGGGCGTACGGGACTGGTGGTGGCCCACCGGCTGCCCCAGGCCGCGACCGCGGACCGCATCGTCGTCCTCGACGAGGGCCGGGTCGTCGAAACCGGTACCCACGACGCTCTGGTGGCCGCGGGCGGACGCTATGCGGCGCTCTGGGCCGCGTGGTCCGACAGCCGCCGCCATCCCCAGGACCCGGAATCGGAGCCGTATCCGGTTCCGCAGGGAGTTGCCACCTCCTGACGGGCGCGCCACCGCTCCCCCGGCGGTCGGCCACACCACGCGCGACCGTCCTCTTATGCCGAAGGCCCCCCGGACCGGGGGGCCTTCGGCATTCCGCTGCGGTTCCAACCGACAACCGAGCCCAGGATCGGTCGCGATATCGGTTTCGTCACTGCCGGTCGGCGTGGAGGTGGCAAGGGCTCGGGAGTTCCAGCGTGGTGCGGTGCGGTTGCACATCCTGCATCGTACGAGTCGACCGCGAGGGCCATGGCTGCGCAGGAGGCGGTCTTGCCGACCACGAACCCCCACCCGGCCAGGTAGCCCCCGAAGTCACCGAGCTGTTCACGGCCTTGGACGTAGGTGCCGCCGGAGGCCGGATAGCGGACGGCCGGCCGCGCGGACGAGGCAGCGTTGCAGTACGCGACCACGGCAGCGATCACCGCCGCGTCCGGTGCGCCCAGACGCCGCTGAAGCTCCGGGGGGGGGACGAGCAGAGTTGGCCGACTGCCGGCTCATGGCTCATTGCCTGATGGCGTGAACAGCGCCGGTTCTACGGTCCGTACGACTGAGCCGGGACGACGGAGAGGACCCCGGCGACCGCCGGGGTCCTCCCCTTTTCGAGATCGAGATTTCCGCTGCCGCGTCGGCTCGCCTGTCAGGCCTGCTGCGCGATGAGACTGGCCGGCCTCAGGTCGGTCCAGTTGGCCTCGACATGGGCCAGGCACGCCTCTCGCGTGTCCTCGCCGAAGACGGTCCGCCACCCCGCCGGCACCTCGGCGAATGCCGGCCACAGCGAGTGCTGGTTCTCGTCGTTGGCCAGGACAAGGAAGCGGCCCTGCGGGTCCTCGAACGGGTTGGTTGTCATACGTCGTCACTCCTCATGGACGTTACGGTGAACAGCTCCGAGAGCGGCTGTTCCGAGTCGGCTGCCGCATTGCGCAGCAGCACCTGAAGTTCGTCGGCCAGCTGCTCCGCCTTCGCCCGGCCGAGCAGCTCGGTCGCGTAGATCAGCGCGCAGTGCACCGGCCCGTCGCCGCGAGGCTCGTAGAAGCTGAGCGTCAGCTCCGCCTTCGCCGAGCCGGTCGGCACGGCGTCCAGCGAGCCCACGCCACCCTCGAGTTCCGCCAGTTGCGCTTGCTCATGGTGGATCACCATGACCTGCGGTCCGGCGGGCGGCAGGCCGGTCGCCCGTACGACGTCATCGAACGGGACGTCCTGCCGGTCCAGCGCGCTGAGCGTCGTCTCCCGCACCCGGGTGAGCAGCTCCGCGAAGGTCGGATCCCCCGCGGTGTCGGTGCGCAGCACCACGGTGTTGAAGAAGCAGCCGACCAGATCGGCCAGTTGGTCGTCGGTGCGGCCGGCGACCATCGTGCCGATCGGCAGGTCGGTGCCCGCACCGTGGGCGGTGAGCAGCGCCGACAGCGCCGAATACAGCACCATGAACATGCTGGTGCCGGTCGCCCGGGCGAGCTTGTCCACATCGGCGTGGAGCTGCTCGTCGAGGACGAATCCGACGTAGTCACCGCCCCCGCCTGTCGCCGCGGAAGCGGCGGGACGCAGCCGGTCCGTCGGCAGCGCCAGCTCTCGCGGTAGGTCCTTCAGCGTCTGCTGCCAGTACGCGAGCTGCCGCCCACCCGGACTGTCGGGGTCGGTGAGGTCGCCGAGCACCTCGTGCGCCCAGTGGGTGTAGTCGGCGTACGTCACCGGCAGCGGCTCCCACCCGGGCTCCCGGCCGTGCGTCCTGGCCTCGTACGCCCTGGTGAGGTCGCGGAACAGAGGCACCACCGACCACTCGTCCACCGCGAGGTAGTGCATGGTCAGCAGCACCGCCTGGGTGCCGTCCGCACCGGTGAGCAGCCGGGCCCGCAGGGGCGGTTCCTGCGACAGGTCCGGGGCCTGCGCGGCGAGTTCGGCGAGTCGGGCGTCCAAGTCGGCGCAGTGCTCCCGTTCCAGGGCCGGGGATTCGGCGGCCTGCTGGTAGACGGCTCCGTCCCGCTCTGCGAAGACGGTGCGCAGCGGCTCGTGCCGTGCCACCACATCACCCAGCGCGGCTGACAGCGCGTCGGCGTCCAGCCCCCCGGGCGAGCGCAGCACGAGCGCGTGGTCGAAGCCGGAGTACCGCTGGTACGACGACCACTGCCACCGCTGTACGGGCGCGACGGGCAGCCCGGCGCCGTCCGCGCGGTCCCCGGCCGGGCGCAGCGCCGGCCGGGCAGCCTCCGCTCCGTCGAGCTTGGCAGCGATACCGGCGACGGTCAGCGCGTCGAAGACGTCCCGGATGCTCAGCTCGACCCCGAACTCGGAGCGGATCCGGCCGAGCAGCCGCATCGAGGCCATCGAATGGCCGCCCAGCGCGAAGAAGTTGTCGTGGATGCCGACGTCTTCCAGCTTCAGGATCTCGCCGAACAACTCCGCCAGGCGGGCCTGCGTCTCCGTGGCCGGGCGGGCGTCACCAGTCATCCCGGACCAGTCGGGCGCGGGCAGTGCCTTGTGGTCCAGCTTGCCGTTGGGGGTCAGCGGCAGCGGGCCGTCGAGCGGCACGACGAGGGCGGGCACCATGTACTCGGGCAGCAGCCCGGACAAGTGGGCCCGGATCTCCTGCGGGTCGACGGTGCCGTCCTCCGGGACGACGTAGCCGACCAGCCGGACGATGTCGCCGTCGCGGTCGGGCACCACGGCGGTCTGACTGACGGCGGGGTGTCCGGCGAGCGCGGCCTCGATCTCGCCGAGTTCTATGCGGAAGCCGCGGATCTTGACCTGGTTGTCGACCCGACCGAGGAAGTCCAGGTTGCCGTCCCGGCGCCAGCGGGCGCGGTCTCCGGTCCGGTACATCCGGCTGCCGGGCGGGCCGTACGGATCGGCGACGAACCGCTCGGAGGTGAGCCCGGACCGGCCCAGGTAGCCGCGGGCCAGTCCGAGTCCGGAAACGTACAGCTCACCGACCACGCCCGGCGGGACGGGCGCGAGGCGGTCGTCCAGGACGTAGCAGACCGTGTTGGGGTCCGGTATGCCGATCGGCACGCGGCCACCCGGCCGGATGCCTGCCTGCCGGGACGGCCACAGCGTGGAGTTGACGGTGGCCTCGGTCAGACCGTACGCGCAGATCAGGTTGGCGGTGGCACCGAACCGCTCGAAGAGGTCCGGCGGCACGGTCTCGGTGCCGACCAGGATCGTCGACCCCTCGGGCAGTTCGCAGCCCGCGGGCAGGGCCGACACCAGGGACGGCGGCAGGATCATGTGGCTGATCTCGTGGTCCGCCAGGAAGTCGGTGAGCGCCGGTCCGGCGACGCGTGCCTCGTCCGATATGAGCACGAGTCGGCCACCGTGGCACAGCGCCATGGACACTTCGAAGACAAAGACGTCAAAGCCGATCGAGGCGAACTGCAGCACCCGGCTGTCGTGTTCGAGACCCATCCGGTCGACCGCCGTGGCGACCAGGCTGGAAATGCCCTCGTGCGGGAGGACGACGCCCTTGGGACGGCCGGTGGAGCCGGAGGTGTAGATGACGTACGCGGCCTGATTCAGGCTGACCGGTCGGCCGGCCGGCGCGGAATCGGACAGCCCGGCCAGATCCGTGACGGTCCCGGGGGCGTCGAGCAGGACGACGGGGACGCCCGCCACGTCGGGGATCTTCCCGGCCACTGGCTCGGTGCCGACCACCAGGGCCGCCCGGGAGTCCTCGATCATGTAGCTGAGCCGGTCCGCGGGGTGGACCAGGTCGAGCGGCAGGAAGGCGGCACCGAGCTTCAGGGCGGCCAGCACCGTGGCGATCATGTCGACCGACCGGGGGACGGCCACGCCGACCACGCTCTCGGCCCCGACCCCGCGCGCCGCCAGCAGCCGGGCGATCCGGTTGGACCGAGCGTCCAGCTGGGCGTAGCTGACCTCGGTGGACTGCTCCACAACGGCGATGGCGGCGGGCTGTTCGGCGACGAGCCGGCCGAACATTGCGGGCAGCGATGCCTCCTCGACCTCGCGGGCGGTGGCGTTGAAGCCCTCCAGGACCAGGTGCCGCTCGTCGGCGGCGAGTACGTGGGCCGCGGAGACGGGCCGTTCGGGTGCCGCAGAGACGGAGGCGACGAGGAGCCGCAGGCGCTCGCCGAGCCGCTCGGCGGTCTCCTGGTCGAACAGTTCGGTGGCGAACTCCAGGCGGCACACGAGGGAGCCGCTGTCGCGGTCGGCCGACGTCTGCTCGGTGAAGCTGAAGACGAGGTCGAACTTGGCCGAGCGGATCCGGAACGGCACGTACTCCACGCCCAGGCCCGCCAGGTCCAGTTCGCCCTCGGTGCGGTTGTGGTAGCCGACCATGACCTGGAACAGCGGGTTGCGGGCGAGCGAGCGGGTCGGGTTCAGCTTCTCCACGACGGACTCGAACGGCACGTCCGCATGGGAGAAGGCGGCCAGGTCGGTGTCGCGGACCCGGGCCAGCAGCTCGGTGAAGCTGGGGTCGCCGCTGAGGTCGGTCCGCAGCACGAGCGTGTTGACGAAGAACCCGACCAGGTCGTCAAGGGCTTCGTCGCCGCGTCCGGCGATGGGCGAGCCGAGGGGAATGTCCGTGCCGGCGCCCATGCGGTGGAGCAGGGTGGCGACGGCCGCGTGCACCACCATGAACATGCTGGCGCCGCTCTCCTTGGCCAGCCGCTTCAGGCCCTGGTAGGCCGGGGCGTCGAACTCGATGTCGAGTTCGGCCCCGGTGAAGGCCGGGCGGGCGGGCCGGGGACGGTCGGTGGGCAACTCCAGTTCCTCGGGCGCGCCGTCCAGGGTGGTGTGCCAGTACTGCAGCTGCTGGGCGGACAGGCTCTGCGGGTCGGCCGGGTCGCCGAGCAGTCGCTGCTGCCACAGCGCGTAGTCGGCGTACTGGACCGGCAGCGGCTCCCAGTGGGGTGCCGTGCCGGACCGGCGGGCGGCGTAGGCGGCGGCCAGGTCGCTCAGGAACGGCCGGTCCGACCATTCGTCGGTGGTGATGTGGTGCAGGAGCAGGACGACGACGTGCTCGTCGGGCGCCACCTCGATGACGGTCGCCCGGAGCGGCAGCTCGGCGGCCAGGTCGAAGGGGCGGTTGATGGCGGCGTCGACAAGACCGGCCACCTCGTCCTCGCCGGCGCGCAGGTGCTCCACCGGCGGGTGGGCCTGCCCGATGGGCAGGACGCGCTGGTACGCCTGGCCGTCGCGCTCGGTGAAGACCGTACGCAGGGCCTCATGACGGGACGTCACATCGGCGAGCGCCGCCCGCCACGCGTCCATGTCGAGCGTGCCGCGCAGCCTCATCACGAGCGGGAAGTTGTAGGCGGCCGAGGTGCACTCGATCTGCTGGATGACCCACAGCCGCTGCTGGGCGTGGGAGAGCGGCAGCTCGTCCGGCCGCTCTCCCACGGTCAGGGCCGGGCGCCGCGCGGCCTGCGATCCGGCCGCACGCTCAACGAGTTCGGCGACGGTCGGCGCCTCGAAGAGGTCGCGGATCGCCAGCTCCGCCGAGAGTGCGGTGCGGGCCCGGCTGATGAGCCGGGTGGCGAGCAACGAGTGTCCGCCGAGCTCGAAGAAGTCGCTGTCGATGCCGACGCTGCCCTCGGCGAGGCCGAGGACCTCGGCGAAGAGGGCGCAGAGGGTCTCCTCCTGCGGCGAGCGAGGCGGGCGGCTCGTGCTCGACCCGGCGAAGTCCGGGGCGGGCAGGGCCTTGACGTCGAGCTTGCCGTTGACGGTCAGCGGCAGCGTCTGCACCGCAACCAGCGCGGCCGGGACCATGTAGTCGGGCAGACCGGCCTTCAGATGCTCGCGCAGCCGCTGGACCAGGGCCTCCCCGGCCTCCGTACCTTCCTCGGGTACGACATAGCCGACCAGGCGCTTCGTCCCGGCGGTCTCCGCCACGACGACCGCGGCGTGCGCGACCTCGGGGTGCGCGGCCAAGGCCGTGGAGATCTCGCCGAGTTCGATCCGGTATCCGCGGATCTTGACTTGGTCGTCGGTACGGCCGAGGAAGTCGAGGAGGCCGTCCGGGCGCTGCCGGACAAGGTCGCCGGTACGGTACATCCGCTCGCCGGGGGCGCCGAACGGGTCGGCGACGAACCGCTCCGCCGTCAGGCCGGGCCGGTCGTGGTATCCACGGGCGAGGCCGGTGCCGGCGATGTACAGCTCGCCGGGGCAGCCCGGCGGGACAGGGCGCAGCATCGCGTCGAGCACATGGGCCCGCGTGTTGCGGATCGGCATGCCGACCGTCGGGGTCGGGCTGTCCGTGGTGGATCCGCCGAGCGTATTGATCGTGTACTCGGTCGGCCCGTACAGGTTGTAGCCGTATGTGCCCTCGGTGCGGCGCAGCCGCGTCCACACCGTGTCGGACACGGCTTCACCGCCGAGCAGGACCAGCGCGGGCCGGTGCTTACCGGCGTTCTCGTCCTGGTCGAGCAGGCCCTCCTCGATCAACAGCTGGGCGTAGGTGGGCGTCACATTGACCACGTCGACGCGGTGCCGGTCGCAGTAGGCCACGAGGGCTTCGGCGTCGCGGCGCAACTCCTCGTCGCAAACGTGCACCTCGTGCCCCTCTACGAGCCAGAGCAGCTCCTCCCAGGACATGTCGAAGGCGAAGGAGACGGTGTGCGCGATGCGCAGCCGCCGTCCGCCCGCCGAGGCGATCGCCGGGTCGAAGATCTCCTTCTGGTGGTTGAGCTGCATGTTCGTCAGACCGCGGTACGGGGTGACGACGCCCTTGGGCCTGCCGGTCGAGCCGGAGGTGTAGATGACGTAGGCGGGGTACTCCAGCCGGTTCTCCACACCGTGCGCGAACGCGGGCCGCTCGGCGTCGGTGACCTCACCCGAGGGGTGGCCGGCGAGTTCCGCGGCGATGGCAGCGTCGTCCATCAGGACCTCGGGCGCCAGGGCACCGGCAGCTCCGCGCAGCGTCGGCGCGACGGCCGTCGTGGACAGCAGGCACATCGGCCCGGTGTCCTCGACCATCAGTCGCAGCCGGTCGGCCGGGTGGTCGAGGTCGAGCGGCAGGTAGGCGGCGCCGGTACGCAGCACTGCGAACAGCGCCACGACCATCTCGATCGAGCGCGGCAGCGCCAGGGCGACGACCTTCTCCGGTCCCGCACCGCGCGCCAGCAGCAGCCGGGCCAGCCGGTTGATCTCCGCGTCCAGTTCGGCGTAGGTCAGGGTGCGGTCCCCGAAGACCAGCGCCACCGTGTCCGGTGTACTGGCCGTCTGGACGGCGAGCAGGTCGGCGATGGTCTCGTCGGCCACCGGGTTGCGGGTGTCCGCCCAGTCGGCGGCCAGGGCGGCGCGCTCGTCCGGCAGCAACAGGTCGACGCCGCAGGTCCGGGCGGCGATACCGGCCGGGGCGTGCCCCGCCGAGGCGGAGAGGGCCTCGGTCAGCCGTTCCAGGACGGTCGTGTACCGGGTGAGGATCGTGGTCGCGTCCTCGGTGTCGAACAGGTCGGGACGGGCCGCCAGGGTCACCCGCAGCCGGGTTTCGGGTGTGACGATCAGAGTGAGCGGGAAGTGGGTGCCATCCACATTCGACACGTCGACGATGCCGTGCCGCTGCTTCAGCGCGGCCGCCCGGTCCTCGCCGTCGGCCGAGCGGAGGACGAACAGGGTGTCGAACAACCGGCGGTGGCCGGTCTCCTGCTGCAGCGCCCCGAGGCCGACGTACTCGTACGGCATGACCGCCGCACGCTCGGACTGCATCCGCCGCAGCAGGTCGAGGAGAGACTCGCCCGGGTTGAAGGCGATCCGCGTCGGGACCGTGTTGAGGAACATGCCGATGATGCCGGCCACGTTGGGGATGTCCGTGGGCCGCCCGGCCACCGCCGTGCCGAACGCGACGTCGCTCCGGCCCACCACCGCCGACAGCACCAGGCCCCAGGCGGCGTTGAGCACCGTGTTGAGGGTGAGCCCGTGGCGGCGGGCGAGCGCGCGCAGCCGGTCGCTGGTCTCCTGCGACAGCACCGCGTCGAAGTCCGCCGGGATCACCGGGTCGCCGTCGCGGCCGGCCGGCGCGACCAGGGTCGGCTCGTCGAAGCCGGCGAGCGCCCTGCCCCACGCCGCGAGCGCGGTCCCGTTGTCCTGCTCGTCCAGCCAGGCCAGGTAGTCGCGATAGGAACCGGCGGGCGGGAGCCCGGTGTCGTCACCGGCCTGCTCGTACAGCGTGAACAGCTCCTCCAGGAACAGCCACGCGGACCACCCGTCCCACAGGATGAGGTGGTGGGTGACGACGAGCCGGTCCCTGCCGTCGGCCAGCCGGATCAGCAACAGCCGGCAGAGCGGCGGTGCGGCGAGGTCGAAGCGCTTCTGGCGGTCGGCCGCCAGGAGTTCGTCGACGCGCGCCTGCTGGTCCTCGGCGGGCACCCCGGAGAGGTCGACCTCCACCAGCGAGATCTCCGCGCCGTCGACGATGAACTGCACCGGTCCTGGCAGGCCGTCGCTGGTGAACCCGGCACGAAGGCCGGCGTTGCGCGCCAGGAGCGTCCGGCAGGCCGCCCGCAGGCGGTCGGCGTCGACGCGGCGGTCGAAGTCCAGGGTCTCCTGGGACAGATAGACGTCGAGTGCCCCCACGTCGTAGCTGGCGTGGAAGTACATGCCCTCCTGCAGCGGCGAGAGGGGCCAGATGTCGGCGACCGACAGCCCGGCCACGGCCTCCACGCGGGCGGTCTCGTCCGGGGAGAGCACGAGCCCGCCCAGCGGAGCCGTGGCCTCCCCAGGGACGCCGGACGCGGCGACCAGCTGGTCCAGCAGCGCCTGCAGGGCGGGGTCGACCGCGGCTCCGGACTGCTGAGCCAGCACGGCCTGGAGGGCGGCGGCGGCCTGCCCGGCCTCCGCGGCGGCCACCGTCACGCCCGGCCGGTCGGCGGGGGCCTGGGCTTCGGCGGCGGGCCCGGGGGCCGCGTCGCGCCCGGCGACCGCGGCGAGCGCGGCCGGGGTACGGCCTTCGAACACATCGCGCGTGCTGATCGTCAGTCCTCTCTCACGGGCCCGGGTGGCCACGGCGATGGAAGTGAGGCTGTCACCGCCCAGTACGAAGAAGTCGTCCTCCGCGCCGACCCCGGGCACCCCGAGGACGCCGGCGAAGATCTCGCAGAATGCGCGCTCGCGCTCGTCGCGCGGCTCCCGTCCGCCGGCCCCGGCGGCCACGACGGGCGCGGGCAGGGCGTTCTGGTCGAGCTTGCCGCTGGGCGTCAGGGGCAGCTCGTCGAGGACCACGACGGCACCGGGCACCATCGTTGCGGGCAGCGCGTCGCTCAGCGCCGAACGCAGGGCGTCGGCGTCCAGAGCATCGGCGCCGAGGGCGTCCGCACCCGGCGCGGGCACGGCGTAGCCGACGAGTGCGCCGTCACGGACGATCACGGCAGCGCCGGCGACACCGGGCTGCGCCGACAACGCGGCCTCGATCTCGCCGAGTTCGATGCGGTTGCCGCGGATCTTGACCTGCCGGTCGGTGCGCCCGAGGTACTCGACGGCCCCGTCCGCGCGCCGCCGCACCAGGTCCCCGGTCCGGTACATCCGCTCACCCGGCGCGCCGTACGGATCGGCCACGAACCGTTCGGCGGTCAGGCCGGGCCGGTCGTGGTAGCCCCGGGCCAGCTGGACCCCGGCGAGATACAGCTCACCGGGCACCCCGTCGGGAACCTGACGCAGGAAGGGGTCCAGCACATGCAGGCGCGTGTTCCACACCGGCCGACCGATCGGGACGGACAACTCGGCGCCGCCCTCGTAGGGGAACCAGGTCACATCCACGGCCGCCTCCGTGGGCCCGTAGAGGTTGTGCAGCGGCACCGGGCCGCGCCCGGAGCGGGAGGTCAGCTCCCACCAGCGCCGAGCGGCCTCGCCGGTGAGTGCCTCCCCACTGGCGAAGACGCGGCGCAGGCTCGCCGCCCAGTGCGGAGCGCCCGTCCGGGCCTCCATGGCCTGGACGAACGCGGTCAGCATCGAGGGCACGAAGTGCAGCGTCGTGATGCGTTCGGCCCGGATCAGCTCGGCCAGGTAGGCGGGGTCCCGGTGACCGTCCGGCCGGGCGAGGACGACCGTGGCCCCTTCGACGAGCGCCCAGAAGAACTCCCACACCGATACGTCGAAACTCGACGGCGTCTTCTGCATCACCCGGTCGCCGGCGTCGAGTCCGTACTGGCCCTGCATCCAGGCGAGCCGGTTGACGATCGCCCGGTGCGTGACCGCGACGCCCTTGGGACGCCCGGTGGAGCCGGAGGTGTAGATCAGGTACGCGGGGTGGTCGAGGTCCGCCTGTACGACGGGCAGGTCCGGGACGTCCTCGACCTCCTCGGCGTCCGCTTGCTCGACGCCTTCGAGGACGAGCCGCTCAAGACCGGCGACCTCGGGCAGCTGCCCGCCCACCGCGGCGGTGGTCACGACGGTGCGCGCGCCCGAGTCGGCAAGCATGAACGCCACCCGGTCGGCGGGGTAGTCCGGATCGACGGGCAGGTAGGCGGCGCCCGACTTGAGGACGCCCAGCAGCGCGACGATCAGTTCGGCCGAGCGCGGAACGGCGACCGCGACGAACCGCTCCGGGCCCGCGCCCCTGGCCCGCAGCCGTCGGGCAAGGAGTTCGGCGCGCCGGTCGAGCTCCGCGTACGACAGCGCGGTGTCCTCGAAGACCACGGCGGTGGCCTGCGGCGTCCGCGCCGCCTGCTCAGCGAAGAGGGAGGCGAGTGTGGCGTCGGGCACCGTGCGGGCGGTCGCGTTGAGCGAGCCCAGGTGCTCGTGCTCCTGCACGGACAGCAGGTCGACACGGGCGAGCGTCCGGTCGGGGTCGGTCACCACGGTCCGCAGCAGCGACTCGAACCGGCCGGCAAGCGTGGCCACCGCCAACTGGTCGAGGCGTGCGGCATCGTGCTTGAACCGCAGTGCGAGCCGGTCGCCAGGATGGACGATCAGCGCCAGCGGGTAGTGCACAGCGTCGAACACCTCGACGCCGGTGATGTGCGGCGCGTCCGCGCCCGGGTCGGCGGACAGACCCTCGGTCGGGTAGTTCTCGAACACCACGAGAGTGTCGAACAGTTCCCCGCCACCGGCGATCCGCTGGATGTCGACGAGACCGAGGTGCTGGTGGTCCAGCAGCCCGGCGTGCTCGTCCTGCACCCGCAGCAGCAGTTCGGTGAGCGAATCCTCGGGCCGCGTGCGCACCCGCGCGGGGACCGTATTGATGAACAGGCCGACGGCGGAGCCGAGGCC
Organism: Streptomyces sp. NPDC002730; assembly: GCF_042888805.1. NCBI lineage: Bacteria > Bacillati > Actinomycetota > Actinomycetes > Kitasatosporales > Streptomycetaceae > Streptomyces > Streptomyces sp. NPDC002730. The sequence goes on from NZ_JBIAQG010000010.1 coordinate 366,416, forward strand.
GTCGACCTCGGTGGTGCGTCCGGAGACCGTGGTGCCGAACACCACGTCCGAGCTGCCGGTGAGCCCGCTCAGCAGCAGACCCCAGACGCCGTGCAGCACGCTGCTGAGGGTGAGGCCGTGCGTACGGGCGTAGGCGGTCAGGTCCGCGGTGAGCCCTTCGGGCAGCCGGACGTCGATGTGCTCCGGGCGAGCCGGCGACGTGCCGTCGCTCGCGGCGGTGTCCGGTGCGATCAGCCGGGTGGGTCCCGCCAGGCCGGACAGCGCCGCCTGCCACGCTCCGCGGGCCGCGTCGCGGTCCCGGCCTGCCAGCCAGGCCAGGTACGCGTGCGGGGCGAGGGGGGCCGGAAGTTCCTCCCCCCGGTAGGCCGCGACCAGTTCGCGCAGCAGAACAGTCACCGACCAGCCGTCGGCGATGATGTGGTGCAGGGTCAGCAGCAGCCGGCAGCGATGCCCGTCCCGGATCAGGGTGGCCCGCATCAGCGGCGACCGCGCGAGGTCGAACCGCTCGGCCCGGTCCGCCCGGAGCAGCTCGGCCAGTCCGGTCTCGGGTACGTTGGCCTCCCGCCACGGCAGCGTGACGTCGTCGGCCAGTTGCTGGACGACCTGTCCTCCGGGAAGCTGGCGGAACGACGCGCGCAGCAGCGGATGCCGGTCGAGGAGCTCCTGCAGGGCACCCCGCAGCCGGTCGGCGTCGACGGGGCCCGCGAGATCGAGGAGTTCCTGGACCAGGTAGAGGTCGGCCGCCTGCTCGTCGAACTGCGCGTGGAAGAAGAAGCCCTCCTGCAGCGGGGACACCGGCAGCGCCCTCTCGTCCAGCGCCGTCGCATCCGGTGCTGCCCGGCCTTGACCGGTGGTGACCGCGCCCGCCGCGGCGGCGAGCGCCGCGACCGTGCGGCGCCGGAAGACGTCGCGGGGGGTGATCGCGAGGCCGGCCGCGCGGGCTCGGTTCACCAGCTGAATCGCGACGATGCTGTCGCCGCCGAGTTCGAAGAAGCTGTCGTGGACACCCACCGCAGGCAGGTGGAGGACCTCGGCGAACAGCTCGGCGAGAGCGGCTTCCGTCGGCGTCGTCGGCGCGGAGCCGCCGCCCGTCGCGGTCCACTGGGGCTCGGGGAGCGCCCGCGTGTCGAGCTTTCCGTTGGGGGTCAGCGGAAGGGGTCCGTCCAGGACGACGACGGCCGACGGCGTCATGTAGTCGGGCAGCGTGCCCGCCACCTGCGCCCGCGCCGCCGAAGCGGTCGCATCCGTGTTCCCACCGCCTCCGCCGTCCTCGCCGACCAGGTAGGCGACGAGACGCTTCGCTCCGCGGTGGTCCTCCCGTACGAGGACGGCGGCCTGGGCGATGCCCGGGCAGGCCATCAACGCGCTCTCGATCTCGCCCGGTTCGATCCGGTGGCCGCGGATCTTGAGCTGGCCGTCGGCGCGGCCGAGGAACTCCAGGTTGCCGTCGGCGCGCCAGCGGACGCGGTCGCCGGTGCGGTACATCCGCTCCCCCGGTCCGCCGAACGGGTCGGCGACGAACCGCTCCGAGGTCAGCCCCGGACGACCGAGGTAACCGCGGGCCAGCCCGCGCCCGGAGACATACAGCTCGCCCTCGACGCCGACGCCGACCGGACTCAGCGCCGCGTCGAGCACATAGCAACGGGTGTTGGGGTCAGGGCGGCCGATCGGCACGGGTCCCTGCCAGTCGGGGTCCGCGGTCCACAGCGTGGAGTTGACCGTGGCTTCAGTCAGTCCGTACGCGACGACGACCCGCAGGCGCCCGGCCCAGCGGACGATCAGTTCGTTCGGCACCGCCTCGGTGCCCACGACGAGCACCGCGCCCTCGGGCAGCTCGCAGTCCTGCGGAAGCGCCGCGACCAGCGACGGCGGCAGGATCATATGGGTGGCCAGGTGCTCCTCGATGTAGTCCGTCAGGACAGGCCCGGCGACCCTGCGCTCGGCGGGGACCACGACGACCCGGCCGCCGACGCACAGCGACATGATCAGGTCCCAGACCGTCACGTCGAAGCCGACCGAGGCGAACTGCACGACGCGGCTGTCCGCGTCGATACCGATCCGGTCCGTGGCCGTCGCGATCAGGCTGCCGACGCCGTCGTGCGTGACCACCACGCCCTTCGGGCGGCCCGTGGAGCCCGAGGTGTAGATGACGTATGCGGCCTGGTCGAGGACGACCGGCACTCCCGGGTCCGAGCCGTCGGCAGCGTCGAACTCGGCGACGGTGGATTCCTCGTCGAGCAGTACGTGGGCGACCGTGTCCATCTGCGGCAGCTCACCGGCGAGTTCGCGCGTCGTGACGACGGTACGCGCACCGGCGTCGGAGAGCATGTACGCGATGCGGTCCTGGGGGTGGTCCGCGTCCAGTGGCAGATACGCCGCTCCCGCCTTCATCACCGCCAGCAGGGACACCACCAACTCGGGCGAGCGCGCCACGGCGACGGCGACGACGTCTTCACGGCGTACGCCTCGCGCGATCAGGATGCGTGCCAGCCGGTTCGCGGCGGCGTTGAGCTCCGCGTACGACAGCTCCCGGTCCTCGCACACGAGTGCGACGGCGTCCGGCGAGCGGCGCACCTGCCGCTCGAACGCGGCGGGCCAGGACAGTTCGGGAACCTCGCGGGGAGCGGCTCCGAACTCTTCGAGCAGCAGGGCCCGTTCCGCGCCGGCCACCAGCTCGATGTGGGCGATGGGGCGGTCCATGCCCGCCGCCATCGCGTCCAGCAGCAGGAGGAACCGGCGTTCGTGGTCGGCCAGCGTCCGCGGGTCGCACGCGTCGGCGTCCGCGTCGAAGTCGATACGGACGCTGTCGCCCGCGTGTGACTCGCTGAAGGTGACGGCCAGATCGCTGACCGGGCCGAGCCACACCGGGTGGATGTCGGCCTCGTGGTCGCCGAAGCGCAGGCCCTCGCTGCGGGGCAGGATGTTGACCGTCGGCCCCACCAGCTCGGGCACGCCGTCGACCAGGCCCAGGTCCCTGGCCAGGTCCTCGGCGCGGTAGCGCCCGTGCACGACGGCCCCGGAGATCTCCTGGCCCACTGCCTCCACGAGGTCGGCCGAGGTCATGTCCCCGCGGACGGCGACGCGCAGCGGGAGTACGTTGGACGCCATGCCGGGGACGTCCCTGGACTCGGCATCCAGCCGGGCGGCGACCGGCAGGCCGAGTACGAGATCCTGCTCGCCGGTGACCCGGTGCAGATAGGCGGCCACGGCCGCGACCATCAGCCGGGACAGGCGAACGCCCGCGCCGCGCGAGGCTTCGCGCAGCCGACTGGTGCGCTGCAGCGACAGCTCCGCCGTACGCCGCAGCCGCCGTGTCATCGGCGCCGACGAGCGCTCGACCAGGCGGACGGGCTCCGGGCGGTCGGCCAGCCTGTTCAGCCAGTACGCGCGGTCGGTCCGGAACAGCTCGGACTCGCGGTACGCGAGGTCGGAGTCCACCAGGCGGGACAGCGCCCAGTCGGTCGTAACGGCCGCCTCGCCCGCCGTGTAGATGTCGCCGGCCCGCCGGGAGATCAGCGCGACTCCCGTGCCGTCGAGAACGATGTGGTGGTACCGCTGGTACCACAGGACGCGGTCCTGGCCGAGGCGGAGCAGCGCTTGGGCGAACAGTGGACTGTCGGCGAGGTCGACGGGCCGACTGCGGTCGGCGTCCATCCAGGCCGATGCCGCGGCGTCGGGATCCAGCTCGCCGCGCAGGTCGACCAGGGTGACGTCGACGGGCAACGGGGAGGGTGTCTGGCGCGCTCCTCCGCCCTCGGGGCTGATGCGCACATGCAGGCACTCCGCCTCCTCGATCGCCCGCCGCACGGAGGCGGCCAGGCGGTCGAGGTCGGTGTCGCCCCGCAGTTCCAGGAAGAAGGCGATGTTGTAGGCCGAGCTGTCGGGCTCGATCTGCTGGGCCAGCCAGACGCCGGTTTGGGCACCGGTCACGGGTATCCCGGTCGCGGGTGTCCGGTCGGACTCGGCATCAAACATGGTCGAATCGCCTTCCCTGGTCATGCGTCGTTCGTCAGCAGTGGAGCGGTTACTTGATGGCCGTCAGCAGCGGCTCGATCTCGTCGATCGCGTAAGGGATCGACAGGACCGTGTTGAAGGAGAACGCCGCGCCGACGTCCGGGTCCTGGTAGGGGACGAACAGGTCGCGCTTCTCCTGGGAAACGTTCAGCTTCTTGTAGAACGCCTCGGCCTTGATCCGCTTGTTGGCCTCGGTGCTGGAGGTGACCCAGACGAGCCGGTCGACGTCGAGTACGTCCAGCTTCTCGGCGCTCAGCTCGGCGACGTTCCAGCCCGGCTTGGCCAGCGTGTCGATCTCGGGCTTCAGCTTGAACCCGAGCTCGTTGAAGAAGATCGACTTGGGGTCGGTCTTGGTGAACGCCGAGTACTTGCCCGCCTCGAAGCTGTCGGCCACGGCCAGGGTCTTCGTCGCGAACTCGGGGTGCTTGTCACGGACGGCCTTGAAACGCGCGTCGATGTCCGCGATCTTCTTCTCGGCCTCGGCCTCCTTGCCCAGCGCCTTACCGATCTGCTTGGTCATGACCTGCCACGGCGCCGCATAGTCCGGGTGACCCTTCGGCTGGGCGACGACCTTGGCGATCTTGGAGAGCGTGTCGTACTGCTCCTTCTTCATCCCCGAGTACTGAGCGATGATCAGATCGGGCTTGAGAGCCGCGATCTTCTCCACGTTGTACTCGTCACGCTCACCGACGATCTGCGGCTTCGTGGAGCCCCACAGCTCCTTGGTCCACGGCCACTTGCCGTACGGCGTCTCCTTGAACCAGTCGACCGAGCCGACCGGCTTGACGCCGAGCGCCAGCACCGCGTCCTGGTCGGACAGGCCGAGGGTGACGACCTTCTTCGGCTCCTCGCTGATCTCCGTGCTGCCGTACTTGTGCTCGACGGTGACGGGGAAGGCGCCGGTGGCGGCGCCCGTCTTGTCGGCCGACGTCGTGTCGTCCTTCTTGGCGTCGTTGCTGCCGCAGGCGGTCAGAGCCAGTGCGGCGGCGACGGCGACGGCCGCGCTCGGCAGCCTTCTGACGAATCCATGCAGCAGGGGACGTGATCCAGCGGACACGGTGGTTCCTTTCACGGGGGTTTCACAGAGCGAGTCGCCGCCCGCCCCGGGGACTTCCGGCGGAACGGGAGGGACGGGGGTGCGGGGGGTGGGTCAGAGGGCGTGCTGATCTCGTCGACGACGTGGCCGTTACTTGATGGCCTCGAGCATCGGCACCACCTGATCGATGGCTGCCCACCCGGCGGGAGGCGGCCACCGGGCAGGCGCATGATGAGGGGAGGCCGTGGCTAGAGGGGCGTGCCGATCTCGTCGGCGGTCTGCCGGGCCTGGCCGGAGGCGGGCTCCTGGCTCCGGTCCACGATCGACTCCAGGATCTCGCCGACCCTGATCGCGGTGTTCGACAGCAGGGACGACGTGATGCCATGCGTGTGCTCGGTGCCGCCCTGCAGGTAGATTCCGCACCGCAGTTCGGCATCGGTCGCGACGCGGTAGTCGCGCTCGACGCGGACACGTCCGTCGTCGTCCCGGTGGCAGTGCTCCCCGAGCTCGCCGAGGAGCCCAAGGGCGTCGGCGGGCCGGTAGCCGGTGGCGTAGACCACCACATCGGCGTCCAGTGGAGTCTTCTCTCCGGTGACCAGCGACTCGACCGTCGTACGAACCTTGTCCGGGGTCTCGACGACGTCGGTGAGCCGGGACACGTTGAGGAACCGAAGACGCTCGGTGCCCAGGACCTTCTCCTGATACGCCTGGCGGTACAGGTCGTCGATCAAGTCGATGTCCACCACGGCGTAGTTGGTGTTGCCGTGGTAGTTCATCAGCTTGTGCTTGATCTCGTCAGGGGCCGTGAAGTACTCGTCGACCGCTTCGGGGTCGAAGATCCGGTTGGCGAAGCTGCTGTCGTCGGCGGGGCTGTAGCCGTAGCGGGAGAAGACGGCGCAGACCTCCGCCTCGGGGAAGCGGCGGTGCAGGAAGGCCACATTCTCCGCGGCGCTCTGGCCGGCCCCGACCACGATGAAGCGGGACGGCTGGGCGTCATCCAGGCCGTCCACCCGTGCCAGCAGGTCGGAGTTGTGCCAGATCCGGTCCGTCCGGTCGACGCCCTGAGGCATCTGCGGCCGCAGACCCGTGCCGATCACGAGGTTGCGTGCCCGGTGGACCACCACCTCCGACCCCGAACGGGCCGTCACATCGACGTACTCCACCACTCCGTCGCGTACGACGGGCCGCACGGCGACGACCTCGTGCCCATAGGACACCATGTCGTCCACCTGGGCCGCGGCCCACTCGAAGTAGTCATGGAACTCCACCCGCAGCGGGAAGAGGCTCTTGCCGTTGACGAAGTCGACCAGCCGTCCCTTGCTCTGCAGGTAGCACAGGAAGCTGAACTCACTCGACGGGTTCCGAAGCGTCACCAGGTCCTTGAGGAAGGACACTTGCATGGTCGCGTCGTCGATCAGCATGCCGCGGTGCCAGCCGAAGCGCGGCTGCCGCTCGAAGAAGTGAGCAGTGACCGCCTCCTGCCTGCCGACGCGTGCGTTGTGCTCGCTGAGCGCTATCGCCATGGCCACATTGGACGGCCCGAAGCCGATTCCTATGAGGTCGTGGATCGGTGGTGCGTCGTCAGGAAGAGCCTGTGACATGTCACTCCCATCGTGCGGGGCAGCCGCTTGTCAGGCGTTTGGGGAAGCGGGAGCAGGGCACACCGACGGAGCGGCGGCCGAGCGGAACTTAGGTAAAGCTAACCTCATCTGACGGACCTGTCGACAGGGCAAAACGGACAAGCGGTGGGTCATGGATGCAAACACAGCCCAAAATCTTGCCTCGTTGCGCGCTTAGGTAAGGCTTGCTTTACTTATGCGCCGGTCCATCGCCACTCTGAGGAGGAACCCCATGCGGGTCGTCATGTTCGGTTATCAGACCTGGGGGCACCGCACCCTGCAAGCTCTCCTGGACTCCGAGCACGACGTGGTGATGGTCGTGACGCACCCCAAGAGTGAGCACGCATACGAGAAGATCTGGAGCGACTCCGTCGCCGACCTCGCCGAACAGCACGGCGTTCCCGTACTGATCCGCAACCGCCCTGATGACGAGGAGCTGTTCGCCGCCCTCAAGGAGGCCGCCCCCGACATCATCGTGGCGAACAACTGGCGGACGTGGATCCCTCCGCGCATCTTCGACCTCCCCCGCCACGGCACGCTGAACGTGCACGACTCGCTGCTGCCCAAGTACGCGGGCTTCTCCCCGCTGATCTGGGCTCTGATCAACGGCGAGCGTGAAGTGGGCGTCACCGCGCACATGATGGACGACGAGCTCGACGCCGGCGACATCGTGGTTCAGCGCGCTGTGGCGGTCGAGCCGACGGACACGGCCACCGACCTGTTCCACAAGACGGTCGACCTCATCGCCCCGGTCACGGTCGGCGCACTCGGCCGCATCGCCGCCGGCGAGACCGAGTTCACCAAGCAGGACCGGTCGCGGGCCAGCTTCTTCCACAAGCGGTCCGCCGAGGACATCCGCATCGACTGGAGCTGGCCGGCCGAAGACCTCGAACGTCTCGTGCGCGCCCAGTCCGCTCCGTATCCCAGCGCCTTCACCTACCACAAGGGCAAGCGCCTCGAGATCCTTGCGGCGGTCGTGTCCGAAGGCCGCTACGGCGGCACGCCCGGCCGCATCTTCTACCGCGAGGGCGACGGCGTGGTGATCGTCGCCGGAGCCGACGCCCGCCACGGCCGCAACCACGGCCTGGCCATCACGCGCGTGCGCACCGAGGACGGCGAGGAGATACCCGCGACCGACTACTTCCGCTCCATGGGTGGCTACCTCACCAGCCGTCCTTGAGACCAGGGGATCAACCAGGGCCTTGCGCAGCCGGGGCTTCAACCCGATCGGCGTCGATCTGGCGGAACTTCTCAAGGCCGGCGGAAGCGTGAAGTGCTGCACGTTGGAGCTGCGTTCGGCCGACCCGTCCGCCAGTGGGCCCCGCAACGGTCCCCGGGGCCGAACGGTCATCGCCGCCGCATGGATCATCCGGTCCACGCGGCGGCGATATGTTCGTCGGCGTATCCAACATGCCGACCGACTGGGCTCAGATCTTCCGTGCCGTCGCGAACGGCGACCTGAACGTCGAGATGTTGGCGGAGGGGAGCCACGATGCCGCGCGTGCCGCACACACCGCGTCGAGCCCCCAGGGGGCGTTGAACGGAGGCAGCGGCCAAGCCAAGGTCTCCGGCCGCTCGCTCGTGGGAACCGGCTGCGGCCCTCCGGGCGGCGCCGAGGTCATGGCCGACTCGGCGACCCGAGCCGACGAGGGCGGAAGCGCGCAGCGGCGAGCAGTGCCTGGACCTGGTCGCCGGCCTCTGCGGCGTCGCTCAGTGGAGCGGGGAAGGGCAGTCGTACGTCGTGGTGCGTGTTGGCGTGTTCGAGCCGCAGTGTTATCCCGTACCGGTCCAGTGACACCGGAAGGACGCGCCGTACTCCCTGCACGAGCTGCGGGTCCACGAGTCGAGCGAGCAGGGCCACGACGTCGCTGTGCCGTCGACGAGGTGGGTGAGCATGTCGGCCTCGTAGGCGGCCAACGGATCGGCGCAGGCCAGGGTGAGTTCGTCGAGTCCGACGGTGACCGTTCCTCCCGCCGTATCGAGTTCGGCGTGCGCGAAGTCCAGACGCAGTTCGACGCCGGGCTCCTGAGGGCTGCCGCTGACCGGAGCGAACCAGCCGGTGAGCGTCACGCGGGCGCGCACACGATCGCGCACCGCGGTGGGTGCGATATCGGTGAACTTCAGCACTGCGCCCACGATGCCGCGTGGCGCGAGGGCGACCTCGGCAGCCAGTGCGCAATCGTCCGGCACTCGCAGCAGCAGCCGACCCCTGTCATCCAGGGTGTGCAGACCGGCCAGCTCGCAGGAGTGCCTGTCCGTGACCACCATCAGCGACCCCGCAGCGGCCACCACAGTGCGGACTCGCTCGCCGTTGGTCGGCTGGGCCGTGCGCACGTCCACAGCACTCATCCTGACTCCTCCTCATAGATTAAGTTAGGCTTACCTAAGTTAACCTATGACAGACCTCGGCGACCAGTCCACGGTGGGGCGCGCCAGTCGCCGGTGAAGTCGCTGTGACTTCGGAAAGCATTGCCCCACAGCACTTCGGGCGGGCTCGGGTGATCACTCCGATATTCGCTTGTCATGGCCTTTGCGGGGATGGCAAGGATGCCCCATGGATGACCACCTGAACGCCCAAGGATTCCCCCGCCAATTCGCCCGCACCAGGCGCTTCTCGCTCGGTGTCCCGCAGCGGTTCACGGTCTCGCCGGACGGTGCGCGCGTGCTGTTCGTACGCAGCACGGGCGGCGCGGACCCGGTGAGCCGACTGTGGCTGTACGAGGCGGGCGAGGAGCGGATACTCGCCGACCCGCCAACGCTCGGCGGCTCCACGGAGGAGGAGATTCCGGAGGCGGAGAAGGTCCGCAGGGAACGCGCCAGGGAGATGTCGTCGGGTGTGGTGGCGTACGCGACCGACCGGGAGGCCCGGGTCGTCGCCTTCGCGCTGGGCGGTGAGCTCTGGGTCGTCCGCACGGACGGCGGAGAACCGCGCAGGATCGCGGCCGCCGGACCGGTGGTGGACCCGCGCCCCGCCCCGGACGGTGCCTCGATCGCTTACGTCACCGGCGGCGCCCTCCATGTCGTACGGACCGACGGGACGGACGACCGGCTGCTGGCAGCGCCGGAGGGGCCCGAGGTGACCTACGGGCTCTCCGACCATGTCTCGGCGGAGTCGATCGGACGGTCGCGAGGCTACTGGTGGTCGCCGGGCGGCGACGCGTTGCTGGTCGCGCGGGTCGACAACTCGCCGGTGCAGCGCCGGTACATCGCGGACCCGGCGAATCCGACCAAGCCGCCGAGGTCGATGCCGTATCCGGCGGCGGGGACGGCGAACGCGAAGGTGTCACTGCACATCGTCCGGCTGAACGGCGAGCGGGCTGAGGTAAAGATCCCGGCCGCCGCGAACGAGCACCACTTCCCCGCGGCGTGGACCGACCCCGCCTTCGAGTACGTCACCACAGCAGGCTGGGACAGCCACGGCCCCCTGATCTCCGTGCAGACCCGCGACCAGCGCTCGGAGTACATCCTGACCGTGGACCCCGAAACCGGGGCGACGGAACTGCAGCACCACGCCCGCGACCACATCTGGCTGTCGCTGCTGCCCGGCACCCCGGTTCGCCTCCCGTCGGGCACGCCCGTCATCCCGTGGTGCCGGGACGATACGCAGGGCCTGCGTATCGGGAGCACCCCCACCCCCGCCGGACTCCAGGTCCGTGAGGTCCTCGGCGCGGTCGGGGAGCGGGTCTTCTTCACCGCCTGCGAGGAGCCGACCGAGACCCACGTCTGGTCGTACGACTCCGCCGCCGGCTTCGTCCGCGTCAGCGAGGGGCCGGGCGTCCACACCGCCGCGGTCGGCGGCGACACGGTCGTGCTGAACAGCAGGACGGACGACGGGCAGACCGTGACCGTGCTGCACGGCGGAGTGCCGGCCGGGCAGATCGCCGTGCTCGCCGAGGAGCCCCGGATCGTGCCGCGCCCGGTCTTCCTCACGCTCGGCGGGCGTCAGTTGCGCAGCCAGTTGTATCTCCCGTCCTGGTACGAGCCCGGCTCCGGCAAGCTGCCGGTACTCCTCAATCCGTACTCCGGGCACGGGATCCAGCTGGTGGTCCGGGCACGCGGCTGGTGGACGGCCGTCTCCCAGTGGTTCGCCGAGCAGGGCTTCGCCGTGCTGGTCACGGACGGCCGCGGCACTCCCGGCCGCGGCCGCGAGTGGGAGAAGTCCGTGTACGGCGACCGGCTGACTCCCGTCCTCGAGGACCAGATCGACGCGCTGCGCGAGGCCGCCGCCCACCACTCCGAGCTGAATCTGGACGCGGTGGCGATCCGCGGCTGGTCGTACGGCGGCTATCTCGCGGCCGGTGCCGTGCTGCGCCACCCCGAGGTCTTCCACGCGGCGATCGCCGGCGGCGCCCCGACCGACCGCCGGCTCTACGACACGCACTGGGAGGAGCGGTTCCTCGGCCACCCGGACGTGACGCCCGAGACCTACGAACGCTGCTCACTCGTCGCACACGCCCACAAGTTGACCCGCCCGCTGCTGCTGGTGCACGGCATCGCCGACGACAATGTGACTGTCGCCCATATGCTGCGCTTCTCCTCCGCGCTGCTCGCCGCGGGCCGCCCGCACAGTGTGCTCCCGCTCTCCGGAGCGACCCATATGGTCACCCAGGAAGACACAGCCAGCAATCTGCTGTCACTCGAGGTCGACTTCCTCAAGAAATCCTTGAGAATTTGAACGTCTCGCCTCCGCTCCCCGTACCTCGTCACGAACCGGCCGACGAGGCCGGCCGTTGAAAGGGAGCCAGCATGACCGGATCGCAGAGGCCCGCGCGGACCGTCGCCCGCCGTACCGTCGTCACCGCGGTGGGCGGAGCCGGTCTCGCCGTCGCGCTGACCGCGTGCGGCGGCTCGGACGACGGCGGGCAGACGGTTGGCGAGAAGCCGGCCGGCGGCGAAGCAGGCGGGGACGTCGCCGGCAAGGTTCTCGCCAAGACCACGGACATCCCCGAGGGCGGCGGCAAGGTCATCGGCGATGTGGTGGTCACTCAGCCGAAGCCGGGCGAGTTCAAGGCGTTCTCGTCCAAGTGCACCCATCAGGGCTGCGCGGTGAAGGACATCTCCAACGGCACTATCCACTGCCCGTGCCACGGCAGCCAGTTCGACGCGGCGGACGGCAGCGTCAAGACCGGGCCGGCCACTTCTCCGCTGCCCGCCGCGTCGATCACCGTCGACGGAGGCTCGATCAAGCTCGTGTGATGCGGCGCGACCGTTTCCAGCAGGCGAGCACATCGTCGGTGGTGGTGATCGTGGCAACCAGTGCGAGCGTGTTACGGATCATCGCGAGGGTGTAGTCGGAGGGGACCCCCGCGATGGCGTCGCCCGGAACGACCGCCTTATAGCCGAGGTTGACGGCGTCGAAGACGGCGTTGGGGATGGCGATGTTCGCCGAGACTCCTGTGATCAGCAGGCTGCGGCAGCCGAGGTTGCGCAGCAGGGCGTCGACGTCGGTGCCGGCGAGGGGCGACAGGCCGTGCAGTCTGCGTACGACGAGGTCCTCGTCCGCGACTTCTATCGGCGCCGCGATACGGACGGCCGTCGTGCCGGAGTGCTGCTGGACGGGCAGCCGCCCGGCAGCCCGGAAAAGCCGAGCGTTGTGGTTGGCGCCTCGCCCGTCGGGCCGCCGCTCGGCGACGGCATGCAGCACCTGTACACCGGCTTCATGAGCGCCCGCGACCAGACGTGACACGTTGAGGAGCGCACCGGACGAGCGGGCCACGGCGGCGAGTTCGGGCAGGGCGCTGTCCTTGCCGACGACACCCTGCTGGCACTCGACGGTGAGCAGCGCCGTGCTGGTCGGGTCCAGCTGTTCCGCTAGCTGTTCGAAGGACGGCACAGCTCCCCCTCATGTCACTGGGACCGGGACTGTCACTGGGACTGGGCGCGCGACAGTAACGGCCATTGCGTGATGAAGGAAGAGCCCCCCGTGATTTCTGACACTTAGTCAGCCATAGGGAGGGGGCCGCTCATGGCCGTCACACAGCGCCGGGGCCGTCGCATCATGATGACGCCCGGCGAGCTTGACGAGTTCCTGGCCGAGCAGCGCACCTGCCGGGTGGCCACCGTCTCCGCGGACGGCCGTCCGCATGTGGGCGCACTGTGGTTCGCCTGGGACGGGACCTCACTGTGGCTGTACTCCATCACACGCAGCCGCCGCTGGGCCGAACTGCGGCACAACCCAAGGCTCGCCGTCGTCGTCGACGACGGCGAGGAGTACAGCGAGCTGCGCGGCGTCGAGCTCTCCGGCACCGCCGTCTTCGTCGGCGAGGCCCCGCGTACGGGTGAGCCGTGCCCCGAACTGGACGTGCCGGAAAGGCTGTTCGCACGGAAGAACTTCGACATGGACGAGATGCCGCACGACGGCAGGCACGCCTGGCTGCGGCTGACTCCCGACGCGATCGCGTCCTGGGACTTCAGGAAGCTGTCGGCCCTCTGATCTGCCTCACGCAGCCGATGCGTCGAACCTCGGATCCGTCCGATCAGACCGATCAGGTAGACGCGTCGGATCCAGCCGCACCGTCGGACCCCTCCGCAGCCGAAACGGCAGCCTCGCGCAGCGCCTCGACCGCCGCCCGGATCGACGGGCGGCGGTCCGCGTCGGCCCGCCACACCGCGTAGATATGCCTGCGCATCCGCTGTCGCACGGGTACCAGCCGCACGCCCTCAGGCACCCAGCCGCGCCCGAGCCTGGGCGTGACGCACACCCCGAGCCCCGCCTCGATGAGCGCCAGCTGAGTATGGTGCTCCTCCGCCATATGCGCGATCCGCGGTTCGAAGCCCTTCGAGCGCAGGGTGAACATCAGCCAGTCGTAACAGAATTCGCCTTCCGGCCAGGACACCCAGTCGTCGTCGGCGAACTCCTCGAGATCCACCTCCGCCCGGCCCGCCAGAGGATGATCCGCGGGCATGGCCACATCGGGGACGTCATCGAGGAGATGGACCTGCGCGAGCCCGCCCGACACGGGCAGCCGCCTATTGCTCCAGTCGAGCACGACCGCGAGGTCGAGGTCACCCCTGATCACCTCTCTGATCGCCCGCTCGGGCTCCAACTCGCGTGAGCGGACGCGCAGTTCGGGGTGGGCTGCGCGCAAAGACGTCATTGCCGCCGGGAAGAGCCCGCGGGCGGCGGTCGGGAAGGCGCCCACTCTCACCTCGCCGACCGCCTCACCTCGCTGCGCCTCGATATCGGACTGCGCAAGCTCGACCTGGGACAGGATGCGCGCGGCATGGTCGGCGAGCAGCCGGCCGGCGTCGGTGAGGCGAACGCCGCGCCCGTTCTTCGCCAGCAGCTGCTGGCCCACCTCCCGCTCGAGCTTCGCCATCTGCTGGGAGACCGCCGAGGTCGTCACATGCAAGCCGTCGGCCGCTCCGCTCACCGAGCCGTGGCGGGCCAGCGCATCGAGGGTCCGCAGGCGCTCCAGATTCAACATGTAAGCGATGCTACGCGAACAGCTCAAACAATTCTCGCTTGTCCTACGAGGTTGAAGCCGCGATGGTGGACGGCATGAGCACCGCCGTCCCCTCCCGGACCTCCTCGGCCCCCGCGCGCACACCCGTCGGCCCCGTACGCAGAGGGCGAACCCTCGACTGGCGCATCAGGTTCGCGGTGCTCTCGACCGTCTGGGGCTTCAGCTTCCTGCTCATCAAGGTCGGCACCGGGGCGTACGCGCCCTTTCAGGTCACCTTCGGCCGGCTCCTCTTCGGTACGGCGGTGCTGGCCGTCGCCATGGTGGTGCGACGGGAGCGGCTGCCGCGCGGGATCCGCACCTGGATGCATCTCGCCGTCGCCGCGTTCCTCCTCAACGCCCTGCCGTTCTCACTCTTCGCCTACTCCGAGCTGACGATCCCCTCGACGCTGGCCGGCATCTGCAACGCCACCTCACCGCTGTGGGGCATGGCCCTGTCCATGGTCGCGCTCTCCGAGGACCGGCCCACCCGTCGCCGGGTCGCCGGACTCGGCATCGGCTTCCTCGGCGTGCTGACCGTACTCGGCGCCTGGCAGGGCTTCTCCGGGCTCGACCTCACCGGCACGGCGATGGCCCTGCTCGCCTCGCTGAGCTATCCGATCGGCTGGATCTATGTGCGCCGCACCCTGGCCGGCAGCAGCAACTCCAACCTCTCGCTGACCGGCGCCCAGCTGTTCCTCGCGACGGTCCAACTCGCGGTGGTCACGCCGCTGTTCACCACGTTGCCGACGTCCGTCCCGTTCGTCCCGCTGCTCGCGGTGATCGCACTCGGTGCGCTGGGCACCGGCTTCGCGCTGCTCCTCCAGTACGGCCTGGTCGCCGAGGTCGGCCCGACGACCGCACAGATGGTCACCTACTTCATCCCGGTCATCGCCACCGCGGCGGGCGTCGCGGTCCTGGACGAGCAGTTGGGCTGGAACACCCCGGTGGGCGCGCTGATAGTCCTCGCGGGCGCGGCGCTCACCCAGAGCCGCCCGAAGGCGCCCGCACCTGCCGTTCAGCCGTAACTGCGTGCGGGCGCCGGGCCGGTCGCCGACGCCACCGCGTCGGCGACCGGCCCGATGTCGTCCATCGCCAGGTCCGAGACGGTGATCCGCACAGCGGGAGGCGCCGCCATCCTGAACCGCGCCCCCGGCGCGACGGCCCAGCCGGCGTGCAACAGACGCGCCACCGCTCCCGTCTCGTCCGGGACCGGCACCCAGACATTCATCCCGCTGCGTCCATGAGCCTCGATCCCCCGCTCCGCCAGCGCCCGTACGAGCGCGTCGCGCCGTTCCCCGTACGAGCGCGCGACGGCCCGCGGATCCACCGCGTCCGACGTCCACAGGTGCACGACCGCGCGCTGCAGCAGCCTGCTGACCCAGCCGGGTCCGAGCCGCTGCCGTCCCATGACCCGGTCGACGGTGACGGCATCCCCGGTCAGCACGGCGACGCGCAGATCAGGCCCGTACGCCTTGGCCGTGGAGCGTACGAGGGCCCAGCTGTCCGTCACTCCGGCAAGGGGGTGCAGCGGCAGATCGACGATGGCGTGACCGTGGTCGTCCTCGATGAGCAGAGTGTGGGGGAACCGGGCCAGTACGGCCCGCAGTTCACGCGCCCGCGCCTCGCTCACCACGGCGCCGGTCGGGTTCTGCGCCCGGCCGGTGACGATCAGCGCCCTGGCACCTGCGGTCAACGCCTTCTCCACCGCGCTCGCCAGCGGCCCGTCGTCGTCGAGTGCCACCGGCACGGGCTTCAGCCCCAGCGCCGGCACCAGGTCCAGCAGGCTTCCCCAGCCGGGGTCCTCGACGGCGACCGCGTCACCGGGCTTGAGATGCGCGGCGAGGACACGCTCGATGGCGTCCAGCGATCCGGAGGTGACGGCGACCGGGCCGTCGGGCACGCCGTCGTCGTCCATTCCGGCGCGCGCGAGCCGAGCGAACTCCGCGTCGACGGGCGCCTGTCCGTACAGTCCGGGCTCCTCCGCATTGCGCCGGGCCGCGGCGGCGAGCGCATCCTGCAGCGGTGGCAGCAGTGCGGGGTCCGGGTTCCCCTGACCCAGGTCCCGTACGCCCGGTGGCGCCTCGACCCGGATGGTTCCGCGCGCGGTGCTGGCCGGCCGCGGGCGCACCCGACTGCCCTTGCGCCCCGAGGTCTCGATCACTCCGCGGTCGCGCAGGGTCCGGTACGCGGACGCGACGGTGTTCGGGTTGACGCCAAGCTCGGTCGCCAACTCCCTCATGGGTGGCAGCAGTTGACCCGGTTCCAGCTCACCCGCGCCGACCGCGCGCTCAACGCTCGCGGCAATCTCCGATGCACGCCGTCCGGCGATCCGATACTCTCCTAGCACAAACAGGATTATGCACTAGTGCAATGGAGTACGCAATGCCGGACGCCTACGAGCCGACCGATCGCACCGTCCCCACCCGCGCCCGGGAACGCGCCGCGTACGACCGCGAGCAGGTCCACTCGATACTCGACGAGGCGTACGTCTGCCATCTCGGCTTCGTACGCGACGGCGCGCCCGTCGTCCTGCCGACGCTCTACGCCCGGGTCGACGATCACCTGTACGTGCACGGCTCGACTGGTTCGCGCCCGCTGCGCATGGCGGGCGAGGCCGACCCGGGCCTCGCCGTCTGCCTCACGGTCACCCATGTCGACGGCCTGGTCCTGGCCCGCTCCGCCTTCCACCACTCGCTCAACTACCGCTCGGTCGTCGTCCACGGTACGGCCCATCAGGTCACCGACCCCGAGGAGAAGCGCTCGGCTCTGGACGCCCTGGTGGACCATGTCGTGGCGGGCCGCTCACGCGACTCGCGCCCGGCGAACGCGAAGGAGCTGGCGGCGACGGCGGTCCTGCGCCTGGACCTGACGGAGGTCTCCGCCAAGATCCGCACCGGCGGCCCGAACGACGACCCGGAGGACGCAACGCTGCCTTACTGGACGGGAGTGGTCCCGCTGCACACTGCGTACGGCACCCCGATCCCGGCGCAGGATCTCGACAGCTCGATCGCGGTCCCGGAGTACCTTTCGGCACGCTGACGGGCACGCCTGGTCGGTGTGCGCGGTGCAGGGTGCGGGGCCTTTGCCCCCGCACCCTGCACCGGCCGCTACGCCGGCGTCGCCGCCCTTCTCCGTACCGCCGCGACCCGCGCCTCCGCCACCGCGAGCCCCGCCACCGCCGCCAGCAGCAACAACGTCCCCACCACTGTCGCCGCCGTCAGCCGCTCGTCCAGCGCCGTCACCGCGATGGCGGCCGCGCTCACCGGCTCCAGCAGCATGATCACCGAGACCGTCGCGGCCCGGACGACGGCCGCCCCCGCGAAGTAGAGCGCGTACGCGAGAGCCGTCGGCACCGCCGCCACGTACACCAGCAGCCAGATCACACGCCCGAGTTCGGCCGTGTGCGGCAGCAGCCCCTCTCCGATCGCCATCGGCAGCAGCCCCACCGACCCGATCGCGAACGCCCACGCCGTCGTGGAGAGCGAATCGCCGCCGCCGTCACGACCGAGCCAACGCGTCAGCAGCGTGATCGCCGCATACCCGGCCGCGGAGAGCACCGCGAGCGCGATCCCGACCGGTCGCACCGTCCCGCCCCCGCCGCCCAGCACCAGGACCATCAGACCCACCAGCGCCCCGGTGACGGCGATGACGCCGCCCCGCCCGAGCCGCTCCCCCATCGTCAGCCGCGCGCCCACCGCGATGAGCACAGGGCCCGCGCCCAACGTGACGACCGTGCCCACCGCGAGGCCGGTGGCCTGGACAGCCGCGAAGTAGGCGCTCTGGAAGACGGTGAGCCCGATCCCCGTAGCGAGAATCCGCAGCAGCCGCCGGCGCCGCGGTTCCGCAGGACTCCCGGAAGCGCCATCCGCCGTAGCCTGCCGCGCCCGCCACACCAGCGCGCCCAGCAGTAGTACGAGTCCGCCCGCGCAGCGCCAGAACGACAGCGCCAGCGGACCCATGTCGCTCACCTGGAAGACCAGCGAGGCGGCCGCGCCCGCGGTCCCCCACGCCACTCCGGCGACGATCAGATACAAGAGGCTCCGCCCGACGGGCAATGACACGCCGACAGCAGGAGCGGAAGAGAGAGGGGTGGAAAGATCCGACACGTGACTTCTCCGTGTGAAGAACGGGATGGTGGTCGCTTCGCTCCGTCACGCGGGCAGCGACAAACCGCTCGGGGACACCCCGAGCCCGGTCTTCGTCAGAGAACTGCCGCCCGCGCTAGGCGGCAGGAGGCGGAAGTACGGTCGAATGCATGATCGCCACCTTACGGCGCCGCCTGCGGGACCGACAACTCCGCCCGTGACCCGGCCGACTCGGCCGGCCCGCCCTCCGGCCCACCGCCCGCCACCGGCCCGGACGGCGCCTTCGGTGCCTGCGACTGCGCGATGAATGCTCCCATCAGAACCATCGCGCCGCCGAAGATCTGCGGCGCCGACAGATGCTCCCGCAGCAGCACCCACGCCAGTACGGTCGCGATGACGGCCTCCAGGCACGCCACCACGCCCGCCACCTGTGGCGACAGCTTGCGCACCGAGACAACTCCGGTGACGTACGCGACCACTGTGGCGATCAGCACGACCCAGCCGAGCAGCAGCGCCGCGGGCAACTGCGTACCGCCCAGGTCCGCACTGCCGCCCAGCAGGGACCAGTCCATGCCCCACGGGCGCGCCACCACGGTCAGCACCACCGTGCCGATGAGCAGTCCGTACGCGATCACACCCAGCGGATCCGCCGGGTCGTCCCCGTCGCTGCCCTGGTCGGCCAGGACGAAATAGCCAACCTGGCAGCATGCCGCGCCCAGTGCGAGCATCAGCCCGAAGGCGTCGAAGCTGAGCCCCGCCCACACCTCCACAACGCAGGCGAGACCGCCGACGGCGAGCACCACACCGACCGCCGCGGCCCGGGTGACGGGCCTGCGCTGGACGAAGCGGACCCAGCCGAGGAGGAGCGCGGGCCCGAGGTATTCGACGAGCAGCGCGACACCGACCGGGATCCGGGAGATCGCCGCGAAGTAGC
Source organism: Streptomyces sp. NPDC002730 (assembly GCF_042888805.1). NCBI lineage: Bacteria > Bacillati > Actinomycetota > Actinomycetes > Kitasatosporales > Streptomycetaceae > Streptomyces > Streptomyces sp. NPDC002730. Next base: position 385,549 of record NZ_JBIAQG010000010.1, read on the forward strand.
AGGCCTGTACGCCCGCGACGGCGAGAAGCCCGAAGCCGACCAGCAGTGCGGGCCTGCGCAGCACCAGGTCACGGTGGCGCCAGGCAACCGGCAGCATGACGAGCGCGGAACCGGCCACTCGCAGCCACACCACATGCAGCGGGTCGAGACCCGCTTCGATCAGCGGCTTGGCCGCGACACCTGATCCACCGAATGCGAACGCCGAGCCCAGGGCGAGTCCCAGGCCGGCGCTCCTTCCCTGAGACGCGTGCATCGGCACATCATGTCAGCGGGAGTCAGGACCGTCACCCCTGTGACACATGTCGAGACACCTCGGCAATCCGCCCGGCCAGCAGCGCCGCGTCCACCCCGGCCCGCCCGAGCACCTCAACCGCCCGGCTCTCGCGATCCACAGCGAGGCAGGCGAGCAGATCAATGCCGCGGGCCCGTGCGTCGCCGCGCAGCTCTGCCCGCTGCAGCGCGCCCTCCATGGCGGTGACCGCCGACGGCGACCACCGCGAGGCATCCGCATCCGCCTCCCGCACAACGGGAACCGTGCCGGAATCCTCCACCGAACCCTGCCAGCGCAGGCCGTATCCGATGCTGCGCTGCACGAGATAGCCGAGCACCCGCGCGACCTGAGGCCCGTCGCCGACGACGGTCCGCACCTCGGGGTCCGACTCGATCAGCGAGTGCAGCAGATGAGCCGTGTCGATCTGCCGGTCGCCGTCGCGCAGCGCCCTTCTGCGCGCACCCGCGACCACCGAAGCCAGCTCCACGGTGAGCCTGTCGTCGAGTTCTGTACGGGTGGCGGCGGGCTGCTGAGGCACCCGCGGGGTAGGGCTTTGCACATCTCCCACCCCATCAGTTCGCCAAGGCCCGAGCGTCCCCGCCTGGTCCCATTTCCGCATCCCGCGGAAGTTGGGCACGCACGACCGGTTTCTCCTCCTTACGGATGAGATCCCGCCAGTTCTCCCCGAGGGGCGCGCGCCGCCTTGCCATCCGATTCCACGGTCACAACATCGACCGGATCTGACTGTTCATCAGTATTGAATGTTCGGACTGGTACGGCTACGTTCCGCGACACCGTAACCCGACGAGAAGGGGTGGTCGTATGGCCGAAGTCAGTGCCGAGGCCCGTATCGAAGCGCCGGCCGAGAAGGTCTGGGCCCAGCTGACGGACTTCACCACCTACGGCCAGTGGAACGCCACCCACACCAGCTTCCCCAAGGGCGGCCCGGGGACGCTGGAACTGGGAGCCACATACGAGGAGAACATGAAGCTCATGGGCTTTCCCGCCGAAGTGGCCTGGACCGTGGACGAGTTCGAGGCCGGCCGGGTGCTGGGAATCAAGGGCAAGGGCCCGATGGGCGTCAGCGTCGGCAACCGCTACACACTCACCCCTGACGGTAACGCGACGCGGGTCCGGATCGACGGAGAGTTCACCGGCGCCGCCGTGTCGCTGATGGCCGGCAAGCTCAAGGACTCGGCGACCGCCGCGCTGAACGAATCGCTGCGCAAGCTGGGCGGGCTGATCGCCTGACGCCAGACACACGAGAAGGCCCCGCACGGCTGTGCGGGGCCCTCATCGCGCCACGAGTCAGTGCTCGCCGGCAAGGATCAGATAGAGCTTCTTACGGGCTTCATTGATGACGGCGACGGCCTTCTGCCGCTGCTCGGTGGTACCGGTCTTCCAGACCTGGCCGAACGCCTCCATCAGGCCGAACCCGGCCTGCCGGATCTCGTTGACCGTCTCCCAGTCGACTCCACGCCCGGCCTCTTCCCACGGAGCCTCCGGCCCCGATTCGGCCTCGGTACGCCCCGAGTCGGTGAGCGTGAACAGCTTCTTGCCGCCCTCGCTCTCACTGGTGATCAGACCTTCGTCCTCGAGCAGTTGGAGCGTCGGGTAGACCGAGCCGGGGCTGGGCCGCCAGGCCCCGCCGCTGCGCTCGCCGATCTCCTGGATCATCTCGTAACCGTGCATCGGCCGGTCCTTCAGCAGCGCCAGGATCGAGGCACGCACATCGCCGCGCCGCGCCCTCCCCCTGCCGCCGCCACGACCGCGTCCGCCCCCGAAAGGCCCACCGAACGGCGGTCCGAACGGACCGAATGCCGCGCGTCGCCCCTCGAAGTCGCCCCGACCCTGATGGCCGGGCCCGCAGTGCCCATGCCCGTGTTCGTGTCCTTGACCGTGTTCATGTGAACGCATCGCTACGCTCCTTCCATCGTTGATCTGTCGCGATGCGTCAACGATATATCGGAATGCATCGCCTGGCAACGCTCAATCGGTCCAGCGACCCCGAATTGGCCTTGGCCTGCGGCTTTGCCCCGCCCGTACGGTCACGGCATGCGGATTCGAATCGTCGACGCCTTCACCGACCGTCCCTTCGCCGGCAACCCCGCCGGAGTCCTGCTGCTGGACTCCGACCGCTTCCCCGACGACTCCTGGCTCCAGCAGGTGGCGACGGAGGTGAACCTTTCGGAGACCGCCTTCGCCCATCCCCTCCCCTCCGGCGGCGAGGCCGACTGGGCGCTGCGCTGGTTCACACCGACCACCGAGGTCGACATGTGCGGCCACGCCACGCTGGCCACCGCACACGTCCTGCACACCACGGGCACCGCGAGCGGCACGGTGCGCTTCGCCGCACGCTGCGGCATCCTGACCGCCACCGCCCACGAGGACGGCACGCTCACCCTCGACTTCCCCACGTCCCCGCTCACCGCGGTCGACATCCCGGACGGCGTCGCCGACGCACTGGGCGCGAAGGTGGTCTCGGTCCATGACACGGGCGCGCACATCGGCGATCTGCTGGTCGAGCTGGCCGACGAGCGGACCGTACGCGCGCTGACGCCGGACTTTCCCGCCCTCGTGGCGCACTCGGAGCGCGGCATCATCGTCACGGCCGCCGCCGGAGACCCGGTCTCCGGCTACGACTACGTCTCGCGCGGCTTCTTCCCGCGGGTCGGCATCGACGAGGACCCGGTGACGGGCAGCGCGCACACGGCCCTCGCGCCGTTCTGGTCGGCGCGCATCGGCCGCAGCGAACTGACCGGGCTTCAGGCCTCCGCCCGGTCCGGCCTGGTCCGCACCTCCTTGCGCGGCGAGCGCACCCTGCTGACCGGCCGGGCCGTGACCGTCATCGACGGCGAGCTGCTCACCGCACCCTGACAACGGGAAACGCCAGGCCGCACACACCAAGGGGCGTACGGCACCCGCCGTACGCCCCTCTATGCCCACCGCCAGTCACGGAGTGGGCAGCCACCCCACCTTCCCGGCCAGCAGCGCGTAGCCGACGAAGGCCACGATGTCGAGCAGCGCATGCGCCACCACCAGTGGCCCGACCCGACCCCACCGCCGGTAGAGCAGCACAAACACCACACCCATCACCATGTTGCCGACGAAGCCGCCGATGCCCTGGTAAAGGTGGTACGAGCCGCGCAGCACCGAACTCGCCACCAGCGCGGCCATCGGCGTCCAGCCCAACTGCCCGAGTCTGCGCAGTAGATACCCGACGACGATCACTTCCTCCAGTACGGAGTTCTGGATCGCCGAGAGGATCAGTACCGGGTGCTTCCACCACACCTCGGGCAGCGCTTCGGGCACCACGGTGAGGTTGAACCCGGCGGCGCGCGCCACAAGGTAGAAGGCCAGCCCGGCGCCGCCGATGCCCGCCGCGATCAGCGCGCCCCTCCCCAGATCGGACCAGGGTCTGGTCCGGTCGAAGCCGATCGACCGCAGACCGGCGCCCTCCCGCAGCAGCAGATGCGCGACGAGCAGGACAGGCACCAGCGCCATCGCGATATCGAAGAGCTGCCAGGCGAGATCGAGCCACGGCCGCCCGGGGGCGTACGACTTGTTCAGCGTCGCCGCCTGGTCCTTGAGACCACCCGGTTTCGTCACCGAACCAACAAAGCTGATCAGCGCCGACACTCCGCTCGCGCCCAGCGAGAGCGCCAGTACGAGGAGCGTCTCGGACCGCAAGATCCTTCGCGACATGACCTCTCGAGGAAGAGAATCAGCCACGCGTCCCGCCTCCGCCTGCACACCTGCCTCCAGTTGAGTAATCCGCCTCGTCCCCATCCTCGCCCCGCCAGGGTCTCGAATGCAGGCACGAAATCGCGCGCGAGAGGCTGGGGACGAGCGTCACTGCGATGACGCCGGTCTCCTTTTCCTCACTCATCGTTCAACGAGGGGCACCACCGCATGGGACGTCACAGCTTGCCCGACGACGACCCGACGGACGCAGGCAGGTCCCGGCCGCGCGTGCGCGGGCGCACGGTCGCCATCGCCACGACGCCGACCAGCAGGAGGTCGACCGGATCGCCAAGGCCACGGGCGGCGCCGGGTACCAGGTGCGCGACCCCGCCGAGATCCAGGCCGTGATCCTCGAAGTGATCACGGCGGTCGGGCAGACGGGCAGACGGGGCAAGCCGCTCAGGAGTGCGGGCCGGGGAAGCCGACCGGCCAGGTGTGCACCGGCTCGCCCTCGTGCATCAGCTCGCAGTAGCGGCGGGTGGTGGCCGCGAGGGCGGCGTCCCGCTCCAGTCCGGCCTCCAGCGCCCGGTGGTAGGTCTCCGCCTGCCACGAAGCCCCGTTCACACGCCGTCTGCACCGCTCCTCGATCACTCCGAGGTAGAAGTCGCGGTCCGCGGGCTCGACATGCCACGCATCGAGCCCCGCCGCGGCCAGGGGCAGCAGTTCGTCGCGTACGAGCTTGACGGCCGGCACCTGCGTGATACCGCCGGCCCGGCCGGGCCGCGGCCACAGAAGCTCTGCGTCGATGCCGTGCCGGCACGCGGTGTCGAAGTTCTCGGCCGCGGCGGCGAAGGGCAGCCGGGTCCACACCGGCCTGGCCTCCTCGGCGAGCGCGCGCACGAGCCCGTAGTAGAAGGCGACATTGGCGATCACATCGGTGACCGTGGGGCCGGCGGGCAGCACGCGGTTCTCCACGCGCAGATGCGGTACGCCGTCGGCGACTCCGTACACCGGCCGGTTCCAGCGGTAGACCGTGCCGTTGTGCAGGACGAGCTCCTGCAGTCCGGGCACACCGCCGTCGTCGAGCACCCGCAGCGGGTCCTCGTCGTCGCAGATCGGCAGCAGGGCCGGAAAGTAGCGCAGGTTCTCCGCGAAGAGGTCGTACGCCGAGTCCACCCACCGCTCGCCGAACCAGGTCCGCGGCCGTACGCCCTGGGCCTGGAGCTCGGGCGGGCGGGTGTCGGTGGCCTGCTGGAACAGCGGTGGCCGCGATTCGCGCCACAGCTCCTTGCCGAACAGGAAGGGCGAGTTGGCGCCGACCGCGATCTGTACGGCGGCCACCGCCTGCGCGGCGTTCCACACATCCGCGAAGCGTCCGGGCGTCACCTGGAGGTGCAACTGCACGGAGGTGCAGGCGGCTTCGGGAACGATCGACGTCGAGGTGCAGCTCAGCCGCTCCACGCCCTCGATGTCGAGCGCGAAGTCCTCGCCCCGTGCGGCGACGATCTGCTCGTTGAGCAGCTTGTAGCGGTCGACGTCCGAGAGGTTCGCGGAGACCAGGTCGTGCTGGGCGAGCGTCGGAAGAATTCCGATCATCACGATCCCCGCGCCGACCTCGTTCGCTTTGCGGTGGGCATATCCGAGGCCCGTGCGCAACTCCTCGGCAAGTTGATCGAGTACGCGCCCGCCCAGCCGGTGCGGAACGATATTTACTTCCAGGTTGAACATGCCGAGCTCGGTCTGGAAATCATGGCTCGCGATGCGCTCCAGCACTTCCTTATTCATCATCCGCGGCAGCCCGTCGGCACCTGCGAGATTCAGCTCGATCTCCAGCCCCATGAGATTTTTGGGCCGGTCGAACCTCTTCTCGGCCAGCAGTCGGCCCAGTCCCGCGAGGCACTGCTGCAACTTCCTCCGGTACCTTTGCCGATCGGACAGGTCGGATCCGCCTGCCACGACCTTCTCTCCCATCGAAGCGTCCTTCCTCGAGTGGGCACCACGCAGCATCGACCGCTCGCGTCTCGGACGATAATGCCCAGACCGACTGATCCATAACGCCCCACGCGCAGCGCGCGACCGGTAGTGTGGACAGAGTCTCCAGTGGCACATTCCTTAGGCATGGTGCAGTACGCAGTTACCACTGCCCGATGCCTCGTAAAAAACACCGACTGGTTTCAGCCGTCCGCGCCGCAGGTAGAATCCCAGGCCGCAGCCCTGCCTTCACGAAATGTCGACAGAAAGGCTGCCGGAGAAGGACCTGATACCGCCTTGCCGGAAATACGTGGGACCGCTAGCAGAAACACTGTGAGAACACGTGTCGTATAAACTCTGCAAACGAGGTAGAGAGTTGGCGCCCGGTGGCCTTTCCGGCCCCCCTCTGGCCCCGCACGCTGACAGTGCCGTCCGCACCTGCCCACGCTCCAACGTGTCTCCGAAGTGAGAGGCGACCCACCATGCCGCTGCATGTCCCCCCGGCTCCCGCGCCTGCCCTGCGCACCGTCCTCATGGCACTCGGTTCTCCCACAGCCGTCCGCGAGGCTCGCACACCAGCTCTCAGGTCCGCCCAGGGCCCGCTGAACCCCGAACTGCCGCTACCTGTCCACGTACTGGACCAGATCGTGCCGAGCGGCGGTGCCCCCTACACCCGCCTCACCGGCTGGCGCTTCCTGATCCGCAGCGGCGAACGAGCCGTGGCCGCGGCGGAGACGATGCTCACCGCCGACGGCTGGACCTTCTCGCACTTCTTCGAAGGCCCCTACCTCAGCTCCACCGAACGGGCTCTGCGCCAGGCCGAGTCGATGCACACTCCCTTCCAGCCGCGCCTGCTCTCCATTCCCGAGCTCTACATGCTCACGCTCTGGCTGCACGGGGACACGGACGCCGACGCCTCATCCGGCACACCCCTGCCAACGGACGTACTGGTGCCGCTGGCCCCCGCGCCACCCGGCATCGCGGCGCACCGTCCGCACCGCGTCGCCGATCTGCTGCCGGTGATGACGCTGCGGCTTTCGCCTGCCCCGCTGCTCGGCTCACCCGCCTGAAAAACCGCACGTCGCGCCCCGTGACCGCCCGGTCGCGGGGCGCACTCCTGCCCCATCCGGACTAGCCCATACCGGCCCCCTCGAACCACCCGAAAGGACAATGGAGTTGAGCTGAACCGTCCGCCTGGGTGATACGTCATTAACCAGTAAGAAGAGCTGCCGCGAAATCCCTGCGGAATGACGCCCGTGGGGCAACACTGGGAGCGACCGACAGATACGGGGGGCGGCCATGAACACCTCATCAAGCCGCAGGACACTCACTACAACGCAGCGAGAGAACCCACCCATGTGCCAGCACCAGCCACTCTGCCCTACATCCGACTCAGCCGACCGGGAAGCAGCCCGTCTCGTGGCACACCACCCGGAACAGGGCTGGAGCCTGCTGTGCAACGGCGTCCTGCTCTTCGAGGACACCGGTGAGCTGCTGCCGGACGGGCAGATCATCGCTCCGCACCGGGCGCGGGAGACCGGGCAGGTGATGACGGCCGCCTGAGGCGCCGTCGGTACGACAAGGGGGCCGGCCGGAGACTTCTCCGTACCGGCCCCGATGCATGTGCTCCGCGCGTCAGTTGTCGTACTCGTCCAGCGGCGGGCAGGAGCAGACGAGGTTACGGTCGCCGAACGCACCGTCGATCCTGCGCACCGGCGGCCAGTACTTGTCCGCGGCGCTCACCCCGGCCGGGAAGACGGCCTCGTCCCGGCTGTAGGCGTGCTCCCACTCCCCGCCGAGCGCGGCCGCCGTGTGCGGGGCGTTGCGCAGCGGGTTGTCCTCCGCGGGCCACTCGCCCGAGGCGACCTTCTCGATCTCGCCGCGGATCGCGATCATCGTGTCGCAGAAGCGGTCGATCTCGTTCAGGTCCTCGCTCTCGGTGGGCTCGATCATCAGCGTGCCGGCCACCGGGAAGGACATCGTCGGCGCGTGGAAGCCGTAGTCGATCAGGCGCTTGGCGATGTCGTCGACGCTGACGCCGGTCGCCTTCGACAGCGGCCGCAGGTCCACGATGCACTCGTGCGCAACCAGTCCGGCCGGGCCCGTGTAGAGCACCGGGTAGTGCGGCTCCAGGCGCTTGGCGATGTAGTTGGCCGCGAGCACGGCGACCTGTGTCGCGCGCTTGAGGCCCTCGCCACCCATCAGACGTACGTACGCCCAGGAGATCGGCAGGATCCCTGCCGAGCCCCACGGGGCGGCCGAGATCGGTCCTACGCCGGTCTCCGGTCCCGCGGTCGGCTGGAGCGGGTGGTTCGGGAGGTACGGGGCGAGGTGCGCCCGTACACCGACCGGGCCGACGCCCGGACCGCCGCCGCCGTGCGGGATGCAGAAGGTCTTGTGCAGATTGAGGTGCGAGACGTCGCCGCCGAACTTGCCCGGCTTGGCGAGGCCCACCAGCGCGTTGAGGTTGGCGCCGTCGACGTACACCTGGCCGCCGGCGTCGTGCACCTGCGCGCAGATGTCGGCGACGTGCTCCTCGAACACACCGTGCGTGGACGGGTAGGTGATCATCAGCACGGACAGCTCGTCGCGGTACTGCTCGATCTTGGCGCGGAGGTCCTCGATGTCCACCTCGCCGTCGTCGGCGGTCTTCACCACGACGACCTTCATGCCCGCCATCACGGCGCTGGCGGCGTTGGTGCCGTGCGCGGAGGACGGGATGAGGCAGATGGTGCGCTGGGTGTCGCCGTTGGCACGGTGGTACGCGCGTACGGCGAGCAGGCCCGCGAGCTCGCCCTGCGAACCGGCGTTGGGCTGGATGGACACCGCGTCGTACCCGGTGACCTCGGCGAGGCGCTCCTCCAGCTCGCGGATGAGCGTGAGGTAGCCGGCGGCCTGCTCGACCGGCGCGAAGGGGTGCATCTGCGCGAACTCCGGCCAGGTCACCGGCTCCATCTCGGTGGTCGCGTTCAGCTTCATGGTGCAGGAGCCGAGCGGGATCATGCCGCGGTCCAGCGCGTAGTCACGGTCGGCGAGCCTGCGCAGGTAGCGCAGCATCGCGGTCTCGGAACGGTGCTGGTGGAAGACGGGGTGCGTGAGGTAGTCGTCGGTCCGCAGCAGAGCCTGGGGCAACGTTTCCGCAGTGGTCGCGTCGAGCGCCTCGATGTCGCCCTCGACGCCGAAGGCGGACCAGACGGCGGACAACTGCGCACGTCCGGTGGTCTCGTCGCAGGAGATGGAGACCTGGTCACCGTCGACGAGGTGGAGGTTGACCCCGCCCTCGCGTGCGGCGGCGACGACCTCGGCGGCCTTGCCCGGCACCCGGACGGTCACCGTGTCGAAGTAGGAACCGTGCACGACCTCCACACCGCCGGCCTGCAGTCCCGCCTCGAGCAGCGCCGCATAGCGGTGGGTGCGCTGTGCGATCGACCGCAGGCCCTCCGGGCCGTGGTAGACCGCGTACATCCCCGCCATGACGGCGAGCAGCACCTGGGCGGTGCAGATGTTGCTGGTGGCCTTCTCCCGGCGGATGTGCTGCTCACGGGTCTGCAGCGCGAGCCGGTAGGCCTTGTTGCCGTCCGCGTCCAGGGAGACGCCGACGAGTCGGCCCGGCAGGCTGCGGGCGAACTTGTCGCGTACGGCCATGTAGCCGGCGTGCGGACCGCCGAAGCCCATCGGGACACCGAAGCGCTGAGTGGTGCCGACGGCGATGTCGGCGCCCAGCTCGCCGGGCGAGGTGAGCAGGGTCAGCGCCAGCAGATCGGCGGCGACGGTGACGATCGCACCGAGCTCGTGCGCCTGCTCGACGACGGGCTTGATGTCCCGAACGGCACCGGAGGCGCCCGGGTACTGCAGCAGCACGCCGAAGACGCCGCGCTCGGCGATCTCGGCCGGGATGCCCTCGCTCAGATCCGCGGTGACGACCTCGACGCCGGTCGGCTCGGCGCGGGTCTGGATCACCGCGAGGGTCTGCGGCAGGGCGTCGGCGTCGACCAGGAAGACGCCGTCCTTGACCTTGCCGACCCGGCGGGCGAGCGACATGGCCTCGGCGGCGGCGGTGCCCTCGTCGAGCAGCGAAGCGCCGGAGGTGGGCAGGCCGGTCAGATCGGCCACCATCGTCTGGAAGTTCAGCAGAGCCTCGAGCCGGCCCTGCGAGATCTCCGGCTGGTACGGCGTGTACGCGGTGTACCAGGCCGGGTTCTCCATGACATTGCGCAGGATGACCGGCGGCGTGAAGGTGCCGTAGTACCCGAGGCCGATCATCGGCGCCAGCACCTGATTGCGGTCGGCGAGGGTGCGCAGCTCGGCGAGAACGTCGGCTTCGGTGCGAGCGCCCGGGAGGTTCAGCGCCTCGGCGCTCTTGATCACATCGGGCACCGCGGCAGCGGTCAGCTCGTCGAGCGAGCCGTAGCCCACCTGCGCGAGCATCTTGGCCTGGGCCTCGACATCGGGCCCGATGTGGCGCTGCTCGAAGGGGGTGCCTCGCTCCAACTGGGAGAGCGGAATGCGGTTGGCGGTCATTTAGGAGGCCTCCTGGTCAGACACGACCTACGAGGGGCACCACGGCGCGGATGCCCGGACGGCCTCCCCCTCTGTCATCTCAACCTGAGAGCTTCACCGGCGCGCACAAGGCATGCCGACTTTCACCGTCGGTGAGAGCGGATGCCGTCCGACGCCCGCCCTGCTTTCCAGAGTGACCTCGTCCGTGCGGTACAGGGGCCTGAGAGATTCCGGGGAGGATTTGCTCCTTCGGCGCCACCGGTACTTTCACCGGAGGACTCTCCCGCACGGGGTCAGCAGCCGTTTGCCAGCGTACCAGCGCGCCCCCTCGCCGATCGCTCGAGTGGCCGATACCACCGATGTGCACTTTTGTAGTATTTAAACAGCAGTTGCGACCTATTGGAGGGACCGTGCAGACCGATATCGATCCGCGCAGCCTGATCGGCCGCAAGGCGTTCGACCGCAATGGCACCAAGATCGGGACTGTGGACGAGGTGTATCTGGACGATGCGACAGGGGCGCCCGAGTGGGCGGCTGTGCGCACGGGCCTCTTCAGCCGGGACGCCTTCGTCCCGCTAGAGCCCAGCAAGGTCGTCGACGACACCCTGCACATCCCGTACGAGCGCGCGCTGATCAAGGATGCCCCCGACTTCGGCGTCGGCCGCCATCTCTCCCCCGAGCAGGAGCTCCAGCTCTACCACCACTACGGACTCGAACTCTCCGAGCCTCCCGAGACGCCCGCTGCCTCCTCCGACCCCTCGGCCCCCTCCGCCCCGTCCACCCCCTCCAACGGGGAGTCCGGCTCCCGCCGCCGCCCCGGCTCCCGCCCCGACCGGGACTTCGGCCGACTGGCGGGCCGGGACGACTGACCGGCGGCGTCCGCTGCCGGTGGCAGCGCCACCAGCGGCAGCGGATCGCCCGGCCCCAGATCCGGGTCGTCCACCATGAACGTGCGCACCCGCCCCGGCCGCCGCGACCCCGGCTCCTCGAACCGCACCGTGACCCTCCCCACCCCGCTGCCCTGCACCCACCCCGCCCCGTACACGGCATGCCGTACGTCGTGCCCGGCCAGCCAGCGGCGCTCGGCGGGCGCCTCCGACTCCACACCCGCTGCGCCGGCCGCTTCGTCGGCCTCGTGCGACTCCGGATTGCCGTCCGCATCCGCGGCCTCGGCCCGCTCACCGGCGGCAGCCTGGGCGAACAGATCCTCCTGCGTGTAGTCCGCGAGCCCGGTCACGCCCACCCCCAGCAGCCGCACCCCGCCCGTGGTGTCCACGGCCTCCAGCAGCCGCCCGGCGGCCTCCCGCACCACCCCGGGGTCGTCCGTCGGTCCGCGCAGCGTCTCCGAGCGCGTCAGCGTCGAAAAGTCGTACCGCCGCACCTTCAGCACGATGGTCCGCCCCGAGTGCCCGGACGACCGCAGCCGCTGCACACACCGCTCGGCGAGCCGCTCCACCTCGATCCGCACCCGCACCCGGTCGTGCAGATCCACATCGAAGGTGTCCTCCACCGATACCGACTTCGCGTCCCGCTCTGCCACCACCGGCCGGTCGTCGTGCCCCACGGCCATCCGGAACAGCGAGGCTCCGTGCGCCTTGCCCAGCAGCCGTACGAGCTCGTCCTCGCCCGCCTCCGCCAGATCGGCCACGGTCGTCATTCCGGCCCGCCGCAGATGCTCCCCGGTCGTCGGCCCCACCCCGGGCAGCGTCCGCACGGACATCGGCCCGAGCAGCTCTCGCTCCGTGCCGGGCTCTATGAGCATCAGACCGTCGGGTTTTGCCTGCTCGGAGGCGATTTTGGCGAGCATCTTGGAGCCCGCCAGCCCGACCGAACCGGTGAGCCCTGTGACCGCTCGGATATCGGCGCGCAGTCGCTCACCGGTCCTCCTGGCCGACTCCGAGTCGTCGGCGGAGCCGCCCGCCTCCAGGTCCACAAAGGCTTCGTCCAGGCTCAGCGGCTCCACCAGCGGCGAGAGTCTGCCCAGCAGCTCCATCACCTGTTCGCTGACGGTCCGGTAGAGGGAGAAGCGCGGCACGAGATACGCGGCGTTCGGCGCCAGCCGCCTGGCCTGCGCCATCGGCATCGCCGAGTGCACACCGAAGCGTCTGGCCTCGTACGAGGCGGTGGCGACGACTCCGCGCGGCCCGAGCCCGCCGACCACCACGGGCTTCCCGCGCAGACTCGGCTTCGCCGCCTGTTCGGCGGCGGCGAAGAAGGCATCCATGTCCAGATGCAGAATCGTCGGCGCGGTTCTCACATCTCCGATGCTGCCCTACGCCACTGACAACGGGGTGTTCAGACGGCCCGGTCGCGCCTGCGCCTGGCCAGCTCATCGCCGGGATTGTTCCCTACCAGGGTCTCGCCGGTGTCGACCCGCTCGCCGTGCAGCTGCGAGAGCGCGGCCTCGACATCCCGCCACACCACGCCCACAGCGATCCCGAAGACCCCCTGGCCGCCCTGGAGCAGATCGACCACCTCGTCGGGCGAGGAGCATTCGTAGACCGTCGCGCCGTCGCTCATGAGCGTCATACGTTCGAGATCCGTGAAGCCGCGGGCTCTCAGATGCTGCACCGCGGCACGAATGTTCTGCAGCGCGACGCCGGTGTCCAGGAAACGCTTGACGATCTTGAGGACGACCACATCGCGGAAGCTGTAGAGCCGCTGGGTTCCGGAGCCGTACGCCGAGCGCACACTCGGCTCGACCAGGCCGGTACGCGCCCAGTAGTCGAGCTGCCGATAGGTGATGCCCGCCGCCGCACACGCGGTGGGCCCGCGGTAGCCGATCGTCTCCGTAGAGAGGTCGGCCGCACTGTCGTGAAGCGGATACGGCCCGCCCGCCGCCGTACCGTCGCCGCTGCTTCTCACGCCGACCTCCGTCCTTGACCTGCCATCTCGACGGTAGGCAGTCGCCAGGGATGCGTCAACGATCGCCACACTCGGCACGCCGAGTGATAATCACCCTGAGAGTGGTTTCCCGTGCCCCCATTCGGGGAAAGGCTACTCGAATCTGCCAACGGAGCCCGGATCGGCGGTCACTGACTGTTGGTGCCGAAGTCCTCCGGCGAGATCTGATCGAGGAACTCGCGGAACTTCTCCACCTCATCCTCCTGCTCGTCCGGGATGGCGATTCCCGCGTCGTCGAGCACCCCGTCACTGCCGTAGATCGGCGTACCGGTGCGCAGGGCCAGCGCTATGGCGTCGGACGGTCTGGCGCTCACCTCGACTCCGCTGGCGAAGACCAGCTCCGCGTAGAAGACCCCTTCACGCAGGTCAGTGATGCGGACCTCGGTGAGCTCCTGGCCCACCGCCTCCAGCACATCCTTGAAGAGGTCATGGGTCAGCGGCCTGGCTGGAGCCATGCCCTGCTGGGCAAAGGCAATGGCGGTCGCCTCCCCGGGACCGATCCAAATGGGGAGGTACCGGTCGCCTCCCACTTCACGCAGGAGCACGATCGGTTGGTTCGAGGGCATTTCGACCCGGACACCCACAACGTCGAGCTCGTTCACACAGCAACCCTAGGACGTGCCCGACCGGTTTGGGTAGTCGGGCTCCCCCATGATCAGTGAAGCCGTACTCCGAGTGCCGTCTGCACCAGGGCCGCATGGAGCCGTACGGAGAGGGCCGCAAGCTCTTTCGTGGTCGCCTCGGCATGGGCTCTGGTCTGCGGATTACGGTGCCGCCGCAAAGGTGCCACCACCTGTTCGACGAGCCCGGCCTCACGCTCGGCAGCGGCTTTCATGGCACGCAGATGCCGCGGCTCGAGTCCGAATCTCCCCAGATCCGCGACAAGCCTGGCCACGGTCACCGACTCGGCGTCGTAGGCGCCGTCCTCGTCCGGCGCGAGAAGGCCGTACGACTCCCACTCGGCCACCTCCTCCTCGCTCACCTCGGCGGAGGCGAGAAGTTCAGCCCGACCCACCCGGGCAGCGGTCGGTCGCCCGGAATCGGAATCGGAACCCCAGGCGCCGTCGAGCAGTTCCCGCTGCTCGCCCTGCGCGGGCAGCTGCACCTGCTCACCGCGCCCCAGGGCGTCCAGATGCTCCCGGATGACCTTCAGCGGAAGATAGTGGTCACGCTGCATCCGCAGCACCTGCGACAGCCGCTCCACGTCCTCAGGGCTGAACTTGCGATACCCGGACGGCGTCCGCCGCGGCTCGACCAGCCCTTCGGCCTCCAGAAAGCGGATCTTGGAGATCGTGACTTCGGGAAACTCGTCGCGCAGCTGGCTGAGCACCGTACCGATACTCATCAGCCGGTTGCCCGCGGTGGCGGTGCCGTGACCGGCACCGCCCGTCGGTGTTCGCAGCATGTACCTTCCCTGACGGGTCACACGCCCCGCTGGCTTGCGTAAAAGACCAGCCGGTACTTGCCGATCTGGACCTCGTCGCCGTTCGACAGCAGGACCGAGTCGATCCGCTCCCGGTTGACGTACGTCCCGTTCAGACTGCCGACGTCGCCGACGCTGAAGCGGCCGTCCGGACCCCTGCGGAACTCCACATGACGCCGCGAGACAGTCACGTCGTCGAGGAAGATGTCGCTCTGCGGGTGGCGGCCGGCCGTGGTCAGCTCACCGTCCAGCAGGAAGCGGCTGCCGGAGTTCGGCCCGCGGCGCACCACGAGGAGCGCCGAGCCGAGCGGCAGCGCGTCGACGGCCGCCTGGGCCTCGGGCGAGAGTGAAGGAACAGCGGTCTGCCCCGTCACCTCGGCGTCGTAGGCCTCGATGCCGGAAATGGAGATCGTCGAGGTCGTCTCCGAGGCGCGCTCCGCCGGCGCTCCGCCCCGCAGCGGCGCACCGCAGTTGGAGCAGAACCGACTGGCCTCGGCATTGCGGTGCCCACACCTCGTACAAACCAAGGCCGACATGGACGGATCCTCCTGCCGCGGCTGCCCCGCGTGGGGATTGGTCGCATACGGGTCGGAGGCAAACCCTCCACCCGTACTTGAGGTTGATGGTTCCCCGAAACCTATGCGGCCGGGACCGGCAGGGTCAACAGATGACGCGCCCTGACCGCCCGAAATGTCACCGCCCGGACCAGCGACCTCATCCCGGAAGAGCGGTCGCTCCGCGCCCTGCTCCTCACTCTGGCCATGGCGCGGCGCGCGGTGCCGGGCGTTGCCGCCGTCCTCGCGTGCGCTCTTGCCGAACAACTTCCCAAACAACTTCACGGGCGATTCCCCTTGACCCAAATAGACCCGCCCGTGGGGCAGGACGAACCCTGAATGATCACACCTGCCGACCCGGACATCCTCACAACGTCCGTAACCACCAGACAGTTTCCACCACGCGCCACGCTTGTTATGTGCCGACCCCCCGAACCCTCATGCCCTCGTCCGCCGGACCTCATGCGCCGCCGCCTCACCGCGATGACGACCGAGCGTAGTGAGGCCGCTTCGCGGGCCGCACCGCATCCACAACGATCTTCTCCGACCGCGTCACCGTGGCCGTGGCCTGCTCCTTCTCCAGCGTCTGCACCACACCGCCCGGGATGTTCAGGGCGGGCTCCAGGTCCTGCGGCTTGCCGATGACCTTGAAGGTGTACGGCGCGGTGATCGGCTTGCCGTCCACCTCGATATGGCCGCCGGTGCCGGTGAAGTGTGTGTCCGCGACGACCCTGATGTTGTTGACCTGGATCGCTTCCGCACCCGCGGCGCGCAGCTCCTGGATCGTGTCGAGCAGCATGTCCGACTCGACGGTGCCGGACGGGTCCTCGATGGTCAGCGTGATGCCCGGTCCCTGCGCCGCGACCGTGCCGGCCAGAATGCCCAGCTGCTGTTCCTTCTGCAGGGTCTGCTTGCGCGCCTCTTCGGCCTGGTCCGAGCTGTTCTCCAGCTCGGTGCGCTGGTCCTCCAGTCGCTGCTTCTCGTCCTCGAGCCGCTGGGTGCGGTTGTCGAGCTCGTCGAGGATGCGCACCAGGTCCTCCTGGCGGGCGCCACGCAGCGCGCTGTTGTCGCTGTTCGAACGGACCTGGATGGCGAGCCCAAGGCCGAGGACGAACAGCAGCAAAGCGACAATGAGTTGAGCACGCGTGACCCGGGGCGGCCACAACACCGCCACGAGCCGCTGCCGGCCGGTCAGCTGCTCGGGCTCCTCGGCAGGCGGCGCCACCGCCTCCGGCTCCTCGCCCTTCGGGTTCTCTTCGCTGTTCATCGGCCTCACGCCCGGAAGACATGCCGGCGGATCGCGGCAGCGTTGGAGAAGATCCGGATACCGAGCACCACCACCACACCCGTGGACAGCTGGGCACCGACGCCCAACTTGTCGCCCAGGAACACGATCAGCGCGGCCACCACCACGTTCGACAGGAAGGAGACGACGAAGACCTTGTCGACGAAGATGCCGTCGAGCATGGCCCGCAGGCCACCGAATACCGCGTCGAGAGCCGCGACGACGGCGATCGGCAGATAGGGCTCGACCACCGCCGGAACTTCGGGTCGGACCAACAGTCCGACCACGACTCCCACGACGAGGCCCAGTACGGCGATCACGATGTGCCCTTCCCTGTGTCAGCCGTGCCCTGCCCGTTGCCCTTCCCGGCGTCGGCGGTCTTCGGCTCTGCTGTACGTACGATCAAGCTCGGCGCCGCCGGCAGACGCAGCTTTTCCTCGTTGGAAATGCTCGTGCGGATACCGAAGTTTTCCTGCAACGCGTGCAGATACTGTCCGTCGGCACTGTCCTGGAAGGCGGTGCTCAGCTTCTTCCCGTCCCCCACCGCAAGCACCGTGTACGGCGGCACCAGCGGTTTGTTGTCGACCAGTATGGCGTCGCCCGCCGCACGGATCGCAGACAGGGCCGTCAGCCGCTGCCCGTTGATGGCGACGGCTTCCGCACCGGACTCCCACAGGCCGTTGACGATCCGCTGCATATCACGGTCCCGCACCCGGCCCGTGTCATTGAAGCCGCTGCTCTCCCGCGGTCCGTCGCCGCCCTGCTGGGTGTCCTTCGCATCGTCGACGACGAGCTTCACGCCCGGCCCCTCGACCTCAGTGGCACCGGAGAGCAGCGCGACAAGTTCACCCTGGCCCCCGCCCCCGGTCTTGAGCGCCTTCCGCTGCCGGTCCCCCACCTGGTCACGGAGCTTGTCGACACTGCGCTCGAGCTCGTCCGCCGTGGTGGTCTCCGCATCGATACGGCTGATGAGCTCCTCGCGTTCCTTCGCCACGACCGGTGCAGATATCCGCGCCTGCGCGGCTCCGACGGTGACGACCACAGCCGCCAGCACGAGGCCGGCGGCGAGACCGAGCTTCGCGCGCAGCGTACGGGGCAGTCCGCCGCCTTCCTCCGCCCGGCGGGCCGTCGCCTCCGCGTATCCGTCGTCGAGGCTGTGCTCCATCACGTTGGTCAGCAGCGACATGGACGCATCGGGACGCGGAGGTGGAGAGCCGGTGCTCCGAACGGGGGGCTGCTGCGACATGCCGCACATCGTCGCACGTCGCAGCTGCTACCGCCGAATGGCCCCACCGGTGTGCCGGAAGCCGTCCACAGACAACTTCCGACACACCAGCCCCACGTTAGAGACCCGCGCTGTCCACGACAGTGGACCACTCGTCGAGCAGCGCCTGCGCCGAGGCGTCGTCCGGGCCCTCGGCCCACAAATGAGTGACGGCCTCCGCGGGGTCGGGAAGCACCATGACCCAGCGGCCATCGGGCTCGACGACCCGCACCCCGTCGGTCGTATCGACGTCCCGGTCGCCGGCCGCCTCGACGACGCGTCGCATCACCAGCCCCTTGACCGCCCACGGCGTCGCAAGATCGCGCCGCAGCACATGCGCCCGCGGAATCCGGGCATCGATCTGGCTCAGCGTGAGCTGTGTACGAGCCACCAGGCCGACCAGCCGTACGAAGGCCGCGAAGCCGTCGAAGACACTGCTGAACTCCGGAACGATGAAGCCACCGCGGCCGTCTCCGCCGAAGATGGTGGTCTCTTCCCGGCACACACGCGTCAGATCGTCGGGCGATGTGGTCGTCCACTCCACCTGTGTGCCGTGGTAGGCCGCCACCTGCTCGGCGATCCTGGTGGTCGTCACCGGCAGAGCCACCCGCCCGCTGCGCCGTTCCGCCGCGACCAGGTCGAGCAGCACCAGCAGCGCCCGATCGTCCTCGACGATCTTTCCGCGTTCGTCGACGAGGGACAGACGCTCGCCGACGGGGTCGAAGCGCACTCCGAAGGCTGCCCGTGCGGAAGCCACGATCTCGCCCAACCGCACCAGCCCGGACCGGCGGGTGTCCGCCGTTTCGGTGGGCCGGGACTCGTCGAGCCCGGGGTTGATCGTCAGGGCGTCCACGCCGAGCCGTCCGAGCAGGTTGGGCAGCACAAGTCCGGCGCTGCCGTTGGACGCGTCAATAACGACCTTGAGCCCCGATTCGGCGATGCCCGAGGTGTCGACATTGCGCAGCAGTGAGCCGGTGTACGAGTCGAAGACGCTGGACGGGAAGTGCAGATCCCCGATCTCGCCCGGAAATGCACGCCGGTACTCCTGGCGCGCGTACACGCGGTCCAGCTTCCGCTGCCCGGCCTGTGAGAGGTCCGCCCCGCGCTCGTCGATGAACATGATGTCCACGGAGTCCGGCACACCCGGCGAGGTACGGATCATGATGCCGCCGGCGCTGCCGCGCGCGGTCTGCTGTCGCGCGACCGGCAGTGGCACGTTCTCCAGATCTCGTACGTCGATGGCACTGGTCTGCAGCGCCGAGATCACGGCCCGCTTCAGCGCGCGGGCACCTCGGGAGTGGTCACGCGCCGTGGTGACCGTCGCCCCCTTCTTGAGGGTGGTGGCGTATGCACCTGCCAGCCGCACCGCCAGCTCGGGGGTGATTTCCACATTGAGGATTCCGGTGACGCCACGAGCGCCGAAGAGATGCGCCTGACCTCGCGACTCCCAGATGACCGAGGTGTTGACGAACGCGCCCGCCTCGATGGTCTTGAACGGGTAGACCCGCACATTGCCCTGGATGATCGATTCTTCGCCCACGAGGCACTCATCACCGATCACGGCGCCGTCCTCGATGCGTGCGGCACGCATGATGTCGGTGTTCTTGCCGATCACGCAGCCCCGAAGGTTGCAATGCTCCCCGATGTACACGTTGTCGTGGATCACGGCCCGATGGAGAAAGGCGCCACTCTTGACGACCACGTTGGACCCGACCACCGTGTGCTCGCGGATCTCCGCTTCGGCTTCGACCTTGGCGTAGTCACCGATGTACAGCGGACCGCGCAGCACGGCGTCCGGGTGTACTTCCGCGCCTTCCGCGACCCAGACGCCCGGCGAGATCTCGAACCCGTCGATCTCCACATCGACCTTGCCCTCGAGGACATCGGCCTGTGCCTTTACATAGCTTTCGTGTGTGCCCACGTCCTCCCAGTAGCCCTCGGCGATATAGCCGTAGATCGGCTTGCCTTCCTTCATGAGCTGCGGGAACACATCGCCGGACCAGTCCACGGAAACATCGGCCTCGACGTAGTCGAATACCTCGGGCTCCATGACGTAGATGCCCGTATTGACGGTGTCCGAGAAAACCTGTCCCCAGGTCGGCTTCTCCAGAAAGCGCTCGACCTTTCCCCCTTCGTCCACGATGGTGATACCGAATTCCAGGGGGTTCGGCACCCGGGTCAGACACACCGTGACCAGTCCGCCCTTCTCCTTGTGGAAGGAGATCAGGTCGGTGAGGTCGAAGTCGGTCAGCGCATCACCGGAGATGACGAGGAACGTATCGTCCTTCAGCGCCTCCTCGGCGTTCTTCACGCTCCCCGCAGTGCCGAGTGGCTTCTCCTCATTGGCATAGGTGAGCTCCATCCCGAGCTCTTCACCGTCGCCGAAGTAGTTCTTGACGAGTGAGGCGAGAAACTGCACGGTTACGACGGTCTCATTGAGCCCATGCCGCTTGAGCAACCGCAGCACATGCTCCATGATCGGCCGATTGACCACTGGCAGGAGCGGCTTGGGCATACTCGAGGTCATAGGGCGAAGTCGAGTTCCTTCGCCACCGGCCATCACGACGGCCTTCATGTCGGAAGCGTCCTCCTTGAAGAGACGACGGTCTAGCCGACTTCACCCGTCCAAATAGGCGCTTCTGGCGTCATGCGCGGCCGGCAACACTGCACGGCACCGCATCGACGAGGTCAATCGGCCACTGCATCCGCCTTGACGAGGCGGCGGACCTGGACCACATACAGGATCCCTGCCCACCAATACAGAGTTGTACCCCATCCCGCGAACGCCCATCCGAAAATAGCAGCCAGTGACGCAAGCCACCCGTTGTCGTCGCTGAGGAGCAGCAACGGGAAGGCGTACATCAGGTTGAAGGTAGCTGCTTTGCCCAGGAAGTTCACCTGGGGAGGCGGATAGCCGTGCCGGCGGAGGATACCCACCATCACGAGCAGCATCAGTTCCCGCGCCACTAGGGCCGCGGTGAGCCAGATGGGCAGGATCTCCCGCCAGGTCAGCCCGACGAGGGTGGAGAGGATGTAGAGACGGTCAGCGGCCGGATCCAGAATCCGACCGAGGGTGCTGATCTGGTTCCATCGGCGGGCAAGCTTGCCGTCGAGATAGTCGCTGACGCCACTGAGCATCAGCACCAGCAATGCCCAGCCATCACTCTTGGGACCCCCGAACTCGGGGCGAAGAATCAGCCACAGGAAGAGAGGCACGCCAAGGAGACGCGCCATGCTGAGGATGTTGGGGATGGTGAGTACCCGGTCCGTCTGAACGCGGGTCTCCTGGACCTCCACCCGGGGGCCTCCTGTGCGGAATGTGCCAACGATGCCCCCTGACCCTACCCTCAGCCACGGGCCTGCTCGTACACAGGGGTGGGACCGCTGTCCTGAACGCAGAAAAGCCCCGCACCATGACGGTGCGGGGCTTTCCCACAATGATTGTTCGGCGGCGTCCTACTCTCCCACAGGGTCCCCCCTG
>NZ_JBIAQG010000011.1:0-373401 GCF_042888805.1 Streptomyces sp. NPDC002730
CCCTGTGGGAGAGTAGGACGCCGCCGAACAATCATTGTGGGAAAGCCCCGCACCGTCATGGTGCGGGGCTTTTCTGCGTTCAGGACCCATTGCTTCAACCCCTCTCAATTCATGTGGCGCCCGCCCTCAGAGACGGCCGGCGGCCTTCAATGCCAGATACGCATCCGCCAGGGCAGGGGCGAGGTTGTCAGGAGTGGCGTCAACGACCGTGACTCCGTGGCGCTGGAGCTGTTCTGCTGTGCGGCGGCGCTGAGTCTGGGCCTGAGTGCCGGCCGCGGCCTCGTACACGGCGTCGACGGTGCCTCGGGTCTTGGACATCTGCTCGATGTGGGGGTCGGCGACCGAGGCCACGAGTACCGTGTGGCGTTTTGTGAGCTGAGGAAGGACGGGGAGCAGCCCCTCCTCGACGGGCGCGGCGTCGAGGCTGGTCAGCAGAACAATGAGGGAGCGGCGCGGGGCGCTGTGCAGCGCCGTGGCGCTGAGGCCTCGTGCGTCGGTTTCCACGAGTTCGGGTTCGAGTGGAGCGAGGGCGTTGACCACGGCGGGCAGCAGGTCGCCGGCTGAGCGGCCTTGGACCTGGGCGCGGATACGGCGGTCGTAGGCCAGGAGGTCCACGCGGTCACCGGCGCGCGAGGCGAGTGCGGTGAGGAGCAGTGCTGCGTCCATCGCCGCGTCGAGGCGCGGGACATCTCCGACTCGGCCGGCCGATGTGCGGCCGGTGTCGAGTACGACGAGGATGTGGCGGTCGCGTTCAGGGCGCCACGTGCGTACGGCGACGGTGGTCTGGCGGGCGGTGGCGCGCCAGTCGATGGAACGGGTGTCATCCCCGGGGACGTAGTCGCGGAGGCTGTCGAACTCGGTGCCCTGTCCGCGGATCAGGACGCTGGTGCGGCCGTCGAGCTCGCGCAGCCGGGCCAGTCTGGACGGCAGGTGCTTGCGGCTGGTGAAGGGCGGCAGCACTCGCACGGTCCAGGGGACCTTGTGGCTGCCCTGGCGGGCGGCGAGGCCCAGTGGCCCGTATGAGCGGACGGTGATGCGTTCCGCCTGGCGGTCGCCGCGGCGCGTGGGGCGCAGGACGGTAGTGAGACGTCGGCGTTCACCAGAGGGGACGGTCAGCTTGTGCCGGGACGCGGTCTGTTCGGTGCCGGTGAGCCAGCTGCTGGGCGGCCAGGCGTCGCGGAGGTGGGCGCGCAGGCGGCGGTTGGAGGTGTTGGTGACGGTGAGCTGCACTTCCGCGCTGTCACCCAATCGAACTGATGTATCACCGCTTCGGGTGAATCGGAGCGTTCGCACTGGCGCGGCGAGGGCGTAGTCGCACAGGATTGCCAGTGAGAGAGGCGCGTTCACGGCGAGCATCCCCGTCCAGCTCGGGGCGAGGACGCCGACGGGGAGAGAGCCGAGAGCGGCGAGAAGCGCTGTCCTTCCGGTGAGGGCCATGGGTCACTGCCTCAGCGGGGGACGGGGACGTGGGTGAGGATCGCGGTAATGACGGAGTCGGCGGTGACTCCTTCCATCTCCGCCTCGGGGCGGAGCTGGATCCGGTGGCGCAGGGTCGGCAGAGCCAGGGCCTTCACATCGTCCGGGATGACGTAGTCCCGGCCGGTGAGCCAGGCCCAGGCGCGTGCGGTGGAGAGCAGGGCTGTAGCGCCTCGGGGAGACACACCGAGAGTGAGTGAGGGGGATTCACGGGTGGCACGGCAGATATCGACGACGTAGCCGGCGATCTCGGCGGACACCGAGGTCTTGGCGACGGCGGCACGAGCCGCTTCCAGGTCGGCGGGGCCGGCGACGGGGCGCACACCTGCGGACTGGAGGTCGCGTGGGTTGAAGCCTTCGGCGTGACGGGTGAGGACGTTGATCTCGTCGTCACGTGAGGGCAGAGGGACCGTCAGCTTTAGGAGAAAACGGTCCAGTTGGGCTTCGGGAAGCGGGTAAGTGCCTTCGTACTCCACCGGGTTCTGGGTCGCGGCGACCAGGAACGGGTCGGGCAGCAGGCGGGGCGTGCCGTCGACAGTGACTTGCCGCTCTTCCATCGCTTCCAGGAGCGATGACTGGGTCTTGGGCGGGGTGCGGTTGATCTCGTCGGCGAGAAGGAGATTGGTGAACACGGGGCCGGGCTGGAACGAGAACTCAGCAGTGCGCGCGTCGTAGACGAGGGACCCGGTGACATCGCTGGGCATCAGATCGGGGGTGAACTGGACGCGTTTGGTGTCGAGTTCGAGGGAGGCCGCGAGGGTGCGGACCAACAGCGTCTTGGCGACGCCCGGTACTCCTTCGAGAAGGACGTGGCCGCGGCAGAGCAGAGCCACGACGAGACCGGTGACAGCGGGGTCCTGGCCAACCACGGCCTTGGCGATCTCGGTGCGCAGCGCCTCGAGGGAGGTGCGGGCGCGGTCCGAGTTCTGAGCTGTCTCGGGGGTCGGGGCGCTCATGAAGTGCGTACCTCTCTTTCGAGGGCGTCGAGTTGGTCTGCCAGACGGATGAGAGCGGTGTCGTCGGCCGGTGCCGGGCCGAAGAGCAGGGTCTTGAGGTCCCGGTCGCCGGCGGGGAGATGGGCCGACACCGCGGGGAGCAGGGCCTCGGGGGAGTGGGCGTCGATCGGGGGGACGCCGAGGAGCGGGGCGAGGCGGGTGCGGGTTGCCGAGCGCAGGGCTGAGGCCGCGCGGTCGCGGGCGTTCACCTTGCGGTAGAGGCGGGCGCGGCCCTCGGTGGCCTCGGAGGCGCGGATGGCCACGGGGAGCCGTTCGGTCACCAAGGGGCCGAGTCGGCGGGCGCGCCAGATGGCGGCCAGGACGGCGGCGAGGGCGAGTTGGAGAGTACCCCAGAGCCAGCCGGAGGGGATCAGGTCGAGGAATGAGCTGTTGCTGCCGCCGTCGGTGCTGTCGTCAGCGCCGGAGCTGTCACTGAGCGAAGGGAGGTACCAGACCAAATGAGTGCGGGAACCGAGGAGTTGCAGGGCGAGGGAGGCGTTGCCGTGCTTGTCCAGACGGTGGTTGTAGAGGATGTCGGGGGAGCCGAGCAGGACTGTGTCGCCATCGTTCGCGTCGTCGATCCTGAGCAGGGTGGGCAGGCCACCGCTCGGGTAGCAACTGTCGGCATGGGAAGTCTCGGTGGCGTACCGCTCACCGCCGAGGTCGGCATTGCCGGCGCTGCGCGCGGCGGGGAGGGCGCACTGAGGGGTGCGCGCCGAAACCGGAGCCGGGCTTTCGGTGCGGACGCCGGGGGCCAGCACGTCGATGGACACAGGACTGGCGGAGAGGAGGACGGTGCGTCCGCCGGACGAGGCGGTGGCGGTGTGCAAGGTCTGCTGCTGGTGGTCCGTCAGCAGGTCGGGAGCGGCGACGAGAAGCGTGGTATCGGGGCCGGCTGCGGAGGTGGCCTCGTCGAGGGTGGTGACCACGCGGGTGGAGACGCCGCGGCCCTTGAGGAGTTCGGCCACGGCGCGGCTGCCGTAGCGGTCCGCGGACCGGGGGTCGAGGCGGCCGTGCTGGTCCCCGGAGCGCAGGGCGGCCATGGCGATCCCGGCCACTACGAGGATGACGAGCGCGAGGAGCAGGCCGCGAGTGCGGGTCCACACCTGGCGGGTGGTGGGAGACGTGGAGGTGGAGCTGAGGGTGGCCGCGGTCATTCGGCTGCTCCTTGGGCCGCGCCGGTCAGCCGGGGCTTCGCGTGCTCCAACTCGACGTCCAGATCCCGAAGGCGTAGGTATGCCTGCCGGTCGGCGGTGCGGCCACCGTATGTGACGTCGTCGAACTCCCGGGCGGAGGCACGGAGTCCGTCGGCGTGGTCGGGGAGGGAACGGCCGGCTTCGGCGGCGGCCTCGTCGGCTGTGCGGCCCGGGCGCGGGTCGAGGACGACTCGTTCCTCCAGGGAGCGGACGATTGCCCGCATCCGTTCCTGGACGGCTTGGTTCCAGCGTCCGGCGGTGGCGTGTTTTTCAGCGGCCGCACGGTGTTCGGACGCGCTGCGGGGGCTGTCGTCGAAAAGGGTGTCTACGGAGCCAGGGGTGCGTTGCGGCGTGCCAAGACGCCACCAGAGAGCGGCCACCAGGCCGATGACGACCAGGATGACGACGAGGAGACCGAGCGGACCGCCGGGGGCGGCGCCGGACGCGGCGTCGAAGATGCTGCCGACCCAGTCCCAGAAGCGGTTGAGCGCGCGCTGGAGGAGGCTCGGGTCGTTCTCGTGGTACATCGGTTTGGACAACTCCCGCTCCGCCGCCTCTCGGGCGGGGATCCGCGGAGTGTCCACCGGTACGTCATCGCCTGCACGGATCAGTAGCCGCGCTGTCCTCACGCCCCCCGTCGTGGACACCGCATCAGCTCCTGGTGGAGTGGTTGCCAGGCGGCTCGGAGCCGTAGCCGGGGACGCCGGCGGCACGTGCGAGTTCGAGGTCGAGGGCCTCGCGGCGGATGCGCTGGTCCACGTAGAGGAGGACCGTCACGCCGGCGGAGATCGGGTAGGTGATGGACGAGGCGATCACCGAGCCGATTCCCGTGATGATCAGGAAGGGCCAGCCGAAGTCCGGGGTGGTCCCGGCGAAGAGGTCGCTGAAACTGCTGCCGTCAACCGCGTACGCGACCAGGCTGAACGGCACGGCGATGATCATCGACACCAGCAGGGTCAGCAGCAGCGTGAGCGCCAGGATGCCGAAAGTCCGCCACCAGGCGCCCTGGACCAGTTTGGCGGAACGGCGCAGGGACGGGATGACGCCCTGGCGCTCCAGCATCAGCGCGGGGGAGGCCAGGGCGAACCGGATCATCAGCCAGAGGATGACGCCGCAGGCCGCGAGGCCTCCGAGCAGGGCGAGCGCGATTCCCGCACCGTTGCCGAGCAGCACGCCGGGGAGGATGCCCACGGCCATGATGGCGGCACTCATAAGAGGCAGCAGCAGGGTCAGGCCCAGCAGCTGAGGCAGCCGGGGCCGGGCCTCGTGCCAGGCCTCGGAGAGCGTCACCGGGCGGCCCAGTACCGAGCGGCTGATCACCATGGTGAGAAGTGCTGTGGTGAAGAGCGTGCCGATCAAGGTGATCAGCAGCGACGGGCCCATGGCGAGCAGGCTGGACTGCAGCGAGTCCACGGACTGGCTGAGGGCTTCCGACGGGCTTGCGTTCGGGTCGACCTCGGGCGGATCCGGGAGCAGGTAGCGCTCGACCAGGATGTTGCAGATCTGGGAGATCACGGAGACGGTGATCGTGACGCCCAGCACCGTGCGCCAGTGAGCGCGCAGCGTCGACACCGCGCCGTCGAGGATCTCGCCGACACCGAGAGGACGCAGCGGGATGACGCCGGGCTTCGCCGCGGCCGGCGGCCGGCCCCAGTTGCCGTGCGGCTGACCGCCGCCCCAGCCGGGGGCAGGCGGTGGCCCGGGTACGGGGTCGGTACGAGGCGCCGTCGGAGCGGACCACTGTCCCGCGGGCGGCTGTGCCTTGGACCACTTCGAGGCGGGGCCGCTCTCGTCGGCGGGCTCGGCGGGCCGTGGCACGCCGGTTTCCTGCCCGTCGGAGGGAGCAGATCCGGGCGAGGCCCAGCCCGGAGTGTCGTTCACGGTCGTCCACCTCATGGCTTGGTCGCGGGGCCGGCTCGGCGAGCCGACACGTTCACGGTGCCCGTCCGCCCATCAAGGCGGCAGGTTGGCAGCCATCGTGCCACGCGTTGCCTGCTGGTGGGCCGGGCCCTGTATCTCCTTCGTACCTTCATTGTCGGTGCCTCACGGGGCAGACTGGGCGGATGGCTGATCAGTACGTACAAAACCCGGCCGACGCAGAGCCGCCCACGCTTCCGGTGCTGCGCTGGGACGAGCCACCGGAAGGGCCCGTACTGGTGCTTCTCGACCAGACCCGGCTGCCTGCCGAGGAGGTCGAACTGGTCTGTACCGATGTGCCTGCCCTGGTGCGGGCGATCCAGACGCTCGCTGTGCGAGGGGCGCCGCTGCTGGGCATCGCCGGTGCGTATGGTGTGGCCCTCGCCGCCGTGCGGGGATTCGACGTGGATGAGGCGGTGGCCCTGCTGGAGAGTGCGAGGCCCACCGCGGTGAACCTGGGGCACGGAGTGCGGCGGGCGGCGGGCGCCTACCGGGCGGCGGTGGACAAGGGAGCGGATCCGGAGCAGGCGGCCCGGGCGGCGCTCGCGGCGGCCAAGGAACTGCACCGGGAGGATGCCGAGGACAGTGCCCGGATGGCTGAGCACGGGCTGGTGCTCCTTGAAGAGCTGCTGCCGGGCGGCGGTCACCGGATCCTGACCCACTGCAACACCGGGGCGCTGGTGTCGGGAGGCGAGGGCACCGCGTTCGCGGTGGCGCTCGCGGCGCACCGGGTGGGCCGGCTGCGGCGGCTGTGGGTGGACGAGACGAGGCCGCTGCTGCAGGGCGCGCGGCTGACCGCCTACGAGGCGGCGCGCAGTGGAATGCCGTACACACTGCTCACGGACAATGCCGCGGGGTCGCTCTTCGCGGCGGGGGAGGTGGATGCCGTACTCATAGGGGCGGACCGGATAGCGGCTGACGGATCGGTGGCGAACAAGGTGGGCAGTTATCCGCTGGCGGTGCTGGCGAAGTACCACCATGTGCCGTTCATCGTGGTCGCGCCGACCACGACGGTGGACCTGAACACGCCGGACGGGGCGTCGATAGAGGTGGAACAACGGCCGGGACATGAAGTGACTGAAGTCACAGCGCCGCAGATAGCGGCGGCCGGGGTCGGAGCGGACGGCGGGTTGCCGGTCGCGCCGCTGGGAACCCAGGCGTACAACCCGGCTTTTGATGTCACGCCCCCGGATCTGGTGACGGCGATCGTCACCGAGGAGGGTGCGTTGTCCCCGGTCACAGGGGGAGGAATCGCGGAGCTGTGTGCCAGGTCACGCCAGGTAACGATTAGCTAATGGGATGATGTCGATTATGAAGGGACGAGTCCTTGTCGTCGATGACGACACCGCACTGGCCGAGATGCTCGGGATTGTGCTGCGTGGTGAAGGTTTCGAGCCGTCGTTCGTAGCGGACGGCGACAAGGCACTTGCCGCTTTCCGTGAGGCCAAACCGGATCTGGTTCTGCTGGATCTCATGCTGCCCGGACGGGACGGCATCGAGGTGTGCCGGCTCATCAGGGCCGAGTCCGGCGTGCCGATCGTGATGCTCACCGCCAAGAGCGACACCGTGGATGTGGTGGTTGGCCTGGAGTCCGGGGCCGATGACTACATCGTCAAACCGTTCAAGCCGAAAGAGCTGGTCGCCCGGATCCGGGCGCGGCTGAGGAGGTCGGAGGAGCCGGCGCCGGAGCAGCTGGCGATCGGGGATCTGGTCATTGATGTGGCCGGTCACTCCGTGAAGCGGGAGGGGCAGTCCATCGCTCTGACCCCGCTCGAGTTCGACCTGCTGGTCGCGCTCGCCCGTAAGCCCTGGCAGGTGTTCACCCGCGAGGTGCTGCTGGAGCAGGTGTGGGGCTATCGCCACGCCGCGGACACCAGGCTGGTCAATGTGCATGTACAGCGGTTGCGTTCCAAGGTCGAGAAGGACCCCGAGCGCCCGGAGATCGTGGTGACCGTCCGTGGTGTCGGTTACAAGGCCGGGCCGAGCTGACATGTCCCAAGGCAGTGTTGCTCCGAAGCCCGGGCAGCCGGGAGTCCGTGCGGGGCGGGCTGCCGGACCGGGGTGGGGGGCCTCGCGATTCGGCCGTCTGCTCCAGGGCGGACGGCCGCTCCAGGACGGGGCGCCGGGTGGACCGGTGCTCCGGCTCGTCATGCGCTTGATCCGCCGTCCGCTGCTGCCCGCGGTGCGGCTGTGGCGACGGAACATCCAGCTCAGGGTGGTCGCGGGCACGCTGCTGATGTCGCTCGGTGTGGTGCTGCTGCTCGGCTTCGTCGTCATTGGGCAGGTGCGCAACGGTCTGCTCGACGCCAAGGGCAAGGCGGCGCAGAGCCAGGCGGCCGGTGGCTTCGCCGTGGCGCGGGAGAAGGCGAATGCCTCGGTGGGGCCCGGTGGGCAGGACGGTGCCGTCACGGACGGCCGGACTGCGCGGAGCTCCTGGCGGTCCGATCTGGTGGACCAGCTCGCCAGTGGCGGGCAGGGGGCGTTCAACCTGGTGGCGCTGAGTGCCGACTCCCAGGATGCGGGTTCCAGCCGTGCGCCCCGGACCTCGGGTGGTGTGGACCACACGAGCATTCCCGTGGCCTTGCGGGAGGCCGTCGACCAGGGCACCGGGACGTACGAGACGTATGTTCGGATCAAGTACAACAACGATGTGCACGAGCCGGAGCCCGGGCTGGTCGTCGGCACCCGGCTGAACGACATCGAGGGCAATCCCTACGAGCTCTACTACCTCTTCCCGCTGGCGCAGGAGGAGCAGTCGCTCAACCTTGTCAGGGGGACCCTCGCCACGGCGGGGCTGTTCGTGGTCGTCCTGCTGGGAGCCATCGCCTGGCTGGTTGTGCGGCAGATTGTCACGCCCGTGCGGATGGCTGCCGGGATCGCCGAGCGGCTCTCGGCGGGCCGGCTCCAGGAGCGGATGAAGGTCACGGGCGAGGACGACATCGCAAGGCTGGGTGAGGCCTTCAACAAGATGGCGCAGAACCTTCAGCTGAAGATCCAGCAGCTGGAGGAGCTCTCCAGGATGCAGCGGCGCTTCGTCTCGGACGTGTCGCACGAGCTGCGTACGCCGCTGACGACCGTACGGATGGCCGCGGATGTCATCCACGAGGCGCGCGTCGACTTCGACCCGGTGACCGCGCGCTCCGCCGAGCTTCTCGGCGATCAGCTCGACCGCTTCGAGTCGCTGCTCTCCGACCTGCTCGAGATCAGCCGCTTCGATGCGGGAGCCGCGGCGCTGGAGGCCGAGGCGATAGACCTTCGCGAAGTCGTACGACGAGTGATCGGCGGTGCCGAGCCGCTGGCCGAGCGCAAGGGCACCCGGATACGGGTGACCGGTGACGAGCAGCCGGTTGTGGTGGAGGCCGATGCCCGGCGTGTGGAGCGGGTGCTGCGCAACCTGGTCGTCAACGCCGTCGAGCACGGCGAGGGCCGGGATGTCGTGGTGCGGATGGCCGTGGCCGGCGGCGCCGTCGCGGTCGCCGTGCGGGACTACGGCGTGGGACTGAAGCCGGGCGAGGCGACCCGGGTGTTCAGCCGCTTCTGGCGGGCCGATCCGGCGCGTGCCCGTACCACCGGCGGCACCGGCCTTGGTCTGTCCATCGCGGTCGAGGACGCCCGGCTGCACGGCGGCTGGCTGCAGGCGTGGGGCGAGCCCGGCGGAGGCTCGCAGTTCCGGCTGACCCTGCCGCGTACGGCGGACGAGCCGCTGCGTGGTTCTCCGATACCGCTGGAGCCGGAGGACTCGCGGCAGAACCGTGAGCGTGCCGATTTCGCGGGACCGAAGACGAGCGGGCAGCTGCTGACGTCCGTGCCGGTGCAGCCGGTGTTGGACCGGTCACCCCTGCCCGTACCACCGCGCGCCCCCGTGCCGCCCCGTACAGGGCCCGGCGGGGTGGATCCGGCGGCCCTTCCGGGCAACGGTGCCCGGGTGGTGGCACGCCAGGCCGGGGAGCGGCGAGACAGCGACTCAGCGCCACAGCTTTCTTCGGAGCGTTCGGAACGTGAGGACACGACTCGTGGGCGCTGATCCCCGTCGGACCGGCCGCACAGGCGCCGTGCGCGCGTCGGCGCTGCTCGCCTGCAGCGGTGTGCTGCTGGCCGGGTGCGCGTCGATGCCCGACAGCGGTGACATTCATGCGGTGAAGGCGTCCCAGCGTGCGGACTCCCAGGTACGGGTGTACGCGGTGCCGCCGCGGCAGGGGGCGACGCCGGCCGAGATCGTCGCAGGTTTCCTGGAGGCCATGACCAGCGACGACACGAACTTCGCCGTCGCCCGGAAGTATCTGACGCCGGATACGTCCAAGAGGTGGCGGCCGGAGGCGAGTACCACAGTGCTGACGGCAGCGCCGGACTCCGGACAGCCCGTAGCCGGTGGCCGGGACAACCCGGGCATGGACTATCCGCTCATCGGCAAGCAAATCGCGACGGTGGACTCGCAGCACGCCTATCAGGCGGTTTCGCCCACCCCGTACCGCACGACCATTCACCTTTCGCTGCAGAGCGGTCCGGACGGCAAGGAATGGCGCATCGACGCCCTGCCGCCGGGGCTGGTGCTCGGAGCATCCGACTTCCAGCGCAACTACCGTTCCGTTAACAAGTATTACTTCGCCTCCGCATCCAGGAGGAATGTGGTCGTTGCCGATCCTGTCTACATCCGGCAGCGACTGGATCCGGTGACCCGGATGGATCCGGTCACGCAGACGGTCAAGGCGCTGCTCGAAGGCCCGACCAACTGGCTGAAGCCGGTGGTCGAATCGCCGTTCCCCGCAGGTACGGCGCTGAAGGAGGGCACCAAGTCGCTGGCGTTCGACGACCGGAACGCGCTGAAGGTGCCGTTGAACGAGAAGGCGTCCAATGTTGGCCACCCGCAGTGTATGAAGCTGGCGGCCCAGATCCTCTTCACCTTGAAGGACCTTTCGGCCACTCGGATCGAGCAGGTGGAGATTCAGCGCGCGAACGGCTCACAGCTGTGCGTGCTCGACGGCGGCCAGGCGGAGGCGATCGCGCCGGACCACACCTCGGTCAGGCCCGTCAGCCAGTACTTCGTCGACAAGAAGAAGCAGCTGGCGCTGCTGTCGGGCGGCGCCAAGGACATCAGCGAATCGCAGCATGTGCCGGGGCCGTTCGGCAATGGGCAGCTGCCGGTCGGCCTGGTCGGCGTGGCCCGCGACGAGCGCACCGCGGCAGCGGTTTCCACCGACTCCAACCGTCTGTTCGTGGCGTCCATCAAGGCGGGGAGCGAGGTGGGCGACGCGGTGGTGCAGAGCAAGGGCAAGGACGCCGCCCATCGCCTCTCGGCGCCCAGCTGGGACGGCCGGGGCGATCTGTGGGTGGCGGACCGCGACCCCAAGAATCCGGCGCTGCTGCGCCTTGCGGGCGGTTCCGGCGCACCGAAGAACGTCAAGATCGTGCCGGGTCTTGAGGGTGCGCGTATCGAGGCGCTGCGGGTGTCGGCGGACGGTGTGCGGATCGCGCTGCTGCTCACGAAGGACGGGACGACCACGCTGAAGATCGGACGCGTGGAGCGCCAGGGCGCCACCGACAACCCGGTGGTCTCCGTGGCGGATCTGCGGCCCGCCGCGCCTCAGATGGAGACCGTGACGGCCGTCTCCTGGGCCGGTCACAGCAGGCTCGTGGTGGTCGGCAAGGAGTCCGGCGGGGTGCAGCAGGTGCGCTACATCCAGACGGACGGCTCGAGTTCGGCCGCGAGCATTCTGCCGGGGCTCAACCGGGTCAAGGCCGTTGCGGCGTCGGACGACGAGAACCGGCCCCTGGTGGCGTACTCCGAGGACGACGGCATCGTGTGGCTGCCGACCGGTGCCAACTGGCAGACGCTGGTCGAGGACGGATCGTCGCCGGTCTATCCGGGGTAGCGGAGCCGGGCGGCCGGCCGCCCGGGACGGGTTGTCCACAGGGGTGGCAGGGCGCCCCCGGCATTGGCACAGTGGTTGCCATGCGGGGGTGGTGGCGGGAAATCTCCGGTCTGGTGCTGCCGGCCGCCTGTGGCGGCTGCGGCACTCCTCGTACGCCGCTGTGTGAGGCGTGCGCCCGTGCGCTGTACGGCGCCGGGGCGCGCCGGGCGAGGCCTGTGCCGGAGCCTGCGGGCCTGCCGGTGGTGCATGCCGCCGCCCCGTATGCGGACGCCGTACGTGCGGTGCTGCTGGCGCACAAGGAGCGGGGTGCTCTGGGGCTGGCCCGGCCGCTGGGTGTCGCGCTCGCAGGGGCGGTACGCGCGTCGCTGCCGGTGTCCCGGGCCGCCGGGGGAAAGCGGCCGCTACTGCTTGTACCCGTGCCGTCCGCGCGGCGGGCGGTGAGGGCGCGCGGGCACGACGCCGCGCGGCGGATCGCGCTGGCGGCCGCGGGTGAGCTGCGGCGTACGGGGATCGAGGCGAGGGCTCTGCCGGTGCTGCGGCAGCGGCGGGCGGTGGCCGACCAGTCGGGGCTCACGGCCCGCGAGCGGGTGTCGAATCTGGCGGGGGCACTGGAGGTCGTGGCGGGGGGCGGACGGCTTCTGGAGGGCGGCCGGGCGGTGCTGGTGGACGATCTCATGACGACCGGGGCTTCGCTGGCCGAGGCGGCGCGGGCGCTCCGCGCGGCCTCCGGTCTGCAATTTTCTGGATTCGTACAGCCGAGCGCGGCGGTTGTCGCAGTGCCGCCGCTGTCTTTCGAAATGAACTGGAACTGACAGAGAACTTGCGTCGTTGCAGGTAGTGAGAGGCGAAAATGCTCTGATCGGAAGTACGCGCTGGTAGCGGGTGCCGACACCCGTCCGATCGAGCTATGTTCGGTTGTGAGGAATGGCGACAGCTGTTTGCCTCACCGAATGCACTGTCGTGCCTCCGGCCAGGCTTTCGAGGAAGTGAGAACCTCGAAAATTGGTGGGGTGGGGATCTTGTCGACTGGGGAGGAGGAGGTGAAAGTCCGTCCGAGGCTCCGGTGATCACCGGGGTCTGGTGCAAGAGGGAGATGCTCCGCAGCCTGCGAGCGGGCGGGGCTATCCGGGAACGGAGTTCTGCGTGGACATCGTCGTCAAGGGCCGCAAGACCGAGGTGCCCGAGCGGTTCCGCAAGCACGTGGCCGAGAAGCTGAAGCTGGACAAGATCCAGAAGCTCGACGGCAAGGTGATCAGCCTGGACGTCGAGGTGTCCAAGGAGCACAACCCGCGGCAGGCCGACCGTTCCGACCGTGTGGAGATCACACTCCACTCCCGAGGCCCGGTGATCCGGGCGGAGGCAGCGGCAGCCGATCCGTACGCAGCGCTCGATCTCGCCACGGGCAAGCTGGAGGCGCGGCTGCGCAAGCAGCACGAAAAGCGCCACAACCGCCGCGGCAACGGCCGCATTTCGGCATCCGAGGTGGCCGATGTCGTTCCCGGCGTCGCCGAGTTGAACGCCAATGGCCGGCCCGTCGCCGAAGAGGCGCCCCAATCCGTTGCCACCACCAGGATCGGCTCGCTCGAAGTCCAGGGCGAAGGACCGCTGGTGGTCCGCGAGAAGGTCCACACCGCAGCCCCGATGTTGCTCGACCAGGCGCTCTACGAGATGGAGCTGGTCGGGCACGACTTCTACCTGTTCGTCGACTCCGAGACGAAGCAGCCCAGTGTCGTCTACCGACGGCATGCCTATGACTATGGCGTCATCCACCTGGAGACCGACCCGCTGGCCGGGTCCGAGGCGGGCGGCGCAGGAGGTGCACTCGGCGGCTGACCCCGTCAGCAGGCGGCTGGTGCCCCTGGAGCGCCTTGTGTGCCCCCAGGGGCACCACCGTGCGGCCACGGGATCACCGCTCTGTCGTCCGGGCATGAAAGCATGGCGTCGTAAGCCAACCGATGCGCTGTGCACTGACGTTGGCGAATCACACATGATATTCAGGCCACGGCCTTCAGGGGGAGGAACGATGGCGGACAGCTTCGGCCCGGTTCACGGCGACGCCGGCGACGCCGGTGACACAGTCAACGACACCGGCGCGGACGCCGACGACTCACGCAAGGAGCCGATCCGGGTCCTCGTGGTGGACGACCACGCCCTCTTCCGGCGGGGCCTGGAGATTGTCCTCGCACAGGAGGAGGACATCCAGGTCGTCGGCGAGGCGGGCGACGGCGCGGAGGCCGTCGACAAGGCGGCCGATCTGCTGCCTGACATCGTGCTGATGGATGTGCGGATGCCCAAGCGCGGCGGCATCGAGGCCTGTACCTCCATCAAGGAGGTGGCCCCCAGCGCGAAGATCATCATGCTGACGATCAGTGACGAGGAGGCCGACCTCTACGACGCGATCAAGGCGGGCGCCACCGGCTACCTCCTCAAGGAGATCTCCACCGACGAGGTGGCCACGGCGATCCGTGCGGTGGCCGACGGCCAGTCGCAGATCAGCCCGTCCATGGCGTCGAAGCTGCTCACCGAGTTCAAGTCGATGATCCAGCGCACCGATGAGCGCAGGCTCGTCCCCGCGCCCCGGCTGACCGAGCGGGAACTCGAAGTGCTCAAGCTGGTCGCCACGGGGATGAACAACCGCGATATCGCCAAGCAGTTGTTCATTTCCGAGAACACCGTGAAGAACCACGTCCGCAACATCCTGGAGAAGCTGCAACTGCACTCCCGGATGGAGGCCGTGGTCTACGCGATGAGGGAAAAGATCCTCGAGATCCGGTAGGGGCAACGACCGGCGGCTGCGGCAGCGGTCAGGAGCAGCGGCTCCGGCTGCGGTCAGGAGGAGACGGCCCGGACGAGGTCCGCGGTGAGCTCGGCGCGGTCGACCCGTTCGATCCGTACGGAATCGCAGCCGACCCACTCCGCCGCCTCGCGCAGCGCCTGAGCCATGGGTGCCACGGCCTTCGGGGTGTCCAGTGACACCTGGCGGGCCACCAGCGTCGTCCCCTCGCGCGCCGGGTCGACGCGGCCCAGCAGCCTGCCACCCGACAGCAGCGGCATCGCGAAGTAGCCGTACACCCGCTTCGGCTTCGGGACGTACGCCTCCAGGCGGTGGGTGAAACCGAAGATCCGCTCGGTGCGCGGCCGCTCCCAGATGAGGGAGTCGAACGGCGAGAGCAGGGTCGTACGGTGCCGGCCGCGCGGCGCCGAGGCGAGTGCCTCGGGGTCCGCCCAGGCGGGCTTGGACCAGCCCTCGACCGTGACCGGGACAAGACCGGAGTCCGCGACCACCGCGTCGAACTGCTCGCCCTTGAGCCGGTGATAGTCCGCGATGTCGGCGCGGGTGCCGACGCCCAGCGCCTGTCCGGCCAGCCGGACGAGCCGACGCAGGCACTCGGTGTCGTCCAGCTCGTCGTGCAGAAGCGCGTCGGGCACGGCGCGCTCGGCGAGGTCGTACACCCGCTTCCAGCTGCGCCGCTCGGTGCACACCACCTCGCCGTACATCAGCGCGCGCTCGACGGCTACCTTCGACGCCGACCAGTCCCACCACTCGCCGCCGTTCTTCGCGCCGCCCAACTCCGTCGCGGTGAGCGGGCCTTCGGCGCGCAGCTGTTTGATCACCTGGTCGTACGAGCCGTCCGGCAGGTCGTGGTGCCAGTGCGGGTGGCCACGGTAGGCGCGGCGGCGGAAGGCGAAGTGCGGCCACTCCTCCACGGGCAGGATGCAGGCCGCGTGCGACCAGTACTCGAAGCTGTGGCCCTCCGTCCAGTACGCGTCCTCGACCGTCCTGCGGCCCACCGCGCCGAGGCGGGCGTACGGAATCAGCTCGTGCGAACGCGCCAGCACCGAGATCGTGTCCAGTTGTACGGCGCCGAGATGCCGCAGCACGCCTCGCACTCCGCCCCGCCGGTCGGGCGCGCCCATGAACCCCTGGGCGCGCAGCGCTATGCGGCGCGCCTCGTCGGCGGAGAGTTCGGCGGCGGGAGGCGGCAGCGTCGTCATGTTCCGCACGATAGACGTCGGCACTGACAGCCGGCCCCGGGTCCGGTCCCTGCCCGAGGTCGGCCCACCGCCCCGTCGTGCCGCGATCGCGACGCGCCCGGCCCCTTCAGCCCTCGGGGCCCGTCAGCCCCCGGCACGGGCCGGGAGATACGGATGCGTGCTCTCCAGCCCCAGGTCCGACGGCAGCAGCGCACCGACCCAGGTGTCCCTGAGGGTGTCCTTGTTCAGCAGAGCTGCGCGCAGCGCGCCCTCCATCACGAAGCCGGACTTCTCCGCGACGGCCCGGGACCCCGCGTTGCCGACTTCCGCCCGCCACTCCAGACGCGTCGCCCCCAGCCTGCTGAAGGCCCAGTGCGCCACGGCGCCCACGCTCTCCGCCATGACACCGCGCCCGCGGTGCTCCTTGCCCGTCCAGAAGCCGATCTCCCAGGTACCCGAGAAGGTCCGCAGCGTGACCGCGACCGACGCCATCAGCGGACCGCCCTCGCGCGGCAGCACCGCGAAGGTGCACATCGTGCTGGTGCGCCAGCCGTCCGGCACCATCTGCCCGGTGAACTCGGCCGCGTGCTGCCGTTCGTACGGCGAAGGGACCGTCGTCCACCGCTGGATGTCGGGATCCTGGCAGGCCTGGTACACGGCCTCCGTGTCATCGGTCGTGAAGGGACGCAGCAGCAGGCGCTCGGTGGTGAGAGTGATGGGCTCCATGTCCGGATTCTGGTCAGGACCGCGGGCGGATGCGAGCACTTTTCGGGCCTCACCGGCACCTTCCGCGAGTCCCGAGCGTTCTTCTTGCGGGTGACAGCAGGCCCGAGCGACGGCGGACTGACGGCGGACCTCCCGACCCGGCGGGGTCCTCGCTTACGATGGCCGTTGCGGTGGGGCCCACCTGCCGCGCCCGCGCCAGTGTCCATAACACGACCCAGTGCCAGGCCCGATCGGCAAGGAGACCAACCTCAGTGTCCGTCTTCAACAAGCTCATGCGTGCAGGCGAAGGCAAGATCCTGCGCAAACTGCACCGCATCGCGGACCAGGTCAACTCCATCGAAGAGGACTTCGTCAACCTCTCCGACGCCGAGTTGCGGGCGCTCACGGACGAGTACAAGGAGCGCTACGCAGACGGCGAAAGTCTGGACGACCTGCTCCCCGAGGCCTTCGCGACCGTCCGCGAGGCCGCCAAGCGCGTCCTCGGTCAGCGCCACTACGACGTACAGATGATGGGCGGCGCAGCCCTGCACCTCGGATACGTCGCCGAGATGAAGACCGGTGAGGGCAAGACCCTCGTCGGCACCCTCCCCGCCTACCTCAACGCGCTCTCGGGCAAGGGCGTCCACCTGATCACGGTCAACGACTACCTGGCCGAGCGCGACTCCGAGATGATGGGCCGGGTCCACAAGTTCCTGGGCCTGGACGTCGGGTGCATCCTCGCCAATATGACGCCCGCCCAGCGCCGCGAGCAGTACAACTGCGACATTACGTACGGAACGAACAATGAGTTCGGTTTCGACTATCTCCGCGACAACATGGCGTGGTCCCAGGACGAGCTCGTCCAGCGCGGCCACAACTACGCCATCGTCGACGAGGTCGACTCGATCCTTGTCGACGAGGCCCGTACGCCGCTGATCATCTCCGGCCCCGCCGACCAGGCCACCAAGTGGTACGGCGACTTCGCCAAGCTGGTGACGCGCCTGGTCAAGGGCGAGCCGGGCAACCAGCTCAAGGGCATCGAGGAGACCGGCGACTACGAGGTCGACGAGAAGAAGCGGACCGTCGCCATCCATGAGCCGGGTGTCGCGAAGGTCGAGGACTGGCTGGGCATCGACAACCTCTACGAGTCGGTGAACACCCCGCTCGTCGGTTATCTGAACAACGCCATCAAGGCCAAGGAACTGTTCAAGAAGGACAAGGACTACGTCGTCATCGACGGCGAAGTCATGATCGTCGACGAGCACACCGGCCGTATCCTCGCCGGCCGCCGCTACAACGAGGGCATGCACCAGGCGATCGAGGCGAAGGAAGGGGTGGACATCAAGGACGAGAACCAGACCCTCGCCACGATCACCCTGCAGAACTTCTTCCGTCTCTACGGCAAGCTCTCCGGAATGACCGGTACGGCCATGACGGAGGCCGCCGAGTTCCACCAGATCTACAAGCTCGGCGTCGTGCCGATCCCGACGAACAGGCCGATGGTCCGCAAGGACCAGTCCGACCTGATCTACCGGACCGAGGTCGCGAAGTTCGCGGCGGTCGTCGACGACATCGCCGAGAAGCACGAGAAGGGCCAGCCGATCCTGGTCGGCACCACCTCGGTCGAGAAGTCCGAGTACCTCTCGCAGCAGCTGAACAAGCGCGGTGTGCAGCACGAGGTCCTCAACGCCAAGCAGCACGACCGGGAGGCGACGATCGTCGCCCAGGCCGGCCGTAAGGGCGCCGTCACCGTCGCCACGAACATGGCCGGCCGTGGTACGGACATCAAGCTCGGCGGCAACCCCGACGACCTCGCCGAGGCGGAGCTGCGCCAGCGCGGCCTGGACCCGGTCGAGCACGTCGAGGAGTGGGCCGCGGCCCTGCCCGCCGCGCTGGAGCGCGCCGAGGCGGCCGTCAAGGCCGAGCACGACGAGGTCACCAACCTCGGTGGCCTCTATGTGCTGGGCACCGAGCGGCACGAGTCGCGTCGTATCGACAACCAGCTGCGCGGTCGTTCCGGCCGTCAGGGCGACCCGGGCGAGTCCCGTTTCTACCTGTCGCTGGGTGACGACCTGATGCGTCTGTTCAAGGCGCAGATGGTCGAGCGCGTGATGTCGATGGCCAACGTGCCGGACGACGTGCCGATCGAGAACAAGATG
Organism: Streptomyces sp. NPDC002730; assembly: GCF_042888805.1. NCBI lineage: Bacteria > Bacillati > Actinomycetota > Actinomycetes > Kitasatosporales > Streptomycetaceae > Streptomyces > Streptomyces sp. NPDC002730. The sequence goes on from NZ_JBIAQG010000011.1 coordinate 18,294, forward strand.
GTGACGCGCGCGATCGCGTCGGCCCAGTCGCAGGTCGAGCAGCAGAACTTCGAGACGCGTAAGAACGTCCTGAAGTACGACGAGGTCCTCAACCGCCAGCGCGAGGTCATCTACGGCGAGCGCCGCCGTGTCCTGGAGGGCGAGGACCTGCAGGAGCAGGTGCGTCACTTCATGGACGACACCATCGACGCCTACATCCAGGCGGAGACCGTCGAGGGCTTCGCGGAGGAGTGGGACCTGGACCGGCTGTGGGGCGCGTTCAAGCAGCTCTATCCGGTGAAGGCCACCGTCGAGGAGCTGGAGGAGGCGGCCGGAGACCGGGCCGGGATCACCGCCGAGTTCATCGCCGAGTCCATCAAGGACGACATCCACGAGCAGTACGACGAGCGCGAGAAGCAGCTCGGCTCGGACATCATGCGTGAGCTCGAGCGGCGCGTGGTGCTGTCCGTACTGGACCGCAAGTGGCGCGAGCACCTCTACGAGATGGACTACCTCCAGGAGGGCATCGGCCTGCGCGCGATGGCGCAGAAGGACCCGCTGGTCGAGTACCAGCGCGAGGGCTTCGACATGTTCACCGCCATGATGGAGGGCATCAAGGAGGAGTCCGTCGGCTATCTGTTCAACCTGGAGGTCCAGGTCGAGCAGCAGGTCGAGGAGGTCCCGGTGCAGGACACGGCGGAGCGGACCTCGCTCGCCAAGGAGGACGCCGTTCCCGCGGGCGCTTCTCGTCCGGAGATTCGCGCGAAGGGCCTCGGCGCTCCGCAGCGACCCGACCGGCTGCACTTCTCCGCTCCCACGGTGGACGGCGAAGGCGGTGTCGTCGAGGGCGACTTCGACAACGACGGCGAGCCTGCCCGGTCGGAGATGGACGGGCTGACGCGTGCCGAGCGACGCAAGGCGCAGAAGGGCGCCGGCCGCCGCCGCAAGAAGTAACGCTTGCTCGATGCGAACGGCCGGGGCCGGACACCTCTTGCGGTGTCCGGCCCCGGCCGTTTCGTTCTGGTCCTTCCGGGCCCCGGCCGTTCCATCAGGCGCCGGCGCCGGCACTCGCCGTGTTGCGGCGGCCCAGGCCGAGGAGGCGGGCGGCGCGGGTCGTGGCCCGGGACATCTTCGACGGCATCGAGTCGGGGGCGGGGATGGTGACCGGGCGGACCCGGCCGTTGTGGATCGCGGTGATCCGCCAGCCGTCGTCGGTGTTCACGACCACGACCGTCTGGCGTGACAGGCGCCGCTTGGGGAGCTCGGAGCGCCACGGCATCAGTACGGAGGCGGTGCCATACACGATGGCGACCCCAGGGGCGATGTAGCGGATCGCCTCGATCTCGCCGACCAGCGCCGAGCCGGTGAGGACCCCGCGGAACAGCCGGTCGTGGTTGTCCTGGTGCTCGGCCCGTCCCACGGCACGGGTGCCGTCGTACGACACATAGTCGGAGTCCTCGGTGAAGCAGGCGCCGAAGGCGACAGCGTCGCCGTCGTTCCAGGTCTGCATGAAGCGCTGGAAGAGGTCCTGGATCTGGATGTCGCTGGTGCTCATGGCAAGTCCTCCGGGAATGGTATCCTTTCGACTGACGAAACTTACGATAGCGGAAAGATTCGAATGTCGAAAGAAGCTTTGGTGAGGAATGTTGCCCAGCAGCTCCGCTTGCTGCAGCAGAGCTTCGACGCCTTCGACGAGGCCGCCGCGGCACGGCTCGGCGTGAACCGCACCGACCTGCGCTGCCTCGATCTGGTGCTGGGGGCGGGCGAGCGGTTGGGCGGCGAAGGGTCCGGCAGCGAGCTGTCGGCCGGTGAGCTCAGCGCCGCACTGAAGCTCAGCCCGGCGGCGACGACCACGGTCATCGACCGGCTCGAGCGCGCCGGCCTCGTCACCCGCAGCCGCGACGCGGCCAACCGGCGGCGCGTACTCGTCACCGCCACGGATTCCGCCCGTGCCGCCGAGGCCGAGGTCTACCTGCCCGTCGGCGCCGCCGGGGCCGAGGCGCTGAGCCGCTACGACGAGGGCCAGCTCGCCACGATCCTGGACTTCCTTCAGGCTGCCCGTCAGGTGCAGGAGGGGCAGGCGGCCAGGCTCGGTGTGGACGGCGGCTGAGCCGGGCACCGGCGGCCGCTACCGGGCCGACTGTGCGGCGACACGCTCCCCGCCGAGCTCCACCGCCGCGCAGCGCCAGCGCTGGTCCGCGCCCTGCTCCAGGCGGAAGGCCATCGCGCTGACCCGGTCGCCCGAGCCGATCCGGGCGAAGGCTTCGATCACGCCGGGGCCCGGGTGGTACTCGCCGCAGTGCCGTACGACAGGCGTGACCCGTTCCGCCGGGCGCAGCGGAGCCCCTGGAGCCAGCCGCACCAGTTGCTCGTACGCCTCCCCGATGGTGTGCCCGAGCATCCAGTGCACCGGTCGCTGTCCGCTGAGCACCGCGAGCAGGCGGTCGGCGAACCAGTAGTGCGGCAGGTGCTGCCGCCGTGCGCGGGCCATCGCCGCTGCCGCCACCACTGCGGGCCTGCGTTGATCGCGCCGTCCTGCGGGCCGGGTCCTGTCCATGCAGATCGCCCCCGATATCCGGGCCCGGTCTTGATACCGGACGGTAACTTCACTGGTGATCTTCTACGGGGGCGGGGCGAGCGGCCGCAATGTGTGCGGGCACCGCCGGAGGGCGACGGGAAACTTCACCTATCAGGGTGACGAGCGGTGGCCCCGGGCCGTGGCGGGCAGGCGCGCGGGTATTTCGGGTGGACGGTGCGCGAGCCCGGGAGCGGCACCCCGAAGGGGGACGTCGCACGTATCCTGAGGGCGTCTTCCGACTACGAAAGCGGCCAGCCATGCGCGTCTACGTCCCCCTGACCCTCCCCGGTCTCGCAGAGGCGCACAAGGCGGGCAAGCTGGGCCCCGGTCCGCTGGTCGCCTACGCGGTGACCCCGGGACTGCGCGAGTGGTACGTCTCCGACGACATCGAGGAGCTCGAGTACGCCGCGCTGAACCGTGCCGCGGCCGCCTCGCTGCGGCTGCTCGCGGGTGATCCGGCCGCTGCCAGGCGCCGGGTCGTCGTCGCCGTCGACGTACCGGACCAGGACGCGGTGGCCGATCCCGACCGGGTGCTCGTCGCCAGCGCGCTCGGCGAGGTGCGGGTCGCGTCCGCGGTGCCACTGGCCAAGGCGGCGGCGGTGCATGTGGACGCCGACGACGCGGTGGACGATGTGGCGGCGGCGGCGGAGGCACTGGGAGCGGCGGACCAGGGCGACGACGACGCCCAGTTCACGGTGGACGGCGCGGAGGACCACGAGCTGCTCTGGTTCGGGGTGCAGGAGATCCCGAACCTGATCTCCTGACGCCTGCCGGCCCTCTCCGCCCCCTTCCGCGTTGCCCGGCACCTCGTGCCTGCCCGCCCCCTTCCGCCTCGCCCGGCACCTCCTGCCCCTTCCCGACGGTCATCCCGTCCGGCCGCCTGTCAGTCCTGCTGGGTACTGTTTTGGTATGGGGAAGCACGCGGACACACACATCGTCTGGGACTGGAACGGCACGCTGTTCCACGACATCGACGCGGTCATCCAGGCGACGAACGCCTCGTTCGCGGAGATAGGGCTGCCCGCGATCACGCTCGAGCGCTACCGGGACCTGTACTGCGTGCCGGTGCCGCTCTTCTACGAGCGGCTCATGGGGCGGCTGCCCACGGATGCGGAGTGGGCCGTCATGGACGAGACCTTCCACCGGCACTACTGGGTGCTGGCCGAGAGTGCGGGACTGGCCGCCGGAGCCAGGGAGCTGCTGGTCGACTGGCAGGCGTCCGGGCTGACGCAGTCGATGTGTTCGCTCGCCCCGCACGAGAACCTGATACCGATCGTGCGCACGCACGGCATCGAGCAGCACTTTGTGCGGGTGGACGGCCGGGTCGGCGGATCGCACGCCGGTAAGGCCGAGCACATGGCGCGCCACCTCGCGGGGCTCGACGGAGTACGGGCGGAGCGCGTGGTGGTCATCGGCGACGCCGTCGACGACGCGGTTGCGGCGCAGCATGTGGGAGCGCGAGCCGTCCTCTACACGGGCGGCTCACACAGCCGCGCCAGCCTGCAGGCGGCGGGGACAGGCGTGCCCGTGGTGGACACACTCGCTGAGGCAGTGGCCGAGGCCCAGCGCCTGGCGGCCTGACGCGCGCCGCCAGACGCTTCGCCGTGGCGGCATGCGTCGCGGCGTCAGCTCACCGGGGCCTTCGCGCGCAGCACCTTCAGGAACTCCCGCATCCACGCGGAGTGGTCCGGCCAGGCGCGGGAGGAGACGAGGGTGCCGTCGACGACCGCCTCCGCGTCCTGGAAGCTGGCGCCGGCCGCCTGCATGTCCAGTTCCAGCGCCGGGTAGGCGGTGACGCGCCGGCCCTCCAGGCTGCCGAGCGCCGCCGTCAGCAGCGGGCCGTGGCAGATCTGGGCGACCGGCTTGTCGGAGTCGAAGAAGGACTTGAGGAGCTTGCGGAGTTCCGGGTCGTTGCGCAGATACTCGGGGGCTCGGCCGCCGGGGATCACCACCGCTGCGTACTGTCCCGGCTCGACTTCCGAGAAGGCCAGGTCGGCGGGCCAGGTGTAGCCCGGCTTCTCGGTGTACGTGTCGAAGCCCGGTTCGAAGTCGTGCACCACGAACTGCAGCTTTTTGCGGGAGGGGGCCGCGATATGCACCTCGTACCCCTCCTCCCGCAGCCGCTGGTACGGGTAGAGGACTTCGAGGGACTCGGCTGCGTCGCCGGTGACGATCAGGATCTTCGCTGTCATGGCTGCTCCCGGTGTCCTGCTGTCGACGGTACTCCCGGTGTCGTGCTGTCGACGTGTGACCGTGTCGTCACCGTCAACGTGCACCGCGAGGGGGCTGCTTGCCAAGAGGGCCTGTGTCGCTGTCCAGACTGTCAAACTTCAGGCCCCGCTTTTGTACACATACGGCTCATGACGGGTCGGGGGGGCGGGACGATAGCCTTGACCCGTGATCAGCGCGATACGCCGCGGGGGCAGCGAAGCCCCCGGCCTGCGCCCGGAGTGCCACAGCACCCGGGCGATCGTTGCTCTCCTCGTTCCGACCGGGTTGCCGAACTTGGCCAATAACCGCTCGGACGACTCTCATCGCGGCATAACGTCGACTCCGACCGGATACCCCGCGTCACGGCGTTGCGTCGCTTCTTTCACCTACGTCACGCAACGGCGCGCGACAGGAGCCAGAGGACATGCAGACCAAGCTGGACGAAGCCAAGGCCGAGCTGCTCGAACGGGCCGCCCGGGTAGCTGAGAACAGCCCGCTCGGGGGGAACCTTCCGACTGGGTCCGAGCAAGGGAAGCGTCCAGACCGGGACGCTCTGCTCACGTACCTCCAGCGCTACTACCTGCACACCGCTCCCGAGGACCTTGCCGACCGCGACCCGGTCGACATCTTCGGCGCGGCACTTTCCCACTACCGGCTGGCCGAGAACCGCCCCCAGGGGACGGCCAATGTGCGGGTTCACACTCCGACCGTGGAAGAGAACGGCTGGACGTGCAGCCACTCCGTCGTCGAGGTCGTCACCGACGACATGCCCTTCCTCGTCGACTCGGTCACCAATGAGCTCTCCCGCCAGGGCCGCGGCATCCATGTCGTGATCCACCCGCAGGTCACCGTCCGCCGCGATGTGACCGGCAAGCTCATCGAGGTACTGCCCTCCGAGGCCAAGAGCAAGGCGCTGCCGCACGACGCGCTCGTCGAGTCCTGGATCCATGTCGAGGTCGACCGCGAGACCGACCGCGCCGATCTGAAGCAGATCACCTCCGACCTGCTGCGGGTCCTCTCCGACGTCCGCGAGACCGTCGAGGACTGGGAGAAGATGCGCGACGCCGCGCTGCGCATCGCCGAAGAGCTGCCCAGCGAGCCGAAGGCCGACGATCTGCGCGACCAGGAGGTCGAGGAGGCGCGTGAGCTGCTGCGCTGGCTCGCCGCCGACCACTTCACCTTCCTCGGCTACCGCGAGTACGAGCTCACCGAGAACGACGCGCTCGCCGCCGTCCCGGGGACCGGACTCGGCATCCTGCGCTCCGACCCCCAGCACAGCACGGACGAGGCGCACCCGGTCAGCCCGTCCTTCAGCCGGCTGCCCGCCGACGCCCGTGCCAAGGCCCGTGAGCACAAGCTGCTCGTGCTGACGAAGGCCAACAGCCGCGCGACCGTGCACCGCCCCAGCTACCTCGACTACGTCGGCGTGAAGAAGTTCGACGCCGAGGGAAATGTCGTCGGTGAGCGCCGCTTCCTCGGTCTCTTCTCCTCCGCCGCGTACACCGAGTCCGTGCGCCGGGTGCCGGTCATCCGCCGTAAGGTCGCCGAGGTCCTGGAGGGCGCAGGCTTCTCGCCCAACAGCCACGACGGCCGCGACCTGCTGCAGATCCTCGAGACCTACCCGCGCGACGAGCTCTTCCAGACGCCCGTCGACCAGCTGCGTTCCATCGTCACGAGCGTGCTCTACCTCCAGGAGCGCCGCAGGCTGCGGCTCTACCTGCGTCAGGACGAGTACGGGCGCTACTACTCCGCCCTCATCTACCTGCCGCGCGACCGCTACACCACCGGCGTACGGCTGCGCCTGATCGACATCCTCAAGGAGGAGCTCGGCGGCAGCAGTGTCGACTTCACCGCCTGGAACACCGAGTCGATCCTCTCCCGGCTGCACTTCGTGGTCCGCGTCCCGTCCGGGACCGAGCTGCCCCACCTGACCGACTCCGATGTCGAGCGCATCGAGGCCAGGCTGGTCGAGGCCGCCCGTTCCTGGGCCGACGGCTTCGCCGAGGCACTCAACGCCGAGTGCGGTGAGGAGCGCGCCGCCGAGCTGCTGCGCCGCTACGGCTCCGCCTTCCCCGAGGGCTACAAGGCAGACCACTCGCCGCGTGCCGCCGTCGCCGACCTCGTGCACCTGGAACGGCTGACCGATAACGGCAGGGGCTTCGCGCTCTCGCTGTACGAACCGGTCGGTGCCGGCCCCGGCGAGCGCCGCTTCAAGATCTACCGCACCGGAGAGCAGGTCTCCCTCTCCGCGGTCCTGCCCGCGCTCAACCGGCTCGGCGTCGAGGTCGTCGACGAGCGTCCGTACGAGCTGCGCTGCTCGGACCGTACGACCGCCTGGATCTACGACTTCGGTCTGCGCATGCCGCTGGCCAACGGCAACGGCGACTACCTCGCCGACGATGCCCGCGAGCGTTTCCAGGACGCCTTCGCCGCGGTCTGGACCGGCAAGGCAGAGAACGACGGCTTCAACGCCCTCGTCCTGGGCGCCGGTCTGAACTGGCGGCAGGCGATGGTGCTGCGCGCGTACGCCAAGTACCTGCGCCAGGCCGGTTCGACCTTCAGCCAGGAGTACATGGAGGACACCCTCCGTACCAACGTCCACACCACCCGGCTGCTGATCTCGCTCTTCGAGGCCAGGATGTCCCCGGAGCGCCAGCGCGCGGGCACCGAGCTGATCGACGGTCTCCTCGAGGAGCTCGAGGGCGCGCTCGACCAGGTAGCCAGCCTGGACGAGGACCGGATCCTGCGTTCCTTCCTCACGGTCATCAAGGCGACGCTGCGGACCAACTTCTTCCAGGAGGCCGGCGGCGGCACGCACCACAGCTATGTGTCGATGAAGTTCGACCCGCAGGCCATCCCGGATCTGCCTGCGCCCCGCCCGGCGTACGAGATCTGGGTCCACTCCCCGCGCGTCGAGGGTGTGCACCTGCGCTTCGGCAAGGTCGCGCGCGGCGGTCTGCGCTGGTCCGACCGGCGTGAGGACTTCCGTACGGAGATCCTGGGCCTGGTCAAGGCGCAGATGGTGAAGAACACCGTGATCGTGCCGGTCGGCGCGAAGGGCGGCTTCGTCGCCAAGCAGCTCCCGGACCCGTCCGTGGACCGGGACGCCTGGCTCACCGAAGGCATCGCCTGCTACAAGATCTTCATCTCCGCGCTGCTCGACATCACCGACAACCTGGTGGCGGGCGAGGTCGTACCGCCGGCCGATGTCGTACGCCACGACGGGGACGACACCTATCTCGTCGTCGCCGCGGACAAGGGCACCGCGTCCTTCTCCGACATCGCCAACGAGGTCGCGCTCTCGTACAACTTCTGGCTCGGCGACGCCTTCGCATCGGGCGGCTCCGCCGGATACGACCACAAGAAGATGGGCATCACCGCCCGCGGCGCGTGGGAGTCCGTCGAGCGGCACTTCCGCGAGCTCGGCCACGACACCCAGACCCAGGACTTCACGGTCGTCGGCGTCGGCGACATGTCCGGTGACGTGTTCGGCAACGGCATGCTGCTCAGCGAGCACATCCGGCTGGTCGCCGCCTTCGACCACCGGCACATCTTCATCGACCCGAACCCGGACGCGGCAACCTCGTACGCCGAGCGCAGCCGGCTCTTCGAGCTGCCCCGCTCCTCCTGGGCCGACTACAACAAGGAGCTGCTGTCCGCGGGCGGCGGCATCCACCCGCGTACGGCCAAGTCGATCCCGATCAACGCGCACATGCGCGCGGCGCTCGGCATCGAGCCCGGCATCTCCAAGATGACGCCCGCCGAGCTGATGAAGACGATCCTCAAGTCCCCGGTGGACCTGCTGTGGAACGGCGGCATCGGTACGTACGTCAAGGCTTCCACCGAGTCCAACGCGGATGTCGGCGACAAGGCCAACGACGCGATCCGCGTCAACGGTGAGGACCTGCGGGCCAAGGTCGTCGGCGAGGGCGGCAACCTGGGTTTGACCCAGCTCGGCCGGATCGAGTTCGACCGCAGCGGCGGCAAGATCAACACCGACGCCATCGACAACAGCGCGGGCGTGGACACCTCCGACCACGAGGTGAACATCAAGATCCTGCTCAACGGCCTGGTGTCGGACGGCGACATGACCGTCAAGCAGCGCAACAAGCTGCTCGCGGAGATGACCGACGAGGTCGGGGCGCTGGTGCTGCGCAACAACTACGCGCAGAACGTCGCCCTGGCGAACGCCGTCGTCCAGGCGCCGAGTCTGCTCCACGCCCACCAGCGCTTCATTCGGCGGCTGGAGCGGGACGGGCATCTGGACCGGCCCCTGGAGTTCCTGCCGACCGACCGGCAGATCCGTGAACTGCTCAACGCGGGCAAGGGGCTCAGCCAGCCCGAGCTGGCCGTGCTGCTCGCCTACACCAAGATCACGGTGGCGGACGAGCTGATCGGGACGGAGCTGCCGGACGACCCGTATCTGCGCCGGCTGCTGCACGCGTACTTCCCGCAGCCGCTGCGCGAGAAGTTCCCCGAGGCGATCGACGGGCATGCGCTGCGCCGCGAGATCGTCACGACGGTGCTGGTCAACGACACGGTGAACACCGGTGGTTCGACCTTCCTGCACCGGCTGCGCGAAGAGACGGGTGCGTCGACCGAGGAGGTCGTGCGGGCGCAGACCGCGGCCCGCGAGATCTTCGGACTCGGCGCGGTGTGGGACGCCGTCGAGGCCCTCGACAACAAGGTCGCGGCCGACGTCCAGACCCGTATCCGGCTGCACTCGCGCCGCCTCGTCGAGCGCGGTACGCGATGGCTGCTGGGCAACCGGCCGCAGCCGCTGGAGCTCGCCGAGACCATCGATTTCTTCGCCGAGCGCGTGGAGCAGGTCTGGGCGGAGCTGCCGAAGATGCTGCGTGGCGCGGATCTGGAGTGGTACCAGGGGATCCTGGACGAGCTCACCGAGACCGGTGTTCCCGAGGAGCTCGCGCTGCGGGTCGCCGGGTTCTCCTCCGCCTTCCCGACGCTCGACATCGTCGCGATCGGGGACCGTACGAAGAAGGATCCGATGGCGGTCGCCGAGGTGTACTACGACCTCGCCGACCGGCTGCGGATCACCCAGCTGATGGACCGGATCATAGAGCTGCCGCGGGCCGACCGCTGGCAGTCCATGGCCCGCGCCTCCATCCGCGAGGACCTGTACGCCGCACACGCCATGCTGACGGCGGACGTGCTCTCCGTGGGCAACGGCAGCTCGACGCCCGAGGAGCGGTTCAAGGCCTGGGAGCAGAAGAACGCGGCGATCCTCGGCCGGGCGCGCTCCACGCTGGAGGAGATCCAGGGCTCGGACACGTTCGACCTGGCGAACCTGTCGGTGGCGATGCGGACGATGCGGCAGCTGCTGCGTACGCACAGCTAGCGGTACGGGAACGAGGGGGCGCCGGGTCCGTCCGGCGCGCTTCGCCCTCGATCGCCGGACGGGCTTTTGAGCACAAGCCCGTCCTGCGATCGAGGACAGCCCGTCAGGGGGCCCGGCGGATTCTGGTCAGCCAGCCGGATGCCCTCGGGTCCTTGGCGGCCCGCTCGATCCCTGCCAGGGTCGCCGCGAGCGGCTTCGGCAGCCAGCCGTCGAAGTCCCGTACGTCGCGTCCCGCTGCCCGCCGGCACAGCTCGGCCACCTCCGCCGCCGTCGGCCGCTCCTCGGGCCGGGCGGCGAGGCAGGCCGTCAGCACCTCGCGCAGCGCCGCCGGATGCGCGCGGAGATCCGGCGGCTCGTGGTCGGTGCCGGCGATCCGGGTGGCGACCACCAGGCCACCGCCCTCTCCGTACGGATGGCGCCCGGCGGCGGCTTCGGCGGCGACGAGTCCGAGCGTGAACACATCGGATGCGGGCGTGAGCTGCTTGCCGAGCGCGTGCTCGGGAGACATGTACTTGGGTGTGCCGACCATCCGGCCGACGGTGGTCATGGATGACGTCCCGACGTCCCGCGCGATGCCGAAGTCGAGCAGCCAGGGCCCTTCCGCGGTGAGCAGCAGATTGCCCGGCTTCACATCGCGGTGGATGACCCCGGCGGTGTGTACGGCGTCCAGCGCGTGGGCCGCGCAGGCAGTCAGCTGAAGCACGCACTTCAGCGGCAGCGGCCCGTGTTCGGCCAGCGCGTCGTCGAGCGGCAGCCCCGGTACGTAACGGGTGGCGAGCCAGGGCCGGGCGGCCTCCGCGTCATGGTCGACGACCGGTACGAGGTGGTGTCCGTGCACCCGGCGGACCGCCTCGACCTCGCGGGCGAAACGTTTCCGGAAGCTCTCGCTCTGTGCGTGCTCGCGACGGATCAGCTTCAGCGCGACGGGCCGTCCTTCGCCGGTGCGGGTGAGATAGACGGTGCCCATCCCGCCCTCGCCGATCCGCGCCTCGAGCACATAGCCCGCGATCTCCCGCGGATCGTCGTCGCGCAGCGGCTGAGGCCCCCCGTTCCGCATTCCCACTCCCCTTGGCGCGCCCCTGCCCATTGTCGGCAGCGGAGCCTATCGCGCGGCCGTGGCCGTCCACAGCCGCCTGCAGGAGAGCAGAGCCGCCGTGACCAGCAGACCGTTCCGTACGACCGTGATCAGACAGCCGAGCGGAGTGCCGCCCAGCACATCGTCGTAGAGCAAGGGGTAGGCCAGCGCGCTCAGCGCGGCCGCGGGCAGCATCAACAGCGCGACCGGGCGCTGGGTGGTGTGCCGGGAGGTGAGGCAGACCGCGGCCAGTCCGAGCAGCCAGACCAGATACTGCGGGCTGATCACCCGGCTGGTGACGGTGAAGAGCAGGACGGCGGCGAACGCGGCGTCGAAGGGTGTCGCCGCACTCCAGCGCCGGGCCCTGACCCGCCAGAGCAGCAGCCAGCACAGCGCCGCGGCGGTCAGCAGCAGCGAGAGCCGCGCCACGCTCGACACATAGGGACCGATGAACTCGAAGGCCCCGTACTGGAACCTGACCGTGCCCGGCCAGCCCGCCTTCCGCGCGAGCTGGAGCGCGGTTCCGCCGAGCGACTCGATCTGGACGCCTCTGGCGCCCTGCTGCCGCAGAAAGTCCAGGGAGTGCGTGAAGACGAGCGCGAGGACGGCGAGCAGCGCGACCGCGGAGGCGGCGGCCGAGAGCCAGGCGGCGCGTGTCGTACGTCCCCGGGGTGTGCCGAGCAGGGTGAGCAGCGGCCAGACCTTGACCATCGCGCCGAGGCCGGCGAGCGTCCCGCCGAGCAGCGGCCGGCCGCGCATCGCCAGTAGCGCGAGCACGGCGAGGGCGGTGACCTGGACGTCGTACCGCGCGAAGGGCAGATGCAGCAGCAGCGGCAGTCCGCACACCCACATCCAGGCGCCGTGCACACCGGCGCGGGCGAGCGCGAGGGTGACAACGGCGTCGGCGGCGAGGGTGATGGCGACGAAGGCCTGGAAGTAGGTGAGCCAGGGCAGTGTGCCGGGGAAGAGGAACACCAGCGCGGCGCCGGGCGGGTACTGCCAGGTGACGTCGTTCAGGGGGAAAGCGCCCTGGTCGAGCTGCTCGTACCAGTGCCGGTAGAGGGTGTGCACCTCGCCGGCGACGCCGCTGTCGCCGAGGCGGTCGACGATGAGCAGGAGCAGCATCCCGATGCGGGTGGCTGCCCAGACGGCGCCGAGGGCGACGGCCTGCGTGGGCCGGGCCGGGCCGGCGCCGAGGGGCGCCCGGGTGCCGGGGAGCGCGGTCCCGGGCACGCGGGCGGAGCCATGGGCGGGCGGTGCAGTCCGATGAGTCGTCATCGGCCTGCACTTTAGCCCGCGTTATGGGTAATTTGAGGTGATTTAGGGGCTATTTCTTGGGGCTGGTGAACTCGTTGTACGCGGCGACGACGTCCTTCACCGGGCCGTCCATCCGCAACGTCCCGGCCTCCAGCCAGATCGCGCGGTCGCACGTCTCGGAAATCGTGCCGATGCTGTGGCTGACCAGGAAGACCGTGCCGGCCTCCTCGCGCAGCTCGTTGATGCGCTCCTGGCTGCGCCGCTGGAAGCGGGCGTCGCCGGTGGACAGAGCCTCGTCGATCAGCAGCACGTCGTGGCTCTTCGCCGCGGCGATCGAGAACCGCAGCCGGGCGCCCATGCCGGAGGAGTACGTACGCATCGGCAGCGTGATGAAGTCGCCCTTCTCGTTGATCCCCGAGAAGTCGACGATGTCGTCGTAGCGGTCGCGGATCTGCTCGCGGGTCATGCCCATCGCGAGTCCGCCGAGGATGACATTGCGCTCGCCGGTCAGATCGCCCATGAGTGCCGCGTTCACGCCGAGCAGCGAGGGCTGGCCCTGGGTGAAGACCCTGCCCTTGGATGGCGGCTGCAGGCCCGCGATGGCCTTGAGCAGGGTCGACTTGCCCGAGCCGTTGGAGCCGATCAGGCCGATCGCCTCGCCCTTGTACGCGGCGAAGCTGACGCCCTTGACGGCGTGCACCTCGCGAACGCCGGGTGCGCCCTTGCGGGAGACGATCCGGCTGAGGGCGGTGGTGGCGCTGCCCTTGCCGGTGCGGACGCCGTTCACCTTGTACGTGATGTGGACGCCGTCGACGACGACGGTGGGAACCCTGGAGTCAGCCACGGCCGTACTCCTCCTCTGCCTTCCAGAAGTACAGGAATCCGCCGGCCCCGAAGAGCACTGCCCAGAAGAGGGCCACGGCCCAGACATGCGGGGGGAGTTGGGCGGCGGTGAAGCTGTCGATGAGCGCGAAGCGCATGAGGTCGATGTAGACGGCGGCCGGGTTGCACTGCAACGCCAGCTTGACCATGTGCGGCACCTTGTCGTGGCTGAGCACCTTGTCGATCGACCACATCACACCGGAGACGTACATCCAGGTGCGCAGGATGAACGGCATCAGCTGGGCGATGTCCGGGGTCCTGCTGGCCAGCCGCGCCATGATCATCGAAATGCCGGTGTTGAACACGGCCTGCAGGGTCAGTGCCGGGATCGCGAGCAGCCAGCCGACCTGGGGAAGCTGCCCGAAGCAGACCAGGATGGCGAGCAGCGCGCCGAGCGAGAAGAGCAGCTGCTGGAGCTGCTGGAGCGCGATGGCGATGGGCAGGCTCGCGCGGGGGAAGTGCAGGGCGCGTACGAGGCCGATGTTGCCGGAGATCGCGCGGGTGCCGGCCATGATCGAGTTGGCCGTGAAGGTCCAGATGAACACGCCCGTGACGAGGAACGGGATGAAGTCGGGCACGTGCTTACTGGTGTCGAGCAGCATGCCGAAGATGAAGTAGTAGACCGCCGCGTTCAGCAGCGGGGTCATGACCTGCCAGATCTGGCCCAGCTTGGCCTGGCTGTACTGGGCGGTCAGCCGGGCGGTGGCGAAGGCGACGATGAAGTGGCGGCGGGACCAGAGCTGGCCGATGTAGGAGCGCAGGGTGGGGCGGGCGCCGCTGACGGTCAGACCGTGGCGGGCGGCGAGCGCGGCGAGGTCGGACGGGCCGTCCGGGGCGGATTCGCTCAGATCTGGATGCGGCTCTGGCCGGCCGATCGTCTGGCTGCTCACGGTGCTCGCTTTCGACAGGCGCGGAGGCAGGGACAGGGGTGGAGTACGTCGGGCGCGGGCGTTGGCGGCGCCCGCGCTGGGAGTCGCCCAGCGATGGGACGGACCCGTATCGTCGCTACGGCGAGAGTAGGACGGAGTGACGTCGCAACGCAACCGTTTCGTCGTCCCGGTATGCTCCTGTGCATGACCACGGATCCGGGAACACCACGTCGCGCGCCGGCGGGAGCCGCAGTGCTCCGGGAGGACGTGACCCAGGCCATCCGCGCCGCCGTCTTCGAGGAACTGGCTGCGGTCGGCTTCGCGCGGATGTCGATCGAGGGGATCGCGCGGCGGGCGGGCGTCGGCAAGACGGCGGTCTACCGGCGCTGGAAGTCGAAGCTGTCGCTGGTGCTGGACCTGGTCTCGGTGTTCGCGGCGCAGGGACTGCCGGCGCCGGCGACGGGTTCGCTGTACGGCGATGTACGGGCGCTGCTCGAGGTGGCGTCGCACGCCCTGCGGCACCCGGTGGCCTCGCAGGTCATCCCGGACCTGCTGGTGGAGGCGGCGCGCCACCCGGAAATCTCGGACGCGATCAAGGCGGCGCTGCTGGACAGCCAGCAGGGCGTGGCGGCGATGGTGGTACGGGACGCGGTGGCACGGGGCGAACTCCCCGAATCGACGGACCCGGACAAGGCGCTGGACCTGATTGTGGGGCCGCTGTACTGGCGGCTGGTGGTGGTGCGGACGGGGCTGCCGAAGGGGTACCTGGACGAGCTGGCGCGGGGGGCGGTGGCGGCGCTCCGGTCGTGACCGGGGGTTGTTCCCCTCCCCGCCCCTTCCCGAACCGGGGGCAGGCCCCCGGGCCCCCGCTGAGGCGGCCCTCGTCGTTGAGGTCGGTTGCTACGCCGCGGCGACCAGTTCCCGCGCCCGCTCGTTGAAGTCGGCGACGAGCCGATGCGTTCCGGAGGGCTCCATACGAGTCCTCCTGGTCACACCCCGGGCAGGCGACCAGTCGCTTCATCAGCGCCACCAGCGCTTCAGGCATGGCATGGCAGGCCATCGGTAGCGCAGCGGCGCTGAGCCTCGGACACCAGGAAAGGTCTCCGAGCCTTCCGCGTGCCTGTGCCGGTTACTGAGCCGGTGGCCACTCGCACGGCCGGAAGACCTCACGGGAGGCTACGGCGACCTATACGCGGAGCTGCTTCACAGCGCCGTCGTCCGTCACCTCATACAGGTCGATCCTGAGCAGGTCGCGCACGGTGGCCGGAACTCGCTCCGCGTGCCAGACGGACGAGGTCGGCACGATGATGGCGTAGCGGGTGTCACGGGACCCCCCGATCATCCGGCGCAGGAGCTGCCCATAGGCGATGCCGGTGTCAGTACCGCGATCCGTGGTTCGACCCTTGGCCTCACCTATCAGGCGCTCGACACCGCGTATGGCCTCGATGTCGGCGTCGGGATCGGTGGGGGCCACAGGGGTCCAGCCTTCAGCAACGAGCCAGCGTCGGAACGCATCCGTCACTCGGTCCTCGTCGCGCACTTCTCTGCTTCCCATGCCGCGCAATGATGCCTGCCGCCGCTCACAAGGCCTGGCCGAGGCCACTGGGCGACGAACTGGTCACCGGGTACGGGACCCGAACGCTCTGGCCTCAGCGAGTACCTCCTGGACGAGGCCGAGCTGGTGGCCGAGGGGCTGGATGAAGGCATCCACTTGTTCAATGACCTGGGCTTCCAGGTCTGACGGCTCAGCAAATGTTTCTGGGTTTACGGCCCGCTCCTGAAAGTACGACCGGGAGGCTTCGTACCACTGCCGGCCCCGACGGTGCTCGGCGCGCGCTTCGACGAGCAGCGGTTCGCTTACCTCCTCGTTTCCGAGGCGGCGGGTGACTTTCTGTCGGAGCATCATGTTGCTGACGACTTCGCGGATGCCGACGGGGAAATCCGGGCCCTCGACGGCCCGCTCGATGCGCTGGCCTGCTGGGGACGGCCATGGGGAGCAGACCTCCGTCAACGCCGAATAGAGCTTGCCCCACTCGGGGGATCGGGCTTTCTCACCCTGCTCGATCAGGAGCTGTGCTTTTCGCCGCTGGTGGTACGGGGCGGCGGGGTGCGCGACCTGGTCGACCAGTTTGCGGGCGATCTCGCTTCGCTTGGCGGCCGTGTTCTTGCCGGCCGACCGTGCCCAAGTACGCCAGGCCCGGCGCGCCTGGCTGTCGGGGATCACCACGTCGTCGATCAGCCACATGTGCAGTACCGGGCGAATCAGCGTGTGATGGGGAACGCGCGCGAGCGGAGACCGCAGGCGGGCCTTGAGCATCTCTGTGAACAGCCGGCGCTGGTCGGGTGAGTACAGGCGAGCATCGCTGCCGTGCCGGGTGGACTTCTGAAATGCCGGGGAACCCAGCAGCCCGTGCTCGGTCCAGTCCGTGATCATGCGCGGGCTCGCCTTGGGGACACCAAGCGCCAGCGCGTCGGCAACCAGATCCTCAGCCGTCGCGGGTTCCCAGGTCTCCGCCTCGGGGCTCGTCATGGCGTGGAACTTACATCGGGATTGAGGCCCGGCGGGTCGCTTCGTGCCCCTTGCCCACGGAAGCGTGGCTCTCGACAACGCGAGACCCCCGCACCGCGGAACCCTGGCAGGAACTGGCAGCGCGGGGGCGGCGACAACTCCTTGTGATCGGAGGCCACCTTGGTTCACCGTACGCGCCGGACGTCCCCCAGTCCGCGGCCCACGAACCGTCAGCGAAGGAAGAAGAAGATCCGGCGAGAGTTGCTCTGGAATGTTGCGCGGTCCGGAGCGTGCGGTGCGGCCACCGCCGTGGCAGCGCTCGCGGTCAACACCGTGGCGCACGTGATCAGCCTGAGGTAACAGCCCGGCAGGCAGCGCTCGGCCGCCGTCCCACCCCTGGTCAGAGGGGCCGGACGGCGGCCGCCCCGGCGCCCCGTCAACATCCCTCAGGAATACGTCACTTCACCGCTCCCGCCATGACTCCCGTCACGAATTGCCGCTGGAACGCGAAGAACACCGCCAGCGGGATGATCATCGAGACGAAGGCGCCGGGCGCCAGGACGTCGATGTTGTTGCCGAACTGCCTTACCTGGCGCTGGAGTGCCACCGTGATCGGCGCGCTCTCGGAGTCCGCGAAGATCAGCGCCACCAGCATGTCGTTCCACACCCACAGGAACTGGAAGATCCCCAGCGAGGCGATCGCCGGGCCGCCCAGTGGCATCACGACGCGCGTGAACAGCCGTATCTCGCCCGCCCCGTCGAGCCGTGCCGCCTCCAGCAGCTCTCTCGGGATCTCCGCGAAGAAGTTCCGCAGCAGGAAGATCGCGAACGGCAGACCGAACGCGACATGGAAGATGATCACGCCGATCGTCGTCTCGAAGATGCCGATCTGGCCGAACAGCTTGGAGACCGGCACCAGCGCGACCTGGACCGGGACCACGAGCAGGCCGACGACCACCATGAACCACCAGTCGCGGCCCGGGAATTCCATCCAGGCGAAGGCGTATCCGGCGAGCGAGCCGATCACCACGACCAGAACCGTGGCAGGGACGGTGATCAGCACCGTGGACAGCAGCGAATCGGTGATCGCCGTGTTGTCGAGGAGCCGCGAATAGTTCTCGGTGGTCAGCTGCGCCGGGGCCGAGAACACCTTCCACCAGCCGCTCTCACTGATGTCCGTCGCGTCGCGCAGCGACGACAGCAGCAGCCCGAACGTCGGCATCAGCCAGAACAGGCCCACCAGGATGAGAAACACCCGCATCACGCCACCGCCGGCGCCTGCCGCGATACGCGCCGGGAGTGACTGCTTGGCCTTCACCACACCGTCGGTCGTGGTCATCGGCGGCTCTCCCTTCGCATCCTGCGGATGTTGAACAGCATCACCGGGATCACCAGCAGCAGCAGGAGTACGGAGATGGCGCTGCCCAGCCCCACGTTCGAATCCGTACCGAACGACGAGCGGTACAGCTGGAGAGCGAGGACGTTCGCGTCGTCCTGGGCCGAGCCCGGCGCGATGATGAAGACCAGGTCGAAGATCTTCAGCACATTGATCATCAGGGTGACCAGGACGACCGCGAGTACCGGCGCCAGCAGCGGCACCGTGATCTTGCGGAAGACCTGCCATTCGTTCGCGCCGTCCACCCGCGCCGCTTCGAGGAGTTCACGCGGCACGCTCGCCAGGCCCGCCGCGATCAGCACCATCGCGAAGCCCGCCCACATCCAGACGTAACTGCCGATGATCGCCGGGGTGACGAGCGAGGGGCCGAGCCAGTTGACGCCGTTGTACGGCTCCCGGAAATTGTCGGCGGGCAGCCGGAGTTGGGCGCCCTCGGCGGACGCGGGCAGGCTGAACGTACCGTCCGCTCCGGCTCGTGCCGATGCGACGACCTTGCCGTCCCTGACTGCCTCCACCTTGATGCCCTTGAGGCCGAGCTCCTTGGCGTCGATGGTGTTGGGCTTGCCGCCTCCGCCCTTGGTGAAGTCCAGCCAGGCGGTGCCGGTGATCTTTCCGTCGTCCGGCTGTGCCGGCTTCGCGGGCTTGGCGTCGGACGGCATCTTGTCGGGCGCGACGCCGACCAACGGGAGCTGGACCTGTTTGCCCGCGGTGGCGGGCTCCTTGGCGACGAAGGACCCGCCCGGACCTGCCTCGAGCGGATGGACGGCGAGCGGACGCGCCTTGGGGAATCCGGCCGACTCGGCGAAGGTGTCATGGACGCCCACCCAGACCGCGTTGGCGACACCGCGGTCCGGGTCCTGCTCGTACACCAGCCGGAAGATGATGCCCGCGGCGAGCATCGAGATCGCCATCGGCATGAAGACGATCAGCTTGAAGGCGGTGCCCCAGCGGACCCGCTCGGTGAGCACGGCGAAGATCAGACCGAGCGCCGTCGAGACGGTCGGCGCGACCACCACCCAGATCACATTGTTCTTGACCGCGGTGAGGATGGTGTCCTCGGTGAATATCTCCTTGTAGTTGTCGATCCCGGCGAATCCGCTGCCGGACTGGTCGAAGAAGGACCGGTAGACCGAGTACCCGATCGGGTAGACCACGAGCGCGCCCAGCAGCACCAGCGCGGGCAGCAGAAAGCCGACCGCGATGATCTTACGTGTGCCTGTCACGCTCTTGCGCTTGTCGGCGGGGGGCGTCGGACGTACGGAGCCCCTCGCGGTCGCCGCAGTTGTCACCGATTCAGCTCTTGTACGCCTTGGCCGCGTCCGACTCCAGCTTCTGCTGGGTCCCGGCGACGTTCTTCGGGTTCTTCAAGAAGTCCTGGAGTGCTTTCCACTCGCCCTTGCCGGGCGTACCGCCGAACGACTGCGGCATCTGGTCCGACATGTCGAAGCGGAATGTGTCGCCCGCCGCGATCAGCGCCTTGGCGATATCGCGCTGCACATCATTGGGGTACGCGGAGATGTCGAGCGACTTGTTCGGTGAGATGAACCCGCCCGACTCGGCCCAGATCTTCGCGGCGTCCGGGGAGGCCAGGAAGGTCAGCAGCGCCTGTGCGCCCTTGGAGTCCTTCAGCGCCACGGCCGCATCGCCGCCGGTCACCACCGGAGGCTCGGCGCCCACCGCCGGGAACGGGAACACCTTCGCGTCCGTACCGATCTTGGCGTCGGTCTGCGCGATGTTCACCGAGACGAAGTCGCCCTCGAAGACCATCGCGCCCTTGGGCTGCTCACCGCCGGTGAAGGTCTGGGTGACCGATGCCGGGAACTCCGTCTGGAGCGCGCCGTCGGCGCCGCCCGCGATCAGGTTCGGCTTGCCGAAGAGCTCGCCGAGCGTGGTCAGCGCGGTCTTCACGGACGGGTCGGTCCACTTGATCTGGTGCTTGGCCAGCTGGTCGTACTTCTGGGGTCCCGCCTGGGAGAGATAGATGTTCTCGAACCAGTCGGTGAGCGTCCAGCCGTCCGCGCCGCCGACCGAGACCGGGGTGACACCGGAGGCGGAGATCGTCTCGGCCGTCGACAGGAACTCCTTCCAGGTCTTCGGCTCGCTCGCGCCCGCGTTCTCGAAGGCCTTGGCGTTGTACCAGACCAGGGACTTGCTGGCGGCCTTGAAGTAGACGCCGTACTGCGTGCCGCCGACCGCGCCGAGATCCTGCCAGCCCTTGGTGAAGTTCTTCGCCAGCTCCGCCTTGGCCTCGGCGCCCAGCGGCTTGACCCACTTGCGCTGCACGGCCTGCTGGAGCGCGCCGACCTGCTGGAGGAGTGCCACATCCGGGGGCTGACCGCCGGCGATCTTCGTACCGAGGTAGTTGAGCATCGCGTCCTGGGTGGGGACGAAGGTGACGGAAGCCCCGGTGCGCTTCTCGAACTCCTTGAGGACCTTGGTGAAGTTCTCCTGCTCGGGGCCGGTCCAGACGGCCACGACCTCGATCTTCTCGCCGTTCAGCTTGGGCAGTTGGACCGTCGCCGCGGACTCCTTGCCCTTGCCCTCGCCCGGTTTCGCCTTGTTGTCGTCCTTGTTGTCGCCGCAACCGGCGAGTGCGAGAGCACCGATGGCGGCGAACACCACTGCGGTCCTGCCCGTGCGAAGAGTTGTGCGCATCACTGCCCCGTCTCTCCCGTGCCCTGTCCCGTGCCGACAGGTGTACGCCCGGTACTGGAGGGCCGCAATACCGCACCAGGCGTCAACCAGCCTTTTGTGATGGCCTTGTGACGTGATGTCAGGTCAAAGGGCGGGCCTGTGCTGTCGCTCAGGGGCGGGCCGGATTCAGCGGCGGAACCGGAGTCGCGTCCACTGATCGTGCAGCTCGCTCCAGGGCACTGGCCAGAAGTGCCAAGTCCGTTGGCCCATTGCCCAGTTCACGAACGGGCCGACGGGTCGGCGGGTCACCCATCCGCTCCCACTCGAGCGGCACCACAGTGGGACGCAAGGTCGCCGTACGCGGAATGCGTCCCGTCACCCGGCCGCTCTGGAACGGGGTCACCCGGCCGTCCGGATGCCCGAGCCTGCCTCGACCGGGGGCAGGGTCGTCCGGCCCCGGCGCGGCGGGCGGCGCATCCAGCACGACACGCAGCCGCGCACCCTGTGCCAACTCGGTGTCGGCCGTACGGTCGGGACGCGCGGACGTCGCTATCAGATGTACACCGAGCCGCTCGCCGTCCCGGGCCACGGTTTCCAGGGCCCGTACGACCGAACCGGCCGCGGGCCGCCCGGGGCTGCCGAGCGCCGGTGCGACCAGCGCGTCGAAGTCGTCCACCAGCACGACGAGCCGCGGGAGCGGAGGCGGACCCTCGGCCTTAGTACGGGCCCCGGGGCGCAGCCGGAGCGTGCCGCTGGCGGGGGAGTCGAGGTCACCGCGCTGCTCGGCGGCGCTCGGCGGGCGCTGGCCCACCATCCGGTCGGCCACATCGCGCTGGGTGTGCCACTCGGCGAAACCGACGCTGCCCAGCAGCTCGGACCGCCGCTTCAGCTCGGCCCCGAGCGCCTGCGCGAACGCCCGCATCCGGACCGGGTCCGAGGCCACCAAGTGCTCGGTGACATGGGGCAGTTCGGTACAGGCGGCCAGTCCTTCGCCGCGCTCGCCGCCGGCTCCGTCGACCAGCAGCAGCCCGAGCCGGTCCGGGCGTCCCGCGGCGGCCAGCGAGGCAGCGACGGAGCGCAGCAGCTCAGTGCGGCCGCTGCCCGCCGGGCCTTCGATCAGCAGATGCGGGCCCTCTTCGGTGAGATCGACGGTGAGCGGGCCGCGCGGACCCGCGCCGAGCACCGCGGTGCCGTCGCCCGCCGATGCCCAGCGCGCCATCAGAGATGCGGGGGTGGCGCGGGCGAGACCCAGCTCGTCCAGCAGCCGTGCGGAACGCGGCAGCGCCGCGACCCGGTCGAGGTGTGTGCCGGTGCCCTCGGCGCGCAGCGGCGCGACGGCGCGCCCGAAGCGTTCCGCCCAGGGCGCCGAGACCGCGTCCACCGCGCCGACCGTGCCGCGCCCGACGGGCTGCCCGCCGGCTGTACGCATCAGCCGCAGCGCGGTCGCCACATCGCCGCTGAGCAGGGCGACCGCCCCGCACTCGCGGAAGGCGAGCGAGGCCGCGCACGCCGCCTCGTAGGTCGCGGCGACGGGTGAGAGCGGCGAGGCGGCCGGGGTCTCGGCCAGACAGATCAGATGGATCCCGGCAGCGGGGCCGGCGCCGGCCAGCCTGGCCGTCGTCTCGCGCAGCGCGGCCGATCCGGGGTCCCCGTCGACGATGACGACGGTACGCGCGCCTTCGTACCGCGCGGCGGCTTCGGCGACGGCCCTGCGCTCGGCGCTCGGCCAGCCCGGGCCGAGCGGCCCGTCGTCCAGGCGGCGGGTGAGTTCGGCACTGCGGGCGGTGGCCTGGTCCCGGTCGTAGGCGAGGAGCAGTCGGCAGTCCTGGCCGTGCGCGGGCCGCAGATGCGGCAGCCAGCCGAGCCAGGCCCACTCGCTCTTGCGCTCCTCGAGGCTCCGCGACCGGTCCGTGGAGACCAGCACGATCTCCAGATCCACAGGCGAGTGCAGCGCGGCGAGCTGCGCCACGGCGGACCTGGCAAGACCGGCCAGCCGCGCCCTGGGCCCGGCGAGCCCGAGCGAACCGGCCTCGCGCAGGCCGACGGTCACCGGCACGGCAGGCAGCTCGGCCCGGTCGGTGGTGCCGAGGCGGAGCACAAGGGACTCGGGATGCCCCGCTCCACGCTCCCAGATCCGGGGGCCGGGGCCGAGCGCGGTGAGCAGCACCGCGGCCGGATCGGGCCAGCTCTCGACGGCGCGCGTCGCGGCGCTGCGCGGTCCGGGCTGCGACGGGAGCTCCGGGACAGGCTCCTCCCGGCCTCCGGCGAGCCGCCGGGCCCAAGCTCCTATACCGCGTCTGCGGGGGGTGGCGCCGTCGGGCAGGCGGGTGCCGCGGAAGGGGGCGGCTTGGCGCGGCGGGCCGCTGGGAGCTGCGGGGCTGTGGGCCTCGGGCGGTTCGGGGACCTCGTGGGTCTCGTCCGCCCTGGAGTGCATGGCGTCGCCGTGGGCGCTGCCGTCGGGGCCGTACGTGTCGTATGTATAGAGCGTCTCGGCATCGCCGCGCCCGGCGCTCGTCGGGGCTGCGGGAGCGGTGGGGTCGTACTGGAAGGGCACACGGCGCTGATCGCCTGCCCGGGGGACTTCGCGGGGGCCCGAAGCGTGGGGAGCCCGGTCGGCGGACCCGGGACTGGCCGGAGCCGCACCGCGCGCGCCGGAGCCACCGTGCCCGGAAGCGCCCGATCCGGAAGCGCCCGGAGCCGATGCGTCGGGGCCGTAGCCGCCGGTGCCGGAACCGGCGTCGTCCCGGCGGGCCCAGCTGGGTACTGGTCGGCGATGTCCGGGGTCGGCCGGACCGGAGCTGCCGAGGCCCGAGCCGCCCGGCCCGAAACCGCCAGGAGCTGATCCGTCGGAACCGGAGCCGCCGGAACCGGAGCCGCCGGGGCCGGAACCGGACCCACTGGAACCGGACCCGCCCGGACCAGCCCCGTCCGCCCGGGTCACCCGCAGATGCCCCTCGCCGTCCGGCGCCGTCGGCAGCGCGGGCGTCGGGTCGCACGGGGTGACCCGGAGCGTCGACTCGCCAAGTCGCAGCAGCGCGCCCGCGGGCAGCCTGACCGGGCGGGTGCTCAGGGCCGCGCCGTCCAGCGTGGTGCCGTTCGTCGAGCCGAGGTCGGCGACCGTCACCCGGCCGTCCTCGGCGACCGTGACCGCGCAGTGCAGCCGCGAGACGTCCGGGTCGTCCAGCGGTACGTCCGCCTCGGCGGAGCGGCCGATCCTGATCTGGCCGCCGTGCAGCAGATGGACCCCGCCCGCGTCGGGACCGGCGACCACATGGAGCTGGGCCGAGGCGTCCGCCCCGGGAGACTCGTCCTCACCGGGGACCTGAAGGGAGAGCACCGCGCCGTCCACCAGCGGCGGCTCGCCCAGCGTGCGACGCTGCGCGTCGAGCCGCTCCTGGCCCGCGTACAGCACGACGGAACCCGAGACATCGGGGCCGGAGACGGCCGCCGCGAGGCCGGAGGCCACGGCGGCCAGCGCCGTCCCGGCAGGCGCGGTGATCAGCACGTCGCAGGCGTGTCCCGCGGCATGTCCCGCCGAGGCGTGTCCCACGGAGGCATGCCCCGCGGTCGCGGATCGGCCGCTGCGCGGCGCGAGGACAGTCAGCCGGATCTGCATCGCCGTCAGCAATCCCTTCTGCGCGGGGTACCCGGCAGGGGAGCCGCCCTGTGATCGCCCCCACCCGGCAGGTCGGCACGCGCCACAGGGCTCCCGCCCCCACGACTCCGTGCTGAGGGCATCCTCGCACCTGCCACTGACAACACGCCCGGGGACCACCAGTACGTGATCTTGATTGGTCGGCTCTGGGCGTAAAAATGCCTGGTTGGGATCTGATCCGGAACGTGCGTGACGTTCGCAGCACGGCTCTTCGGCAACCATCCGTACGATGCCCGCGTCTTCCTTTCGAACACGACCAGCGGTCATCAGGAGGGGATGCGCAGGAGGAAGTCGGGCAGACGACCGGCCGGTGCCGTGTCCGGCGGCACTAAAGTGGGTCGGACACCCGGGTGGGCCACCGCGCCTCCGAGCAACGGCCACAGCGGCCCGGGACCACGCAAGGACCACGATCAGCAGGGAGCGCATGACGTGCGGCCGGTAGGCAGCAAGTACCTGCTCGAGGAGCCCCTCGGGCGCGGCGCCACGGGCACCGTCTGGCGAGCCAGCCAGCGGGAGACCGCGGGCGCCGAGGCGGCCGTCGCGGGCCAGCCCGGCGAGACCGTCGCGATCAAGGTCCTCAAGGAGGAGCTTGCTAACGACGCGGACGTGGTGATGCGCTTCCTGCGCGAGCGCTCCGTCCTGCTCCGCCTCACCCACCCGAACATCGTGCGCACCCGGGACCTGGTCGTCGAGGGGGATCTCCTCGCCCTCGTCATGGACCTCGTCGACGGCCCCGACCTGCACCGCTACCTCCGCGAGAACGGCCCGCTCAGCCCGGTCGCCGCCTCGCTGATGACCGCCCAGATCGCGGACGCGCTCGCCGCAAGCCACGCGGACGGCGTCGTCCACCGTGACCTCAAGCCCGCGAACGTACTCCTCAAGACCGACGCCGACGGCCAGATGCACCCGATGCTGACCGACTTCGGCATCGCGCGCCTCGCGGACTCCCCGGGCCTGACCCGTACGCACGAGTTCGTCGGCACGCCCGCGTATGTCGCGCCGGAGTCGGCCGAGGGCCGTCCGCAGACCTCTGCCGTCGACATCTACGGCGCGGGCATCCTGCTGTACGAACTGGTCACCGGCAGGCCCCCGTTCGCGGGCGGCACGGCCCTCGAGGTGCTCCACCGCCACCTCAGCGAGGAGCCTCGCCGCCCCACCACCGTCCCCGAGCCGCTGTGGACGGTCATAGAGCGTTGCCTGCGCAAGGAGCCGGCCCAGCGGCCCAGCGCCGAGAACCTCGCCCGTGGACTGCGTACCGTCGCGGCCGGAGTCGGCGTGCACTCCACGCCCGCGCAGGTCGACGCCGCGCTCGGTGTCGCCGCGCTGCTCGCGCCCGACCCTTCGCCCGCTCAGGTGCCCGAGGCGCCGGGTGCGGCCGACCCGACGCAGGTCCTGCCGAGCAACGCGGGGTCGTACGACCCCAACGCCGCGACCAGCTTCCTGCCGCAGACCGGCGCCCCGCAGTCCGGACCCCCGCAGAGCGGCGACCCGACCACGGTGATGCCGCCCGTACCGCCGGGTCAGCCGCGTCCGGAGGACCCGCACCCCTGGCAGTCCCAGCTGCAGGCGGCCCGCGACCGCAACGAGCAGACACAGGTCCAGTACCTCGACCCGAGTCAGGACCCGCTGCGCCGGCGGCCGCAGCGCCAGCAGCAGAGGCCCCCGCAGCAGCCGCCGCGGCAACCGCAGCAGTACGCGCCGCAGCCTCAGCAACACCGCCCTCAGCAGCAGCGTCCTCAGCAACAGCGCCCGCCACAGCGGCAGCAGTACGCCCCGCCGCCGCAGCCTCAGCAGTACGCGCCGCCGCCCCAGCAGCCCGCGCCGCGCCAGCCGAGGCAGCCGCGCCAGCCCAACCCCAACCGCATGAGGATCCCGGGACTCGGCTGCCTCAAGGGCTGCCTCTTCACCGTCCTGATTCTCGTCGGCGCGGGCTGGCTGGCGTGGGAGCTGTTCCTCCAGGACTG
Organism: Streptomyces sp. NPDC002730; assembly: GCF_042888805.1. Lineage (NCBI taxonomy): Bacteria > Bacillati > Actinomycetota > Actinomycetes > Kitasatosporales > Streptomycetaceae > Streptomyces > Streptomyces sp. NPDC002730. The sequence goes on from NZ_JBIAQG010000011.1 coordinate 44,662, forward strand.
GGTCTCCCAGGGTCAGAGCTATTGGGACGCGATCGGCGACGGCATCTCGAAGGTGACGAAGTGGATCTCGAATCTCGGCGGCTCGGACCCGGGCACCGGAGGCACCGGCAACGGCTCGGGCGCCGGACAGTAGTGACTCGGTAGCTTTGTCGACTTCTGCGGGGTGATTTCCCCCGCAGAAGTGAAGGTTGGCGCCATCCGGGGCACACAGCCCCCCGATGCCCGCGTACGTTACTCAGGTGCGCCTCGCGTGTCGCCGTCCGCCACGGTGCCCGGCCTTCATTTCGGGCCGGGGGTCCGGGGGTCGTCCCCCGGGTAGACACAGCGGGCAACGCCAGCCGCTGAGGGAGCAGTCTTGGCACGGAATATCGGCAGCCGGTACACGGCCCACCAGATCCTGGGGCGGGGCAGCGCCGGCACGGTGTGGCTCGGCGAGGGACCCGAAGGGCCCGTCGCCATCAAGCTGTTGCGCGAGGACCTGGCCTCGGACCAGGAGCTCGTCGGGCGCTTCGTCCAGGAGCGGACGGCCCTGCTCGGACTCGACCACCCCAAGGTCGTCGGCGTCCGCGACCTCGTCGTCGACGGCAACGACCTCGCGCTCGTCATGGACCTCGTCCGCGGCACCGATCTGCGCACCCGCCTCGACCGGGAGCGCCGCCTCGCCCCCGAAGCGGCGGTCGCGATCATCGCGGACGTCGCCGACGGCCTCGCCGCGGCCCATGCCGCCGGAGTGGTCCACCGCGACGTCAAGCCGGAGAACATCCTCCTCGACATGGAGGGCCCGCTCGGCCCTGCCGGTTCGCACCCGGCGCTGCTCACCGACTTCGGCGTCGCCAAACTGATCGACACCCCGCGGCGCACCAAGGCACTGCGCCCTTCGGCGGGACACGCCCCGAACCCGTCGGGCATCATCGGCACCCCCGACTACATCGCCCCCGAGATCGTCGAGGGCCTGCCGCCGCGGGCCGCGGTCGACATCTACGCCCTCGCCACCGTCCTGTACGAGCTCCTCGCGGGCTTCACCCCCTTCGGCGGCGGCCACCCCGGCGCGGTCCTGCGCCGCCATGTCACCGAGACCGTGGTCCCGCTCCCGGGCATCCCCGACGAGCTGTGGCAGCTCATCGTCCAGTGCCTGGCCAAGGCCCCCGCGTCCCGCCTTCGCGCCTCCGAACTGGCCGCCCGCCTCCACGACCTGCTCCCGCTCCTCGCGGGCATGCCGCCGCTGGACGTCGACGAGCCGGATGCCGAGCCGCCCTCGGAGCCGTACGCGGACGTGACTCCGGCCACCCCCGACGAGCCCCGCCGCCGCGGCGCCGTCCCGCTCGTCCCCGGCGCCGCCCCCGCGGACTCCAACCGCGACACCCACACCTCGATGCGGGTCCCGGCACCGGACGAGCTGGCAGGCGGCGCCCGCGGCACGGCCCGCGCGCCCCGTACCCCCGGCCAACGCCGCCCGGGCTCGGCCCGCCACAAGTCGGACGCGGTCCGCAAGCGCCGGATCACGCTGGGGGCGGCGGCACTGGTGCTGGCCGCGGTGGTGGGCGTCGGAGGCTGGCTGGCCACGAGCGACGGTGATACGGACGCGCCGCCGCAGGACTCGAAGCAGTCGGCACCCTCCGAGCCCTAGCGGGTAGGGTCGCCGCGCCCAGCCGTTACGCTGGGGGCGTGGCAGTCGTCGATGTATCCGAAGAGCTGAAGTCCCTCTCCTCGACCATGGGGTCGATCGAGGCCGTCCTGGACCTCGACAGGATGAGGGCAGACATCGCTGTGCTCGAGGAGCAGGCCGCGGCACCGTCCCTCTGGGACGACCCCGAGGCGGCGCAGAAGATCACCAGCAAGCTTTCGCACCTCCAGGCCGAGCTCCGCAAGACCGAGGCGCTCCGTGGGCGGATCGACGACCTCGGTGTGCTCTTCGAGCTCGCCGAGGACGAGGACGACGCGGACACCCAGGCCGAGGCGGAGTCCGAGCTCGCCGCGGTCCGCAAGGCGCTGGACGAGATGGAAGTCCGTACGCTCCTGTCCGGCGAGTACGACGAGCGCGAGGCGCTGGTCAACATCCGCGCCGAGGCCGGCGGCGTCGACGCCTCCGACTTCGCCGAGCGCCTGCAGCGTATGTATCTGCGCTGGGCCGAGCGCCACGGCTACTCCACCGAGGTCTACGAGACGTCGTACGCGGAAGAGGCCGGCATCAAGTCGACCACCTTCGTCGTGCGGGCGCCGTACGCCTACGGCACGCTCTCCGTCGAGCAGGGCACGCACCGCCTGGTGCGCATCTCGCCCTTCGACAACCAGGGCCGCCGCCAGACGTCGTTCGCCGGCGTCGAGGTGCTGCCGGTCGTCGAGCAGAGCGACCATGTCGAGATCGACGAGTCCGAACTGCGCGTGGACGTCTACCGCGCCTCCGGCCCCGGTGGCCAGGGCGTCAACACGACGGACTCCGCCGTGCGCATCACGCACATCCCGACCGGAATCGTCGTCTCCTGCCAGAACGAGCGCTCCCAGATCCAGAACAAGGCGAGCGCGATGAACGTCCTCCAGGCCAAGCTTCTTGAGCGCCGCCGCCAGGAGGAGCAGGCTCTCATGGACTCCCTCGGCAAGAGCGACGGCGGCAACTCCTGGGGCAACCAGATGCGTTCGTACGTCCTGCACCCGTACCAGATGGTCAAGGACCTGCGTACGGAGTTCGAAGTGGGCAACCCCCAGTCGGTACTTGACGGCGAGATCGACGGCTTCCTCGAAGCAGGAATTCGCTGGCGCAAGCAGCAGGAGAAGTAAAAGGACGCTTTGTCGACAAGGGAACTGCCGCCTCCGAGGCGGCAGTTCGCTTTTATGTCACAGTTGCATCCCCGCAGGTCAGGCAACCTCCCTCATACCGGACATCGCACGCGCAACCGCCTTGACGCCTTTCCAAATCTTGGGAAAGCTGACGCGCGGCATGCGTATCTACTGGGGCGCGTGTGAGTGGGGGTCGAACGAAACAACCCCCAACGGCAGTTGCCCCGGACGCTGCTCCATTGACGAATAGCTACTGGGGGTAGCAACCAGATGACCAAGAAGACGCGTATCCGTGTGGCGCGCATTGCCGCCGGCGCGGTGATCGCCGCCGGTGCGTCACTGACCGCCGCCGGCGCCGCTTCGGCCGTCGGTGTCGGCATCAACGTGGGTCCCCTTGAGGTGTCGGCCAACGCCGACGAGTCGGGAATCGACGCCGGTATCGGTGTCGACGCCGACCCGACGGAGATTCCGACGGATGTCCCCACCGACGTTCCGACCGACGTTCCGACCGATGTCCCCACGGACGTCCCGACTGACGTCCCCACGGATGTTCCGACGGACAAGCCGACGGACAAGCCGACGGACAAGCCCACCGACAAGCCGACGGACAAGCCCACCGGTAAGCCGACGGACAAGCCGACCGGTAAGCCGACGGGCGACCCGTCCGAGAACCCGACCGGCAACCCGGGCACCGGCACCGGTGACAACGGCGACGCCGGTACCTGCACCGTCGACCTCGACGGTGCCAAGTGCGCGGACAACACCGACACCGACAGCGCCGGCTCCAAGCCGGTCGAGCAGGGCAAGGCCAAGGAGGAGCTGGCTGAGACCGGCGCCGCCGAGACCACGTTCCTGCTGATCGGTGCCGCGACGATGATCGCCGGTGGCATCGGCTTCCGTATGCTGCCGCGCCTCGTCGGTGGCGGACGCACCGTCGCCTAAGCGACACAGCACGTAACAGCACGTAAGAGGAGGGCCCGGGGCGCTACAGCGCCCCGGGCCCTCCTCTTACGTATGTCTACGCGGTCTGGTGCGCGGCCAGCAGCGCCAGCGCCGCTATCAGCACCACCAGCAGGGTCAGCAGCGCCACCGGGTTCAGGCCGCCGAAGGGGCCCTCCTGCTGCAGCCGCTCGCGGTTCGCCCGGCATACCGGGCATCGGCCCTCGTTCACCGGGGCCGCGCAGTTCGCGCACACCAATCGGTCGTAGGTCATGCGCTCTCCTCCTCCCGCGCGCCGGAGCCGCAGGTGCGGACCGTAAGCACAGTTCTCTTCCGACAACGCTCAAGGAAACGCAACCGTTCCCCTACCACTGTGCCAGCTCCCGCGCGTTTCGGCGCGCCGCCCCGGATTACGCCCGTTCCGTTACGGGACAAAATGCGCAACCCCGCGACGTCGACTGCGAGCGCCAGGCTCCTTCGCGTAGTGTCACGCACACCTACCCCCGGCCGACCGTGGTGCACCCGTGATCCGATTCGACAACGTCTCCAAGACCTACCCCAAGCAGAGCCGCCCAGCCCTGCGCGATGTGTCGCTCGACATCGCCAAGGGGGAGTTCGTCTTCCTCGTGGGCTCGTCCGGTTCCGGAAAGTCGACCTTTCTGCGCCTTGTTCTGCGTGAGGAGCGCGCCAGCCAGGGCCTGGTGCATGTCCTCGGCAAGGACCTGGCCCGGCTGTCGAACTGGAAGGTGCCGCACATGCGCCGCCAGCTCGGCACCGTCTTCCAGGACTTCCGCCTCCTCCCCAACAAGACCGTCGCCGAGAACGTGGCGTTCGCGCAGGAGGTCATCGGCAAGCCGCGCGGTGAGATCCGCAAGGCCGTGCCCCAGGTCCTCGACCTCGTCGGCCTCGGCGGCAAGGAGGACCGGATGCCCGGTGAGCTCTCCGGTGGTGAGCAGCAGCGCGTCGCGATCGCGCGGGCCTTCGTCAACCGCCCCATGCTGCTGATCGCGGACGAGCCGACCGGAAACCTGGACCCGCAGACCTCCGTGGGCATCATGAAGCTGCTGGACCGGATCAACCGGACCGGGACCACCGTGATCATGGCGACCCACGACCAGAACATCGTCGACCAGATGCGCAAGCGCGTCATCGAGCTCGAGAAGGGCCGTCTCGTACGCGACCAGGCACGCGGCGTCTACGGCTACCAGCACTGAGCCCGTACAGACTGAAAGGCTGAAAGCTCGCCATGCGCGCCCAGTTCGTCCTGTCGGAGATCGGCGTCGGTCTCCGCCGCAATCTGACGATGACCTTCGCCGTCATCGTTTCGGTAGCCCTTTCGCTCGCCCTCTTCGGCGGTGCGCTGCTCATGCGCGAGCAGGTCAGCACGATGAAGGACTTCTGGTACGACAAGGTCAACGTCTCGATCTTCCTCTGCAACAAGAACGACGCGGCGACCTCGCCCAAGTGCGCCAAGGGCGCCGTCACCGCCCAGCAGAAGGAGCAGATCGAGGCCGATCTCAAGAAGATGGATGTCGTCGACACCGTCCAGAAGGAGTCGGCCGACGAGGCGTACAAGCACTATCGGGAGCAGTACGGGGACACCCCCATCGCCTCCACCATCACGCCGGACCAGATGCAGGAGTCGTTCCGCGTCAAGCTGGACGATCCGGAGAAGTACAAGGTCGTCGCGACCGCCTTCGCCGGCCGGGACGGTGTGCAGTCCGTCCAGGACCAGCGCAACATCCTGGAGAACCTCTTCTCCCTCATGAACGGCATGAATGTCGCCGCGCTCTTTGTGATGGCGCTGATGCTGGTGATTGCGCTGATGCTGATCGTCAACACCGTGCGGGTGTCGGCGTTCAGCCGCCGTCGTGAGACCGGCATCATGCGACTTGTGGGAGCATCCAGCTTCTACATCCAGATGCCGTTCATCATGGAGGCCGCCTTCGCCGGTCTGCTGGGCGGTCTGGTCGCCTCCGCCATGCTGCTCGTCGGCAGGTATTTCCTGATCGACCACGGTCTGGCGCTCTCCCAGAAGATGCAGTTGGTCAACTTCATCGGCTGGGACGCGGTGGTCACCAAGCTGCCGCTGGTGATCGCGATCGGGCTGCTGATGCCCGCCATGGCCGCTTTTATCGCTTTGCGCAAGTACCTCAAGGTGTGACAAGCGCCCCGGGCGCTGTACGGCCAACGGCCGTACGGCGCCCTTTGCTTGTCCTAGAGTGGGCGCCATGCCGGGCCCGGAGTTCTGCCCTCGGCCCCGCCGCATCCGCCGCGGGGCGGCCCTGACGTTGGTCTTTGCCAGCGTGCTCGCCACCGCGGCCGCCACCGACGGTCTGCCGCGCGACGACGAGAAAACGCCCCGCCCCCTTGCCGCCCGCGCCGCTGCCGCGACCGTCGACCGCGACGACGTTGCCAGGGCCGCCGCGGAGGCGATGGCCGACGGCAAGTCCGGCACGAAAGCGGCCGAGGACGTCGTCAGTCGCAGCGGGGACCGCTGGGGCGCGGTGTACGACAAGAGCGAGTACGAGGAGTTCGAGCAGGCCCTCGACGGTGAGTACACGGGCGTCGGCCTCGGGGCCAGACGCGCCGCCGACGGGCGTGTGGAGGTGGCCAGGGTCCAGCCCGGCGGGCCCGCCGACAAGGCGGGCATCAGGGCCGGCGACCGGCTCCGTACGGTCGGCGGCATCGACGTCGACAAGCGTCCCGTCACCGAGGTCGTGGCGCTGCTGCGCGGCGGCAACCGTACGAGTGTGGTCCTGGGCCTCGAGCGCGCCGGCCGGAGGTGGTCCGAGACACTGTTGCGCACCACACTGACCACCGAGGCGGTCACCGTCCGCAACCTCGCCGACGGGGCTGTGATGATCAAGGTTGCCTCCTTCACCAAGGGCTCGGGCATGCAGGTACGGAACGCGGTCCGGGCCGCTCCCGCCGGGGCCGGCGTCCTGCTCGATCTGCGCGGCAACGCCGGGGGCCTGGTCGCCGAGGCCGTCACCGCCGCCTCCGCCTTCCTCGACGGCGGCCTGGTCGCCACGTACGACATACGAGGCGAGCAGCGTGCTCTGTACGCGGCAGCGGGCGGTAACACCGAGCGACCGGTGGTCGCGCTCGTCGACGGCGGCACCATGAGCGCCGCCGAGCTGGTCACCGGGGCGCTGCAGGACCGCGGCCGCGCGATCACGGTGGGCTCGCGCACCTTCGGCAAGGGCTCGGTCCAGATGCCCAGCCGCCTTCCCGACGGCTCGGTCGCCGAGCTGACCGTCGGCCACTACCGCACGCCGGCGGGCCACAGCGTCGACGGCCGGGGCATCACACCGGACCTGGTGGCGGGCAAAGGGGCCGAGAAACGGGCCCAGACGGTATTGAGTGGCCTCGGGGGAGGGTCGTAGTGCGAAAATGACCGCACTATGGCAAAGGAAACAGGGCGCAAGCTGATCGCGCAGAACAAGAAGGCGCGGCACGACTACCACATCCTCGACACCTACGAGTGCGGTCTCGTGCTGACAGGTACCGAGGTGAAGTCGCTGCGCCAGGGGCGGGCCTCGCTGGTGGACGGCTTCGTCCAGATCGACGACCACGAGGCGTGGCTGCACAACGTGCATATCCCCGAGTACACCCAGGGGACGTGGACCAACCACAGCGCGCGGCGCAAGCGGAAGCTGCTGATGCACCGCGCCGAGATCGACAAGCTCGCGTCGAAGACGCAGGAGACGGGGCACACGATCGTGCCCCTCGCGCTGTACTTCAAGGACGGCCGGGCCAAGGTCGAGATCGCGCTGGCGAAGGGCAAGAAGGAGTACGACAAGCGGCAGACGCTGCGGGAGAAGCAGGACCGGCGGGAGACGGACCGCGTGATCTCGGCGGCGAAGCGGCGTCAGCGGGCCTGAGCCGTGGGCGCGGGGGAATATGCTGGCACGGTCGTGCGTTGGTCACGTACGATGGCACCTGCCCCTCACGGGGTGCACCACCAGCACCACCTTGAAAAATAAACATGGGGATGATCGGTTTCGACAGCGGATGTCGAAGCAGGGGAAGCGAGCCGAGGAAGCGGCAATGATCTCGTAAACCATATGTCGCAACCAATAATCGCCACTTCCAAGAGCGATTCCCGCGCCTTCGCGCTCGCTGCCTAATTAGCAGCTAGCGAAGGCCTTCGGGTGTCAGCCCGGGGCTGTTCCCGACCCGGATCCTGGCATCAGCTAGGGAACTAAACCTCTAAGCCCGGTCACGGGGCGTAGAGGGAAATCAAACAGTGACTGGGCCCGTCGGAGACTTGTTCGCGTGATCTCCGGGGCCGAGAAAATCGCAGCGAACTGCGCTCGGAGAAGCCCTGTTTCTGCACCGTTGGACGCGGGTTCGATTCCCGCCATCTCCACAATTCCCATGTGAGGCGAAGGCCCGGCTGCTACGGCAGCCGGGCCTTTGTCGTGCGTACGGTGTGTGCACAGGAGTGTGCACGGCCGTGTACGCCCACGGCCGTGTACGCCGACGTGCCTGCCGCGGCTCAGGCCGCCGGCTGGTGGCCGCCGGTCAGCAGTCCGAGCAGGTGGTCCATCTCGGTGCGCCAGATGCGGTGCACATTCATCCGGGTCGGCTGCGGCTGCCCGGGCAGCTGGAAGCGGAACGAGCTCCAGATGGCGTTGCGCTTGACGTCACCGATCATTCCGACAACTTCGGCCGGCTGAAGTGCGAAAGCGATCTCCTGCGGGCGATTGCTCATCCGGCCCGCCTTGTGGACGACCACGGCCTGTTCGGTCACGGTGATGAAGTAGTACGTCAGAAACGCCTGGCCTATGAGGCCGAGCATGCTCATCAGCCACACACTGGGGCCTGCGATGGCCTGGATGGTGACGATGGGCCGGTCGGCCGGATTGGCCTGTGCGATGGCGGTGGCCACCTGCTGCTGGATGGTTGCCTTCTTGATGGCCATGGGCCCTCCCCTGAGCGGAACGCAGGCCCCCGCTTCGGGGGCGGTGCAGCGTATCGCCCTGTCCGCGGCGATATCCGCCCGGGGCTGGGGTCAGGGCCGCCGGGCCTTCGCCGCTGCGGACAGCAGCAGCGCGACCGCGGCCGCCGAGAGAGGCACCACGTATCCGTACGGTGCGCTCGCGTGCTCCACCGTCCAGCCGCCCGTCGCCGAGCCGGCCGCTATGCCGCCGAGCAGCGCGGTGACCGCGAGCGTCATGCCCTCGTTCAACTGGCCTTCCGGGGTCAGGCGTTGCACCAGCGTCATGCCGGTGACCATGGTCGGGGCCGTGGCCATCCCGGCCAGAAGCAGCGCTCCGGCCAGCGTGAGCAGCGAGCCGGTGGCGGCGGCGAGCAGCGGCAGCGACATCAGTGCCGTCATCGCGGCGATGCAGGTCAGCAGGCGGCGCGGAAGGCTGCGGGCGGGGCGTACGGAGCCGTAGAGCAGGCCGGCCGCGCACGATCCGGCCGCCTGGAGTGCGAGCACCGCGCCCGCGGCGCTTGCATGCCCGCGGTCGTCCGCGAACGCGATCGTCACGACCTCCATGGAGCCGAAGACCGCTCCCGTGGCGAGGAAGACGGCGAGCATCGCGGGCATTCCCGGCGTACGGAGCGGGGATCCGGCGTGCGTCGAGCGCGCGGCCACCGGCGGTTCGGTGGAGCGCTGGGCGGCGAAGATCAGTACGCCTGTCAGCAGCAGGACCGCACCGGTCAGCGTGCCCGCCTCGGGGAAGAGCGCGGAGCACAGGAACGCTCCGAGCACCGGGCCGAGCATGAAGCACAGCTCGTCGGCGGCCTGCTCGAAGGAGTTCGCGGTGTGCAGCGCGGCCGCGTCGCCCTTGTGGAGATGGGCCCAGCGTGCGCGGGACATGCCGCCGGTGTTGGGGGTGCTGGCGGTCGCGGCGTATGCGGCGAAGAGCGTCCAGTCGGGCGCGCCGAAGCGTACGCACAGCAGCAGCGCGAGCGAGCCGAGCGCGGCGAGCGCGGTGGCGGGCACGGCGATACGGGCCTGCCCGTACCGGTCCACGAGCCGCGCGGTCCACGGCGCGACCAGCGCGGTGGCGGCGAGGCCGGTCGCGGTGACGGCTCCGGCGAGGGCGTACGAGCCACGCGACCCGGCGATCATGATGACGGCGCTCACGCTGAACATGCCCATGGGGAGGCGGGCGATGAGGTTGCCGGCGGTGAAGGCGCGGGCGCCGGGGGTCGCGAAGAGCCGGGCGTAGGGGTTTTGCCGCGGGGTCCGGGTGGCGCCCTGCGGCTCGAAGAGCCGGAGGTAGGGCGCGAGGCGGGACTTTCCCCCACCCCGCCCCTTCCCGTAACCGGGGCTCCGCCCCGGGCCCCGCGCCTCAAACGCCGGCGGGGCTTGATCTTCCGCCCGACGGGCTGAATCTTTCAGCCCGTCCGGCGATTGAGGACTGGGGGTCTGGGGGCGAAGCCCCCGGTTACGGGATTGCGGCATGGGGCAACCCTCGCCGCGGCGCTCCCGCCGCGTCCAACACCTGCTCGGCACCCATTGACGCACCCACGTTGTAAATTCACCGCGTGCCCCAGGACATGGACCCCCGGCTGCTCCGCGCCTTCATCGCCGTCGCCGACGAGCTGCACTTCACCCGTGCCGCTGCGCGGCTGTATGTCGCGCAGCAGGCCCTCAGTCGCGATATCCGGCGGCTGGAACGGGAGTTGGGCGTCGAGCTGTTCGTACGGACCACCCGCCAGGTGACCCTCACGGCTGACGGCGAGCGGCTGCTGCCGTACGCGCGGCGGGTGCTTCAGGCCCAGGACGATCTGCTGGCCGCCGCCTCGGGAGCGTCCCGGCCGCTCCTCGTCGACCTCAACGGCGAGGGCATGGCGTCCGGCCGGGTGCTGGCGCGGGCCCGTGAACTCGCCCCGGAGTGCGAGCTGATGGCCCGCTTCGAGAGTGGGCTGACCGGCGCCGCCGCCGAGATCGTCGCCGGTCGGCTCGATGTCTCCTTCGGGCGGTTCGCCGGGCTCGAGCCCGGCATACGGGCACTCCTGTCCCACCAGCCCGTGCGGTACGAGCCGATGGCCGTGCTGCTGCCGCACGACCACCCCCTCGCCACAACGTCCCGGATCCCGTTGAACGCTCTGGCGGGCGAGACCGTATATGCCGGTGCGGGCAATCCGCGCACTCTGGAGTGGACGGATCTGGCGCTGCGGCTGTTCGCGGGACGAGGGATCGCGATCGCGCCGCCCGCGCCCGTGGCGATCGGTGCTGAGGAGTTCCGGAGGGTGATGGCAAAAACGCGTAACCCGGTCCTGGCTGTCGTGGACTTTCCAGCCATGCCGGACACCGTGCTGCGCCCGATCGTCGACCCCGTACCGCTGTCACCGCTCTCGCTGGTGTGGCGCAAAGGATCGCGCCACCCCGGAGTGGACGCGCTTCGAGCGGCGGCCGCCGAACTCGCCGCGCAAGAAGGCTGGCTGGAACGGGACCCATCCGGATGGTTGCCGGAATGTGACATGTCGCTGATGTGTGACAACAGCTGACACAAGGGCACGACTGTCATCGGTGTGCGCTACATTCTGGGTCCGGGTGCATGAGGTAGGGGGCGTTCGGATTGGGTGGGGACCCGGTCCGGCGAACACTGGTCAGTCGTATGCGCGCTCGTATTTCAGCCAGGTGGGGGTGTGTGTACAACTGTGGACAATTGGCAAGAAGATTCCCGTATCGGTCATACTCATGAGCCGTACGAAGTCACTGTCCAACTGGACGGGCTTGGCCGAATACTGGGGGATCTACCGCCCGAGCCGGCTGCCCAGGAGGGCTCCGACGGACCGGTCTTCGTCGATGAGAGCGGCCGCCGCAGCAAGAAGTTCCGTCGCCTCGGCTGGGTCTTCGCGATCGCCTGCGCCTGCTACGCCGTGACGCTCGTCGCCGCCCTCGTCGGCGGCAACTCCAGCGCACCCTGGCTGCCCGGCATCGGCCAGCAGGGCAAGGAGCAGACGGACAAGGTCGAGATACAGCCCGCCCCCACCGACGGCGCCTCCGTGGCGGCCACCCCCAGCGGCGTACCCGGCGCTCCCACCCCGACCGACTCCAACGGCGCCGTGCTGCCGCAGCCGTCGGGCCGTGCGTCGAACGGCAGCTCCGTCGGAGGGCCGGCCGCACCGGGTCCCGGGGCCTCCGGCTCCGTATCGCCCAAGCCCTCCGGTGGCGGCCTTCCGGTTCCCGGCGGGCCCTCCGCCTCCGCCTCCCCGGGCGGCGGCGGAAGCGATCCCGGACCCGAGCCCGACGGCAGCCCCACCGCTCCCACGCCGTCCGACCCCGGTCCGACCGGCGGTCCGACCGAGCCACCCATGCAAGAAGGCGCGCTCTAACACATGACACTCCCCAGCAACCGGGCCCCGCGACAGCGGCGGAGAGCCCGGCGCTCCGTACGGCGCAGACTGCCCATGCGCTATCTGCTGCCCGTGGTCTTCCTCGTCGCGCTGCTCGCCATGCTGATGCTGCGCGGCTATGTGCACAGCGAGATCCTCGCCGACCACCGCGTGCGTCCGCCGGCGCCCACCGACCAGGTCCCCGACGAGATCCTCGAAGGCGGACCGGTCATCGACGCCCGCGGCAAGTCCGCGCCCAAGGCGTTGCGCATCCCCGACAAGCAGCTCGTGCTCACCTTCGACGACGGCCCGGACCCCGTCTGGACGCCGAAGGTGCTGGACAAGCTGAAGAAGTACAACGCGCACGGCGTCTTCTTCGTCACCGGCACCATGACCTCCCGCCACCCCGAGCTGGTGGAACGGATGGTGCGGGAGGGGCACGAGGTGGGTCTGCACACCTTCAACCACCCCGACCTCTCCTTCCAGTCCACCGACCGCATCGACTGGGAGCTCTCGCAGAACCAGCTGGCGATCGCGGGCGCGGCAGGCATCCGTACGTCCCTCTTCCGGCCGCCGTACTCCTCCTTCTCGGACGCCATGGACAACAAGTCCTGGCCGGTCACCCAGTACATCGGCAGCCGCGGCTACATCACCGCCCTCAACAACACCGACTCCGAGGACTGGAAGCGCCCCGGCGTCGACGCGATCATCAAGCAGGCCACGCCCAAGGGCACCCAGGGCTCGATCGTGCTGATGCACGACTCCGGCGGCGACCGCTCCCAGACCGTCGCCGCCCTGGACCGCTTCCTGCCGGAGATGAAGGCCAGGGGCTACCGTTTCGCGAACCTCACCGAGGCGCTCGGCGCCCCCAGCGCCCACACCGCCGTCACCGGCCCCGAGCTGTGGAAGGGCAAGGCCTTCGTCGCCGCCGTCGCCTTCTCGGAGAACACCACCGAGGTCCTGGTCGTCGGCCTCGCCGCGATCGGTGTGCTGGTCTTCGCGCGCTTCGCGCTGATGCTGCTGCTCTCCTTCGCGCACGCCCGCAAGGTGCGCAGGCCCGGCTTCAGCTGGGGCCCGCCGATCACCGGGCCCGTGTCCGTGCTCGTCCCCGCGTACAACGAACGCGAGTGCATAGCCAATACGGTGCGTTCGCTGATGGCGAGCGACCATCCCATCGAGGTCCTCGTCATCGACGACGGCTCCACCGACGGCACCGCGGACATCGTCGAGGCGCTGCGGCTGCCGAACGTCCGCGTTGTGCGCCAGGAGAATTCCGGAAAGCCCGCAGCCCTCAACAACGGCATCCGGCACGCCCGTTACGAGATCGTCGTGATGATGGACGGCGACACCGTCTTCGAGCCGTCGACCGTGGGCGAGCTGGTGCAGCCCTTCGGAGACATGCGCGTCGGCGCGGTCGCGGGCAACGCCAAGGTCGGCAACCGCGACAGCCTGATCGGGGCCTGGCAGCACATCGAGTATGTGATGGGCTTCAACCTGGACCGCAGGATGTACGACCTGCTGGGCTGCATGCCCACCATCCCCGGCGCGGTCGGCGCCTTCCGCCGCCAGGCCCTGGAGCGCGTCGGCGGCATGAGCGAGGACACCCTCGCCGAGGACACCGACATCACCATGGCCATGCACCGCGACGGCTGGCGCGTCGTCTACGCCGAGCGGGCCCGTGCCTGGACCGAGGCGCCGGAGACCGTGCAGCAGCTGTGGTCCCAGCGCTACCGGTGGTCGTACGGCACCATGCAGGCGATCTGGAAGCACCGCCGCGCCCTGGTGGAACGCGGGCCCTCGGGCCGCTTCGGCCGGGTGGGCCTGCCGCTGGTCTCCCTCTTCATGGTCCTCGCGCCGCTGCTGGCCCCGCTGATCGACGTCTTCCTGCTGTACGGGCTGGTCTTCGGCCCCACCCAGAAGACGATCGTCGCCTGGCTCGGCGTCCTCGCGATCCAGCTCGTCTGCGCCGCGTACGCCTTCCGGCTCGACCGCGAGCGCATGATCCATCTGATCTCGCTGCCACTCCAGCAGCTCCTCTACCGGCAGCTGATGTATGTCGTTCTGCTCCAGTCCTGGATCACGGCACTGACCGGCGGCCGGCTGCGCTGGCAGAAGTTGCGGCGTACGGGAACGGTGGAGGCGCCCGGAGTGATTCCGAGCCAGCGGCGCAGCAGTGAGGACCGGAGGCCGGTCGCGTGAGCCACAGTTCCACGGCCGCCGCGGCGCCGGACCTGGCCGCCGCCGGGACGGCTCCGCGCCCTGGCCGCGACCGCTATCTCGACCTCCTGCGCTCCGTCGCGCTGGTCCGCGTCGTCGTCTACCACATCTTCGGCTGGGCCTGGCTGACGATCCTCTTCCCGTCCATGGGTGTGATGTTCGCGCTCGCGGGCTCGCTGATGGCGCGCTCGCTGTCGCGGCCCGCGCTCGGGGTGATCCGCGGCCGTATCCGCAGGCTGCTGCCACCGCTGTGGGCGTTCGCGGCGGTCCTTGTGCCGATGATGTTCCTGGGCGGCTGGAAGCCCGACAAGAAGGACGGCCTGTGGTGGTGGGCCGACCTGCTCAACTACCTCTTCCCGGTCGGCGCCCCGCCGTTCCCCTGGTCCCTCGGCGACGAGTCCGGCCTGGTGGAGACCACCTGGGCGGTGCAGGCCGGCGAACCGCTCTGGTATCTGCGCACCTACCTCTGGTTCGTGATCGCGTCGCCGCTGCTGCTGTGGGCCTTCCGCAAGGTGCCGTGGGTGACGCTGCTCGCCCCGGTCGCCCTGTGCGCCGTGGTGGGCACCGACCTGGTGAAGATCCCCGGCGAGACGGGCTCCGCCATCGTCGACTTCGCGACGTTCGGTGCCTGCTGGGTCCTCGGCTTCGCCCACCACGAGGGCCTGCTGCAGCAGATCCCGCGCCATCTCGCGCTGTCCTGCTCCTCACTGGTGATGGCCTTCGGCCTGTGGTGGGCCTCGGGCCACCAGACCGTGGACGGCTGGGACCTGAACGACATACCGCTGGCCCAGGCCACCTGGTCGCTCGGCTTCGTGGTGATCCTGCTGCAGTACTCCCCGTCCTGGCAGCAGCTTCCGGGCGGGCTCGCCCGGCTCGACAAGTACGTCACGCTGTCCAACAACCGAGCGGTTACGATTTACCTCTGGCACAACACCCTGATCATGGCGACGATCCCGCTGCTCGACCTGTTGTGGCAGATCCCATTCGTGGACGCCCACCTGGGTGGCGTACTGGAAGCTACGTACACACCCCTGATGTTTGTGGTGGTCTGGCCGCTGATCGGGCTGATGATCGTGGCCGTGGGCTGGATCGAGGACCTGGCGGCGAAACGGAAGCCGCGACTGTGGCCGACCGGCGCCCGTAGGGCGAAGGACGGCTCACACCGGCGCTGACCGCCGGGTGAGAGCAAGGTTGCCTACCGGTCACCTCACGCCACCTGGACCGAAACGCGCCGTCCATAACGTCGCTTCCACGACCCGAGGACCGTGGAGGCACGTGATGGCTGGCCGGTGGATCGAACAGTGGGACCCAGAGGACGAGACCTTCTGGCGAGAGACGGGGGAGAAGATCGCCCGGCGTAATCTCGCCTTCTCCGTCCTGAGTGAACATATTGGGTTCTCCATCTGGACCCTGTGGTCCGTGATGGTGCTCTTCATGGGGCCGCAGTACGGCATCGACCCGGCCGGCAAGTTCTTCCTGATCGCCACGGCCACGCTGGTCGGGGCGGTGATCAGGGTGCCGTACACCTTCGCCGTCGCCCGCTTCGGCGGCCGCAACTGGACCATCTTCAGCGCACTGATGCTCCTGCTGCCGACCGGCGCGGCGTATGCGGTCATGGAGCCCGGGACCTCGTACACCACCTTCCTGGCGGTCGCGGCGCTCACCGGCGTCGGCGGAGGCAACTTCGCCTCGTCGATGACGAACATCAACTCCTTCTTCCCGCTCCGTAAGAAGGGCTGGGCCCTCGGGCTCAACGCGGGCGGCGGCAACATCGGGGTGCCGGTGGTGCAGCTCGTGGGCCTGCTGGTGATCGGGACGGCCGGGGCGACCCATCCGCGCATTGTGCTGGGTGTGTACATCCCGCTGATCGTGGTGGCCGCGGTGTGCGCGGCGCTGTGGATGGACAACCTCGCGCCGGTGAAGAACGACACCGGAGCGGCCAAGGAAGCGGTCCGTGACGCCCACACCTGGATCATGTCGTTCCTCTACATCGGGACCTTCGGCTCCTTCATCGGCTACAGCTTCGCCTTCGGCCTCGTCCTGCAGACGCAGTTCGGCCGTACGCCGCTGCAGGCCGCGTCGCTCACCTTCATCGGGCCGCTGCTCGGCTCACTGATCCGGCCCGTCGGCGGTCTGCTCGCCGACCGGTTCGGCGGGGCGCGCATCACCCTGTGGAACTTTGTGGCCATGGCGGCCGCGACCGGAGTGGTCGTCGCCGCCTCGGTCAAGGAGTCCCTGAGCGTCTTCCTCGTCGGCTTCATCGCGCTGTTCGTACTGACCGGGCTCGGGAACGGCTCGACGTACAAGATGATCCCCGGCATCTTCAACGCCAAGGCCCTGGCCAAGGGCATGACGGGCGAGGAGGCGGGCGCGTACGGCCGCAGGCTGTCCGGGGCCTCGATGGGGCTGATAGGCGCCGTGGGCGCGCTCGGCGGCCTCGGCATCAACCTCGCCTTCCGGCAGTCCTTCCTGACCGCCGGGACGGGGACCAGCGCCTTCATCGCCTTCCTCGCCTTCTACGCGGCGTGCTCGGTGGTCACCTGGGCGGTATACCTTCGCCGGCCGGCCGTCACCCCTGTGCAGGCTGGGGCGGCCGAGGCGGCTGAGGCAGAACCGCAGCTCGGCTACGCCCGGGTGTGAGCGGAACGACACCGGAGGGACCCGCCGTAACGGCTGGGAAATGTGGGCGAACCGAGCCTGTCACGCATCGTTGGCAGGCTCGGCCGCCACATCCGTACAGGGTGGGACAGAGTAGGGACGATCACATGCAAGACCATCAGCACGGGCCCCTCGCCGGATTCACTGTCGGCGTCACCGCCGCCCGGCGCGCCGACGAGCTCGGCGCGCTGCTCCGGCGCCGCGGCGGCGACGTTCTCCATGCCCCGGCCCTGCGTATCGTCCCGCTTGCCGACGACGCGGAGCTCCTCGCCGCCACCAAGGAGTTGATCGATCACGCGCCCGATGTCGTGGTCGCGACGACCGCGATCGGCTTCCGCGGCTGGGTGGAGGCCGCGGACGGCTGGGGGTACGGCGAGGAACTGCTGACCCGGCTGCGCGGTGTGGAGCTGCTGGCCCGCGGGCCCAAGGTGAGGGGCGCGATCCGCGCCGCAGGGCTCACCGAGGAGTGGTCCCCGGCCTCCGAATCCATGGCCGAGGTCCTCGACCGGCTGCTGGGAGAAGGCGTCGACGGCCGCCGCATCGCGCTCCAGCTGCACGGCGAGCCGCTGCCCGGATTCGTCGAGTCGCTACGGGCCGGGGGCGCCGACGTCGTCGTCGTACCGGTCTACCGGTGGATGGCGCCGGAGGATCTCGGTCCGCTCGACCGGCTCCTCGACGCGACCGTCTCCCGCGCCCTGGACGCCGTCACCTTCACCAGTGCCCCGGCCGCCGCCTCGCTGCTCTCCCGCGCCGAGACCCGCGGCCTGCTCCCCAAACTGCTGAGCGCACTCGACCACGATGTGCTGGCGGCCTGCGTGGGGCCGGTCACCGCGCTGCCGCTGCAGGCCGTGGGCGTCACCACGGTGCAGCCGGAGCGCTTCCGGCTCGGCCCGCTCGTCCAGCTGCTCGGCGTTGAGCTGCCCTCCCGCGCCCGTACGCTGCCGGTCGCGGGGCACCGCATCGAGATCCGCGGCCACGCGGTCCTGGTCGACAACGACCTGCGCCCCGTGCCGCCCGCCGGAATGGCCCTGCTGCGCGCCCTGACCCGGCGCCCCGGCTGGGTCGTCTCCCGCTCCGACCTGCTGAATGTGCTGCCGGGCGCGGGCAAGGACGAGCATGCCGTCGAGACGGCCATGGCCCGGCTGCGTACGGCGCTGGGTGCGCCCAAGCTGATCCAGACCGTCGTCAAGCGGGGCTACCGGCTGGCGCTGGACCCGGCTGCCGACACCAAGTACGCCGACGTCTGACGTACGAGAGCGGTCGCCCGCCACAGGCAGGCAAGCGCGGCCGTGGACAGCACCAGGCGCACCACGTTCCAGGCGACCCACGGGTCCTCGAACCTTTCGCGCACGGCGGCAGGATCGGCGATCCGGGCCGGGTCACCGGCCGCTGCCACCTCGTCGTTGAGCGGAATGTTCACCGCCGTGGTCACCAGCAGCACCGCGGCGTACAGCGCCAGCGCCGCCACCGCCCACCAGCGTGCCGGGGAGCGGCGCTGCTGCCAGGCCGCGACCGCGGCCAGGATCAGCGCACCGAAGAAGCCCGCGAAGAAGACGGGATTCTGGATCACCTCGTTGATGTTCTGCATGACCTCGAGATAGATCCGGTCGTCGCTGCGCGCCAGCGCCGGCATCACGGAGGTCGCGTACGCGTACCAGACGCCCGCGACCAGGCCATTGACCACGGTCGCTGCTCCGAGGACGGCCTGAGCGCTCCTGCCCGCTGCCGTGCCCTCCGCCCTGATCTCCGCCCTGTTCTCTGCCTTGTTCTGCGTCATGTCATCAGTCAAGCGCCGGCAGTCGACCCTCTCCATGGGCGAGCGTCGCAACCCCATGTCCAGGCGTCTACGGTGCAGGTGTCTACGGTGCGGGCGTCTACGGTACGCAGGATGAGCACTGATCATGTCCGCCTCAGCCTCGACGGCCCGGACGACGCCGCACGCCTCGCCGAGGCGGTGGCCGACGCCCTGGTCCGCAACCGCGACCATATGCGGCCCTGGTCGCCGCACCGTCCCGCCGCTTTCTTCACGCCCGAGGGGCAGGCCGTCCGGCTCGCGCCCGATCCGGCGGTCAGGCACTGGCACTTCACCGACGGCCGCCGCGTTGTCGGCCAGTTCACTCTCACCGACATCGTCCTCGGCCCCTTCCGCAGCGCGAGTCTCGGCTACTGGATCGACGCCGAGTACACCGGCCGCGGGCTCGCCACCCGAGCGGTCGAGGAGGTCTGCCGGGCCGCCCGCGAGGAGCTCGGCCTGCACCGCATCCAGGCAGGCACCCTCCTCGACAACGCCGCCTCCCAACGGGTCCTCGCCAAGTGCTCCTTCGAGGTCATCGGCACGGCCTCGCGCTATCTGCACATCAACGGCGAGTGGCGTGACCACCGCCTCTTCCAGCGGATTCTGCACAACGACCCACCAATGCCCTGAAGTTCACCTCCCAAGGCATGCAACCTGCCGGGGTGTCCGGCGCGTAATGATGCCGCCGACGTCCGCATCAGCGGCGCGGCCCGCACCGGAATGGAGAACAACCAGATGGTCCAGGCACGGTGAGCACAGGCATGGTCGGCAGAGGTACGGCGTTGGGCGCGGTCCTGCTGTCTCTGCCGGCAGTCCCCGCGCAGGCCGCATCAGCCACGACGGCTGCGGAGAGCGCCAGTTCGGCCGCGAAGAGCGCCACTTCCGCCGCGAAGAGCGCCACTTCCGTCGCGAAGAGCGCCACTTCGGCCGCCGAGGGGGGCCCGCACGCTCGAGGCGGCGTTCTGCGGCAAGCCGGCGGCCGCGCCGACAGGGCCCACCGCACGCGCCACGACGCCGGGCGGGCCGTAGCCGTCGCGCGACCCTCCGACCGGTACGAGGACATCGCTCCGGGCATCGCACGCCACTGACGCCGGAAAACGCGGCGGGACCGGGCAGGAGGAGGGGTTCCGGCCGCGCCCCCGGACGGGCACTCTGAGAGGGAACGGCTCCCACCGGCAACCTCCGAGACATTCTCCGAGACCCCGAGGCGGTGACAGGCGCATGACGGCGGGCATGGGCTCGTACGACTGGCGGTTCGACTCAGGGCGCATCTGCCTGGACCTGGTGGCGACCTCGGAGACGGCTTCCGGCGTGGCCTGCGGCGCCGAGGAGCCGCTGGCCGAGGCCGGACGGCTCGGGCAGTGGCTGGTGGGAGCGGGGCTGGTGCCCGCGGGGACACCGCTCGCGGCCGTCGACGGCCACTGGGCGGCCAGGTTCGTCGAACTGCGGGACTGTGTCGGGCAGCTGGTGCGGGCCCAGATCGACGGCCGCTGCGCCGAGTTCGCTCTCGAGCGCGTCAATGTCTTCGCCGCGGGGCCGCCGCCCGGCGTCAGAGCCGTACGCGCCCCGGACGGCTCGTTGGTACGGACGCTGAGCGCCGCGCCCGACTGCGAGGCGCTGCTCGCTGCCGTCGCCCGCGACGCCGTGGAGCTGCTGACCGACCCGGTTTCCCGGGCCCGGCTGCGGCGGTGCGAGGGCGACAATTGCCGCCGCGTCTACCTCGACACCTCGCGGGGACGGCGGCGCCGCTGGTGCTCCAGCGAGGTGTGCGGGAACCGCGAGCGGGTTGCCAGGCACCGCCGCAGGGCCGCCGTGGCGAGGGCCTGAGACCCCTCCCGGGGCCGCCGTAAAAGATCTTGAAAGTTTTTTGGCTGTGCGTTGAGTGATGCGTCTGTGGTCCCCGTAGTGATGGGGGAGAAGCAGTCAGCCGAAATCAGGGTCTCGACCGGGAGGTTCAGGTGCGCAAGGATGCGGCCGTGGCCGATGACCGTCCGCAAAGGGCCCGCCATCGCAGCGAGAAGCCACGCATCGACTCCTCAGCACCTGACGAGGAACTCATGCGCGCGCTGTATCGCGAACATGCGGGACCTTTGCTCGCTTATGTACTGCGCCTCGTCGCCGGCGATCGCCAGCGCGCCGAGGACGTGGTGCAGGAGACGCTCATCCGTGCCTGGAAGAACGCCGGTCAGCTCAACCGAGCGACCGGCTCTGTCCGACCCTGGCTGGTGACGGTGGCACGCCGCATCGTTATCGACGGTCACCGCAGCCGGCAGGCCCGGCCGCAGGAGGTCGATCCGTCGCCGCTGGAGGTCATGCCCGCGGAGGACGAGATCGACAAGGCGTTGTGGCTGATGACGCTCTCAGATGCGCTCGATGATTTGACGCCCGCCCACAGGGAAGTGTTGGTCGAGACGTATTTCAAGGGCCGTACGGTCAATGAGGCGGCCGAAACGCTCGGCATACCCAGCGGGACGGTGCGGTCCCGGGTGTTCTACGCACTCCGTTCCATGAAGCTCGCTCTGGAGGAGAGGGGGGTCACGGCATGACCATGTATGAGCAGGAATCCGTACACGATGCGGTCGGCGCATACGTGCTCGGCATTCTCGACGACGCGGACGCCTCCGCCTTCGAGGCGCATCTGGCGGGCTGCGACATTTGCGCCGCCCACCTCGAGGAGTTCTCCGGGATGGAGCCGATGCTGGCCATGCTGGCGGAGGCCCCGGCACCGGTCCAGCAGTCGAATGTGCTGAGCATGCCCGGTCTGCATGCCATGCCGGGGTCGGAATTCCCGCCACCGAGGCCCGTTCCCGTGGTGCCGAAGGCGCCCAGCCCGAAGCTGCTCGGCGGACTGCTCGACGAGGTCGCGGCCAAGCGGGCGCAGAAGCGCAGGCGCGGGATGTATCTGGTCGCGGCCGCCGCGGCGCTGATCATCGGTGGTCCCGCCGTCGCGGTCGTCGTCACGGCGAACGACTCCGGCACCAAGAACGAGGCGGGCGCGGGCACCGACCCGCACCCCACCAGTCCCGCCGAGGACGCCTTCTTCAATCACATGGACGAGAAGGTCCGGGCGACGGACGCGACGACCAAGGTCAGCGCGACCGTCGGTATGGAGAAGAAGGCCTGGGGCACCCACACCGTTCTCGAACTGAAGAACGTCAAGGGTCCGCTGAAGTGCAACCTGGTCGCCGTCTCCAAGAGCGGCGAGCAGGAGGTCGTGACCTCCTGGGCGGTGCCGAAGTGGGGGTACGGGATCGCGAACAGCCCGAACGCCCTGGGCAAGAACCCGCTCTACGTCCATGGCGGCGCGGCGATGGACCGCAACGACATCGACCACTTCGAGGTCCGTACGTTTGACGGCAAGCGACTGGTGGAGGTCGAAGCCTGACAGATTCGCCCCCTTCGCGTACGGTTGACGGCTGCCCAGTGCACGTCAGAAGGGGGCCTCGGTGGCCGCGCAGGATGCCGCTGTTGATTCCATGGTCGAATCCGCCGTTGACACGGTCAGGGACCGTGAAATCGGTGTTGAGCAGGAACATCTCGACCAGGTGTACCGCCGCCTCGAGGAGAAGATCCACGAGGCGGAGTTCTTGATGAACGACGCCGCGAAACGCGGTCAGGTCGGCACGCCGGGCGCGCTCGCCGAGCGGGACGCCCAGGTCTTCAGGGCCGGTGTGCACCTCAACCGCCTGAACAACGAGTTCGAGGACTTCCTCTTCGGCCGGATCGACCTGCTGTACGGCAAGGACGGCGAGAAGGGCCCGGACGGGGCGTACACCTCGGTCGAGCCCGCCGACGACGCCGTACGCGCCGACAACACCGCCGAGATCGGCGAGACCCTGCACATCGGCCGTATCGGCGTTCTCGACTCCGACTACGCGCCGCTGGTCATCGACTGGCGGGCCCCGGCCGCCGCGCCCTTCTACCGCTCGACACCCGTCGATCCCGGCCGGGTGGTACGCCGCCGGGTCATCCGCTCCAAGGGCCGCAAGGTCCTCGGCGTCGAGGACGACCTGATGCGCCCGGAGCTGACCGCCACGCTGGACGGCGCCGCGCTCCCGGTCATCGGGGACGGCGCGCTGATGGCGGCGCTCGGACAGGCCCGCAGCCACTCGATGCGGGACATCGTCGCCTCCATCCAGGCAGAGCAGGATCTGGTGATCCGCGCCCCGGCCGCTTCCGTGACCTATGTCGAGGGCGGCCCGGGGACCGGCAAGACCGCGGTGGCCCTGCACCGGGCGGCGTATCTGCTCTACCAGGACCGCAGGAGATACGCGGGCGGCATCCTCATCGTCTCGCCGACCCCGCTGCTCGTCGCGTACACCGAGGGCGTGCTGCCTTCGCTGGGCGAGGAGGGGCAGGTCGCGATCCGCGCGGTCGGCAATCTGGTCGACGGCGCGGAGGCCACGGCGTACGACGAGCCGGCCGTGGCCCGGATCAAGGGCTCCTCGCGGATGCTGAAGGTGCTGCGCCATGCCGCGCGGGGCGCGCTGGAGCTGTCGGGGCCCGCGGTGGAGCCGGCGGGGCAGCTCGCCTTCGGCGAGGAGCCCCAGGCCCCGTCCGGAGCGCCCGACCGGCTGCGCGTCGTCGCCTTCGGCCGCCGCCTCGAGATCGAGGCCGACGAGCTCAACCGCATCCGCCACAACGTCCTCGGCGGCACCACCCCGGTCAATCTGCTGCGCCCGCGCGCCCGCAGGCTGCTGCTGGACGCCCTCTGGTCGAAGTCCGGATCCGCGGGGCGCGGTGCGTCTTCCTCTCTCGGCGACCCCGAGCTCGCCGCCGAGCTGAGGTCCTCCTTCGACGAGGACATCAGCGGCGAGGACAGCTTCATCGAGTTCCTGGACGCGTGGTGGCCGGAGCTGACGCCGCGCGGCGTGCTCGTCGCGATGGCCGACGAGCGGCGGCTCGGCCGGTGGGCGCGGCGGGTGCTCAACCCGGGCGAGGTGCGCCGTCTGGCCCGCTCCCTGCGGCGGCTCGGCGACGACGGCCGAGGCCCTCTCTCCGTACACGACGTGGCCCTCCTGGACGAGCTGGGCACACTGCTCGGCACCCCGGCCCGTCCGCGCAGGAAGCGCGAACTCGACCCGCTGGACCAGCTCACCGGTCTGGAGGAGCTGATGCCGCAACGCCAGGAGTCGCAGCGCGAGCGTGCCGAGCGGCTGGCGCAGGAACGTACCGAGTACGCGCATGTGATCGTCGACGAGGCGCAGGACCTGACTCCGATGCAGTGGCGGATGGTCGGCCGCCGCGGCCGGCACGCCACCTGGACGGTCGTCGGCGATCCGGCGCAGTCGTCCTGGTCGTCCCCGGACGAGGCGGCCGAAGCACGCGACGAGGCGCTCGGCAGCCGTCCGCGCCGCCGTTTCGAGCTGACCGTCAACTACCGCAACCCGGCCGAGATCGCCGAGCTGGCGGCCAAGGTGCTGGCGCTGGCGATGCCGGGCATGGAGTCGCCGTCCGCGGTCCGCTCCACGGGCGTACGGCCGCGCTTCGCGGTGGTGCAGGACGGTGACCGGGCCTCGGCCGTACGGGCGGAGGCGAAGCGCCTGCTGGACCAGGTGGACGGCACGGTCGGTGTCGTCGTCGCGATGAACCGGCGCGAGCAGGCGGCACGTTGGCTGGCCGGGCTCGGCGAGCGCGTGGTGGCGCTCGGCTCGCTGGAGGCGAAGGGACTGGAGTACGACGCGACCGTCGTTGTCTCGCCCGCGGAGATCGCGGACGAGTCCCCGGCCGGGCTGCGGGTGTTGTACGTGGCGCTGACGCGGGCGACCCAGCAGCTGACGGTGGTCTCGGACCGGCGCGACGAGCCGGACGCGCACGGCGTGCCTGACCTCCTGCGGGACTGATCCCGGACTGATCCGGGACTGATCCGGGGCTGATCCGGGGCTGATGGGGGCCGGTCCGACGCCGGCCCGGGACTGAACGGACGCTGATCCGTACAGATTCCGAGACAACGCGCGATGCGGGAATCGCCTACCGGGATTGTTGGTCCGGGGGCGTCCCCCGGGAAAAGCACAGTGTTAGCCTGAGTGTGGCACCGGCTCGATCCAAGCCCCCGGGCCCAACCTTCGTCGCTGCGAGCGACCACTTGCCGCGAGGCGAGCATGGCGGGTCGGTGCCACCTTTTCGTACGAGAGACAGGTCCGCGTCACCGGAAGGTGGCGCGGACCTGTTTCATTGGGGGCTTCCGCCGGGACAGCCCTATCTCGTATGGTGGAAAGCTGTTTCCGAAAACTAAATGACCACTATTACCTGCTACTCGCAGGTAGGTGCGACCATCGGAAAGCGTCGCCGGGCATGAGCCGCGGCCGCATGGCAATGAAGCTAGCGAAAGCAGAGGAACCCGGTCATGGCAACGGCGCCCAGCGTCTCGTACTCGATGACGGTCCGGCTGGAGGTCCCCGCGAGCGGTACCGCGGTCTCCCAGCTCACCACGGCCGTGGAGTCCTCCGGCGGCTCTGTGATCGGCCTGGATGTGACCGCTTCCGGCCACGAGAAGCTGCGGATCGACGTCACGATCGCAGCGACCTCGACCGCGCACGCCGACGAGATCGTCGAGGAGCTGCGCAAGATCGTGGGCGTCGTCCTCGGCAGGGTCTCCGACCGTACGTTCCTGATGCACCTCGGCGGCAAGATCGAGATGCAGTCCAAGCACCCCATCCGCAACCGTGACGATCTCTCGATGATCTACACGCCGGGCGTGGCGCGGGTCTGCATGGCGATCGCCGAGAATCCCGAGGACGCCCGACGCCTCACCATCAAGCGCAACTCCGTTGCAGTGGTGACCGACGGCTCCGCCGTCCTCGGCCTCGGCAACATCGGCCCCATGGCCGCGCTCCCGGTGATGGAGGGCAAGGCGGCACTCTTCAAGCGCTTCGCCGGCATCGACGCCTGGCCGATCTGTCTCGACACGCAGGACACCGACGCCATCGTCGAAATCGTCAAGGCGATCGCCCCCGGCTTCGCGGGCATCAACCTCGAGGACATCTCCGCGCCCCGCTGCTTCGAGATCGAGGCGCGGCTGCGCGAGGCCCTGGACATCCCGGTCTTCCACGACGACCAGCACGGCACCGCGATCGTCGTCCTCGCCTCGCTGACCAACGCGCTGCGCGTGGTGGGCAAGGCCATCGGGGACGTACGGGTCGTCATGTCGGGCGCCGGCGCGGCCGGTACGGCCATCCTGAAGCTGCTGATCGCGGCGGGCGTCAAGCACGCCGTCGTCGCCGACATCCACGGTGTGGTGCACGCGGGCCGCGCGGACCTGGTGGCCGCCGCTCCCGACTCGCCGCTGCGCTGGATCGCCGACAACACCAACCCCGAGGGTGTCACCGGAACGCTCCGGGAAGCGGTCGTCGGCGCGGACGTCTTCATTGGCGTGTCCGCCCCGAACGTGCTGGGCGCGGAGGATGTCGCGGCGATGGCCGACGGCGCGATCGTCTTCGCGCTCGCGAACCCCGACCCGGAGGTCGACCCGGCAATCGCCCGCCAGACGGCGGCAGTTGTCGCCACCGGCCGCTCCGACTTCCCCAACCAGATCAACAACGTGCTGGTCTTCCCGGGCGTCTTCCGCGGTCTGCTGGACGCTCAGTCCCGTACCGTCAACACGGAGATGATGCTCGCCGCGGCCGCGGCGCTGGCGGATGTCGTCACCGAGGACGAACTCAACCCGAACTACATCATCCCGTCCGTCTTCAACGACAAGGTCGCGGGAGCGGTCGCCGGAGCGGTACGCAACGCCGCGAAGGCGGCCGGCGCGGCTGTGACGGGCCCCACGTCGTCCTGACGTACGGCGCGTCGCGGGTCGCGGGGCCGGGAATGCGGCTCTAGGGTGACGGACCATGAGCCCCGCGCTCGAGGCTCTGCGGCTCCGCGGAGTCTCCGACGAGTAGACGGAACGTCACCACGACGAGGCAGTGGCGCTTTTCGTGTGACTCCGGAGGGTGCCGGATTGGCTTTCCCGCCGCTGGTGGGGGCAGGATGCGTATTCGGGCGCGAGGGTCTGACAGCAGACCCGGGTCCGGGGACTGTCCGAGGGCCCTGGCAGCATCGGCTTCGATCTCACGCCTCACAGGCAAGAAGAACACGGGAGTAACAACATGAACCGCAGTGAGCTGGTGGCCGCGCTGGCCGACCGTGCCGAGGTGACCCGGAAGGACGCCGACGCTGTACTGGCCGCTCTCGCCGAGGTGGTCGGCGAGGTCGTCTCCAAGGGCGACGAGAAGGTCACCATTCCCGGCTTCCTGACCTTCGAGCGCACCCACCGTGCCGCTCGCACCGCTCGTAACCCGCAGACCGGCGACCCGATCCAGATCCCGGCCGGCTACAGCGTGAAGGTCTCCGCGGGCTCCAAGCTCAAGGAAGCCGCCAAGGGCAAGTAAGCCCCGAGGCACAGCACGAAGGGCGGCCACCTGTGTGTCGGGTGGCCGCCCTTTGCGTGCGTACGGGCCTTCCAGGGCCCGTGTGGGGCCGTTACCGGGGGGCTGCGCCCCCCAGGCCCCCCGTACGCCCTTCGGGCGTGTGCTCAATCGCCGGACGGGCTGGAGGATCCGGGGGCGAAAGTCAGCCTCGCCGGCGTTTGAGGCGGGGCCTGGGGTTGCGAATCAGCCCCGCCGGCGATTGAGGCGCGGGGGCCCGGGGGCGGAGCCCCCAGGGGGTCAGACGAGCGCGCCGCCGGGGAGTTCGACCCTCGCTCCCAGCTTCTCGAGCTTCTCCATGAAGTTCTCGTAGCCGCGGTTGATCAGGTCGATACCGTGCACCCGCGAGGTACCCTGCGCCGCCAGCGCCGCGATCAGGTACGAGAAGCCACCGCGCAGGTCAGGGATGACCAGGTCCGCGCCCTGGAGCTTCGTCGGGCCCGACACGACCGCCGAGTGCAGGAAGTTGCGCTGACCGAAGCGGCAGTCCGAGCCGCCCAGGCACTCGCGGTAGAGCTGGATGTGCGCACCCATCTGGTTGAGCGCGGAGGTGAATCCCAGCCGCGACTCGTACACCGTCTCGTGGACGATGGACAGGCCCGCCGCCTGGGTCAGCGCCACCACCAGCGGCTGCTGCCAGTCGGTCTGGAAACCGGGGTGTACGTCCGTCTCCAGGGCGATCGCGTTGAGCGAGCCGCCCGGGTGCCAGAAGCGGATGCCTTCGTCGTCGATCTCGAAGGCGCCGCCGACCCTCCGGTACGTGTTCAGGAACGTCATCATCGAGCGCTGCTGCGCGCCCCGCACATAGATGTTGCCCTCGGTCGCCAGCGCCGCCGACGCCCAGGACGCCGCCTCCAGGCGGTCCGGGATGGCCCGGTGGGTGTAGCCGCCGAGCTTGTCGACACCGGTGATCCGGATGGTCCGGTCGGTGTCCATGGAGATGATCGCGCCCATCTTCTGCAGTACGCAGATGAGGTCCTCGATCTCCGGCTCCACCGCGGCGTTGGAGAGCTCGGTGACGCCCTCCGCCAGTACCGCCGTCAGCAGCACCTGCTCCGTCGAGCCGACCGACGGGTACGGAAGGCGGATCTTGCAGCCACGCAGCCGCTGCGGGGCCTCCAGGTACTGGCCGTCCGCCCGCTTCTCGATCGTCGCGCCGAACTGGCGCAGCACCTCGAAGTGGAAGTCGATCGGCCGGCCGCCGATGTCGCAGCCGCCCAGGCCCGGAATGAAGGCATGGCCGAGCCGGTGCAGCAGCGGGCCGCAGAACAGGATCGGGATGCGTGAGGAGCCCGCATGTGCATCGATGTCAGCGACGTTCGCGCTCTCGACGTGCGACGGGTCGAGCACCAGCTCACCAGGCTCGTCGCCGGGGCGGACCGTCACTCCGTGCAACTGCAGCAGTCCGCGTACGACGCGCACATCACGGATGTCGGGCACATTGCGCAGCCGGCTCGGCTCACTGCCGAGCAGGGCGGCGACCATCGCCTTGGGCACGAGGTTCTTCGCGCCGCGAACGCGGATCTCGCCCTCCAGCGGGGTTCCGCCGTGGACAAGCAGTACATCGTCTGTGACGGTCATGAATCTCGCGTTCCGGAGTGGTCGGACGGGGGGCCAGTGAAAAGGGTAAGGGGCGTACACCCCTGTCCCGTAAGGCCAAGGACGGTCCGGGGACGTAATGAATTGGGCACAACACGTTCAGTCCGCGCGGCGGTGCGGAGCGTCACCATCGGGTGTTCCGGAGTCGGCGGCGTACGCCGTGCCCTGAGCTGCGTCGGCTCACACTGTGCCCCGCGTTCCCCGCGGAGGGCGAAGATGCGGGATCATGTCTCGCATGACCGAGGTGTCCTCGCTCACAGGGCGGCTACTAGTCGCCACACCCGCCCTCGCGGACCCGAATTTCGACCGGGCGGTGATTCTGCTGCTCGACCACGACGACGAGGGCTCGCTCGGCGTCGTCCTCAACCGGCCGACGCCGGTGGTCGTCGGCGACATCCTGGAGTCCTGGGCCGCACTGGCGGGTGAGCCCGGCGTGGTTTTCCAGGGCGGCCCGGTCTCGCTCGACGCCGCGCTCGGTGTCGCCGTGATCCCGGGCGACGAGGGGCCGCTGGGCTGGCGGCGGGTGTACGGCGCGATCGGTCTGGTCGACCTGGAGACGCCGCCGGAGCTGCTCGGTGCGGCGCTGGGCTCACTGCGGATCTTCGCGGGGTACGCAGGGTGGGGGCCGGGCCAGTTGGAGGACGAGCTGAACGGCGGCGCCTGGTACGTCGTCGAGTCGGAGCCGGGTGATGTGTCGTCGCCGCGGCCGGAGAGCCTGTGGCGGGCGGTGCTGCGGCGGCAGCGCAACGAACTGGCGATGTTCGCGACGTATCCGGACGACCCGTCGCTCAACTGACCTCCCGCGACGTGTCGCGGCCTCCCGTGACCTCCCGCGTGGACGGCGCCCGGGCGCGGGTGGGCCCCGTGGCGGCCGGTGGGGCATCGACGTGAGTACCCTTGGAGCTCATGAGCACTCTTGAGCCCGAGCGCGGGACAGGCACGGGAACCCTCGTGGAGCCGACGCCGCAGGTGTCGAACGGCGACGGCGACCACGAGCGCTTCGCCCATTACGTCCAGAAGGACAAGATCATGGCGAGTGCCCTCGACGGCACTCCCGTGGTGGCACTGTGCGGGAAGGTCTGGGTGCCGGGGCGCGACCCCAAGAAGTACCCCGTCTGCCCGATGTGCAAGGAGATCTACGAGTCCATGGGCCCTGGCGGCGACAAGGACAAGGGCGGCAAGGACAAGAAGTAACCTCCTCGGGTCCTGCTGTCGTGAACGGCCCCCGGGGTGCGCATGCGTGCGTACCCCGGGGGCCGTTTGCGTGCGTGCTGCCGTTGCACGGGGTGCAGCTGCCGGTCACAGAGTGGTTGAGACCTCTTGTCCGGTTGTTTGCCCGGCTCTAGCCTCCTGCGTGTTGTGCAGAACGAAACGTACGTTGCACATGTTGCAACGCCTACTCGTAGGGGACAACGCATGAAGCTGTCTGCCCGAATTGCCGCCCCCGCCGCGGCACTTGTGCTGGCGGGCCTCACCGCCACCGCCTGCGCCCCCCAGACCTCCGACAACAGCGCCAAGAAGGACGAGAAGGCCGGCACCCTGCGCGTCTGGCTCTTCCAGGAGGTCAACAACAAGCCGAAGGAGCAGGTCGTCGACGCCGCCGTCGCCGCGTTCGGCAAGGAGCACAAGGACGCGAAGGTCGAGATCGAGTACATACCGGTCGAGACCCGCGCCCAGAAGATCAAGGCCGCCTTCAACGACCCGAAGAGCGCGCCGGATCTGATCGAGTACGGCAACACCGACACGGCCGGATACGTCAAGGACGGCGGACTCGCGGACGTCAGCACGGAGTTCACCGACTGGGACGAGGCCAAGGACACCGACCCGACCGCCAGGCAGTCGGTCACGGTCGGCGGCAAGATCTACGGCGCGCCGCTCTTCGTCGGCGTACGCGCGCTGTACTACCGCACCGATGTCTTCAAGGAGCTGGGCATCGCGGCTCCCAAGACCCAGGACGAGCTGATCGCCACCGCCAAGAAGATCCACAAGGCGAAGCCGGAGCTGTACGGACTCGCGGTCGGCGGCGCGTACACCTATGGCGCGATGCCGTTCATCTGGGCGCAGGGTGGCGAGCTCGCCGAGGAGAGCGGCGGTTCGTACAAGGCGGCCATCAACAGCCCGGCCGCGCAGAAGGGCATCACGGCGTACACCTCGCTCTTCGGCGACGACAACTGCCCGGCCGCGAAGTGCGCCTCGATGGGCGGCAACGCGACTGTGACGGCCTTTGCCTCCGGCAAGGCGGCGATGGCGATCGGCGGCGACTTCAGCCACCAGGCGGTGGAGGCGGGCTCGGTGAAGGGCAAGTACGCGGTGGTGCCGCTGCCGGGCCTGAAGGCGGGCGAGACGGCGCCGGCCTTCGCGGGCGGCAACAACATCGGCGTACTGAAGAGCAGTTCGCACCGCACGCTGGCGGTGGACCTGATGAAGCAGTTCGCGGGCAAGGAGACGCAGCGCAAGCTGTTCGACGCGATGGGCTTCCTTCCGACGTACACGGATGTCCGGTCGGAGGTGGCGAAGAAGGAGCCGTTCGTCGATCCCTTCGTCAAGACCCTGGGCGCGGGAGCCAAGTTCGTGCCGGCCTCACCGGGCTGGGGTCAGATCGACGCGTCGCTGGTGCTGCCGACGATGTTCCAGGAAATAGTGAGCGGCAAGAAGGACGTGGCGGCGGCGTCGGGTGACGCGGCGAAGAAGATGGACGCGGCGTTCGCTGCCGCGGGCTGAACGCGATGACGAACGGTACGAACCGGGGTCCGGACGGCCCGGACTCCTCGGACAGCGCGGGGACACCCGAGGTGGCAGCGGTGCCTGTTGCCGAGGCGGGCGTCCCGGATGGCTCGGGCCCGCGCGCCGAGTCCGGCGGGCCGGGCGGTGCTCCTGCGGCGGTCGACAAGACCGGCGGCTCCGCGAGCGCTTCGACCGAGGCCGCTGCGTCCGCCGATGGGGCGGGCGTTGACGACGCTTTGCTCGCCGTCGGCAGTGCGGGCGTCCGAGGCATCCCGGGCCCGCGCGCAGTCGGTGCTCCTGCGGCGGTCGACGAGACCGGCGGCTCCGCGAGCGCTTCGACCGAGGCCGCTGCGCCTGCCGACGGGGTGGGCGCGGCAACGGGGGCGGCTGCGTCTGCCGCTGAGTCGGCTGCGTCGGCCGACACGGCGGCGTCCGCAGTCGGGGCCGGCGCGTCGACCGACGCCTCGGTCGCCGTCGGCAGTGCGGGCGTCCGAGGCATCCCGGGCCCGCGCGTCGGGACCTCCGCGGCCGGCCGGTCCGGCGCAGCCGCGGTGCCCGCGGTGCCTGCGGGCTCGGGGCGCAAGGGCGGCCCGGACGGCCCGCAGGGTGCCCAGGGTGCCGGGAAGGCGCGCGCATACCGCGGGCCCCGGCGCGGACAGGGGCGCGGGGGCTGGACGCCGTGGCTCTACCTCGCTCCCGCGCTCGTCGTCCTCGGCGGGCTGCTCGTCTACCCCATCTACCAGCTCGGCCTGATCTCCTTCCTGGAGTACACCCAGGCACAGGTCAGCGGCGGCGAACCGACCACCTTCCAGGGGCTCGGCAACTACCGCCCCCTCTTCGCCGACAGCCAGTTCTGGCAGGTCCTGCTCGCGACCCTGGTCTTCGCCGCCTCCTGCGTCGTCACCACGCTCGCCGTGGGCTGCGGCCTCGCCGTCCTGCTGACGCGCGTACGGGCCCTGCCCCGCCTCGCGCTGATGCTGGCCGCACTCGGCGCATGGGCCACCCCGGCCATCACCGGGTCCACGGTCTGGGTCTTCCTCTTCGACCCGGACTACGGACCCGTCAACCGGCTCCTCGGCCTCGGCGACTTCTCGTGGACGTACGGGCGCTACAGCGCCTTCGCGCTCGTACTCCTCGAAGTGGTGTGGTGCTCATTCCCGTTCGTGATGGTGACGGTGTACGCGGGCATCAAGGCGATCCCCGGAGAGGTGCTGGAGGCGGCCTCGCTCGACGGCGCCTCGCAATGGCGGATCTGGCGCTCCGTCACCGCCCCGATGCTCCGCCCCATTCTCGTGGTCGTCACCATCCAGTCGATCATCTGGGACTTCAAGGTCTTCACCCAGATTTATGTGATGACGAACGGCGGAGGCATCGCCGGACAGAATCTCGTGCTCAATGTGTACGCCTATCAGAAAGCCTTCGCGTCCTCGCAGTACAGCCTGGGCTCGGCGATCGGCGTCGTGATGCTGCTGATTCTGCTCGCGGTCACCCTCGTATATCTGCGACTGCTGCGACGCCAGGGAGAAGAGCTGTGAGCCTGCCCCGCATCCACCGCCCCTGGCGCCTCGCCGCCGAGGCATCCGCGCTCGTCATCGCGGTCGTCGTGGCCTTCCCGCTGTACTGGATGGTGCTCTCCGCCCTCAAGCCGGCAGGCGAGATCCAGTCGACCGAGGCACGGCCCTGGACGCTTTCCCCTTCGCTCGACTCTTTCCGCCGCGTCTTCGAACAGCAGGAATTCGGCCGTTATTTCCTCAACAGCCTGTTCGTCGCGGGGGTGGTCGTCGTCGTCTCCGCACTGATCGCCTTCCTGGCGGCGACGGCGGTCACCCGGTTCCGCTTCAAGTACCGCACCACCCTGCTGATCATGTTCCTGGTCGCGCAGATGGTGCCGATCGAGGCGCTGACGATCCCGCTGTTCTTCCTCATGCGGGACTTCGGTCAGCTGAACACCCTCGGCTCGCTGATCCTGCCGCATATCGCCTTCTCGTTGCCGTTCGCGATCTGGATGCTGCGCGGCTTTGTGAAGGCGGTCCCCGATGCGCTGGAGGAGGCGGCGTACATCGACGGCGCGAGCCGGACGCGCTTCCTGTGGCAGATCCTCTTCCCGCTGGTTTTCCCGGGGCTGGTGGCGACGAGCGTGTTCTCGTTCATCTCGACCTGGAACGACTTCCTGTTCGCCAAGTCCTTCATCATCAGCGACACCTCGCAGTCGACGCTGCCGATGGCGCTGCTGGTCTTCTTCAAGCCGGACGAGAACGACTGGGGCGGGATCATGGCAGCGTCTACCGTGATGACCGTGCCGGTGCTCGTCTTCTTCGTACTCGTACAGCGACGTCTGGTCTCCGGACTCGGCGGCGCGGTGAAGGACTGACGCGATGACCTCCGCAGAGAGCTCCACATCGACCTCTACGCCGACTTCCACGGATCTGATTCCGGCGCCGCGGACTGTCGACGGTCCGTACCGCACCCCCTTCGTTTTCGCCACCGGTACCGCACTCGCCGCGGCTCCCGGCACGGAGGGCGTCGCCCGCTGGCTCCGTACGGTCGTGGGCACCGCCCTCGGCCGCGATCTGCCCCCGGGCGCGGCCGGAGCCGACCACACCATCACGCTGCTGATCGATCCGTCCCTGGCGCCCGAGGCCTACCGCCTCACGGTCTCGTCGGCCGTCGAGATCGTGGGCGGCAGCTCCGCCGGGGTGTTCTGGGGAGCCCAGACGTTGCGTCAACTCCTCGGTCCTGATGCGCACCGACGGGCGTGCCCGGACCCGGAAGCCTGGCGCGGCGTCCCGCACCAGGTCATCGAGGACAGCCCCCGCTTCCCCTGGCGCGGCCTCATGCTCGACGTCTCACGGCACTTCCTGCCCAAGGACGACGTCCTGCGCCACCTCGACCTGCTCGCCGCCCACAAGCTCAACGTCTTCCACTTCCACCTCACCGACGACCAGGGCTGGCGCATCGAGATCAAGCGCCATCCGAGGCTGACGGAAGTCGGTGCCTGGCGGGAACGCACCAAATACGGTCACCGCGCCTCCGCGCTCTGGGACGAGAGGCCGCACGGCGGTTACTACACCCAGGACGACATCCGCGAAATCGTCGCGTACGCCGCCGAGCGGCATATCACCGTCGTGCCCGAGATCGACATCCCCGGCCACTCGCAGGCCGCCATCGCCGCGTATCCGGAACTGGGCAACACCGACGTCATCGACACAACCACCCTCTCCGTCTGGGACAACTGGGGTATCAACCCGAACGTACTCGCCCCCACTGACAACACCCTTCGCTTCTACGAGGGCGTCTTCGAGGAGCTCCTCGAACTCTTCCCCGCCACCTTCATCCACATCGGCGGCGACGAGTGCCCGAAGGACCAGTGGAAGGCCTCTCCGGCCGCCCAGGCCCGTATCAAGGAACTCGGCCTGGCCGACGAGGACGAGCTCCAGTCCTGGTTCATCAGGCACTTCGACAGCTGGCTCGCCGACCGCGGCCGCCGTCTCATCGGCTGGGACGAGATCCTCGAGGGCGGCCTCGCCCCGGGCGCCGCCGTCTCCTCCTGGCGTGGATACGCCGGCGGGATCGCCGCGGCCGAAGCAGGACACGACGTCGTCATGTGCCCCGAGCAGCAGGTG
Organism: Streptomyces sp. NPDC002730; assembly: GCF_042888805.1. Taxonomy (NCBI): domain Bacteria; kingdom Bacillati; phylum Actinomycetota; class Actinomycetes; order Kitasatosporales; family Streptomycetaceae; genus Streptomyces; species Streptomyces sp. NPDC002730. Next base: position 79,710 of record NZ_JBIAQG010000011.1, read on the forward strand.
TACTTGGACCACCGCCAGCACGGCGGCCCCGACGAGCCGATGCCCATCGGCTACGTACGCACCCTCGAGGACGTCTACCGCTTCGAGCCCGTGCCCCCGTCCCTGTCGCCCGAGGCCGCCGCGCACATCCTCGGCACCCAGGCCAACGTCTGGACCGAGGTGATGCAGGACCGTTCCCGCGTCGACTACCAGGTCTTCCCGCGGCTCGCCGCCTTCGCCGAGGTCGCCTGGTCCGCACTCCCTGCGCCCGCCGAGCGCGACTTCGCGGACTTCGAGCGGCGAATGACCGCCCACTACGCGCGCCTTGACGCGCTCGGCGTCGATTACCGCCCGCCCGGCGGCCCGTTGCCGTGGCAGAAGCGACCCGGCGTGATCGGACGCCCGATCGAGGGTGCGCCCCCAAACGTGTGAGCCCGGTGTAAAGCTGTGTGTCCTGCGCCGCAGAGCCTGGGACCGTGGAAGCCCGTAAGGAATAAGTCGTACAAGGCTCGCCGAAGAGTGGCAATCCGCACGTGGTGGCGATGGTGTTGCAAATCGGACCATCGTCACGAGTGGGGGCATCCGGTACGGATGTGCCCTTCGCGGACCCTCTCGTCGGTCGGCTCGGAAGATGTGCCAGAGTTGCCACGTCCGGGCTGTGAGCACGTACGGTACGGCAACACAGGCGGGACAGCCGGGACACCGGGAAGGGGCAGCTGGGTGACCACGCACGCACCGCAGGCGGCGCAGTCGGTGACGCTGCCGGCCTCGCTCGACGAGGCCGTGGCGGCGCTCGACGCCATGCCCGCCGCCGTGCCCGTCGCCGGCGGTACGGACCTCATGGCCGCCGTCAACAAGGGCCAACTCCGCCCCGCGGGCCTCGTCGGCCTCGGCCGTATCAGCGAGATCCGCGGCTGGCGCTACATGGACGGGCATGCGCTGCTCGGCGCCGGACTCACCCACGCCCGGATGGGACGGCCCGACTTCGCGGCCCTCATCCCCGCGCTGGCCGCGTCCGCGCGCGCCGCGGGCCCGCCTCAGATCCGTAACGCGGGCACGCTCGGCGGCAACATCGCCACCGCCGCCCCCACCGGCGACACCCTGCCCGTACTGGCCGCCCTCGAGGCGGACCTGGTGATCGCGGGACCCGGCGGCGCACGCCGCGAGATCCCCGTCTCCCATCTGCTGGCCGGCCGCGAGATGCTCGCCCCCGCAGAACTCATCGGATTCGTCCGCGTACCCCTGCTGCACGCCCCGCAGGTCTTCCTGAAGGCGACCGGCCGGACCGGCCCCGGCCGCGCCACCGCATCCGTCGCCGTCGTCCTTGACCCGGCGCGGCGCGGGGTGCGCTGCGCGGTGGGTGCGATCGCGCCGATGCCGCTGCGGCCGCTGGAGGCGGAGCGCTGGATCGCGTCGCTGATCGACTGGGACGGCGAGCGGGGCCTGGCGACCGAGGCGCTGGCGGCATTCGGCGAGTACGTCGCGGCGGCGTGCATCCCGGATCCGGCCCCGGCCGTGCAGGGCGAGGAGCCACCCGCGCTGCCACCCGCCGTACTGCATCTGCGGCGCACGGTCGCCGCGCTGGCCCGACGTGCACTGGGGAGGGCGCTGTCGTGAGCAATGAGGACAATCCGCACGAACTGCCGCACGAGCTCCCGCCGGAGCAGGGCGGCTGGCAGCCGATTCCGCACGGCGGCGAGTACGACGCGGAGGCCACGGCCTTCCTGCAGCTGCCGCCCGAGGGCGCGCTGGACGCGGCGCCGCTCGAGGCGCCGGGCCATGGCTACGTACCGCCGATGATCACGCCACTGACGCCCGCGGACGCGACGGATCCGGCGGCGACGGGCGCGTGGGCCGCGCACCAGGCGGACGGGGAGCCGCCCGCGGTGCGGTGGCCGGAACCGGCGTCCGGATACACGGGGCCCGCCGACCCGCACGCCACGGGCCAGTGGACCTTCAACGAGACCGAGCCGGTCCAGGCCGCCTCGGAGCTGACCGGCCAGTGGACGATTCCGGTGGCGGGCGGCGACCTGCCGGAGGAGTCGGGCGAGTTCACCACGACGGCGCTGCAGTCCCAGTGGGCCGATACGGCCCCGGCGACGCTGCCGGGCGGTGCGACAGCCCCGTGGGCGCCGTCGCCCGACGCCCCGGCGACGCTGCCGGGCGGAGCGCCCGCGCCGTGGGCGACGGCACAGGAGCCCGCGGCGGTGGAGGAGCCTTCGCCGGTGGAAGGGCCTTCGGCGGTGGAGGGGCCGGCCGAGTCCGAAGGAGCCCCCGAGGAGACCGCCGCAGCCCCTGAGGAGGCCGCTGAGGAAGCTCCAGCGGAGAGCCCCGAGGAGGAGCCCCTCCCCACCTCCTCCACCGGCAGCGACGAGCATCCGCCCACCTCCTACGTCCTGCGGGTCAATGGCACCGACCGCCCCGTCACCGACGCCTGGATCGGCGAATCCCTGCTCTACGTACTGCGCGAACGACTCGGTCTCGCGGGCGCCAAGGACGGCTGCTCGCAGGGCGAGTGCGGCGCGTGCAACGTCCAGGTCGACGGCCGTCTCGTCGCCTCCTGCCTGGTCCCCGCGGCGACCGCGGCGGGTTCCGAGGTGCGTACGGTCGAAGGCCTCGCCACCGACGGCGAACCGTCCGACGTCCAGCGTGCTCTGGCGGCCTGTGGCGCGGTCCAGTGCGGTTTCTGCATCCCCGGCATGGCCATGACCCTCCACGACCTCCTCGAGGGCAACCACGCCCCCACCGAGCTCGAGACGCGGCAGGCCCTGTGCGGCAATCTCTGCCGCTGCTCCGGCTACCGGGGCGTCCTCGATGCCGTACGCGAAGTGGTCGCCGAGCGCGGAGCGAGCGCCGTGGCCGCGGCGGAGGCGAGCGAGGAAGCCCGCATCCCGCACCAGGCGCCCCCCGGTGCAGGTAGTGTGCAGCTCCACCCGCACGACGGAGGCATGGCGTGAGCAACGACGCGGCCACCACTGCGACGCCCCAGGCGGTCGACGGCCCTCAGCCGCAGCCGCCCGCCCACGGCCTCGGCGCTTCCCTCCCGCCGGCCGATGCCCGCGCCAAGACCGAGGGCACGTTTCCGTACGCCGCCGACCTGTGGGCCGAGGGCCTGCTGTGGGCGGCGATCCTGCGCTCCCCGCACCCGCACGCCCGTATCGGCTCGATCGACACCTCGGCGGCGCTGGACATGCCAGGAGTGCGGGCAGTAGTCACCCACGAGGACATTCCGGGTGATTCGTCGTACGGCAGGCGTATCGCCGACCGTCCCGTCTTCGCCTCCGAGCTGGTCCGCCACCACGGCGAGGCGATCGCGGCGGTCGCGGCCGACCACCCCGACACGGCCCGCCTCGCGGCGGCGGCGATCGCGGTCGAGTACGAACTCCTCGAACCGGTCACCGACCCCGAGAAGGCCTTCGCCGCCGAACCACTGCACCCCGACGGCAATCTGATCCGTCACATCCCGCTCCGCTACGGCGACCCCGATGTGGCGGGCGACGTGATCGTCGAGGGCCTCTACCGCATCGGCCGCCAGGACCCGGCCCCGATCGGCGCCGAGGCCGGCCTGGCCGTCCCGCGCCCGGACGGCGGCGTGGAGCTGTACGTCGCCTCGACCGACCCCCACACGGACCGCGATCTGGCGGCGGCGTGCTTCGGCCTGGAGCCGGACCGGGTGAAGGTCGTCGTCACGGGCGTCCCGGGCGCGACGGGCGACCGCGAGGACCCGGGCTTCCAACTCCCGCTCGGCCTGCTGGCGTTGAAGACGGGCTGCCCGGTCAAGCTGACGGCGACCCGCGAGGAGTCCTTCCTCGGCCACGCCCACCGCCACCCCACGCTGCTGCGCTACCGCCACCACGCGGACGCGGAGGGCCACCTGATCAAGATCGAGGCCCAACTGCTGCTGGACGCAGGCGCGTACGCCGACGCCTCCTCCGAATCGCTCGCGGCCGCGGTCGCCTTCGCCTGCGGCCCGTACGTCGTCCCGCACGCCTTCATCGAGGGCTGGGCGGTCCGTACGAACAACCCTCCCTCGGGCCATGTGCGCGGCGAGGGAGCGATGCAGGTGTGCGCGGCCTACGAGGCCCAGATGGACAAACTGTCCGCAAAGCTCGGCCTCGACCCCACCGAACTCCGCCTCCGCAACGCCCTTGCCACCGGCGACATCCTCCCCACCGGCCAGACGGTCACCTGCCCCGCGCCTGTCGCGGAACTCCTTCACGCCGTACGGGACTTCCCGCTCCCCGACCTCCCCAAGGACTCACCGGAGAACGACTGGCTGCTCCCGGGCGGCCCGGAGGGCGCGGGCGAACCGGGAGCGATCCGCCGCGGCGTCGGCTACGCACTGGGCATGGTCCACATGCTCGGCGCGGAAGGCACCGACGAAGTCTCCACAGCCACGGTCAAGGTCCACGACGGAATCGCGACCGTCATCTGCGCGGCAGTGGAAACGGGCCAGGGCTTCGCCACGCTCGCCCGCCAGATCGTCCAGGAGACGCTGGGCATCGAAGAGGTCCGCGTGGCCTCGGTCGACACGGACCAGCCCCCGGCGGGCCCGGCGGCCCACGGCCGCCACACGTGGGTCTCGGGCGGCGCGGTCGAGAGGGCCGCGAAGATGGTCCGCACCCAGCTTCTGCAGCCCCTGGCCCACAAGTTCGGCATGTCCACGGAGCTGCTCCAGATCACCGACGGCAAGATCACGTCGTACGACGGTGTCCTCTCGACCACCGTCACGGAGGCGATGGACGGCAAGGAGCTGTGGGCAACGGCCCAGTGCCGCCCCCATCCGACCGAACCTCTCGACGACTCGGGCCAGGGAGACGCTTTCGTGGGCCTCGCCTTCTGCGCGATCCGCGCGGTGGTGGACGTCGACATCGAACTGGGCTCGGTCCGCGTGGTCGAAATGGCGGTGGCTCAGGACGTGGGCCGCGTCCTGAACCCGGCCCAACTGAACGCCCGCATCGAAGCCGGCGTCACCCAGGGCGTCGGCACGGCCCTGACAGAAAACCTCCGCACGGCCCGCGGCCTGGTCCGCCACCCGGACCTGACGGGCTACGCACTCCCGACATCTCTTGACGCTCCGGACATTCGCATCGTGAAACTGGTCGAGGAACGGGACGTGGTGGCCCCCTTCGGGGCCAAGCCGGCAAGCGCGGCCCCGGTGGTGACGTCCCCGGCGGCGGTGGCGTCGGCGGTACGCGCGGCAACGGGGCGCCCGATCAACAGGCTGCCGATAAGGCCTCAGGCGGCGGTGGCTGTTCCCAACTCGTGACCGTGTGACGCTCATTGCACGTGCAATCCAAGGGCGCGCACTGTCCTTGGGGCTCGGTACAGTGATCCCTGTAGACGTGTGTAAACGGGGAGGCGTTCGTGGCAGAGGAAGGCGGGGCGGTGGGCCCGGTATACGGGCCGCCGTTGTACGGGCCGCAGGTGCCGCCGTTGTACGGGCCGCGGGTACCGCCGCCGGTGTACGGGCCGCCAGTGCCTAAGCCGCCCAGCTCGATGGAGACGCTGTGGAACGTCAATCCGCAGCAGGCGATGCTGGTCGAGGCCGAGACGCTGGAGAAGTTTCGCAAGAAGGCCGATGGCATCCTGACGAAGCTTCTGGGGTCGCAGGCTTCACCGAAGCAGCTGGCTGACGAGAAGATGGTTCGTAACGAACTAGGTGGGGGACAAGGCGCGTTCATCGAGGCGGAGGAGCTCTTCGATGCGTACGAGTCGGTCGTCGCGCAGCTGAAGCAGCTCTCGAAGATGCTGTCGGATTCGGTGGACGGTCTGAGCATCGCCGTCCGCGCTTCGCAGAGCGGCTATGAAGAGATGGATGCCGACGTCAAGCGACGGATGCAGGCCCTGCACCAGCACACGGGCGCGTGGGCCAGGGAGCACACGGAGCAGCCGGTCGACCAGGGCGCTGACACCTGATGACGCTGGGCCGAGGACAACGGGGGAGAGGGGTGACGACACATGGGTAAGGGTGCCAAGGGCGGCGGCGATGGCGGTGTGAAGACCGACTTCCAGAGCATGACCCATGACGACATGTGGGCATGGCTGACGCCTTCGAGCAGTGGAACTGTCGCGGGCATCTCCGATCGGCTCAAAGATGCCGCGAAGGCACTCGATGAGCTGGCAGACGACCTCAAGAAGCACATGGAAGACGTGCACTGGACGGGAGAGGCGGGTACGGCGTTCATCAAGTGGGGTGAGAGCACGATCAGTTCCACGAGGGCATTGGCTGTCTACAGCGGCGATTCCGCCTACTGGCTCTCGATCGCTTCAACGGCGATCGCGTCCGCCCACAGCGCCATGCCTGACAGTCTGGGAAGCGCCCAGGCCAACGCGGAAGCCGCGCGCAAGTACCACAACGACCCCGATTCGCAGTCGATCGGATCCAGCGCGCGAGCCACCATCAACACGTTCCAGCCGCCACCGGACGAGAAGGGCAAGGTTTCTCCGGAGGCCTTGGCTGCGGCGAGCTCGGCGAGGGAGGAAGCTCGCCAAGAGGCGATCAAGAACATGAGAAGGCTGGCGGGCACGTACGCGGAGAGTGCCAGCCAGATGAACGCGCAGAAGGTGCCGGTCTTTCCGTCGCCGCCGGACCGTTTTGTGCCGGAGGCGCCGTCGTACAGCAGATCCGTCTCCACCGTTGGAACTGAGAGGCAGGGACACGGTCAGTTCGACCGGACCTCTCCCGCTAAGAGCACTGTCCACACAACGTCCTCGGACTCCACTCAGCCTGTGGCGCATGCAGAGCAGCGTGGGCAGGTCCAGCCCGAGCGCCCGGTGAACCTGGGGATCGACAGCGTCGACACCCTGCCGCCGCAGACCCAGTTCCCCCCGACGACCGGCACGGTACCCCCGGCAGTGAAGCCCGATGGTCCGAGCGTTGTGCCGCCCGGCGTGATACCGCCCGCGTTCGGTGGCAAATCAGTTGGGCCAGCCACCAGTGCGCCTGGCAAGGCGATCGTCGGCGGCCGTGGTGTGATGCCGCCTAGCCAGGGCGGAATCGCGTCGAGGATGCCGCGTGAGAACGGCATTGTTGGCGGTCGCCCTGTCACGCCGAACACGGGCCGCCCTGCGGTCGGAATTCCCCGCAGCACGGTGATCGGCAACGAAGGGACCACGGGCGCCCGCGGGCCGATGGGGCGCGGAATGGCCGGCATGCACGGCGGCGGTCCCATAGGAGGCGCGGGCCAGAGCGGCATTTCTGGTGGGCGCCGCTTGGCGTCCGAAGTGGGCGGGGTGGTCGGAGGCCGACCGCAGCAGCCCGGACAGACGGGTGCCCGTCCCTTTACGCCTGGCGGCTCGGGTCTCGTCCGAGGCCAGAACGCGAGCGTCAGCGGCGGTGCGCACCCTGGACAGGTAGGTCGCGCCGGAGCGGTCCCTCCGGGGACACACGGCGCCAACTCTCGACGCGACGATCAAAGCGGTGAGCGTCCGGACTACCTGTCGGAGGACGAGGAGACCTGGCAGCAGGGCAGCCGGCGCGTCGTCCCGCCGGTCATCGACTAATCACCCCCACATAGAGGTCAAAGGAAGCAGATGTCGACCAGCAGTATTCGATCGCGCCGTCGCAGGTTCGTTGTCGCGGCGTCGCTGGGCCTACTGCTGGTGGGCTCTGCTGCCACACCGGCTCTGGCGGAGTCCGTCCGTTCGACGCAGTGGCATTTGGATGCCATGCACGCCGAGGAAATGTGGAAGGTCAGCACCGGCAAGGGCGTCACGGTTGCAGTCATTGACAGTGGTGTCGACCCCACGCACCCCGACCTCCAAGGCCAGGTTCTGCCGGGCAAGGACATGGTCGCAGGGAAGCGGGGCGATGAACACACCGACCTTGAAGGCCACGGCACGTCCATGGCAGGCATCATCGCCGGTACAGGGAAGATGGACGGCGGGAATGGAGCCCTTGGGCTTGCGCCGGGGGCCAAGATTCTTCCCATCCGCCTCGTGGATAAAGAACTTGGTGGCAACAGGCAGGATCAGGCCGACGAATACCAGAAGCCGGCCAGCGAGGCCATCCGATTCGCCGTCGACAGAGGCGCCAAGGTCATCAACATTTCGCAGGGCGTCATCCACGGATCGCCGGAGTTGACGAGCGCCGTCAAGTACGCCCTCGACAAGGGTTCGCTCATCTTCGCCTCTGTCGGAAATGAAGGCGACAGCGACATCGAATTCCCGGCCGCTACTCCCGGTGTTGTGGGAATGGGCGCGATCGGCAAGGACGGCAAGAAGATCGAGGTGTCCCAATTTGGGCCGCTCGTGGACTTTGTCGCGCCCGGCGCGGACATCATTGGTCCCTGCACCAAGGACACGCGGCTGTGCAAGAGCAGCGGTACCAGTGACGCGACGGCTCTCGCCTCTGCGTCCGCCGCGCTCATCTGGTCCAAACACCCGGAGTGGACCAACAACCAAGTCCTCCGCGTCATGCTCAACACGGCCGGCAGCCCGAGGAGCGGAGAGAAGCGTACCGACTTCCTCGGCTACGGGACGGTGCGCCCGCGTATCGCCTTGCAAACCCCCGGCGACCCGGGCCCGGCCAACGAATACCCACTCCCGGACCTCGCGTCCGCCGCCCCCAAGTCGCCTTCCTCGCAGCCCTCCAAGGCTGCCGCAGGCGGGGCTGAGTCCGACAACAAGCAGTCAGCGGACGCGGCGCCTGCATCAAAGGACGACAGCAACACCGGCCTCTTCATCGCCCTCGGCATCGGCGCCGCAGCCCTCATCGGCACCGCCGTCGCTGTCCCTGTCATCCGCTCCCGTCGTCGCAACGCCTGACACGTCCGGATCGCCTTCAGGGGGTGCGCGCGCTGAACGCGTACTTCCTGCCTCGGCTCTCGTGCGTCGTTCCGCTTGCAGACTTGCTGCACCAATCTCTTTGCCCGCACCGCGCATTCGCATCGTGGAACTTTCGAACGCTCTGTGGTGACGTTGGCTGTACGACCCGGAGCAGGGCTTGGAACTGCCTCACAATCGGGTCTCAGATGGGGCGTGATGCCCAACTCCTCACGATCTGCCACTCATTGCGTATGCAATCTTGAGGTGCGCAACGACCCCCCTGCTCACTACAGTGGCTTTGAAGCTGTGGTAAGCGGAGAGGAAGTCTTGCTGCGAAGCGAGGGCGAGCCGAGCGTGGCTCGGAAAGCTGCTGCGCCCTCTCCGGCAACCAGAGGTCGGCTTTGCCCTCCCGGACCCGGACAGCTTTGAACATCGCGCTCAGCGCACGCATCACCGCCAGTCTTCAGTCCAGTAGCCACGGCACTCAGCAACGGGGAAGAACGATGTCGTTCGACGAGGAATGGGCCAGCGCACGGTCGGGTGCGACCACCATGCGACTCAACCAGCTGCCTGCGGAGGGCGGAGGAGGCAGCAGCGGCGGAGCCGCGGACTACAAGGTCACGTCCAAGGACCTGCAGGCCATCGGCAATGAGGCTCAGGAGCTCTACCACGGTCTCGAAACCGCCGCGTTCCACGCCGGAGCTCAGACCGACACCGCCTCCACGAGCCTTGATCAGGACGGCTTCAAGACGGGTTCGGGCATGTGGACTGCCTGGGACAAGTGGCGCACCCAGTCCGAAACGCTCTTGAGCGCCTGCGCGCATATCCACAATCACCTTGAAGACACGGTCCTCAACCACACCAATCACGAAGAAGTGCTCGTCACCAACTTCACCATGTCCAAGATTTCCGAGCACTTCAGCTGAGGGGCGCGCAGATGCCGACGTTTGACCAGGTTCTCCATGTTCGCCTCGGGAGCCTCAAGGAATCTGTTACGGACTGGGGTGCGACGTACGACAAGCTCGTGAAGCTGGAGGAGAAGGCGGAAAACGGTCTCCGTACGAAGGCCGACAAGGCCGACTGGGAGGGCGAGAACGCGGGCGTAACTCGCCCCTTCGTGAAGAAGACCGCCAAGGAGTTCGGAGACGCCGCCAAGGTGGCGGACAGCATCCGGAACATCCTTCGGGACTCGCTGGCCGAATTCAAATCGGCGAAGGAATCGCTCGAGAAGCTGGTCGAAGAGGCGCCGGGTAAGGGAATCCGTATTGATCCCGACGGCGTCGTCAGCTACTTGATCCATCCCGATCGCAGGAGTAAGAACTACGACGGGCCCAAGCCCGAACAGGCCGACTTCGATGCGATGAGGTCTGCCATCAAGGCTGCCATTGACAAGGCGAACGATGCCGACGATGTGGCATCTCGAGCTCTGCGCACGGTCGTTGGCACGGACGAGAGCAACTTCTCCGGTACTGACTACGACTCCCTCAAGGATGCCTCCAAAGCTCAAGACGCAGAGGATGCCAAGGAGGCGGCGAAGATCGTCAAGAAGGGTGACGACGCCACTGCGGAGGAGATCGACAAGCTCAACAAGTACTTCAAGGACAACAAGGGCGACCCGTACTTTGCCGAGCGATTCGCCCTCGAAGTGGGTCCGAAGGGGAGCTTGGAGTACTGGGCCGACATGGGTGTTCCGGGTGACGGCCCCAGCCGCCTCGGCATCGACCACCGCGACAAGCTGGCGGAGCTTCAGAAAAACTGGAGCATGACTCTGGCCGCTGCCACGCATTCCACCAGCCCCGAGATGGAGCAGTGGAAGGCGGATGTGATCAAGGCCGGCAGCGAGCCCATTCAGTCGCGTGGTGCGCATCCGTACGGCTTCCAGGTCATGAGCAACCTGATGCGCGTCGGGGACTACGACGACAAGTTCCTGCGCAATTACGGCAACGCGCTCGTCGTGGCCGAGGACAAGATCACACACGGCGGCTCTCATCCGCCCGGCCGGGCCTGGTTCCAGCCGCAGCAGGCGCACCTCAACTGGATCGGCGGCGGTGCGGGCCAGGACCCGATGTCCGGCTTCATGGAGGCGCTCGGCCACAACCCGAAGGCGTCGACCGAGTTCTTCAACAGCGACATCGACCTCACTCCGGAGAACAGCAAGGACGACAAGAAGCTCAATGCGTTCGACTACTTCTCCAAGGACCGGGACTGGCCCGAGGAGCTGAACGACAAGGGCAGGATGAGCAAGGAGCCCGGCTACGACGCGCTGGGCCATGCGCTGGAGTCCGCCACGACGGGCCATCCGTACGACGCTCCGGCCGAGGGTCTGAAGGATGTCCGTACGGCTGAGAACGCCGAGGTCATGCAGAAGGTCGTCGAGTACTACAGCGGCGAACCGAAGCACATGCACGAGCAGCCGGGCATCGATGACAGCCTCGGCAAGATGGGTGCGGCGTACATCGACGAGCTGGACCGGTCGCTGGAGCAGGAGAACGGCTCCTCCATGCAGGAGGTGACGGACTCGCCCTTCGGAGCCAACGGCAAGAACGGTCACTCCCGCTTCGGCGACAAGTTCGACACGGAGTTGCTGTTCAACCGGGGCGACGCGATCAACTTCATGGGCATCGTGGCGCAGAGTGAGTCCGGCCACGCCCAGCTGTCGGCTGCCCAGACGATCTACACGACGAGTGTCATGGACGAGGTCGGTCCCAAGCCCGGCTCCGGGCATGCCCAGGATCTGGACCTCACCGACGCCAAGACCGCGCTGCGGATCGGTGCGGAGACACACGGCATCCTCGACGAGTCGCGCATGGCGCAGATCGACCAGGATTACGACAAGGACTCCGAGGAGCACAAGAAGGCCGTCGGAAGGACCACGGAGTGGGTCAAGTTCGGCGTGGGCGCGGCGGCTGCGGGTGGTGTCGCGGCGCTGACCGGCGGCATGGGCGGAGTGCTTGTTCCGCTGGCCACGGAAACCGTGGGCGGTGCCGTGGTGACGTTCCTCGGTATGGAGGCCGATGACATTGCGGAGAAGTACGAGGAGGACGAGCTCCTCAAGAAGAAGTCGGACGACCTGAAGGACGAGGCGCTGGAGACGGGCAAGCAGAACGCCCTCGTGCCGGCCAACGCGTATGCCGACGCCCCCGGCTGGAAGAAGGAGGACAGCAACTACGTTCGGGAAGAGCTGACCAAGTACGTCAAGGACAGCCGCCTGCATGCCAAGGACGACTCACTGCCCGACCCGTACAAGCCGAAGAAGAATTGACATGCGAACCACGCTGAGAATGTTCATGGTGCCCGTGGCCGTCGTCGTCCTGGGGGCGGCAGCGGGGTGCTCCTCCGACAACGGAGGCAAGGACGCGATGAAGGGCAAGCCTGTCGCCGAAGTCTGCGACGGCTTCGCGAAGGACACCCCGGCTCTCGATGCCCTCAAGGCGATCGCCGGGGACGGTGATTTCGCCGATGACCGTTCTCTGCCAGATGAGACGCTCAAGGCCTTGCGAGAAGCGGACGGCGAGCTCACGACGAAGGAGCTGGCGAGCGGCACTCCCCTTTGCCGACTGCAGGCGGCAAAGGACGGTGAGTCGGCCCTCGACATTGACTTCCGTGAGGCCTTGGTGGTTCCGAAGGGCCGGGACAGGTCGACCTTCTCCTACTTCATCACCGGCGAGGATGCGCTCTCCGCGAACCGTTTCGCGAAGATCCTTTTTGAGTGCCGTATGAAGGAGCCCGCGAAGAAGATCATCGTCGCGGCGGAGCTCGAGCGATCGAACAAGAGCGAGGCCGCGGTGAAGGATCTCCCCGGGCTCCAGATCACGGTACTCAACGCAGCGGCCCGCAAGGTCGCCGCCGATCTGGGCTGCCAGAACGACACCAAGCTGGTGAGCGGGGTGCCCAAGCCCGCGGCCTGAGCCGGCTCAGGGCGCCGGCGGTGCCGGTGGGCTGCAGTTCCTGCACAGACCCGGCTGTGGAGCCCGGAAGGCGCGGTCGCAGAGATCGCAGTTTTGGAGCGGGTCCGGGCAGCGGGCCAGTTTGTGGGCGGCCGGGAGCGGTGGCGGCAGCATCGCCGTGAGGCGGTGGGCGAGTAACGCTGCCGGGTGGTGGATCGCACCGCCGGGAAGCGCTGCGGTGAGAGTGCGCCGTACCGCCTCCGGGGTGACGCCGCGCTCGAGCCAGGCGTCGACCGCCGGGGCGAGGCGGCGTACGTCTCTTTCGGCTAGGAGCAGGCGTGGGTCGTCGCACCGTAGGGCCGCGACGAGATCGAAGGCGGCCGTAGTCGCCGACGCGGGTAGCGGCAGGACTGGTGCGGGGCGCGCGTGCTGCGGGCGCTTTGGTGGTGACGGGGTTGAACTCGGCTCCGTAGCGCCGGGATTGTTGTAGGAGACCGTACGGGTGATCACTCGGCCCGATCGCAGCCGCTCACGCGTACGAGCGAGGTAGCCATGGGCCTCCAGCTCCCGCAGGGCGGCCGCGATGCGGACCTCGCCCTCCGGGAAGCGCTCGGCGAGGGCCTTGATGGAGACCTTCGCGCCAGCGGGCAGCGACTGGATGTGGGCGGCCAGGCCGATGGCCGTAAGCGAGAGTTCGCGGTGCTGGGTGAGGTGGTTTCCGACCACAGTGAAGCGGTCCGGGTGGCGGCGGTTGATGTGCCGGATGCCGGACGTGGGAACGGAAGGCGACGCGCACGGGGGCGCGTTAAGCTGCGGATCAGCCATCTGGGAAGCGTCTACTTCCTCGGTGGTCAGGCCCTCGATCGGGATTGCAGTCCCGGCCGGGGGCCGTCGCGTGTCTGTGGTTGTCAAGGCCGAGCCTGCACTGCCAACCGGCATATGCGCCAGCGAGGTTGGGGCAGATCACTCGTAGGAGTGATGGGGGCTGGGGGTGGGTTGGAAGGGTTCTCTCCCACGGTTCTTTACTCCTTGGTCGTCGCGCCGCACCGGGCGCGGGCTCGCCGGGTTGTGTAAACCTCGATACGGTCAGAGCGGGGTAATTGCTTCGATTTAGGCCGACCGGCAATAGGCGCCCGGGAGGTGGCGGGGACATCAGAATGGTCACGTGTCCACGCGATCATGGAGTTCTCTACGCTCAGTAATCACAAAGGACGGCCTGGCCGCGCTGCCATTTTGCCTGCTTGAACCCTCCCAGAGGGGAGTGCAGGGTGGATGCATGACATGGACAGCACCACCGGTCGAGCGCACCAAGCAGCTAGGCGACCTGGGTACCGTAACTGAGCGTCAGATGTTGGAGGGTTGGCTGAGCTGGCACCGGGAAACGTTGCTGGCCAAGTGCGCCGGGCTTGAGCCAGCCCAATTGGCGCCCGTAGAGCCGTCGAACCTCACCCTCCTTGGCTTGGTCCGGCACATGGCGGAGGTAGAGCGATGGTGGTTCCGGCGAAGCTTCGCAGGTGAGGCCACGCCGCCATTCACTACCGCTGGGATGAGCGTCCCACCACGCGCCGCCTCAAGTGATCCATTTGCCGGTCGGTCTTAAAGCCAGGCTGTCTCGTAAGCGCCGTAACCTGACCAAGTCCCCCGTCGGCCGGCGAGCGTCTCAATCAGCAGCGGCCCCGCCCAGACTTTGCGTGGGACGGGTGTTCGGGAGCGCGGGGCAGCGTGTGTGCGTGGGAGCGGGTGACTTCGATACGTACCGTCCTCGCCTGACTCAGGGTGCTCAGAACACCGGCAGCGCTGTCAGCCAGCCCTCCGTCGTCACGAAGACGCGGTTTCCGTCGGCGTCGAAGCCCGTGACCTTGCCGCGCGGGGTGTACGAGATGAGGGGACTGCCCTCCTCCGGCTCGATGGCCTGCACTTCGGGATAAATGTTCAGGATCCAGACGCAGCTGCCCTGGACCAGCACAGGGGTGTCCGCGATTCCCAGAGGCTCCTGTTTCCACATCGTCGTGCCGTCCGACAGCCTGGCGCGCTGGGCCCAGCGTCCGCGCATGGCGAAGGCCGAGTCGCCGATCAAGGTCGGGTCGGCCCAGCTCTCCCGGGTCCCGTCGTAGTTCTTGTGGGGCTTGGTTGTCCAGATCTCCTTGCCGTCGGAAATCCGGCGTGCATGGAGGTCCCTGCCACCGAAGTAGCAGTTCTCGCCGGTCACTTGAGGAGGGTAGGGGGACGTCTGCCCGGAGGTGACCTGCCACACCTTGCGTCCGTCTCGCGTGTCGAAAGCCACGACGTGCCCGCCCGAGGCGGACATCAGCAGGCGGCCCTGGGCGGCCCTGCCACGGGGGCGGGCCTCGGTCAGGAGGTTCACCGGGCTCGGCGCCGTCCAGCGGATGCTCGCGTCCGAGCGGCTGATGGAACGCAGCCGGCCGTCCTGGGTGACGAGGTACACCGCCTCGTCGTCCGAGGCGAGTACGCAGCGGGCCTGGGCCGGAGCGGTCCACTTCCGTTCGCCGGTGGAAGCGACGAAGGTGAGCAGCTTGCCGCCAGGGCCGACGGCTGCGATCAGCCGGTCGGACACGGAGATGTACCGGCCGGAGGCGTCTACGTCGGGAGCGGTCCAGCGCGGCTTGCCGTCGATGACGCTGTGGGCGGCGATGCCGCCTCCCCGGGCGCCGAAGACGATGACGTCCCGTACCGGCTTGGGCGGAGGCGAGTTGTCGGCGGTGATGTTCAACGGCCCCCATAGGGGCTTGATGGGCGGGGCGTCTATACCGAAGGTGATCTCACCCTTGTTCGGGTCGAGCAGGGGCGCATTCGGTGTCGTCACGGCTGGCGGGATGTCGAAGGGGCCCGACTCCTTCCTGCCCTCGGTACCGGTCCCGGAGTTTTCGTCCCGGCGAAGCCACCATGCCGCCGTTCCGCCGCCCGCTGCGAGGACCGTGCCGCCCGCTGCGAGGGTGGTCAGCAGGCGGCGGCGGGAGACCGGGCGGGGACCGTCCATGGCGGTGACCCGGTCGATGCCCGTCTCGCGAGACTTGATGTCGTCGGCCAGCAGGCCGCCGCGCCGCCATATGCGATCGGCGCACTTCGGCGGGGCGAATGCCGAGGGGATCTGACCGGGTGCAGGCCTAAGACCTGGGTCCTTGGCGAGACATGGGCCGATGAGCTGCTGGAGCGCCGGTGAGACAAGCGTCAGGTCCGGCTCGCCGTGCACCACCTCGTACTGCACAGCGGCGACATGGCCGGCGTCGAACGCACGGCGGCCACTTGATGCGAAGGCGAGCACGGCTCCGAGGGAGAAGACGTCAGCAGGCGGGCCGACGCGCTGCCCGAGGATCTGCTCGGGGGCGCCATAGCCAGGCGTGACCGGCACCTGGCCCGTGGTGGTGAGCGTCAGCCCGTGTTCGGGGCGGGCGATGCCGAAGTCGATGACGCGCGGTCCGGCCGACGTCAGCACGATGTTGGCCGGCTTGAGGTCGCGGTGGATCAGCCCGGCCGCGTGGATGTCGTGGAGCGTAAAGGCGAGGGCCGAGGCAAGGGCGCGTACGGTCGGATCGTCCATCGCCCCGTACGTACGGATCGCTTCGTCGAGGGTCGGTCCTGCCAGGAACTCGGTGGCGATCCACGGACGCCCGCCCTCCATCTGCGACCCCAGGACCCGCGCGACTCCCTTGCTGGTGACGGCCTGCGCCATCTGCGCCTCGCGCACGAAGCGCTGGGCAAGGTGCTGGTCGTGGGCCAGTTCGGGGCGCAACACCTTCACGGCTGCGGGGCGGCCGGAGCCGTCCTGGGCGAAGTAGACCTTACCCATCCCGCCCTCGCCGAGCACGCCGAGGAGACGGTACGGGCCGAGGCGGAGCGGATCGCCGGTGCCGAGCGGGTTCATGTGGGGAAGCCTTCTACTGGAGGGGGAACGCGGCGAGGAAGCGATGGCCGTACGCGATCACGACCTTGGCGCTTTCGTGGCCGAAGAAGCGCGTGCCGACGGTCTTGTATGTCTTCGCTGTCGTACGTGAGGACATGTTGATCGCGCGCAGACCCGAAGGTCCCTTGCTGTAGACGTACTTGGCGCCGACAACGGGAGCGTCGGTGAGGTCCGCCTTCGTACCCTCGCCGCCCTTTTCCTCCCAGCGGACTGTTCCGTTCGTGGCGTTGACTGCGATGACGCCGAGGCCCCTCTGCACGGCGCACACCAGGCCGTTCTTGACCGTCGGTGGGCCGCACACGGTTCCGGGCCGGGACTTGGCCAGGCTCCAGGCCTCACCACCGTCGGTCAGGCGCAGCGCGCGCAGTGGCCCCGTGCCCATAAAGACATGCTGGCTGTCCGTCACCAGACGCTCCCGTACCTGCTCCGGCTGGACATTGGCGGGCTTGTCCCAAAGGACGGCCCCGGTGCGGGAGTTGTGCGCCACGACACGGACCGAACCCTGGTTTGTCTCCTGCAGGAGGATCAGCCGGTCTCCAACGACCCGTCCGGCAAGGAAATGGAGCCGGTCGGATTTATCGGGTCGTCGCGGCAGGCTGTGGCTCCAAAGCACCTTTCCCGTACGAATGTCAACGGCGGCGAGCGACCAGGACTGGCCGCTGTCGAAACCCGGCCACTCCTTGTCGCGTTCCTTGCCCGCGGCGGCGAGGTAGATCGCCCCGCCACTTGCGCAGATGAGCTGGTTCTCTACGACCACCCCGTTGAACTCCTGGATAAGAGGCAGGCGCTTCTTCGCCTTGCCGGTGGTGAGGTCGAGGGACTCGACAACCAGCGGCCAGGCCTTGCCCTTGTGGCCGACGGACTCTTTCAACTCGCCGATCCGGTAGACCTGTTCACCGTCGGAGGTGACGGTCCAGTTGTCCTCGAGCTTGCCCGTGGTCCACTTTCCCGCGCCCGTGGACGCCTCGACTCCGGCAAAGCCATTGCCGATGGCCAGGACCACCTGGTCGCCGACCGGGAAGGGGACGGAAGCTGAGCCCGGAAAGAGGTCGAGGCCGCTCGGCTGACCCACTTGGATCTGCCACGCGTAGTCGGGCTGTGGTTCCACCGACCCGGTTGGGGACGGGCCACTGGCGACCGGCTTCGGCTCGTTGGCGTCGGGCCCGAGCCACGCCCAGGCGCCCGCCCCTGCAGCGGCCACACCCAGAATCGAACTTCCGCCGACCGTAAGGAGCTTGCGGCGGGACAGAGCCGGGGCCTGGCGGGTGGTGTGGGCGGAGGTTGTGTATGCCGGCGCCGGAAGCCGGTACGGCTGGTGCTGCCAGACCTCCGTCGCGCGGCGGGCGATCTCTGCGAGGACCGTGTCCGGGAGATGGTCCGCGAACTGGCCCTGGCCGTCATGGAGTTGAGTGCCAAGCTCCCAGGTGCTGGGGCGCTGCGACGGGTCCTTCGACAGGCAGCGCGTCAGGATCGGGACCAGAGTGTCGGGGACCCCCGTCAGGTCGGGGTCGGCGTAGCGGACGCGGTAGAGCAGGTCGGCGGCCTGGCCGGCGCCGAAGGGACCGTGGCCCGTAGCGGCGTGAACCAGGACGCCGGCCAGCGCGAACACGTCGCCCGCCGGGGTGTGTTCCTGGCCCGTCGCCTGCTCAGGAGACATGAACGCCGGGGTTCCCGCTGCCGCCCCCGTACGCGTGAGGCGGTCGTCGCCTGCCGCCCGCGCGATGCCGAAGTCGATGATTTTGGGGCCGTATGCCGTGACCATGACATTCGACGGCTTCAAGTCGCGGTGGACGACATCCGACGCGTGGAGCTGAGCCAGCGCCCCGGCGAGCGCCGCCCCCAGCGCACGGATCGACGTCTCCGGCAGCGGCCCGGCCAGTGCGACCGCGTCGTCCAGCGGCGGGCCGAGGACGTATTCGGTGGCCAGCCAAGGCGTTTCGGCCTGCGGGTCGGCGTCGACCACGATCGCGCCGTGATGGCCGCCGATGATGCGTGCCGCGTCGGTCTCCAGCCGGAAGCGGGTCCGGAATCCCGGGTCGGTGGCGATGCCCGCGTGCATGGTCTTGAGCGCGGCGGTCCGGCCGCCGGCCGAGCGTGCCAGGTAGACGGTGCCCATGCCGCCGCTGCCGAGGCGGGCGATCAGACGGTACGCACCGAAACCGGCGGGATCGTCATGCGTTAGAGGGGAGAGCACAGGTCAGGCACCGTGGGTCTGCGGGACGCGAAGCTCCGCGGCGAGTACCTCGGCGGACTGGCGGGCCACCGCCGCCACCACACGGCCCGGCAGCCAGCCGGGCGTCAACAGCGAGGTGCTCGAGTCAAGAACCGTTGACGCCGGCGCTGTGGACGCGGGCGGCAGCGAGTGCAGGACCTCGGCCGCCGTCGGGCGGGCCGCCGGGTCGCGGGTGAGGCAGCGGGAGATCAAGGAGCGCAGGGATTCGGGGAGTTCGGCACTGTCCGGGACCGTGTGGCCGGTGGCGGCGTACGCGAGGACCGCGCCCAGGGCGTAGACGTCCCCCGGCGGGCGCGGGCGGCCGCCCGATGCCTGCTCCGGGGCGAGGCTGCCGGGCTCCAGGCCGGGCAGGCCGGAGCGCTGTTCGCCGTCCGGGGCGGCGGCGCGTACGGCGCCGAAGCAGGTCAGACGCGGGCCGTCGCCCGCCAGCAGTACGGCCGCCGGTGACAGGCCGGCGTGCGTGATGCCCGTCGCGTGCGCGCCCGCCAGCGTCTCGGCGAGGGCAGTCCCGATGGCCCGCACCGTGCGCTCCGGCAGGGGGCCGCCGTGGACGGCGAGGGCCACGGGAAGCGGCAGCGAGGGGAGGTACGGGGACGCGTACCAGGGGGAGTCGGACGGCGGCGACAGTTCGGCGACGGGGGAGACCCAGGGGCCGAGCAGCCGGCGAGCGGCGTCCGCCTCGACGAGAAAACGTTCGGGATCCACGCCTTCCCCCGGTGTCCTGACCAGCACCGTACGATCGCCGTCCGCGCTGCGCGCGATGAAGCGGCGCTCGGGGGCAGGGGGAAAGCCCGGACCGGCCGGATCGAGACGCGTGATGAGGTAGTACGGCCCGATCTGGCGCGGACTGTGCCCCTGCGGCCGTTCCGTGTGTGCTCGTTCCATCTGCTAAGCCCCCGTGGTGGTCATGAACGACAGGAGCCTACTCAAGTGCCGGTGCGGGCCCGGAGGGTGGTCCGTCCTGGGGCGGTCACGGACCGCCGATCGTTCGTCGGCTCTGAGGGCGCCTTGCACGTGCAATCCGGGTCAGGCGCGTACCGGCATGGCGACGACCGAGCCGCCGTGCGCGGCGAAGAGCCGGTTGCCGTCGCCCGACACCTCGTACGCCGCCCCGTCGTCCTTGTCGCCGAAGGTGTACGGGAAGAGCTCGTCGCCGGTGTCCGCGCTGACTGCCGTCAGTCCGTAGTAGCCAGACTCGACGATCCAGACGGTGCCGCCCTGCACAACCGGCCGCTTCCGGGGGTCGTCGCCGTATCCGCGCAGGTAGAACTTCCACTCCTTCGTCCCGTCGCTCGCGCGCCGACGGTACAGCCCGTCGTCGACGGCGTACAGCTCGTTCCCGCGCACTGCCGGAGGACCCCAGCCGCCGCCTGACTCATCGACCTTCGTCTCCGGCTCCACCGACCAGATCTTCTTGCCGTCGGTGAGCGCGTGAGCGGCCAGAGTCCGCCCGCCGAAGTAGACCCTGTCCTTCACGATGGCGGGCGCCAGAGCCGCCGTTCCCTGGTTGGGCAGGCCCCACACCTTGCGGCCGCTGGCCGTGTCCAGGACGACAACCACGCCGTCCGATGCGAAGAGCACCAGGCGGCCCGCGCCGACGGCCGCCGCCGGTGGGGCGGTGTACGAGGTGCGTACGGGCGTGGGGATCGACCACAGCACCTTCCGCGTGGCGACAGCGACCGCGCTCAGATGCCGCTCCTTGGTCATCACGTAGACCGTGTCGGCGTCCGCCGCCAGCAGCTTCTCGACGGTGATGCCGGAAGTCGTCCAGGCCTGCTCCCCGGTGGATGCGATGAACGCCTGCAATGCGCCTTCCGCGTCCGCTCCCACGACGAGCCTGTCGGCAACCGTCACGAAGCCGGCCGAGCCACTCGCCCCGGTGGCACGCCACTTCTGCTTCCCATCGGTCACGCGATGGGCGGCCAGGCCACCCTTGTCGGTCTCGAGGATCACCACGTCGCGTACGGGAAGGGGAGCCGGGGTCTTCGCACCCGCCCCGCGCACGGGGCCCCACAGCGGCGCGAAGTCGTCGCCGGCAGCCAGTACCGCGGCTGACGGCGTCTCGACGGCCGGCGGAACGGCGACCGGCGGCGGCCCCGAACCGTCCCGACCGCCGCCCTTGAGCCACCAGGCGGTCGTACCCGCACCGGCCGCGAGGACCGTGCCGCCCACGGCCAGGGCGGTGAGCATGCGGCGCCGGGACGGCTGGGCGGGAACCTCTGTCGAGTACGACGAGACCAGGTGCTCGGCCGTGGTCTCCCGCCGGGCGATCTCCTCCGCCCAGGGCCCCTGCCGCCAGACCTTGCCGGCGCTCTTGGGAGGGGCGAGCGCCAGGGCGATCTGCGCGGGTACGGGCCGCTGCGCCGGGTCCTTGGCGAGGCAGGGGAGTATCAGGTGGCGGAGCTGGTCCGGCACCCGGCTCACGTCCGCCTCACCATGGACGACTTCGTACTGCACCGCAGCCACATGCGGGCCGTTGAAGGCCCGTTGCCCACCGGCCGCGTACGCGAGAACCGCCCCGAGCGAGAAGACGTCGGCCTGCGGACCGACCCGCTGCCCGAGGACCTGCTCGGGAGCGCCGTAGCCGGGGGTGACCGGGATCTGGCCCGTGGTGGTGAGCGTGAGACCGTGCTCGGGCCGGGCGATGCCGAAGTCGATGACGCGGGGGCCGCGCGAAGTCAGCACGATATTGGACGGTTTGAGGTCACGGTGGACCAGGTCCGCGGCATGAATGTCCTGGAGCGTACGGGCGAGGGACGCGGCGAGCGCACGCAGACCGGGCTCGCCCAGCGGCCCGTACGCGTCGACCGCCTCCTCCAGCGTGGGTCCCGCCAGGAATTCGGTGGCGATCCAGGGCCGTCCGCCCTCGGTCTGTGCGCCCAGTACCCGAGCCACGCCGGCGCTGGTCACGGCCTGCGCGGTCCGGGCCTCGCGGACGAAGCGCTGGGCCAGGTGCTGATCATGCGCGAGCTCGGGCCGCAGGACCTTCACCGCCGCCTTGCGGCCGCTGTTGTCCCGCCCGAAGTAGACCTTCCCCATGCCGCCTTCGCCCAGTGTGCCGATGAGTCGGTACGGGCCGAGGCGCAAGGGGTCGCCGGTGCTGAGGGGGATCATGGTGAGGCTCTCTCACTCGAAGGGCAGGGCGGTCACGGTGGCGTCGTCGGCGCCGATGAGCGTCTTGGTTCCCTCGTGCACCGCGAAACGGATCGCGGAACTCGGCGAAGACCGGACGGACTTGTGGGTGCGGAGATCCACGGCGCTGATGCCGCTGGTCACAGGCGCGTACACGAACTTCGTACCGACGACCGGTGGCACATCGAGCCTCGGGTCCTCGTCCTTCGTCAGGTCCTCCACCTCCTCCCACAACAGCTTTCCCGTGGTCGCGTTCAGGGCGACGAGGCCGCGGCTGCCCTCGGCCGCGTACACGACGCCGTTCTTCACGGCCGGAGGCCCGTAGAGCCGAGAGTTCTCCTCGACATCGCCCCGATTACGCCCCTCACCGAACGACCAGGCGACCTTGCCGTCGGAGTGCCGGACCGCGTGGACCCGTCCGCTGCCGATGTAGACGTGCTGCTGGTCCACAGCGAGTTGGCCGGGAATCAGGAAGGAGTTGTCGCCCCGCACTCTGGGCATCTCCGTCGTCCAGAGCCGCTTTCCGGTGCGGATGTCGGTGCCGCTCACGCTGAAGTCCGGGAGAGTCACCCCGTTGCCCGCGGTGACCAGGCACTTTCCGACTGCCTTCGCGCTGATCGCATGCGAGCCGTTGTCGGGATAGATCATCCCGTGAGGCCGCTGCCAGAGCTTCTTCCCGGTACGGATGTCGACGGCGAGCAGGCGCCAGCCCTTGGCCTGGTCGGCGAAGTCCGTGGCCTTGGGCCCGGTCCAGGCGATCAGATAGAGGACGCCGTCAGCGGCGGTGAGCAGTTCCACGTCGTGCACGGAGCCGCTGAATTCGGCGAAATGCCCGATGCGACGTTCGAGGGTCCCATTGGCTGCCGAGAACGCGCTGAGTGTCAGCCCCTCCCCTTCGGTCTCCTCGGGCACGAAGCCGTAGATCGCCGTGCCGTCCGATGCGATCTGCTGCCCCACGTCAAGCAGGGGGTAGGACCAGCGCTGCTTGCCGGTCTTCGGGTCCAGGCCCAGCAGCCCAACGTCGGACAGGGTGACGACTGTGTTGCCGACGGGCATGGGGAGCTGGCGCTGCCATTTGTCGGCGACATCGACGCTCCACACGGCCGACGGCCCGTTGTCGGCTTGTTTGTCGTCCGAAGAGTCGTCGCCGGCGTGCTGCTTGTCGGACCACGCCCACGCCCCGATGCCTGCGGCAGCCACGCCGAGGGCTGACCCTCCGCCGATCGTGAGCAGCTTGCGGCGGGACATGCCGCCCGGGGCGGGGGGCTCGAACTCCTGCGGGGCCGGAAGGCGGTGCGGTTGGTAGTACCAGACCATCGACGCACGGCGAGCGATCTCGAAGAGGACGGCGTCGGGGAGGTGGTCGGCGAACTGGCCCTCCCCGTCGTGGAGTTGGGCTGCCAGTTCCGTGGTGGTGGGGCGGTGGGCCGGGTCCTTGGAGAGGCAGCGGGTCAGGATCGGGGTGAGGGCGTCGGGTAGGCCGGTGAGGTCGGGGTCGGCGTAGCGGACGCGGTAGAGGAGGTCGGCGGGCCGGCCCGAGCCGAAGGGTCCGTGGCCCGTTGCCGCGTAGGTGAGGACGCCGGCGAGGGCGAAGACGTCGCCCGCCGGTGTGTGTTCCTGGCCTGTTGCCTGTTCCGGGGACATGAAGGCGGGGGTGCCCGCGGCTGCTCCGGTGCGGGTGAGGCGGTCGTCGCCTGCTGCGCGGGCGATGCCGAAGTCGATGATTTTGGGGCCGTACGCCGTGACCATCACGTTGGAGGGCTTGAGGTCTCGATGGACGACGTCGGAGGAGTGCAGTTGGGCGAGTGCTCCGGCCAGGGCTGCGCCCAGGGCTCGGACCGAGGCTTCAGGCAGTGGTCCGGCGATGGAGACGGCGTCGTCGAGGGGCGGGCCGAGGACGTACTCGGTTGCCAGCCAGGGGGTTTCGGCGTGCGGGTCCGCGTCAACGACGGTCGCGCCGTGGTGCCCGCCGATGATCCGGGCGGCGTCGGTTTCGAGGCGAAAGCGGGTACGCGAGGCCGGATCCGATGCGATGCCCGCGTGCATGGTCTTGAGCGCGACGGTACGGCCGCCGGCGGAACGGGCCAGATAGACGGTTCCCATGCCGCCGCTGCCCAGGCGGGCGATCAGGCGGTATGCACCGAGCTGGGCTGGGTCGTCGTGGGTGAGAGGGGACGGCATCGTGTCAGTTCCGTACCGCGCCGAAGCCCGTCGGGCGCGGGCCGTCTCCGGCCAGGCGTACGGCCGCGGGGGAGCGGCGGCCGGTCGGAACGAGGCGGGTGATCAGGGAGTACGAACCGATCTGGCGCGGAGTGTCCACGCGCGGTCGATCCGTCTGTGCTCGTTCCATGTGCGAATCCCCCGTCGACAAGACAACAGCAGCAGAGCCTACCGAGTGCCCGAGCGCGGGTTCGCCGGGAGGTGGATGGCTGCGCTACGCGTTTGCTCGTCGGCCTCCTGTGACGTCTGGGTCATTCGCATGGCGAAACCGCAGGGCAAGCGATTGGCCCCAAGAGCGGGTAACCGCCCCCACTCGTGACTATTTGTAGCTAATTGCAGCCGCAATTCAGGGCTGTTCCCTGTCTTAAACGCTCGCTACAGTGGCTCTGAAGCAGTGGGTAACGGGGGAGGGTACGTTGCTGCCGAGCAACGGTAGGTCGGGGACACACGTCGTGTCCCCCTGCCGACCTGCTCGGGGCTGCCGAGGACGCGATGGTGCGAGGCCGGCTCGGAGGACGTGAGACGAAACGGTGCGGCGGCTGCGGGCGGAGTGCCCGCCCCCCGCTGTGGTCCGCCGTACGGTGGTCCGCCGCAGGTTCCGCCACCCCTCATCGATCAGGTCTCCGTAATTCCTGTGAGTCACAGCGAACCAGCCTTGGCAATGATCCGACCGCAGTCCTGAGGAAGACATGTCGTTCGAAGAGGAATGGGCTCAGCACAAGAGCGAGGCCACAACCCGAATGCAGCTCAACCAACTTGACCCCGGTGACGGTGGGCGAGGCGGGCAGAGGCTTCACGTGACGTACAGCGTGCTGATGGGCCGCGCGGACAAAGCTGACACTGCCCGTGGTGACTTTGTTGATGCCGACAACAAGGCGATGACAGAGACCGCCCAGGTGGGAGCGAGCCTCAGAGGCTTCAAGTCGGGTCCCGCCTTCGCCACCTTCCTCACTCGGTGGAAGAAGCAGGTGTCCTACGTCGAGGGCTTGCTCAAGAACGATGTGGCGGGTGCTCTTCGGGCCTCCGCAGCTGATTTCGAGGTACGCGACAAGGACGAAGCAGACCGCTACAAGAACTCCCGTAAGGGAAAGAACGGTGGCGCCGACGACAAGCCGGACCTGAAGTAAGAGGCTGAGGAGATCACGGACATGCTCGACTACAAGACGCTCCTCCATGCCGACTTCGCGGGGCTGTCAGAGGCGGTGACCCAATGGGGCAAGCTTCCTGAAAAGTTCGAGAAGGCCAACACCCTCTACTGGAACACAGTGGTCAAGGACATCTATGGGTCCGACTGGAAGGGCGAGGCGGCCACCGCGGCCTACGAAAAGCTCTCCATGGTGGACAAGCAGATGGTGGCTGCCGGCGACGAGGCAGCGGACGTCCACAAGCTGCTCTCCGATGCCCATGAGATCTTCACAGAAGCGCAGAAGAAGCTGAAGACCCTGAAGGCCGACATCGAGAAGGACAAGTACCTCTCGATCAAGCCCGACGGCGAGGTCTGGTTCGATCCCCCAGAGGGCAGAAACGGGTTCCAAGACACACGGAATCCTTGACCAGGCTCGGGTCAGCGAGATCAATCACTCGTACGGCGAAGCCACGGACGCAGCCAACCGCAAGATGGCCGAAGCCGCGGAGTGGAAGAAGTTCGGGGTCAGTCAGGGCGTCGGTCTGGGAGTCGGCCTGGCCACGCTGCCGTTCGGCGGGCCCACGACAGCGGCAGCAGTCGCCTTCGCCGTACCCGCCGTCATCGAAGGTGTGGGCGGAGCCCTGGAGACCGATCAGGGCATCAGGATCGATCGCGAACTGGCGGAGCAGGAAGCCGATTACGACCGCAAGGAAGAAGTGTCCAAGAGGGAGTTTGTCTCGCTGGGCAGGTCCCGTGCGGTCGATCCGCTCGAGGCCTACATCGCGGTCCACCCTGAACTCGAAGGGACCAGGTGGCACACGGAGATGAAGCACAACTTGGAAGGCAGCTACAACTTCGGTGACAACGAGACCGACCAGACTGATGCGGACTGAATGATGGAGCAGGTGTTTTCCCGTCGGTCTCCCGCAGTCGCTCTGCTTGCGTGTGTGCTGTTCGCGAGCACGGCGTGCGGCGGGAGCGACGAGGAGCCGGAGAAGAAGTCCAAGCCCTCGGTTGCCCTTACGCCGTTGAGCGGTGCCTGCGGGGGGATCTTCGTCAAGGAGACCGTCGCCGAAGTGCTGGGCAGACCGAAGGGCAAGAGCCTCGAGCGAGGCGCCCAGGCCGAACTTGCTGTCGATAAGGCGGCTGAGGTGGGGCGATTCCTCGGCGAGGAAATGGATTGGTCCAGGCCCTCCAAATCCACCTGCTTTGTCGATGGCGAATCGGGTGGGTCCGCAGAGATCGACATCCAGTTCGGATGGTGGCCCGGGCCCTTCTCGAAGGAGGGCGCGAAGCCAGGGAAGTCCGCCGTGTTCCAGGCCGATGAAAGCGGGTCGTCTCTGCTTGTCGACTGCAGGCGGGCCGATCTGGCCGAGTCGGGGAAGAAGGCAGCTGTCCTTCGCGGTGTCATCACCGACCGTGTCGGCCTGAGCAGCAATGCAAGTGCCAAGCTCCTCATTGCCTCGGCCAAGAAGGTGGCGGAGGGCTTGAAGTGCGAGAACGAACTGGCGTTTCCTGATCCGCCGGAGCGGCAGAAGGGCCTGAAGTAGTGACCGGCGTAGTCGTCTTCTTCTTCCTCGCGGCCGCCCTCTTCGTCGCCCTCGGGCTTGCTGATCAGCGCAAGCTCTACTGGAAGCTGTCCTCCTGGCGTTACCGCAATCCCGAGGCCAATGAGCCCTCGGACACCGCGTACGCCATCGGGCGCGTCGTCGTCTTCGCCGCTGCGGGGATCATGGTGTTTCAGGGGTGCTCGGCCATGAACTTCGCCGATGAAACCTCCTGGAGCAAAAGCGAGTTCAACGAGGCTGTCCAGAGCGCGGCCGTCTCGTTGGGGGACGAGTCGCACGTCGACTCGTCGGCCGGTGGCTATGCCTCGCTGATCGAGTCGAAGGTCGGTGACGCGGGCGAGGGCAAGGGGCCGTCGTACGCGGTCGAGGCCAAAGCTGTCGGTGAGAGTGATGACTACGAAGTCACCGCGCGCGGTGAGGACTTCGTCTTCTGCATGCACGTCTCGCAGAGCGAGTCGGGGGAGGGCGGGTTCGCCGTTCCGGGTGCGGACGGGTCGAGCACGGTGGTGCCCGAGTACGAACTGACGGCCACCGCCGTCGAGGGCTCGTGTTGAGGTCGTTGCTGTGTACGGAAGCGGCCGCTCCTGCGCCGTTGGGGTGACCGCTTCCGTCCGTTCGGCAAGGCGTATCGGGGTCGCCCCGGCTTGTTGAGGAACAGGTGCGAGGGTTCTTCGGCGGCGAGACCCCGGCCGGCCGCTTCAGAAGACCGGGAGCGCGGAGAGCGAGTTGCCGTCCAGGAGGAAAACGCGATTGGCGTCGGCCACGAGCCAATAGGCGTCGGGGTTCTTGATGATGCGGAACACCCAGGAGGAGAAGCGTTGTTCGCTGGTCTGGTCGAGGACGTTTATCCCCCCTCCTGTTTTATTGACGGCAACCGACCAGAACCCATTGCCTTGAACGACAAGTGGGCTGGGGGGGTCGCATTCAAACAGGCCTTCATACAGCCAGCCGTCCCGGCGCCCGTCGCGGATGCCGAAGCGCAGAGGAAGTCCGAGCACGGCTGCGTACAAGTACGCGCCATGGACGGTCGGAGGGCCCCAGGAGACCGGGACGCCGCCCGGTGGACGTGGGTTCTCGGCGGCCCAGCGCTCCTTTCCGTCAGTGATGTCGAGAGCGTAGAGGCGCTTTCCGGTCACGAAGAGGGAGCGCCCAGAGATGGCAACACCTACTCGGTGGTCGGATTGTTTGCGTCGGTCCCATACTTTGCGACCGCTGCTGGTGTCGACGGTGACGATGTCTCCGTCCGCCGTGGTGATGACCAGGCGGCCATGTGCTGTGATGCCACGTGACGTGGCCTTCGTGCCGAGATCGGCGTCGACCCGGACCGTCCAGCGGATCTTGGCATCGGACCGGCCGATGCTGCGCAGACGACTGTCCTTGGTGACTACATAAACGGCTTCGTCGTCCGCGGCGAGGATGGAGGACGCCTCCGCCGGAGCCGTCCATTTGGGCTCGCCCGTCGACGCGACGAAGGTCAGGAGGGTGCCGCTCTGGTCGATGGCTGCTACCAGTTCATCGGAGAGTGACAGGTATCGGTGAGCGGCCACAGCCTCGGGCGCGGACCATCGGAGTTTGCCGTCGACGACGCTGCGCGCTGCGATACCGCCTTTTGGGGCCCCGACGATGATGACGTCGCGCACGGGCAGGGGCGCAGGCGAGTCATCGCCGAGAGCCGATGTGAGGCTCCAGAGCGGAGCGGGAGTCTCGCCCAGGACGTAGTCGCCCTTCTTCGCGGACAGGACGTGGGCTTTCGGGGTCTTCACGGCCGGAGGGATGTCGAAGGGATCCCTCCGGGTACCGTCCGCCTTCCAGCTCCACCATGCGGCCGTGCCGCCGCCGACGGCAAGCACGGACCCGCCGAGCGCGAGGGTCGTCAACAGACGGCGTCGTGAGACGGAACGCTGTGTGCTCACCCCTGGCAACGTGGTCATCCGGTGGAGGCTGCGCTCGCGTTCCGTGATGTCCTGTGCGATGGGGCCCCGCAGCCAGGCACGTTCGGAACCTCGGGGCGGGGCGAAGAACTGGGCTATTTGGTCCGGGGCAGGCCGCAACGAGGGGTCTTTGGCGAGGCACGGACCGATCAACGGTTGGAGGGTGGGCGGTACGCGGTCCAGGCGCGGCTCACCGTGAACGACGTTGTACTGCACGGCGGCGACGTGTGAACCCTCATACGCACGTTGTCCACTCGCCGCATACACCAGTACAGCGCCCAAGGAGAAGACATCGGCGGGCGGTCCTACGCGTTGGCCGAGCACCTGCTCGGGGGCTCCGTAGCCGGGCGTCACCGGGACCTGGCCGGTGGTGGTGAGCGTGAGACCGTGCTCGGGGCGGGCGATGCCGAAGTCGATGACGCGGGGACCTGCTGCAGTGAGCACGATGTTGGCGGGCTTCAGGTCGCGGTGGACGAGGCCGGCAGTGTGGATGTCCTCGAGCGCGTGAGCCAGCGTCGCCGCGAGGGCTCGTACCAACGGCTCGTCGAGCGGCCCGTGCGAGCGGACGGCGTCCTCGAGGGTCGGGCCGGTCAGGAACTCGGTGGCGATCCAAGGGCGCCCGCTCTCGGTCTGGGCGTCAAGGACGCGGGCCACGCCCTCGCTGGTGACAGCCTGAGCCATCTGGGCTTCGCGGACGAATCGTTGCCCGAGGTTCTGGTCGTGCATCAGGTGGGAGTGCAGGACCTTCACAGCGGCAAGGCGCCCCTCGCCGTCCTGCCCGACGAAGACCTTGCCCATGCCTCCCTCGCCCAGAATGCCGAGGAGACGGTACGGGCCGAGTCGGATCGGGTCTCCGGTTTGCAAGGGCTTCATGGCCGCGGTGCTTTCTGTGTGTTCACCGGAGGGGGTAACCGGCGGCGTATTCGTCGCCCAGGGCGATGAGTCGCTTGGTGGATTCATGAGTGAAGTACCGGGCACCGGCAGCTCTGAAAGGACGGGATGCGACGCCGCTGCGAATATCTGCGGCCACGAGTCCCGAGGGAGACTTGCTGTACACGTACTTGATGCCCACGACGGGAGGAGCGTCGAGACCCGTCGCGGTGTCCCCGCGGTCCTTCTCTGCCCAGCGCAACTTCCCGCTGTCGGCACGGACCGAGACGACGCCCCGGCCCTGCTCCACTGCGTACACAACGCCGTCCTTGACGCTCGGCGGGCTGTAGGCGGCCCCGGAGCGTCCCTCTTCGAAACGCCACGCCACCTTGCCGTCACGCAGGTTGAGAGCGATGAGTTCACCGGCGGCCGGGTACACGTGATTCTCGTCCACCGCCAGACTCGCTCGGCTGAAAGCCGGCTCCTTGCCGTCAAGCGCCCTGTTCCACAGGGACTTGCCGGTGCGGGCGTTGCGGACGACAAGGCGAAGTCTGCCGTCCGCGGATTGCTGGACGAGTACCAGATACTCCCCCTGGACCTGGGCGGACAGGAAGTGCAGGCGTTCGGATTTGTCCGGTCTTGCGGGGAGCGGCTGAGTCCAGAGCTCCTTGCCCGTGCGGCTGTCGAGGGCGAGCAGGAACCAGGACTGGTCGCTCCGGAACCCGTCGGTCGATACGCGTCCTCGGCCTCCCACCACGTAGACCGCGCTGTCCGTGGCGCAGAGCAACTGATTCTCGAAGAGGTGTCCCCGCAGGTTCTTCAGCCGGATGAAGGGTTCCTTGAGCTCTCCGGTGGCCAGATCGACGATGCCGATGGCGAGCGGATCGGTTTCTTCGAAGGGGTACTCGATGGCATAGATCTGCCGGCCGTCCGTGGCGACTTGATGGAAGAAGTGCACATCCGGGTCGGACCACTTCGTCTTGCCTGTCTTGGGATCCAGGGCCTGCAGGGAGCTGGCGCTCTGCGCCACAGCGACCACGTTGTCCAGGAGGAGCGGCGCAGACGGAATGCGAGGGCTGATGCCGTAGTCGGTCTTCATCTGCCAGATCAAGTCCCACTTGGGGCTGCTCGGGGCAGTGGGTGCCGCCTTTGGATCGGTGCTGTCCTGCCTGAGCCAGGGCCAGGTTCCTGCTCCGACTGCGGCCAGGCCGAGTACGGAACTGCCGCCCACGAAGAGGAGTTTGCGGCGCGACATGGCGGGTGGGGTGCTGTTCGGTTTGGTTTCGGCGAGGGCGTGGCCCGGCGGAGGCGGGAGGCGGTTGGGCACGACACGCCAGACGTCCGAAGCGCGACGGGCGATCTCCGCGAGCACAGCGTCGGGGAGGTGGTCGGCGAATTGGCCCTGGCCGTCGTGGAGTTGTTCGGCGAGTTCCCTTGTTGTGGGCCGCTGGGTGGGGTCTTTGGAGAGGCAGCGGGTCAGGATCGGGACCAGCCCTTCGGGCACGCCCGTCAGGTCCGGGTCGGCGTATCGGACGCGGTACAGCAGGTCCGCCGCCTGGCCCGCGCCGAAAGCGCCGTGGCCCGTTGCCGCGTACGTCAGTACGCCCGCCAGGGCGAAGACGTCACCGGCGGGGGTGTGCTCCTGGCCCGTGGCCTGCTCGGGGGACATGAAGGCGGGCGTGCCGGCCGCTGCTCCCGTACGGGTCAGGCGGTCGTCGCCCGCCGCCTTGGCGATGCCGAAGTCGATGATTTTGGGGCCGTACGCCGTGATCATGACATTGGAGGGCTTCAGGTCGCGGTGGACGACCTCGGAGCCGTGGAGCTGAGCGAGTGCCCCGGCGAGGGCTGCGCCCAGGGCCCGCACCGATGGCTCAGGGAGGGGCCCGGAAAGGGAGACCGCGTCGTCCAGGGGCGGGCCGAGGACGTACTCCGTTGCCAGCCAGGGGGTTTCGGCGAGTGGGTCCGCGTCGACGACCGTTGCTCCGTGGTGGCCGCCGATGATGCGGGCCGCGTCGGTCTCCAGGCGGAAGCGGGTGCGGAAGGCCGGGTCCGAGGCGATGCCTGCGTGCATCGTCTTGAGCGCGACGGTGCGGCCGCCGGCGGAGCGCGCCAGGTACACCGTGCCCATGCCGCCGCTGCCCAGGCGCGCGGTCAGGCGGTATGCGCCCAGCTGGACAGGGTCGTCGTACGTCAGAGGCGAAAGCACCGGTCAGTTCCTGGGGGAGATGCGGAGTTCGGCAGCCAGCACTTCCGCCGACTGGCGGGCGATCGCCGCCACAACCCGGCCCGGCAGCCAGCCTGGTGTGAGGAGCGATGCAGTTGAGTCGAGCGTCGTCGCGGTGGGGGCGGGTGATGACGGGGGGAGTGAATGCAGCACCTCGGCTGCGGTGGGGCGGTCCGCCGGGTCCCTGGTCAGGCAGGCCGAGATCAATCCCCGTAGTGAGTTGGGGAGTTCGGAGCGTTCGGGGACTGTGTGGCCGGTGGCGGCGTAGGCGAGGACCGCGCCCAGTGCGTAGATGTCGCCCGGCGGGCGCGGGCGGCCGCCCGATGCCTGTTCCGGTGGCAGGCTGCCGGGTTCCAGGCCCGGGCGGCCGGTGCGTTGTTCGCCGTCCGGAGCCGCCGCGCGTACCGCGCCGAAGCACGTCAGGCGCGGGCCGTCCCCGGCCAGGAGCACGGCCGCGGGGGCCAGGCCCGCGTGAGTGATGCCCGTGGCGTGTGCGCCCGCAAGCGCCTCGGCCAGCGCCGCGCCCAGGGCTCGCACGGTCCGCTCGGGCAGCGGGCCGCCGTGGACGGCCAGAGCCACGGAGAGCGGGAGCGCGGGGAGGTAGGGGGAGGCGTACCAGGGGGCTGTGGACGGGGGCGCGACCTCGACGACGGGAGAGACCCAGGGCCCGAGCAGGCGGCGGGCCGCGTCGGCTTCGACGAGGAAGCGTCCGGGGTCGACCGCTTCGAGGGGAGCGCTCACCAGCACCGTACGGTCGCCGTCCGCGCTGCGCGCGACGAAGCGCCGCTCGGGAGCGGGAGGGAAGCCGGGGCCGGTCGGATCGAGGCGCGTGATCAGGTAGTACGAGCCGATCTGCCGCGGAGCATCCAGGCGTGCTCGTTCCGTCTGTGCTCGCTCCATCTGCGAATCCCCCGGGCCGTCTCGAATGACAGGAGCCTACTCAAGCAGCGGAGCCTGCCCGGAGGGTGGTCGGCTTGCGGTCGCGATCCTGAAGGTCAGGGCGGGCGCGGGAGCAGCACTCATGCCGGGACGGACAGGACGGTCAGCTCTTCGTGGGTGAGGAGGAACAGACGGTCACCTTCCGCCGACATGGAGTGAATTGGCCATTCCTGCGGGTGGAACCATGCGCGCTCACCGGTGTCCTTGCGGACTGCTGCAACGCCCAGGGCGGGGTCATCGAGGGCACGCGCATAGACGAATCGGCCGTGGACCAGCGGACCCACCTCGGACGATGTGCGGAACTTCAGTTCGTGCGTCCAGACCTTCGCGCCGTCACTCACGCGCCGGCAGTGGAGGACGTTGCCGTCGATCGCGTAGACAAAGGCTCCGGAGACGGTCGCCGGGCTCCAGCGGTTCTTGTTGAGGAGGCCCTGCATGGAAATGGACCACACCTCCTTGCCGTCGCTCAGCCTCACTGCCTTCAACGTGTCGTTGCCCAGCAGGACCAAGTCCTTGTGTATCGCCGGTGTCGTGGGCAAGAGAGCCAGGTCATTGCGGGCCCACACCTTCTTGCCCGTACGACTGTCGAGAACGGCCGCATCACCCGTCGCGCTGTAGAGGGCAAGCCGGTTCCCGGCAACGGCGCCCTGGGCTATGGCGTCGATGTTGGCGCGGATCGGTGAGGGGACGATCCACCGCTGTTTGCGTGTTGCCAGGTTGTAGCAGCGGATCTCTTCGCCGTAGTGGACGTACAGGGATTCATCGTCCATCGCGATGAGCGTTTCCCACCCCGCGTAATCCGACGATCTCTCCGTTCCAGTGGATGGGTCGAGACCAAATGTCTCGCCGTGGCTGCTCGCAAGGACCAGTCCGCCGGGCAGGGCGAGGAAGCCCTTCTGTGCGTCGAAATCGGGCTTCGCCCACCTCTGCTTTCCGCTCCCGGCGTCGTACGCAGCGATGCCCTCGTCCGGCATGCCGACGACCACGACACCTCCCACCGGCAACGGCGGCGGGCTCAACACGTCCGCGACCTTCAGTGGTCCCCACAGCACCACCGGTTCCCTACTGGTCTTCAGAGCGTTCTTGTCCGCCCCGTCGTCCTCCTTGCCGCTCCCCATCAGCCAGGCGGTGGTTCCGCCGCCGGCCGCCAGCACTGCCGCCCCCGCCGCCAGGCCTACCAGCAGCCGCCGACGGCTCGGCGCGGCCGCTACGACCGTCCCGGGGAGGGTGGCCTGCGCTTTCGCGTCCGCCTCGCGGTGCTGGATGTCGGCGGCCATGGGCCCCTGCCGCCAGATCCGTTCGGCTCCTCGCGGTGGTGCGAATGCCGTACGGATCTGCGGCGGGAGGGGACGGTGGGCCGCATCCTTCGCCAGGCACGGCCCGATCAGTACGCGCAAGTGCTCCGGGATGTGGCCGAGGGACGGCTGCCCGTGCACGACTTCGTACTGCACCGCGGCCACATGCGCGCCTTCGTACGCCTGGCGCCCGCTCGCCGCGTACACCAGCACGGCTCCCAGAGAGAAGACGTCCGCCGCCGTTCCGACGCGCTGTCCCAGCACTTGCTCGGGGGCGCCGTAGCCCGGTGTCACCGGGGTCTGGCCCGTGGTGGTCAGAGTGAGTCCGTGCTCGGGCCGTGCGATGCCGAAGTCGATAATGCGAGGGCCCCGCGAGGTCAGCACGATGTTCGACGGCTTGAGGTCGCGGTGGATCAGCCCGGTGGCGTGGATGTCCTGGAGCGTGTCGGCGAGCGAGGCGGCGAGCGCGCGGAGGGCCGGCTCGGCCAAGGGGCCGTACGCCTGCACAGCCTGGTCCAAGGTCGGTCCCGCCAGGAACTCCGATGCGATCCAGGGACGGCCGCCCTCGGTCTGGGCCGCGAGGACACGCGCCACCCCCTTGCTCGTCACCGCCCGGGCCGCTTCGGCCTCGCGCAGGAAGCGCTGCACCAGATGCTGGTCATGGGCGAGTTGAGGCAGCAGGACCTTGATGGCCGCAGCCCTGCCCTGGCTGTCGTGACCGAAGTACACCCGGCCCATGCCGCCCGCGCCGAGTACGCCGACAAGACGGTACGGGCCGAGGCGAAGGGGGTCGCCGGGGCCGAGGGGGTTCATCAGGGTTGCCTTTCCGGGTCGTTCAGTCCTGGTCCAGCCGGACGGCCACGACCAGATCGTCGCCCACCCCGACGAGCCGCGCGGCGCGTTCGTGGAGGACGAAGGACGAGGGACTGGGGCTGAAGGTCCAGTCCTTCTTGTACGAAGCGAGATTGACGGCGCCGAGTTGCGTGCCGTCCGAGCTGAAGACGTGGGCGCCATGGATGACGGGCGGGATGCGGAGCGCGGGGAACTGATTCCTGGGCTGCTCCTCCCAGCGCAGATTCCCGTCGGACGCATCCAGGCCCACGAGCCCGCCCTGGAACTCCGCCACGTACACCACGCCGTCCTTCACCGCCGGTGTGCCGTACGCACGGGCGTCCGCGGTGACGATGCTGTCGCGCCCCTTGCCGAACCGCCAGGCGACGGAGCCGTCGGAGAGACGCAGAGCCAGGGCCTCGTTGGCGCCGAAGTAGACGTGCCGACCGTCCACCGCGAGCTCGCCCGGGAGGAGAACACTCGTGTCCGTCTCGTTCCTGGCCACGGTCGCCTTCCACAGCTCCGCACCTGTACGGACATCCCTGGCGCTGACTTCGAGGGCGTTACCGGTGGCGGCCTTCCTGCACAGTACGAGCCGGCTGCCGCTGCGGGCGGAGACGATGGTCTCCTCAAGCACGCCGATCCGGTACGAACGCAGGGGCGTGCTCCACAGTTCCTTGCCCGTATTCAGGCTCACGGCCATCACGTGCCAGCTCTTCTCCTGCACCGGGCCGGGGTCGCCGGGCGCTCCCTTCCGGGCGGCGAGATAGAGCGTGCCGTCGGCGACGTCCAGCAAGTGGGCCTGCTGGACGGGCTTGTCGAACTTCCCGAACGCGGCGAGCGGCGTTGTGCGGCCATTGGTGACGTTCACGGTGTGCGGGGACAGCTGGTGGCCGTGCGAACCGCCGGGGAGCAGCGCGTAGATCCGGGCTTCGTCCGAGTGAAGCTGCCAGGCCTGCTTGAGGTCCTTGTTGAGCCACCGCTGCTTTCCGCTCGTGGCGTCCAGGCTCAGGAGCCCCTCGTCGGTAGGCAGTACGACGCTGTCGCCCACTGCCATCGGAGGGACCCTCGTCACCTCGCTCTTGATCGTCCGGCGCCAGGCCTCGCGTGGGTCGATGGTCCGCGGGGGTGGCGTGCTGGACGGGGTGTCCGGGGCTGTGGGGCTTGTGTCCGGGGCGTCGTTGCTGAGCCAGGTCCAGGCGCCGAAGGCTGCGGTGGCTGTGCCGAGGATCGAGCCCCCACCGATGGTGAGGAGTTTGCGGCGGGTCATGCCGGGGCTTGTCGGTGAGGGGACCGTGGCTGCGTATGGATCGCTCCCCGGGGTGGGGAGGCGATGGGGCTGGTACAGCCAGACGTCTGACGCCCGGCGGACGATCTCCGTGAGGAGGGTCTCGGGGAGATGGTCGGCGAATTGGCCCTGGCCGTCGTGGAGTTGGGCGGCAAGTTCCAACGTGGTGGGGCGGTGGGTCGGGTCCTTGGAGAGGCAGCGGGTCAGGATCGGGACCAGGGCATCGGGGGCACCCGTCAGATCAGGATCTGCGTAGCGGACGCGGTAGAGGAGGTCGGCGGGCCGGCCGGTGCCGAAGGGGCCGTGGCCCGTGGCGGCGTACGTCAGGACGCCTGCGAGGGCGAAGAGGTCTCCGGCGGGGGTGTGTTCCTGGCCGGTGGCCTGCTCCGGTGACATGAAGGCGGGGGTGCCGGCCGCTGCTCCCGTACGGGTCAGGCGGTCGTCGCCTGCAGCTCTGGCGATGCCGAAGTCGATGATTTTGGGGCCGTACGCCGTGACCATCACGTTGGAGGGCTTGAGATCGCGGTGCACGACGTCGGAGGAATGCAGCTGAGCAAGGGCTGCGGCGAGGGCTGCGCCCAGTGCTCGGACCGAGGCTTCAGGGAGTGGTCCGGCGATGGAGACGGCGTCGTCGAGGGGCGGGCCGAGGACGTACTCCGTTGCCAGCCAGGGGGTTTCGGCGAGTGGGTCCGCGTCGACGACCGTTGCGCCGTGGTGCCCGCCGATGATCCGGGCGGCGTCGGTCTCGAGGCGAAAGCGGGTACGCGAGGCCGGATCCGATGCGATGCCCGCGTGCATCGTCTTCAGTGCGACGGTGCGGCCGCCGTGAGAGCGGGCCAGGTAGACGGTTCCCATACCGCCGCTGCCCAGGCGGGCGATCAGACGGTACGCGGCGATCGCGAAGGGATCATGGTGCGTCAATGGGGAGAGCACTGGTCAGATCCCGGGAAGCCGGTCATGCGCAGCAGCACATTGCGGCAGGGCTGTGCGCAGTCGTCCCATGTGTGAATCCCCCTAGGTGTCCCCAACAGCATCAGGAGCTTACTCAGCGGCCAGACAGACGTTTGGCCGGGTTGCCTCCGCTCGGAAGGAGTTGTGGATCACCTTGCTGCCCGGGCGGGCTCGGCAGGGAGGGTAGACGTACTCAATTGCATACGTAATCAAGGGCGGTGGCGCGAGTGGTGCGGCTGAGCACCCGAATAAGTGCGGGTGCTCAGGGAAGCTGGTGATCCATACTCATCCGGGCCCGTGTCCTGAGCGGCAGGGTTGGTACGAGATCCCCCACGTGCGGGTGGCATGCCCGCGGAATGAGGTGCGCACCGATGACTCAGCCGCCGTATCAGGGTCCTCAGGACTGGCCCGGGCAGTATGGGCAACCGGGACCGCAGGATGCGCGGCCGGGGGTGCCGCCGGTTCCGCCTCCGCCGCCTCCGCCGCCGGCGCAGGCTCCGCAGTATCCGCCGAACCAGCCTGCGCAGTACGGCGCGCCCTACGGTCCGTACGGTCAGCAGCCTTCGCCGTACGGGACTTATCCGCCTCCTCCGCCCGCCCCATCCGGTGGCCGTAAGACCCCTTTGATCGTCGCTGCGGCAGTCGTGGCCGTCGCCGTCGTCGGTGGTGTCGTCTGGTTTGCCACGTCGGGCGGAGGCGACGACGACAAGCCTTCGGCCAACGGGAGTTCACAGGCCGGCGCGAGCCCGTCCGTCAGCGTGCCGGAGAGCGAGGACCCGGCGGTCGAGCCCAGCGCGACCCCGAGTGAGGAAGAGTCCGACATCGGTGCCAAGCCGACCGGGACCGGCATGGAGGGTATGTGGAGGTCCGACTCCGGCGGCGGGGTCCTCGGGCTGAAGGAGAGCGTGGACACCGAGAAGCCGGACAAGGTCTCGGTCATCCTGGTCTCCGGCGGACTGCAGTGCCGGGGTATCCGGAAGGTCGAGGAGCCCGAGAAGAAGTACCAGATCGCCTTGCTCTGCGAGCGGGACGGCAAGCCCGTCAAGAACGAGGACCGTGCCGGGGACCTCACGTACGGCGGCGGGGACTCGGTCAGCGTCAGCTGGTTCAAGGGCAAGAGCGGTACAGAGACGTTCACGCGTTACGGCGACTGGCCCAAGAGCTGAGATCGCATGAGCGGCGGGTGGATGGCACACGCAAGAGCGTCCGCGCCCCGAAGGTTGAGGGGGAGCTCTCTGGTCGCGCCGTAACAGCCCTGCGCATCACACAGGCCAGGTCGGACGAGGGCGGGGTGTACGTCCCGGGCGTCGGCGATCGGCCGGGCACGGCCATTCCGGTGTACGACCTGACGGCCACCGCGGACGAGGACTCCTGCTGACGCGCGCGCCCGCGCACGGGTGAGAGTGCAGGACGCGCATGCCCGAGCCCGCGCCCGCGCCTGCGGCCGCGGCGCCGGTCCGGTCCGGTCAGGTCCAGCCGGGTTCGATTCGGTCCGGTCCGGTCCGGTCCGGTCCGAGCGATGAGTTTCGCCGGCCCTGGCGGTCTACCTCGGTGAGGCAGTCGCCCCGACCGGCAAAGGAGAACCCTCATGCAGAAGATCACGACCTTCCTGTGGTTCGACAACCAGGCTGAGGAAGCCGCGCAGCACTACACGTCGATCTTTGACGACTCCCGCGTGACCGACGTACAGCGGTACGGAGAAGCCGGACCGGGCGAGCCGGGAACAGCCATGATCGTCAACTTCGAGCTCGCGGGACAGAAGTTCATCGCGCTCAACGGCGGCCCGCAGTTCACCTTCAACGAAGCCATCTCGCTCTACGTGGACTGCGCGTCGCAGGAAGAGGTGGACGCGCTGTGGGCGAAGCTCAGCGCCGGTGGGGAGGAAGGGCCGTGCGGCTGGCTCAAGGACAAGTTCGGACTGTCGTGGCAGATCATTCCGAAGGCGCTGACCGAGCTGCTGAGCGACCCTGATCCGGTCAAGTCCCAGCAGGTCATGAAGGCCATGCTCGGGATGAAGAAGATCGACGTCCAGGGGCTGAAGGACGCGTACGGGCAGTGAACGGGCGCGAGGGGCGCCCAGGCTCTCGCCGAGCGACTGCCCCGGGCCGCGCATGTCCGGGGTGATGCCTTCCGCCGCATGATGGTCTCCGGCCGCGCGGACATGGTGTCCGGGGCGCGGGTGGAGGCCGTCGCGCAACTGCGGTTGAGGTACCGGCTGTCGGCGATGACGGTCGACACGTACGCCGCCGACGGCTGGACCTCGGTGCTGCAGGATGTCGTCATCGGCAAGGAGCTGGGCTCGTACATCGATCTCGTGCGCACCCGTCCGCTGTACGTCGTCGTCCTCGCCCCGGACCAACGGGCCGTCGCTGCCCGGGAGTCGGGCCGTGTCAAGAGCGGTTACGGGGCGGGCTGGACCGGCGAGGCTCTGGACCGGGTGCTGCGGGAGGAGACGCCCCGTCTCGGGCTCTGGCTGGACTCGTCCGAGCGGACGCCGGAGGAGACGGTGGACGCGATCCTGGCGGGGCTGGACCGGGCGCGCGTCCCGGGGTGACGTCGGACGGTGGCGCTCCACATGTCAGCCACAGGCGGCGGGAGCGGCGCGCGGGCGCTGACGCGCAGACATGACGGCGGTCGCCCTGCGCCATGGGGGCACCCGGCGTCGGCGTACTCGGAGGCCGTGACCGGAATCGAACCGGCGTAACTCGCTTTGCAGGTTTGTCTGCGCTGATCAGGGCATAATTCCGGACGCGTTCGCGGGCGTTCAATCCCGCGCAGGCGCCGTGATCACTGAGGCAGAGTGAACGGGTCCGGACGGCCGCGTACGGGGATGAACGAGACGGAAACTGAGACGGGCGCGGCCTACTCCAGGAAGCCGAGCGCACTGTCCGGCCGGCAGTACGGGCACGCCTTCACCCGCTGGCGATCGCGGACGCGACTGCCAAGCGGGTGACACGGCCGCTGCACTTCCCGGCTCGGCAGAGTTTCCTCTGGTGAGATACCGACAGATCTCCGAATAACTCACCGAAAAGAGTCGACTCGTGGCTAAGCACATCCTTGAGCCGGAGGCGCAGGAGTTCGCGGACGCGACTGCCAACCCGCCCTTCCTGTACGAACTCGGTCCGGAGGGTGCCCGCAAGGTGCTCGACGACGTTCAGGCCGCGCCGGTCGCTAAGGTCGAGGTCGGCGAAGACAAGTGGTTCACGGTGCCGGCCGAGGTGGGCGACGTCCGAGTCCGCCTCATCAAGCCGCTGGGAGCCGCGGGCCCCCTGCCCGTCATCCTGTACATCCACGGAGGCGGGTGGGTCCTCGGCAACTCGGGCACCCACGACCGGCTCATCCGCGAACTGTGCGACGGCGCCAAGGCCGCGATCGCCTTCGTCGAGTACGACCGCTCGCCCGAGGCCCACTACCCCGTGGCGATCGAGCAGGCGTACGCGACCGCGCAG
This sequence comes from Streptomyces sp. NPDC002730, assembly GCF_042888805.1. Lineage (NCBI taxonomy): Bacteria > Bacillati > Actinomycetota > Actinomycetes > Kitasatosporales > Streptomycetaceae > Streptomyces > Streptomyces sp. NPDC002730. The sequence continues at coordinate 120,324 of NZ_JBIAQG010000011.1, forward strand.
TGGATCACCGAGAACGGGGCGAGCGAAGGCCTCGACGCCAGCCGCATGTCGGTGGCCGGCGACTCGGTCGGAGGGAACATGACGGCCGCCGTGGCGATCATGGCCAAGCAGCGGGGTGACGTGAGCTTCGTGCACCAGTCGATGTACTACCCAGTCACGGACGCCGCCCAGGACACCGCAAGCTATCAGGAGTTCGCCGACGGCCCGTTCCTCACAGCCAGGGCCATGGCGTGGTTCTGGGACTCCTACATCCCCGACCACGAGCAGCGCAACGAGATCACAGCCTCACCGCTGCGCGCCAAGCTGGACGAGCTTCGCGACCTGCCCCCGGCCCTCGTGATCGTCGACGAAAACGACGTCCTCCGCGACGAGGGCGAGGCCTACGCTGCCAAGCTCACCCAGGCCGGCGTTCCGACCACGAGTGTTCGCTACAACGGCATCATCCACGACTTCATGATGCTCAACCCGGTCCGCTCCACCAAGGCCACAACGGCAGCCATCGAACAAGCCATCCATGTCCTGCGAAAAGCACTCGGCACCCTCTGACCCATACCCTCGGCCAAGCACTGCCGAGAAAGCCGACACCTTCTCAGTAGGGCCTCGGTCTGCACCAAGCCTCCATAGCCCCGGCGGGGGACCACACTCAGCACGCCCCGTTCGTACAGCGATCTGACGCTAGGTGACGCTGACCGGAGGCCGGAGAAGCGAAGTGGCTCACCATCCGCAAGGCATTTGTGGCACCCCCTTGAGGGTGCCGCCCTGCTGTTGTGCCTGGTGAAGGCAGTGGAGGCCGTGACCGGAATCGAACCGGCGTAACTCGCTTTGCAGGCGAGTCCCTCAACCACTCGGGCACACGGCCGTGTGACTCCAATGCCTCGACCGTAGGCGGGGCGGTGGCACGGCTCAAGGGCCCCGCGCGGGCTGCAACGCGACTGCCATACCGCGTTCATGGTCGTACGACCAACGGACGAGCGGAGTCCCGTCCAGCGACAGGGGCCATCCCGCTCCACGCCCCTTACTCTGAGGCCCATGACCGCCCTGGAACCCAGTGACGCCGAGGTCACGCCGCCGCCCACGGACAGAGCCGAAGCCCCCGCCGCCCCGGACGACGACCGGGGCGGCGTTCTCGGCAGATCGCATCGCGCGCTCAGTGTCGGCATCGTCTCCGTCGTCGTGCTGATCGCCTTCGAGGCGACCGCCGTCGGCACCGCGATGCCGGTCGCGGCGCGGGAGCTGCACGGCATCCCGCTCTACGCCTTCGCCTTCTCCGCGTACTTCACCACCAGCCTCTTCGCGATGGTGCTCTCGGGGCAGTGGGCCGACCGCGACGGGCCGCTGCGGCCGCTCTCCACCGGGATAGCGGCCTTCGGCGCGGGGCTGCTGCTGTCCGGGACCGCGAGTGCGATGTGGCTGTTCATCGTCGGGCGGGCGGTCCAGGGGCTCGGCGGCGGGCTGGTGATCGTCGCGCTGTACGTGGTCGTCAGCCGCGCCTACTCGGAACGGCTGCGGCCGTCGATCATGGCCGCGTTCGCCGCGAGCTGGGTGGTCCCCTCGGTCGTGGGCCCGCTCGCCTCCGGGACCGTCACCGAACACCTCGGCTGGCGCTGGGTGTTCATCGGCATCCCGGTACTCGTCGTCTTCCCGCTGGCGCTCGCGCTGCCCGCGATCCGGCGGATGGCGTCCGGGCCCGCCGATCCCTCCGCGCCGCCGCAGCCCTTCGACGGACGGCGGATCCGGCTGGCGCTGGGCATCTCGGTGGGTGCCGGACTGCTGCAGTACGCAGGCCAGGATTTGAGGTGGCTCTCGCTGCTCCCGGCTGCGGCAGGCGCGGCGCTGCTGGTGCCGGCGGTGCTCGGGCTGCTGCCGCGCGGGACGCACCGGGCGGTGCGCGGGCTGCCGTCCGTCGTGCTGCTGCGGGGTGTCGCGGCCGGGTCCTTCATTGCGGCGGAATCCTTCGTACCGCTGATGCTGGTCGCTGAGCGCGGGCTGTCGCCGACCATGGCCGGGTTGTCGCTGGCGGTCGGCGGGGTGACCTGGGCCCTGGGCTCGTACGTACAGGCCCGGCCGCGTCTCGAGCCGCACCGGGAGCGGCTGATGGTGCTGGGCATGGTGCTGGTCGCGGCGGCGATCGCGACCGCGCCGAGCGTGCTGATCGCCTCGGTTCCGGTGTGGATCGTCGGGGTCGCGTGGGGGGTCGGCTGCCTCGGCATGGGCATGGTGCTCGCTTCGACGAGCGTGCTGCTGCTGAAGCTGTCGGCGCCGGACGAGGCGGGCGCGAACTCGGCGGCGCTGCAGATCTCGGACGGGCTGTCGAGCGTCCTGCTGCTGGCGGCGGGCGGCGCGGCGTTCGCGGCGATCGGCGGGGGAGCGGTGGGGACCGCGCACGTTGCGGTGGGGGCTTCGGGCTCGCACCCGGGGGCGTTCGCGGCGGTGTTCCTGCCGATGGCGGCGGTGGCGCTGGTGGGGGCGTGGGTCGGGACGAGGTGCGATGTGAGCTGAGTCGCACCCTGGGCGGACCCGGCCTCGTTTGGCCGGGCCCGCCCGTCGCTCCCCGGTAGGGTGGCCCGGTTGTCGTATCTGATCCCGTGCTGCCGAGAGCCTTGAACCGGAGACCGTGACTACTACCGCCTCCCACCACCTCTCACCCGCCTTCCCCGGGCGTGCGCCCTGGGGTACCGCCAACAAGCTGCGTGCCTGGCAGCAGGGCGCCATGGAGCGCTATCTCCAGGAGCAGCCACGGGACTTCCTCGCCGTCGCCACCCCCGGCGCCGGCAAGACCACCTTCGCGCTCACCCTCGCCTCCTGGCTGCTGCACCACCACGTCGTGCAGCAAGTGACCGTCGTCGCCCCCACCGAGCACCTCAAGAAGCAGTGGGCGGCCGCGGCGGCGCGGGTAGGGATCAAGCTGGACCCGGAGTACAGCGCCGGGCCGCTGAGCAAGGAGTACCAGGGGGTGGCGGTGACGTACGCCGGTGTCGGCGTACGGCCCATGCTGCACCGCAACCGCTGTGAGCAGCGCAAGACCCTCGTCATCCTCGACGAGATCCACCACGCCGGTGACTCCAAGTCCTGGGGCGAGGCGTGCCTGGAGGCGTTCGATCCCGCGACCCGGCGGCTCGCGCTGACCGGTACGCCCTTCAGGTCCGACACCAATCCCATTCCCTTTGTGCAGTACGAGGAGGGGAACGACGGGATTCGGCGGTCCGCCGCGGACTACACGTACGGCTATGGCAATGCGCTGGGCGACGGCGTCGTCCGCCCCGTGATCTTTCTGAGCTACAGCGGCAATATGCGCTGGCGCACCAAGGCCGGTGACGAGATCGCCGCTCGCCTCGGCGAGCCGATGACCAAGGACGCCATCTCCCAGGCCTGGCGCACCGCGCTCGACCCGCGCGGCGACTGGATGCCGAATGTGCTCCGGGCTGCCGACAAGCGGCTGACGGAAGTCAGGAAGGGCATCCCGGACGCCGGCGGTCTCGTCATCGCCTCCGACCAGGACTCGGCTCGTGCGTACGCCAAGCTGATCCGCGAGATCACCGGCACCAAGGCCACCATCGTCCTCTCCGACGAAGCCGCCTCCTCCCAGCGGATCGAGGAGTTCAGCGAGAACGAGGACCGCTGGATGGTCGCGGTCCGCATGGTGTCCGAGGGCGTCGACGTGCCGCGCCTCGCGGTGGGGGTGTACGCCACCACCATCTCGACGCCGCTCTTCTTCGCGCAGGCCGTGGGGCGTTTTGTGCGGTCCCGGCGGCGCGGCGAGACCGCGTCCGTCTTCCTGCCGACCATCCCGAACCTCCTCGGCTTCGCAGGCGAGATGGAGGTCGAGCGCGACCACGTGCTCGACAAGCCGAAGAAGGACGGCGACGAGGACCCGTACGCCGAGTCCGAGAAGGAGATGGCGGAGGCCGAGAAGCAGCAGGACGAGGACACCGGGGAGCAGGACATGCTCCCCTTCGAGGCCCTCGAGTCCGACGCGGTCTTCGACCGCGTGCTGTACGACGGCGCCGAGTTCGGCATGCAGGCGCACCCGGGAAGCGAGGAGGAGCAGGACTACCTCGGCATCCCCGGGCTCCTCGAACCCGACCAGGTGCAGCTGCTCCTCCAGAAGCGCCAGGCACGGCAGATCGCGCACAGCCGCAAGAAGCCCGACGACGAGGCCGACCTGCTGGAACTGCCCGCCGAGCGGCGGCCCGTGGTCTCCCACAAGGAGCTCCTCGAACTGCGCAAGCAGCTGAACACGATGGTCGGCGCGTACGTCCACCAGAGCGGAAAGCCGCACGGCGTCATTCATACGGAGCTGCGGCGGGTGTGCGGCGGGCCGCCGAGCGCGGAGGCGACGGCCGGGCAGATCCGGGAGCGGATCAAGAAGGTGCAGGAGTGGGCCACGCGTATGCGGTGAGCCGGTGGGCGGCCGGTGGGCTCGTGGGTCGGTGACCTCGTGGGTCGGTGAGCCGGCGGGTCGATGGGCCGGCGGGTCGATGGGCCGGTACGCGGTGTCGCGTGTACGGATGTCGAACAGGGCCCGGTGCACGAGTGTGCCCGTGCCCCGCTCATCCCGCGGGACAAGGGAGCGGCGCCCGGATTCTGGACGAGGTCTTCCGCTGAGCGAACCTGGTCGCTACTGTCCCCGCATTGCATACGCCCCGTGGCAGCGCCGCCGCGGAGCGCAGCCGGTGTGCCTGTCCTGCCGGCGGCCTCTGGGGTGCGTCGCCATGGGACCGGTGTCGCAGTTTCCGTCGAGGACCGCCGTCACTCACTCCGAAGGAGAGGGCGTCGTGACCGCGGAAACCTCCCAGACGCTCGACAGAGGACTACGTGTCCTCAAGCTGCTCGCCGACACCGACCACGGGCTGACCGTCACCGAGTTGTCCACCAAACTCGGCGTCAACCGCACCGTCGTCTACCGTCTGCTCGCCACCCTGGAGCAGCATGCCCTCGTCCGCCGCGACTTGGGCGGCCGCGCCAGGGTGGGTCTCGGCGTGCTGCGCCTGGGCCGCCAGGTGCACCCGCTGGTGCGGGAGGCCGCGATGCCGGCCCTGCGCTCGCTCGCGGAGGACATAGGGGCCACGGCTCATCTCACCCTCGTCGACGGCGCGGAGGCCCTTGCGGTCGCCGTCGTCGAGCCGACCTGGACGGACTACCACGTCGCCTACCGGGCGGGCTTCCGCCATCCGCTGGACCGGGGCGCGGCGGGCAAGGCGATCCTCGCGGCCCGGCAGAGCAAGTCGAACGAGCCCGGGTACACGCTCACCCACGGCGAACTGGAGGCGGGCGCGAGTGGTGCGGCCGCGGCGCTGGTGGGGGTGACGGGGATAGAGGGCAGCGTGGGCGTGGTGATGCTGGCGGACTCGGTGCCGGAGAGGGTGGGGCCGAGGGTGGTGGACGCGGCGCGCGAGGTGGCGGACGCGTTGCGCTGACGCGGGTCCCTTTGCGGGGTGCGCGCTGGGGTGGCCCGGGGTGCGGGTTGCTTACGGGGTGCGCGCTGGGTCGCCCCGGGGTGCGGGTTCCCTCGCGGGGTGCGGCTGTGGTGCGCGGGTTTGCCCGGGGTGCGGGTTCCCTTGCGGGGTGCGACATCGGGCGTGCCCGGTCTTGCGCGGTGGCCGCCGCTCCGGGGCTCGTATCCGGGACTGCGCTGCATCCGATATGCGGCTCCGCCGCGTGGCACCGCGCTTCGCGCGAGCTGCGACGCTGAAGTTCCCGGACACGACCCCTGCGCGTCCCCTGTACCGGTGAACGTTTCCACGCACCCGGCAGGAGCGGCGCCCCGGCCGGGGTGCGGCTGTGGTGCGCGGGTTGCCCGGGGCGCGGGTCCCTTACGGGGTGCGACACCGGTGCCCGGTCTTGCGCGGTGGCCGCCCGGGTCCGCTCCGGGGCTCGTATCCGGGACTGCGCTGCATCCGATATGCGGCTCCGCCGCGTGGTCACCGCGCTTCGCGCGAGCTGCGACGCTTTACGCCCCGGACACGACCCCTGCGCGCCCCCTGAACCGGTGAACGTTCCCACGCACCCGGCAGGAGCCGCGCCCTGCGGCGGCCCCGCGCCCCCACTCCGGCGGCAGATAGATTGACACCGTGCTCTCCAGTCTCACGCGCCCCCGCGCCATCGCCCTCTGCGCCCTCCCCGTCGTCGCGCTCTTCGCCGTCGCCGGGCTCGCGCCGCTGCCGTATGCCGTGGCGGAGCCCGGGATGACCGCGAACGTGCTCGGCAAGGACCAGGGCAAGCCGGTCATCACCGTCTCCGGCGCGCCCACACGTAAGACCGAAGGTGCGCTGCGGATGACGACGATCGTGGCGACCGGGCCGTCCGCCGAGGTCGGCCTCGGCGATGTCGTCGACGCATGGTTCAGCACGAACCGCGCGGTCCTGCCGCACGACTCCGTCTATCCGTCCGGCAAGTCCGACGAGGAGATCGCCCGGCACAATGTCGAGGACATGGAGAAGTCGCAGGACGTCGCCACCCAGGCGGCGCTCTCCTACCTCCACAAGGACCCGTCGAAGGTGAAGGTCAAGCTCCATCTCGCCGATGTCGGCGGGCCCAGTGCCGGGCTGCTCTTCTCGCTCGGCATCGTTGACAAGCTCGCCGGCGACGGCGCGGGCGGCGATCTCACCGGTGGCCGCAATATCGCCGGTACGGGCACGATCACCGCCGACGGCAAGGTCGGCGCGGTCGGCGGAGTTTCGCTGAAGACTCAGGCCGCCAAGCGCGACGGGGCGAGCGTCTTCCTCGTTCCCAAGGACGAGTGCACCGACGCGAAGGCCGAACTGCCCGGCGGGCTGCGGCTGATCCCCGTCACGACGCTGAAGGGCGCGGTGGACTCCCTTCGGGCGCTGGAGAAGGGCGGGAAGGTTCCGAGCTGCTGAGGTCCGCGACCAGACCCTTGCAGCCTGGGGCCCGGCGGCCCTGGAGCCGGCGACCTTGAGGCCGGGCGGCTAGCCGTTCTTGATGAAGCCCTCCTGGATCAGCCAGTCCTTCGCCACCTTGTGCGGGTCCTCGCCCTCCACATCCACCTTCCCGTTGAGCTCCTGCGCGATCTGCGTCGTCAGCCTCGCGCTCAGCGGGTTGAGCAGGCTCGCGATCGCCGGCCACTTCTCGATCGTCTTGCTGTGGATCTCCGGCGCCGCGTTGTAGTTGGGGAAGAAGTGCTTGTCGTCCGCGAGGGTGTCCAGATCCATCGCCTTGATCCGGCCGTCCGTGGTGTACGCCTCGCCGAGCAGGCACGAGTTGGACTTCGACACCTGCGTGTAGATGATCCCGGCGTCCATCTTCATGATGTTCCCGGCCGGGATCCGCATCCCGTACGCCTTCTCCATGCCCGTCAGCCCGTCCTCGCGCGAGGCGAACTCGTTCTCCACGCAGAGCGTTACCGCCGACGGGTCCTTCTTCGACAGCTCCGCCAGGTCCGACATCGTCTTGAGGTGGTACTTCGCGTTGTTCTTCTTGCTGATCGCCAGCGTGTAGGTGTTGTCGAGCGTGGACTGCGGCAGCCAGGTGACGCCGTTCTTCAGATCCTCGTTGTGCACCGCCTGCCACTGCGCCTGCGGGCTGACGATCGGCTTCTGGTGCCCCAGATACGTGATCCAGGCGGTGCCGGTGTAGTCGTACATCGCGTCCGCGTCGCCGCCGACGATCGCCTCGCGCGCACTGATCGAGCCGGGCAGATTCGTACGGTCCAGAACCTCCGCGCCCGCCGCCTTGAAGATCAGGCCGATCATCTGGCCGAGGACGATGTTCTCGCTGAAGTTCTTGGAAGTGACGGTCAGCGAGGCGCCCTTGAGCGGTGCGCCTTTGCCGACCGAACCCGGTGCCACATCGTCCACCAGCGGCGAACCGCTCTTGAGGCCGCAGCCGGTCAGGCCCGTCAGGCCGGTCACGGTCAGCGCCAGTGCCGCCGCCCCGCTCAGCGCCGCGCGTACGCAGCGCATCACGCCTCCAGCCCGTGCGGCGTGAGCAGCAGCTCGGCCAGCGAGGCCAGCCAGTCCACCAGCAGCGCAAGCGCCACGGTCAGCACCGAGCCGAGGATCAGCACCGGCATCCGCTGGGTCTGGATACCCGAGGTGATCAGGTCGCCCAGGCCGCCGCCACCGCCGAAGGTGGCCAGCGTGGCCGTGCCGACATTGAGGACCAGGGCCGTACGTACGCCGGCGAGGATCAGCGGTACGGCGAGCGGCAGTTCGACCTTGCTCAGCGTGCCCATCGCCGACATGCCGATCCCGCGCGAGGCCTCCACCAGCTGCGGATCGATCGCCTTCAGACCCGCCACCGTGTTGGAGAGCACCGGCAGCACCGCGTAGATCACCATGCCGACGATCGCCGTCGACGGGCCGATGCCCAGCCAGATCACCAGCAGTGCCAGCAGGCCGATGGCCGGGGTCGCCTGTCCGATGTTGGCGATCGCGGTGACGAGCGGCGAGGCCCTGCTCAGGCGCCGCCGGGTCAGCGCGATGCCCAGCGGGATCGCGATGATCAGCACCCAGAAGGTGGAGATGGCGGTGAGCTGGATCTGCTGCCACAGCCGCAGCTGCACATTGCCGCCCGACAGGGAGTTCTCGGCGATCGCGTCGAGGTGGATGTTGGAGATCCACAGGAAGGTCACCAGCAGGACGACGACGACCACGGCCGGCAGCACCACCAGCTTCTGCCAGGTGATCCGCCGCCTCGGCGCCGGAGCCGGTGGCGGGGGCTCCTCCTCGTCCGGGAAGGCATGGCCCAGGACGTCGTGCTCGCCGGGCGGGCCGGCGGGAGCTGTACTCATCCGCCCGCACCGCCCTCCAGCTCCACCTCTGTCTGGTGGTGGCGCAGCTCCTCCAGATCGTGCTGGTGCTCGATGGCGGTGAGCCGGTCGGCCTCGAGCATCTCGTGTACGGAGTTCATCAGCGTCTCCATGTCGACGACCCCGATGTACTCGCCGCGCCGCCCGGTCACCGCGACCCGCCCGCTGGAGTCCAGGAGCACCGCCTCCAGCGCGTCGTGCAGTGTCGCGTCCCGGGTCACCGTGTCGTGCACCAGCTGCCCCGCCCTGGCCAGCGACCCCTTGGCGCGCATCAGATCGCCGCGCCGCAGCCATTTGTACGGACGGTTCCGCCGGTCCAGCATCAGCACCTCGTTGTGCGGGCCCTTGCGCAGCTTGTTGAAGACGATCTGGAGCGGATCGTCCACGGTCACCGTCGGGAACTCCGCGATCTCGACATCTCGCACCCGGGTGAGATTGAGCCGCTTGAGTGCCGCACCCGCGCCGACGAAACCGGAGACGAAGTCGTCCGCCGGATTGGTGAGGATCGCCTCCGGAGTGTCGAACTGCGCGATGTGCGAACGCTCCCGCAGCACCGCGATCCGGTCCCCGAGCTTGATCGCCTCGTCGAAGTCGTGCGTGACGAAGACGATCGTCTTGTGCAACTCGTGCTGCAGCCTGATCAGTTCGTCCTGCAGATGATCGCGGGTGATCGGGTCGACGGCCCCGAACGGCTCGTCCATCAGCAGTACGGGAGGATCCGCGGCGAGCGCCCGCGCGACGCCCACCCGCTGCTGCTGGCCGCCCGACAGCTGCCGCGGATAGCGCCCGTGGAACTCCCGCGGGTCCAGCCCCACCAGATCGAGCATCTCCTCGACCCGGTCCTTCACCTTCGACTTCGGCCAGCCGACCATCTTCGGTACGAGGGCGATGTTCTCCGCGACCGTCATATGCGGGAAGAGACCGGAGGACTGGATCGCGTATCCGACCTTCCGCCGCAGCTTCACCGGGTCGATGTCGGTGACGTCCTCGTCGCCGATCCTGATGCGGCCGGACGTCGGCTCGATCAGCCGGTTGATCATCTTCAGCGTGGTCGACTTGCCGCAGCCGGAGGGACCCACGAGGATCACCGTCTCGCCCGCCTTGATCTCCATCGACACGTTGTCCACCGCCGGGTCGGGGCTCCCCGGATAGCGCTTGGTCAGGTTCTCCAGCTCGATGGAGGCCCCGGAAGCGGCGGACTCAGGCACGGATCCCCCTCGAGATGGTGAGACGGCCGATGCCCACGTACGCGGAGTCGAAGAGCAGGGCGAGGATCACGATGCCGATCGTCCCCGCGAGCACCTGGTTGAGCGCGTTGGCGCTGCCCAGCGAGGCGATGCCGCGGAAGATCTCATTGCCGAGGCCGGGCCCGGAGGCGTACGCGGCGATCGCGGCGATGCCCATCAGCATCTGCGTGGAGACCCGGATGCCGGTCAGGATCGGTGGCCAGGCGAGCGCCAGCTCCACTCTGAGGAGCCGGGAGACCCGGGCCATCCCGATCCCCTTGGCGGCGTCCACGAGTGAGGGGTCCACGCCGCGCAGCCCGACGACGGAGTTACGGACGATCGGCAGCAGCCCGTACAGCGTCAGGGTGATCACGGTCGGCGGCACCCCGAGGCCCACGATCGGGATCAGCAGACCGATCAGGGCGAGCGAGGGGATGGTGAGGAACATCGATGTCGACGTCATGGCGAGGTTGCCGCCCCAGCCGCTGTGATAGGTGACGAGGCCGATCAGCACGCCGAGAAGCGTGGCGATCACCATGCACTGGAAGACGACGCTGGCGTGCTGGTAGGCGTCGGTGAGCAGCTGCTGGTGGTTGGTGACCAAGTAGTCCCAGAAGCTCACACCGTCACCTCAGACGCTTTTGTCCTCCGCGGCCTGCTCCACCAGCGGAATGATCCGCAAGGGCACGGGATTCTCCATGACGATCGCTGTCGAGGCCCGCACGATGCCATCAAAACCGACAACACGGTCGATCACACGTTGGAGATCGGCGTTGGAGCGGGCGACGAGCCGGCACAGCATGTCGCCGTGGCCGGTGGTGGTGTGCAGCTCGAGCACCTCGGGGACGCCCGCCAAATGGGCGCGTACATCGGCCCCTTGCCCCTGCTTGATCTCCAGCGTGGCGAAGGCGGTCACCGGGTAGCCGAGAGCCGCCGGATCGACGTTCGGGCCGAAACCGCGGATGACTCCATTGGACTGAAGGCGGTCCAGCCGCGCCTGCACGGTCCCACGGGCCACGCCGAGGCGGCGGGACGCCTCGAGCACGCCGATCCTCGGCTCACGCGCGAGCAGCACGATGAGCCGGCCGTCCAGATGATCGATCGCCATGGCGTCTCCCGAATGGTCATCATGTACAGATAGCCCCGTCATGGTCCCTGATTGCTATGCACATTGCCCAGCGGAAACACAAACTATTGCGCACCTTGTGGATCGGGGGGAGCCTGCCCGTATGACTGAGACCATCGATCACACCCCGACCACCGCGCGTGAGGCCGACCCCTTCCCGGTGAAGGGAATGGACGCGGTCGTCTTCGCCGTCGGCAATGCCAAGCAGGCCGCGCACTACTACTCCACGGCCTTCGGCATGAAGCTCGTCGCCTACTCCGGACCGGAGAACGGCAGCCGCGAGACCGCGAGTTACGTCCTCACCAACGGCGCCGCCCGCTTTGTGCTGACCTCCGTGATCAAGCCCGCCACCGAATGGGGCCGCTTCCTCGCCGACCATGTCGCCGAGCACGGCGACGGCGTCGTCGACCTGGCCATCGAGGTGCCGGACGCGCGCGCCGCGTACGCGTACGCCACCGAGCACGGCGCCCACGGCATCACCGAGCCGTACGAGATCAAGGACGAGCACGGCACGGTGGTGCTGGCCGTGATCGCCACGTACGGCAAGACCCGGCACACCCTCGTCGACCGCTCCGGCTACGACGGTCCGTACCTGCCCGGCTTCGTCGCCGCCGACCCGATCGTCGAGCCGCCGGCCAAGCGCACCTTCCAGGCCATCGACCACTGCGTCGGCAATGTCGAGCTCGGCAGGATGAACGAGTGGGTGGCCTTCTACAACAAGGTCATGGGCTTCACCAACATGAAGGAGTTCGTGGGCGACGACATCGCCACCGAGTACTCCGCGCTCATGTCGAAGGTCGTCGCCGACGGCACGCTGAAGGTGAAGTTCCCGATCAACGAGCCGGCGATCGCGAAGAAGAAGTCGCAGATCGACGAGTATCTGGAGTTCTACGGCGGGGCCGGCGTCCAGCACATCGCGCTCGCCACGAACGACATCGTCGCGACCGTACGTTCCATGCGGGCGGCGGGAGTCGCGTTCCTGGACACCCCCGACTCGTACTACGACACGCTCGGCGAGTGGGCGGGCGAGACCCGGGTGCCCGTCGAGACGCTGCGCGAGCTGAAGATCCTCGTCGACCGTGACGAGGACGGCTATCTGCTACAGATCTTCACCAAGCCGGTCCAGGACCGGCCGACGGTCTTCTTCGAGATGATCGAGCGGCACGGCTCGATGGGCTTCGGCAAGGGCAACTTCAAGGCGCTCTTCGAGGCGATCGAGCGCGAGCAGGAGAAGCGCGGAAACCTGTAGCCGGGGCTCCGCCCCGAACCCCGCGCCTCAAACGCCGGCCAGGCTGGATTTCCGCCTGTCCGGCGTTTGAGGTCATGCGGCCGAAGGTCGACAGCCCGCCGCAGGCGCGTCACGATCCGCCGGACGCCCCTACGCTGGACGCATGGCCAGGATGAATGACGTCGGCGGCATGCAAGGCTTCGGGCCCATCGACACCACCGACGACGCCGAGCCCTTCCACGCCGACTGGGAAGCCAGGGTCTTCGCCCTGAACCGCGCCCTCATCGTCGGAAAGGTCTTCAACCTCGACGAGTTCCGCGACGCGATCGAGTCCATGCCGCCCGCCGAATACCTCGCGGCCTCGTACTACGAGCGCTGGTTCCACGCCATTGTCAGCCTCCTGGAGCGCAAGGGCGTCATTGCGGCGGGTGAGCTCGATGACTGACGCGACCACCGACCGCTTCGCGCCGGGCGCGCGGGTGCGGACCGTGCACCACGATCCGCCGCACCACACCCGGCTGCCCCGCTACGCCCGCGGCAAGCACGGCACGGTCGTCGAACCCGAGGGCCGCGAGCCGCTCGCCGACGTGCGCTCCCAGGGGCGCGAGGACGCCCCCGTCCAGCAGGTCTACGCCGTACGGTTCGCGGCCCGGGAGCTGTGGGGCGACGGCGACCACCACGTCGTACTGGACCTGTTCGAGAGCTACTTGGAGGACGACCAGCCGTGACCGGGACCCACTCCGACGCCCTGATCTCCCGCCGCGTACGCCGCCTCGAGACGCTCCTGGAGGAGCGCGGCCTCGTCGCGGGCGCCGCGCTCGACGAAGCCCTCGACGCCTTCCTGAGCGGCGCCTCCCCGGCCAACGGGGCGCGGGTGACGGCCCGGGCCTGGGTCGACGCGGACTTCCGCACCCGGCTGCTCGCCGACGGGACCGCGGCCGTCGCCGAACTCGGCCTGTCCTCGGGAGGAGTCCAGCCACAGCGGCTGCACGTCGTCGAGAACACCGAGCGCACGCACAACGTCATCGTCTGCACGCTCTGCTCCTGCTACCCGATCCGGCTGCTGGGCCCGTCCCCGAGCTGGTACAAGAGCGAGGCCTACCGCTCCCGGGTGGTCCGCGAGCCCCGCGCCGTACTGGAGGAGTTCGGCCTGCGTCTGCCGCCCGACACGGAGATCACAGTCTGGGACTCCACGGCGGAAACCCGCTACATGGTCCTGCCCCGCCGCCCGGCCGGCACGGAGTCCCTGACGGAACCGGAACTGGCGGCACTGGTGACCCGCAACGCCCTGATCGGCACGGCGGCGGTCTAGGACGGGGCGCACAGGCCACTGCCCCAGCCAGGCAGGTGCCGGACTCGCCCGCCGACGGGCGGGGTGAGGGAATGGCCCGCCGCGGGCGACCCGCCCGCATTGCACCTGCGCCCGCGCCCCCGACCCGTCCCCCCAACCGCGCCCGCCGCGTCAGTCCCGCACCGGCTTTGACGCCCCCGGGCTCGCCGACGGCACCGTCCCGGCCTCCGCCGACGGCTTGCGCGGAGCCGGATTCGTCGACGGCTGCTGCCCCGGCGGCGACTGCTCCGGTGGCGCCGACTGGTCCGGCGACGGCTGCTCCGGCGGCGACGCCTGCCCCGGCGAAGGCTGCTGCCCCGGCGGCGACTGCTCCGGTGGCGCCGACTGCTCCGGCGCAGGCTGCTCCGCCCCGCCCGCAGCTGCCGATTCGTCCACCCCGGTCACGTCATTCGGTCCGCCCGGCGGCGGCTCCCCGAGCGCGTTCAGTGCGTCCTGCGCCACCGGGGCCAGCAGCGGTGAGAAGTACGGGTTGATCCGCAGCGCCTCCCCCAGGTGCCGCCGGGCCGCGCCGGACTGCTCCAGCGCGCGCTCGATCTCGCCCCGGTGGTACGCGAACAGCGCGCTCCGCAGCCCCGGTCCGGTCGCCCTCCTGGCGTACGGCAACGCCTCCTTCGCCCTGCCCGCCCGGTACAGCGCCCACCCCAGCGCGTCCGCGACGTACACGCTCCGGTGCTGCCGGACCCACTCGCCCGACAGCCGCCGTACGGCCGACTCCGGGTCCCCGTGGTCCGCCTCGAAGCGGCCGAGCACCAGCTCCTCGTTCACCCCGTCCTTCTCCGCCTCCGCCGCGCGGGCACGCAGTCGCCCGTACTCCGTGCTGGCATCCCCGTCCAGCCCCAGCGACTCGTACAACTCGCCCGCCTCCAGCGCGTATTCGGGCAGCGGCGCCAGCCCGAGGGCCGACTGGTAGTCGCGGAAGGCCTCCTCCGTACGTCCCAGCGCCGCCAGCGCCCGCGCCCGCCCCGCCAGCGACGGATGGTGATCGCTCACGAACCGCAGTGCAGCGTCGTACTGCTCCAGCGCCTCCTGTGGTTCGCCGCGCTCCCAGGCCAGTTCGCCGAGCCGCTGCAGCGCGGCCGCCTTCTCCGCGGGTGCGTCGGCGGACTTGGCCGCGCTGTACGCCACCGACGCCGCGTCCTCGCGCCAGCCCCGCTCCCGCATGACCTGCGAGGCGAGCTCCAGCGTCTGCCCGCCCGAGTACAGCTTCTGGAGCTTGTCCAACGCCTTGCCGGCGGCCTTGTAGTCGCCGAGGCCGTTGTAGGCGTCGATCAGCACCGGATACACCGTCCACCGCTCCGGCTTCTGCTTCCTCGCGCGCTCGCCCCAGGTACGCGCCGCGCCGAAGTCGCGCCGGGCGTTGGCCAGCGCCGCGAGACCCACCAGCGCGTCGACGTTCCCCTCGTGGTCCGGGAGCACCTCCAGCGAGCGCCGCAGCGCGCTCTCCGCCCGCGAGTAGTACGTCGGATCCGCCAGCTGCGTGCCCCGCTCCACATACGCCGACCCCAGCATTGCCCACGACTCCCCATCGAGGGGGTGGGCCCCCAGCCATTTCTCGCGGTCGCGGATGAGCGCGGTCAGATCGGGGAGGGAGGCGGGAGCGCCCGCGCCCACCGCGGCCATCGCCCGCGCGGCCGGTCCCGGCGCCGGCGGTGGGCCGTCCTCCCCCCAGCCCGGCGCGAGCATGACCACCCCGATGACCAGCGTCGCGCCGACGAGCGTGCTGACCGCGGCGTTCTTCATGGTTTCGCTCTTCATGGCGCTCACTGTGCGTCAGCAAGCAGTCGATACGAAGAACACACTCGGTAGTGCGAAGCGGAATGCGGACGGGTTCACACCGATGGCCCCTGGTGCGAGGCTTGGAGCATGGACGATCTTCTCGACCGGCTGCGCGCCGGTCTGCCCGCCGAGGCCCTGATCACCGACCCGGACATCACGGCCTCGTATGCGAACGACATGGCGAGCTTCTGCGAGGCGGGCACCCCCGCCGTCGTCGTCCTGCCGCGCACCGTGGAGCAGGTCCAGCACGTCATGCGCACCGCGACCGCGCTGCGGGTCCCCGTCGTCCCGCAGGGCGCCCGTACCGGGCTGTCCGGCGCCGCCAATGCCTCGGACGGCTGCATCGTGCTGTCCCTGACCAAGATGGACCGGATCCTGGAGATCAGCCCGGTCGACCGGATCGCGGTCGTCGAGCCGGGCGTCGTCAACGCCGTCCTCTCCCGTGCCGTCAACGAACACGGGCTCTACTACCCGCCCGACCCCTCCAGCTGGGAGATGTGCACCATCGGCGGGAACATCGGCACCGCGTCCGGCGGCCTGTGCTGCGTCAAGTACGGAGTGACCGCGGAGTACGTGCTCGGCCTGGACGTCGTCCTCGCCGACGGACGCCTGCTCACCACCGGCCGCCGCACCGCGAAGGGCGTCGCCGGCTACGACCTCACCCGGCTCTTCGTCGGCTCCGAAGGCAGCCTCGGCATCGTTGTCAAAGCCGTGCTCGCACTCCGGCCGCAGCCGCCGGCGCAGCTGGTCCTGGCCGCCGAGTTCGACTCCGCGGCGGCAGCCTGCGAGGCCGTCTGCGCGATCATGGAGCGCGGCCACACGCCCTCGCTCCTCGAGCTCATGGACCGTACGACCGTCCGGGCCGTCAACGCCATGGCGAACATGGGTCTGCCGGATACCACCGAGGCACTGCTCCTCGCCGCCTTCGACACCCCGGACCCGGCAGCCGATCTGGCCGCCGTCGGCGAGCTGTGCAGCGCGGCGGGCGCCACCGAGGTCGTCCCCGCGGACACCGTCGCCGAGTCCGAACTGCTCCTCCAGGCAAGGAGGTTGTCACTCACCGCCCTGGAGACCGTCAAATCGGCCACGATGATCGACGACGTCTGTGTGCCGCGCTCGAAGCTCGGCGCGATGATCGAGGGCACGGCGGCCATCGCCGAGAAGTACGGCCTCACCATCGGCGTTTGCGCGCACGCGGGCGACGGCAATACCCACCCCGTCGTCTGCTTCGACCACGCCGACCCGGACGAGTCCCGGCGCGCCCGCGAGTCCTTCGACGAGATCATGGCCCTCGGTCTGGAACTCGACGGCACGATCACCGGCGAGCACGGCGTCGGCGTACTGAAAAAGGAGTGGCTGGCGCGCGAACTGGGCCCGGTGGGCGTGGAGATGCAGCGCGGCATCAAGCAGACCTTCGACCCGCTCGGCCTGCTCAACCCCGGCAAGATCTTCTGAGGCCGATGCGGCACCGAAGTGGGACCAGAGGCCTAAGGCCAATGCCCGATGGCCCGGGCACCGGCTCCCCGCATAGCGTGGAGACGTCGATGAAAGTCGACGAAGGCCGATGAAGGCCGATGAAGGAGGAGCCGTGCCGGCACGTCTTGACCACACCATCGTCCACAGCCGCGACCGCTTCGCCGGCGCCCGTTTTCTCGCCGAACTGATCGGTGAGCCCGATCCCAAGCCCTTCGGCCCCTTCGCGAGCCTGCCGCTGGCGGGCGGCGTCACTCTCGACTATCTCGACGTACGGGAGCGCATCGTCTCCCAGCACCTCGCCTTCCTGGTCTCGGAGGAGGAGTTCGACGAGATCTTCGGCCGGATAACCGAGCGCGAACTCCCGTACTGGGCCGACCCGATGCACGACAAGCCGCAGCAGATCAACCACCACTACGGGGGCCGCGGGGTCTACATCGACGACCCCGATGGCCACTCCCTAGAGTTCCTTACGCACACGTACGTCACCTCCTAGGCGCCTCCCAGGCCTCCTGGGCACCTCCCAGGCCTCCTGGGCGCCTCCTAGGCATCGCCGTCCAGGGACTCGTCCGAGGGCCGCAGGTCCCCCAGCCGCAGATCGTCGGCGGGGGTGGGCGCGAGCAGCTCGGCGAGGCCGTCGTCGATGCCGAGCTGTTCCGACTCGGAGCCGGGAGGAACCACCCGCAGCGTCCGCTCCAGCCACCCGGACACCGCCGCGGCGGACGCCTCGACGAGCGCGTCGCCGTCGGGGGAGCTGAGCGCCATCAGGACCACGCTGCGGCCCTCGACCTCGGTCGGTGTGATCCGGACATCTCCCTGCCCACACGGGCGGAACACCCCTTCGACCAGCAGCTCGCGGGCGAAGTTCCACTTCACGGGGCTGTCGGAGCCGATGTGAAAGGCTATGTGCACGGCGTACGGGTCGTCAGTGCGGTAGGTCAGCCGGGCCGGGACGGGGATGCTGAGCTCGGGCGACAGCACCAGTCGGAGCTCCAGCTCGCGTTCCACCACGGTGTGCATGAGAGTGCTCTCCTTCCTTTTGCGAGGCCTTGTGAGTGGGCCGTGCAAGGAGAGAGCGCGTCGCACCGCGGCTATGACGCGACTTTCGGAAACAACTTTCTGTGGCGCATTCATGACCGGAAAGTAGTCGTTACGGCAGGACCGCCCCAGGGGCGCTCGAGGGTCTGATAGATGTGGAGCCTTGAATTGAGGCCTCGAGGAGATACGGGACCACGGTGATGAGCGCCCCAACCCCGGCCACCGGAGACGGCAGCCCCACGCCCGGCTATTACCCGGATCCATCCATTCCTGGATATGTCCGGTACTGGAACGGTGCTTCATGGGTGCCCGGTACGAGTCGGCCCGCGCCGGAGACGGGCGAGGCGATGCCCTCGGCACCCGGCTCGACGGCGCCCGAGTTCGCGTCGGCCGGTCCGGCCGCGTCCGCGTACACCCCTGCCCCGATGGAGGAGACCGGCCCGGTCTTTCTCGACGAGGGGCCGGTCGACGAGCCGTCCCGCCCGGAGCCGGCCACCGCCTGGCAGGCGGACACCTCGCGCCAGGGCGGCTTCGGCGGCGAGCGCGACAACCGCGTCGGGTGGGGCGGCGGCCAGGACCCCCGTACGCCGTCCCAGGGCGGCGCGTCCGGTGCATCCGGTTCGCCCCCCGACCCACGCCGGCCCGCCGATCCGACGGGCGGCGCCCTGCCCGGCGTGCGCTCGCTCGGGCCGTCGAACACCGGCGAGCCCCCGGTGGACGGTACGGTCGCGATCCGCGCACTGCGCCCCGGCGCGGCCAAGCGAGCGTCGGCCGGCCCGGGTGCCCCCGCCGCCGATCCCGCATCAGCCGCTCCGGCGGGCGAGACACCGGCCGGCCTGCCCCAGCGCCCGCCTCAGGACGGTACGGGCGGGATCGCCGCACAGCGCCTCGGCGGCAGCGCGCCCACTCCCACCGCACCCGCGCAGCCGCAGGCCCCGGCCCAGCGTCAGCCGCAGCCGCGGACCTCAAAACCCCAGCAGCAGTTCCAGCCGCAGGTGCCCGCGCAGGCCCAGGCTCCCGTCACCAACGGCCCCGGCGGCGGCTCCGCCTCCTGGGCCCAGCAGGTCCACCAGCTCGCCGCCACCGCCGTCGAGGGCGAGCCGCCCGTCGTGCCCTGGAAGCCCCCGGTCAACGACCCGTTCCTGCAGGCCGCGCAGGCTCAGGCCGCGGCCCGTCCCGCGTCGCTGGGCAAGCGGTTCGCGGCGCGGCTGATCGACTTCGTGCTGCTCGGCGCGCTCGTCGGCGCCGTCGCCGTACCGGTCGTCTCCCAGGCGCGCGCCCATATCGACGAGAAGATCGAGGCGGCGAAGCAGTCGGGCGAGACGGTCACCGTCTGGCTCGTCGACGGCACCACCGCCGTTCACCTGGGCATCATCCTCGGCGCCCTGCTGGTCCTCGGTGTGCTGTACGAGGCACTGCCTACCGCCAAATGGGGCCGCACTCTCGGCAAGAAGCTCTGCGGCCTGACGGTCTGGGACATCGAGTCCCACGAGCCGCCGTCCTTCGGGGCCGCGCTGCGCCGCTGGCTGGTCTACGGAGTGCTCGGCGTCCTCGTCGTCGGGGTGTTCAACGTGCTCTGGTGCCTGTTCGACCGGCCGTGGCGGCAGTGCTGGCACGACAAGGCCGCACACACCTTTGTGACCGGCTGACCCGCCACCCGAAGAATTCCCGGGAGGGTTCCCCCGAACGGCACGCGAGCCGTTGCGGGGGCCCTCGGGGCGGGGTGCACTGCCCCCATGAGCAACGACCAGCCGACGCCCGGCGAGCCGCCAGAGAACGACCCCTTCCGCAAGAGGCCGCAGGAACCCACGCCTCCGTCGGGCGGCGGTCAGGAACCCCCACAGGGCCCCCCGCAAGGCCCGCCGTCGGACTCTCCGTACGGCTCCGGGCAGGGCGGCGGCTCTCCGTACGACGGTCCACCGGGCGGCGGCTCGCCGTACGGCGGCGGTCAGCCCCCTCCGCACGGTCCGAACGCCTACGGCGGCCAGTACGGAGGAGCCGACCCGCTCGCCGGGATGCCGCCGCTCGCGGACTTCGGCAGGCGGTTCCTGGCCCGTGTCATCGACGTGCTCATCATCCTCGTGCCGCTGTTCCTGATCTCGCTGGCCTTCGGCGGCTGGGGCGACATGACGAACGGCGGCGACGACTGGGACGACTTCACCAGCCAGGTGAACACCGGCAGGCAGTGGATCTGGTCGCTGGTCTCCCTGATCGCGTACGTCGGCTACGACACCATCATGATCGCCAAGAGGAACGGTCAGACCGTCGGCAAGCGCCTGATGAAGATCCGGGTCGCGATGCTCAACGACGGCACCGTGCCGGACACCAGCTCCTCGCTGTTGCGCGCCGTGGTGCTCTGGGTGCCCGCGCTGGTCTGCTGCTTCTGCATCTGGTGGCTCGTCATCATCCTGACGATCCTGCTGGACAAGCCGTACAAACAGGGTCTGCACGACAAGGCGGGCAAGACGGTGGTGGTGTCAGCGGCGCAGTGAGTGCTCGCCGACCCTGGCCTCGGCCCCCGCATGCGCGCGGAGTGTGGGCACACGCGTGGTGAGACCGTCGGCGGAGGCGGCCGAGGCAGGGTTGCCGGAGGCGGCGGCACGGTTCGTACGGACCGTGTACGTCGCCTTCGTCGTTCCGCGCAGGGTCCTGCTCATGGGCAGGGCGACCGCGACGACCAGACCGAGGGCCATCGAGGCGACGCCGATCACGCCGACGGCGATGCCATTGGTGGTACGGGTCAGCAGCAGCAGGGCGAGGGTCGAGAAGACGACGGTGGCTGAACCGTAGGCGAGTTGTGCGGCAGTCGGACGCGGCATGACGGTATCCGTCCTCGGGACATTGGTCAGGGGGTGTCTCTCAGCGAGGTCGCACTGTCAACTGACTCTACGACGGTGGATGCCCTGGAGGAACCGGTAGTAAGCGTGACCTAACCCACGGTGCCGTTGCACGGGGGGCGCACGGAGTCATTTGGGCGCTCGACTGGCCGATTCAATGCGCCTGTTGTCCGGTTTGGGGATCGTCCGGATAGCGGAACTGTACTCCTGCATAGTGCAGTTGGTCTGTTCAAGTCAAGGACTGTCTTTTCTCCGGTAACTCCGGTCGAATGTCGTCACTTGTGACGCGACACCGCGCGCGGACGACCCCACATTCCGGTCCGCTGCGACGGAGCGCGGGGGAGGACACCATCAAGTGACCATCAAGCGACGGACGATCAGAGCGTCCGCGGTGATTGCGGCCCTGGCCGCGACCACCGCGTCGGCCTCGGCGTTCACCAGCGCTCAGGCCGACACTCCGAGGACCACGGATCCGGCCGCCATCGAGCGCCACGACCCGGCGCCGCAGAAGGGGCAGCCCGAGCACGACCTCGACGGCCCGTTCAGCAAGCAGCAGGACCAGCAGCGCCAAGCCGCGCTGGAACAGGTCATATCCGGCGACGCGACCGTGCAGAAGCGCGGCGCGTCCAAGGTCGTGAAGCTCGGCGACAAGAAGTACGTCGAGCTCGGCCGGGAGAAGACGGACAAGATCTTCACGATCCTGGTGGAGTTCGGCGACAAGGTCGACGACACCACGATGTTCGACCCGGACGGTCCGGACGGTCCCGAGCCGCCCGTCAAGAAGTACGGCGGCACGCCCGGCCCGCTGCACAACAAGATCGCCCAGCCCGACCGTAAGAACGACAACTCCACGGCCTGGCAGGCGGACTACAACCGGCAGCACTTCCAGGACCTGTACTTCGGTACCGGCAAGGACGCGAAGGGCCGTCCGAAGGACTCGCTGAAGACCTACTACGAGAAGACCTCCTCGGGCCGCTACTCGGTCGACGGCGAGGTCGCCGACTGGGTCAAGGTCGACTACAACGAGGGTCGCTACGGCTCGAACTACTGCGGCGACACCAACTGCCCCAACGTCTGGGACACGGTCAAGGACGGCGTCACCGCCTGGGCCGCGGACCAGAAGGCGAAGGGCCGCACGGACGAGCAGATCAAGGCGGACCTGTCGAAGTACGACCTGTGGGACCGCTACGACTTCGACAACGACGGCAACTTCAACGAGCCCGACGGCTACATCGACCACTTCCAGATCGTCCACGCCGGTGAGGACGAGTCGGCGGGCGGCGGCGCCGAAGGCACCAACGCCCTGTGGGCGCACCGCTGGTACGCGTACGGCCAGGACGCCGGCAGGACCGGCCCGGCGAACAACAAGGCCGGCGGCACCCAGATCGGCTCCACCGGCATCTGGGTCGGCGACTACACCATGCAGCCCGAGAACGGCGGCCTCGGTGTCTTCGCCCACGAGTACGGCCACGACCTCGGTCTGCCCGACCACTACGACACCTCGGGCAAGGGCGAGAACTCGACCGGCTTCTGGACCCTGATGTCGGCCGGCTCCTGGCTCGGCACCGGCAAGGACTCCATCGGCGACCTGCCGGGCGACATGAGCGCCTGGGACAAGCTGCAGCTGGGCTGGCTCAACTACACCAAGGGCAAGGCGGCGACGAAGTCCACCCACAAGCTGGGTGTGGCGGAGTACAACACCAAGCTGCCGCAGGCCCTCGTCGTCGAGCTGCCGAAGAAGCCGGTCACCACGACTGTCGTGAAGCCCGCCGAGGGCTCCAAGCAGTGGTGGAGCGACATGGGTGACGACCTCAAGAACACCCTGTCCCGCCCGGTCGACCTGACCGGCAAGTCCAAGGCGTCCCTGGAGCTTTCGGGCTGGTGGGACATCGAGGCCAACTACGACTACCTGTACGCCGAGGTGTCGACGGACGGCGGCGCCAACTGGTCGCCGGTGGACGGTACGGCCGACGGCAAGCCGATCACCCGTGACGCGGGCGACAAGCCGGCGCTGACCGGTGTCTCGGGCGCGTACAAGAAGCTGGCGTACTCGCTGGACGCGTACGCGGGCAAGAAGGTCGACGTCCGCTTCCGCTACCAGACGGACGGCGGCGCGGGCGGCAAGGGCTTCGCGGCGGACGCGCTGAGCGTGGTGGCGGACGGTACGCCGCTGTTCACCGACAACGCCGAGGGTGACGACGCGGGCTGGACCTCGAAGGGCTTCTCGCGCATCGGTGAGTCCTTCACCAAGGAGTACGAGCAGTACTACCTGGCCGAGAACCGTCAGTACGTGTCGTACGACAAGACCCTCAAGGTCGGCCCGTACAACTTCGGCTTCAAGGCGCCGAAGGACGCGTGGGTCGAGCACTACCCGTACCAGAACGGCCTGGTGGTATGGCTCTGGGACACCTCCCAGAAGGACAACAACACCAGCGCCCACCCGGGCCAGGGTCTTGTCCTTCCCGTGGACGCGCATGCGAAGCCGCTGAAGTGGGCGGACGGCACGCTGCTGCGGAACAAGATCCAGTCGTTCGACTCGGCGTTCAGCCTGCGGCCGACCGACGGCTTCACGCTGCACAAGGCGGACGTGGCGCTGCGGATCAAGCCGCAGGCGGGCAACCCGGTCTTCGACGACCGCAAGGGTGTGTACTGGTTCGCCGAGAACCCGACGGCGGGTGTGAAGGTAACTGACACCAACACCAAGATCTCGATCGTGAGCGAGCCGCTGAACGGCCAGACGATCACGGTCAAGGTTGGTCCGTCGGCCAAGTAATTGGTATCAGTGCAGGTCAGGCCATGATCGGCCGTCGCCCTCTAGCGGGCGGCGGCCGATCGTGTTTAGGTGCGTCTACCAGATCCTTATTGACACGCCATCTCACGGGGGAGTGGTTCAGCATGCCCGGCGGAGGTTTCAGCAAACTGCCGAACGGCAGTGTGGTGGTAGCGCTCAGCCTGCCCAGCCCGTCGGGCGACGGCGGCACGGTCCGCTTCCTGGTCCACGCCGCGAACCGCGCGAGGGCGTTGACGCGGCTGCGGAATCTGGGGCTGCGGGCGGTGTATCTGCGGGGCAATGCGGAGCCGCCGACACCGGACGAAATCACGGCGGTGCTGCACCACCCGGACGGCCTGCTGTGGCGCAGCCGCCCGGAGGAACTCTGGCACCCGATAGAACTGCTCCTACGCCCTGCGTGACGCCTCCGTCGCGTTGCCCGGGGGGTGCGGGGTTGCCTCCGGCGGGGGCGTCCGGCCTTGTCGGGTGCGGGCGCGGGTTGCCTCCGGCGGGGAGCGGGCTCTTGTCGGGTGCGGGCTCCGGTGCCCCTCCGGGCTCGACTCCTCGGGGTCGGCGGCGTACAGGCTCTTGGTGCGTGACCCCGGTTTTGCCGCCAATCCCCTGCGGGGCCGACCCTGCACGGCCCCTCCCCACCCGAACGAGACAAGACCGCTCGCCGCGGGGGTTCAGCGGTTCGCCGGGGGAAACCACCCACCGAAGAGCAACCGACAACGCCCCCGGCCCACGCTCACCACATGACCGAGCACTGACGGGGGCGACACTGCACGGCCCCTCCCCACCAGGACGGGACAAGACCGCTCGCCGCGGGGGTACAGCGGTTCGCCGGAGGAAACCACCCACCGACCCCCAGGTCAGAGCATGGGCTTGCCCGTGAGTTCCACGCCTGCCCCCCGCAGCTCCTCCAGCGCCCGCTCCGTCGTCGCCTCCGCGACCCCCGCCGTCAGGTCCAGCAGCACCGTCGTCGTGAAGCCCTCCCGGACCGCGTCCAGCGCCGTCGCCCGTACGCAGTGGTCCGTCGCGATGCCCACCACGTCGACCTCCGTCACCTCCCGCGCCCGCAGCCACTGCGCCAGCGTCGAGCCGTTCTCGTCCGAGCCCTCGAAGCCGCTGTACGCCGCCGCGTACGCGCCCTTGTCGAAGACCGCGTCGACCGCGCCCGACGCCACCGCCGGCGCGAAGTTCGGGTGGAAGCCCACGCCCTCCGTGCCGGCGACGCAGTGCTCCGGCCAGCTGTTGACGTAGTCCGGCTGCTCGGCGAAGTGGTCGCCCGGCTCGATGTGGTGGTCGCGGGAGGCGACCACATAGCGGTAGCCCGCCTGAGCCTGGCCTATCAGGTCGGTGATGGCCGCAGCGACATCCGCTCCTCCCGCCACCGCGAGGCTGCCGCCTTCGCAGAAGTCGTTCTGAACGTCCACGACGATCAATGCGCGGTGCATGGCGGGTGTCCTTCGATGGAGGGAGATCGGTGGGCGGCGAGCGAATGTACTGAGCGTAGAGACTTCAACCGCCTTGCGGGAGGGGGCCCAAGGCTGCGTTCACACGTACTCCGTCGGGAGGACAGGCTCACCCTTCGACAGCTGGAGCGCCGACATCGGCAGCCCCGCGAGCGCCGCGGTGTGCCTCTCGCGCGCCGTGTCCAGCGGCTCGCGGGCGACGATCTCGCCGCCCTTGACCAGTTCCACCAGCAACTGCCGGTCCACGAGCTCGGGCGGCACCGCGTGGAGGCCGATCACCTCGGCCTCGGCGACGCCGTGCGCGTCCACCCGGCGCGCGGCCCACTTGCGGCCGCCGATCGAGGACTTCGCGCCCAGGGACTTCTTCACCACCGGCTCCAGCGGCGCCTTGGGATCGGCGGACCGCGCGCGGGCGACCAGCTTGTAGACCATCGAGCAGGTGGGGTGCCCGCTGCCGGTGACCAGCTGCGTGCCCACGCCGTACGCGTCGACCGGCGCCGCGGCGAGTGAGGCGATGGCGTACTCGTCCAGGTCAGACGTCACCACGATCTTGGTGTTGGTCGCGCCCAGCTCGTCCAGCTGCTGCCGCACCCGGTGCGCGACCAGCAGCAGGTCCCCGGAGTCGATGCGTACGGCCCCGAGCTCGGGTCCCGCGATCTCCACGGCGGTACGGACGGCCTCGGCCACGTCGTACGTGTCGACCAGCAGCGTCGTACCCCGTCCGAGCGAATCGACCTGCGCCCGGAAGGCGTCGCGCTCGCTGTCGTGCAGCAGTGTGAAGGCGTGCGCGCTGGTGCCGACCGTCGGGATGGCGTAACGGAAGCCCGCCGCCAGGTCCGAGGTGGAGCTGAAGCCGCCGACGTACGCGGCGCGCGCCGAGGCGACCGCGGCGAGCTCGTGCGTACGCCGTGCGCCCATCTCGATCAGCCGGCGCCCGGCCGCGGCCGTCGACATCCGCGAGGCCGCCGCGGCGATCGCCGAGTCGTGGTTGAGGATGGACAGGATCACGGTCTCCAGCAGCACGCACTCGGCGAAGGAGCCCTCGACCCGCAGGATGGGCGAGCCCGGGAAGTACACCTCGCCCTCCGGGTAGCCCCAGATGTCGCCGCCGAAGCGGTACGAGGCGAGCCACTGAAGCGTCGGTTCGTCGACGATCCCCTGATCGCGCAGGAAGCCGATCACGCCCGCGTCGAAGCGGAAGTTCTCGACGGCGTCCAGCACCCGGCCGGTGCCCGCCACTACGCCGTAGCGCCGTCCGTCGGGCAGCCGACGGGTGAAGACCTCGAAGACGGAGCGGCGGTCGGCGGTGCCGGACCTCAGCGCCGCCTGGAGCATCGTGAGCTCGTACTGGTCGGTGAAGAGCGCCGTCGACGGCACATCCACCGGCAGCCCAAGGTCCGCAGCGTTCACAACGGTCAACCTCGCTCTTTCGTCGTGGGCCGCCGACCGGGTCGGTCCGCGGTCCGGCCCGCGGCGGACCGCTGTCGGAAACAGCGCCCCCGCGAGATGCCTCGACGAGGATGCTACCGCACATCTCGTCAAAGTGACGAGATGTAGGCCCCGTTTGTGCGATGAGCCCCCGCGGGTGGCAGCATGGACCGGGTGAGTGTTGCTCCCACAGAGATCGAACGCCCCGAGTCGGCGGAGGAGACCTTCGCCGTGCCCGAGCCCGACGTGCCGTGGGTGACGCTCGTGCACAACGACCCGGTCAATCTGATGAGCTATGTCACCTATGTCTTCCAGGCCTACTTCGGCTACTCCAAGGACAAGGCGCACAAGCTGATGCTCGACGTCCACCACAAGGGCCGGGCCGTCGTCTCCAGCGGCAGCCGCGAGGAGATGGAGCGTGACGTGCAGGCGATGCACGGCTACGGACTGTGGGCGACGCTCTCCCAGGACCGCACCTGATGGCCGGGCACTTCGAGCCCGTTCCGGGGGGCGGCGCGGCCGTCCCGCTCGACGAGGTCGAGATCTCCATTCTGCGCTCGCTCGCCGTACAGCTTCTGGAGCTCATCGGACCCGGCGACGAGCCGGTCGACGGCGAGGACCCGCTGGCCGCGCTGTTCACCGAGGGGCCGAGTGAGCCGCCCACCGACCCGGCGCTCGCCCGCCTCTTCCCCGAGGCGTACGGCGGTCCTGACGCCGATGTCGAGGATGAGGAACTGCGTGCCGCCTCGGCCGAGTTCAGGCGCTTCACGGAGACGGATCTGCGCTCCCGCAAGCGCGACGACGCGGTCGCGGTCGTCCGCACCCTGGACTCGCTGACCGCCACCGGCGAGGGCGGTGCCGTACTCAAGCTCACCCCCGACGACTGTCTGCACTGGCTCGGCGCGCTCAACGACCTGCGCCTCACCATCGGCACCCGTCTCGAGGTCAGCGACGAGGACGAGAGTGGCGAGCTCTACCGGCTGCCGGATTCCGACCCGCGCAAGCCGATGGTGATGGCGTACCTCTGGCTCGGCGCGCTCCAGGAGACGCTCGTCGAGACCCTGATGGCCTGACGCCGACGCCTGGGATTCCGACACTCGGATGTCCCGAGTTGTTCGCTCAACGGACACTCAAATCCGGATAACGATCACGTCACCACATCGGCATGGTTTGTAATGCCGATGGATCTTTGTCCGGTTCTTCTTGTGGTGTGTGCCACAGCCACCTCGGCCGATCAGTGTTGCGGCCGTGATAAATCTTCACGACCACCAGGGGGCGCCACCCATGCCCCCGGGGGCGCTGGGCCGGCTGATCGCCGGTGGCACTCCATTCACATCCGGGGGGATCAGGACCTGATCCGCAGTCGCGCGGCATATGCAGCGGACGCGGATCAGCATGGAGAAAGGGCGCATCACCATGACCTCGGTGCAGGTCGACAAGCACGACGGCAATGAGGCCGCGGGGTCCGCGACAGGCGCGGACGAGGGCTACCAGCGCGGACTGGGTGCCCGGCAGATCCAGATGATCGCGATCGGCGGCGCCATCGGCACCGGCCTCTTCCTCGGCGCGGGCAAGGCCATCTCGAAGGCCGGACCCAGCCTCATCCTGGCCTATGCCATCGCGGGCCTGGTCATCTTCTTCATCATGCGGGCGCTGGGCGAGCTGCTCATGTACCGCCCCGTCTCGGGTTCCTTCTCCGAGTACGCCCGTGAGTTCGTCGGCCCGTTCGCGGGGTTCGTCACCGGTTGGACGTACTGGCTCTTCTGGGTCGTCACCGGCATCACCGAGGTCACCGCGGCCGCCCAGTACATGACGTTCTGGTGGGACATCCCGCAATGGATCTCCGCGCTCGTCTTCACGATCATCCTGTACGCGGTGAACCTGATCTCCGTGAAGCTCTTCGGTGAGCTGGAGTTCTGGTTCTCGATGGTCAAGGTCACGGCCATCATCGGCATGATCCTCATCTGCGCCGGCATCCTCACGCTCGGCTTCTCCGACGCCGGTGACACCGCGTCCGTCACGCACCTCTGGGCCGACGGCGGCTTCTTCCCCAAGGGCATCGGCGGCACGCTGATGACCCTGCAGATCGTGATGTTCGCCTTCCTCGCGGTCGAGCTGGTCGGCGTCACCGCCGGCGAGTCCAAGGACCCGGAGAAGACGCTGCCCAAGGCGATCAACACCGTGCCGTGGCGTATCGCCGTCTTCTACGTCGGCGCGCTGATCATGATCCTTTCGGTGGTGCCCTGGGACGAGTTCCAGCCGGGTGTCTCGCCGTTCGTGGCCGCCTTCCAGAAGATGGGCCTCGGCGTCGGCGCCGCCGTCGTCAACTTCGTCGTGCTGACCGCGGCGCTGTCCTCCTGCAACTCCGGTATGTACTCCACCGGCCGGATGCTGCGCGACCTCGCGCTCAACGGCCAGGGCCCGAAGTTCTTCACCAAGCTCACGAAGAGCGGCACTCCGCTGGTCGGCACCACCGTCTCCGCGGGGCTGATGCTGGTCGGCGTCTGGATCAACTACCAGTGGCCCGGCGACGCGTTCAACTACGTCGTCTCCTTCGCCACGATCTCCGGCATGTGGGCCTGGATCATGATCCTGGTCTGCCAGATCCGCTACCGCGCCAAGGCCGACCGCGGCGAGCTGCCGGAGTCCACCTTCAAGGCGCCCGGCGCCCCGTGGACCAGCTGGTTCGCGCTGCTCTTCATCATCATGGTCATCGTGATGATGGGCGTCGACAAGGACGCGCGGATCTCGCTGTACTGCGCGCCGCTGTGGGCCCTGATCCTCGGTGTCTCGTATCTGGTGCTGAAGCAGCGCAACCCCGAGGGCGCGGCCTTCATCAAGCGCTGAGGCCCCTGAGCCGGCGCTCGATGCCCCTGAGCCTCTGACCGGCAGCCTCTGACTGGCGTCCAGCATTCGGGCCCACCCGTACCACTCTTCGGTACGGGTGGGCCCTTCTGATTATCCTGATCCGCATGCTGACCCTCACCGAGGCCCTGTACGACCAGATCGTCGCGCACGCCCGCGCCGACCACCCCGACGAGGCCTGCGGCATGGTCGCGGGCCCGGAGGGCACCGGCCGCCCCGAGCGCTTCATCCCGATGCTGAACGCGGCCCGCTCGCCCACGTTCTACGAGTTCGACTCGGCGGACCTGCTGAAGCTCTACCGGGAGCTGGACGACCGCGACGAGGAGCCGGTGATCATCTACCACTCGCACACCGCGACCGAGGCCTACCCCTCCCGTACGGACATCAGCTACGCGAACGAGCCGGGCGCCCACTATGTCCTGGTCTCCACCGCCGACGTCGATGAAGCGGGCCCGTTCCAGTTCCGCTCGTACCGCATCGTGGACGGCGTGGTGACGGAGGAAGAGGTGCAGGTCGTAGCGGCGTACTGAGCGCCGGCCCGGTCCCTCGTACGCCTCCGGTGGCCCCGCGGCCCATATGCTGAGCGCATTCCGTCCATCATGCGAGATCACATTCCGGGACCCGGACGGGGAATCGATACGATGACCGCATGGTTCCCCATGACGTGAGCGACAGGACGCCGAGCACTGTGCTGCTCGTGGCGCGGCTGCACGTCGACCTGTGCCGTCTCGCCAGCGCGATGTGTACGGGCCGCGCCGCGTTCTGACGTTCAGACACGGCTCTACGGGCCGAGCGCACCCACAGCACCACCCCTCGCGCGGGGGGCGGAGCCGCGCGCCCCTTGTGTCACACCCGCACCCCCGCCACTCTCCCGACAGGAGCCCACGCCATGGCCATCGAGGTCCGCATCCCGACCATCCTCCGCACCTACACCGGCGGCGCCAAGGCCGTCGAGGGCAGCGGTGACACGCTCGCCGAGCTCTTCGCCGACCTCGAGTCCCGCCACAACGGCATCCAGGAGCGCATCGTCGACGGCGACCAGCTGCGCCGCTTTGTGAACGTGTACCTCAACGACGAGGACGTCCGCTTCCTCGACGGCATCTCCACCAAGCTCGCCGACGGCGACAGCGTCACGATCCTCCCGGCCGTCGCCGGTGGCATGCGCTGATGCGTTACGACTCTCCGCTGGCGGCGGTCGGCAACACACCGCTGGTCCGCCTCCCGCGGCTGTCCCCGTCCGGGGACGTCCGCATCTGGGCCAAACTCGAGGACCGCAACCCGACCGGCTCGATCAAGGACCGCCCGGCGCTCCACATGATCGAACAGGCGGAGAAGGACGGCCGCCTGACGCCGGGCTGCACGATCCTGGAGCCCACCAGCGGCAACACCGGCATCTCGCTGGCCATGGCGGCGAAGCTCAAGGGCTACCGCATGGTGTGCGTGATGCCGGAGAACACGAGCGAGGAGCGTCGGCAGCTGCTCGCCATGTGGGGCGCGGAGATCATCCCGTCGCCTGCGGCGGGCGGCTCCAACACGGCGGTACGCGTGGCCAAGGAGCTGGCGGCCGAGCACCCGGACTGGGTGATGCTCTACCAGTACGGCAACCCGGACAACGCGGGCGCGCACTACGCCACGACAGGCCCGGAGATCCTCGCGGACCTCCCGTCGATCACCCACTTCGTGGCGGGCCTGGGCACGACGGGCACGCTGATGGGCGTCGGCCGCTACCTGCGCGAACATGTCCCGGGCATCCGCATCGTGGCGGCGGAGCCGCGCTACGACGACCTGGTCTACGGCCTGCGCAACCTGGACGAGGGCTTCGTCCCCGAGCTGTACGACGCCTCGGTCCTGACCACCCGCTTCTCGGTCGGCTCGGCGGACGCGGTCACCCGCACCCGTGAACTCCTCCAGCAGGAGGGCATTTTCGCGGGCGTCTCGACGGGAGCGGCGCTGCACGCGGCGATCGGCGTCGGCAAGAAGGCGGTGGCGGCGGGCGAGCCGGCGGACATCGTCTTCGTGGTCGCGGACGGCGGCTGGAAGTACCTGTCGACGGGGGTCTACACGGCGGAGACGACGGAGGCGGCGATCGAGGCGCTGCAGGGCCAGCTCTGGGCGTAGCGGCGTGATGGGTGCGGGTGTCCCGCCGGGGGAGCGGCACGTTTGTGCCGTTCGGCGGGCGCGGGCGTGGGGGCGTCAGCCTCCACGTTCACTCTTCCCCGAGCCCCGGTGGGAAGCTCCCTCCGCCCGGGCAGGGAGTCCGGGCTCCCACGGCCCGGGTCACGGGCACGCCCCGGCTCACGCAGCCAAGTGCCGGACCTGGTCCCATACATTCGGGTCCACCATCCCGACCCGTCGCCTGAAGTCCCACACCCCCAGCTCCCGCAGCTCGTCCGTCTCCAGAAAGCTCGCCCGCCCGCGCGCGTTGCGCACCGTGCCCGGTGGCAGTGAGATCACGCCCGCCCGCTCGTCGTGGTACTTGCTGGTGATCTTCGCGACCTGCACCGTCTCGCCCCGTACCGACAGCACCAGACACGGCCGGTCCTTCGACCCGGGCCCGTCCTCGTACGGCACATTCGCCCACCAGATCTCGCCCGGCTGCGGCTTCCGCTTCGGCCCGCGCCGGGGCCCCGTCGGCCGGCCCGGCGGGCGGGCGCGTCCACCCGGGCGGCGGCCCGCGCCGTGGCCCCGCCCGTCCCTCACCGCAGCGACCAGCGCGATCACCACCACGGCGAGCACCGCGAGCCACCACGACGTGTCCATACCCCCAGACGTTACCGGCGCACCGCCCCCCGCGCGCGCCCCCGGCCCACGTCCACCCGGGACCGGGCACCCCCGGAAGCGGTGGAGGAAACCACCCACCGGAGAGCAACCACCCACGCCCCCGGCCCACCTCGACCACATGACCGGGCACCCCCCGAACCGGTGGAGGAAACCACCCACGGACGGCAACCACCCACGCCCCCGGCCCACGTCCACCCCGGGACCGGGCACCCCCCGAACCGGTGACAGTGCAGGTGAGTTCCCCCACAACAGCCCGCCACCGAGGAGCGACCGGCCCTTTTGCGCCTTACGCTCAACGAACCGCACGACCTTCCCCCAGCCCTCCCCGTCAACGGAGGTTCAAGCTCCATGAAGCTCACCGTCGTCGGCTGCTCGGGGTCGTTTCCGTCCGCGGATTCGGCCTGCTCCAGCTACCTCGTAGAGGCCGACGGCTTCCGGCTGCTCCTCGACATGGGCAATGGCGCCCTGGGCGAGCTGCAGCGCCATGTCGGTCTCTATGACCTCGATGCCATCTTCCTCAGCCATCTCCACGCTGACCACTGCATCGACATGTGCGGATACTTCGTCGCTCGCTACTACCGCCACGACGGCGGCCGCTGCGACGCCCTCCCGGTCTACGGCCCGGAAGGTACCGAGCAGCGTCTGACCACCGCGTACGCGGACACCCCCTCCTCCTCCGCCATGGGCGAGGTCTTCGACTTCCGCACGCTCAAGTCCGGCAGCTTCCACATAGGCCCGTTCGCCGTTCGTACGGAGAAGGTGCGCCACCCGGTCGAGGCGTACGCCATCCGCCTGGAGCAGGCCGGCAAGACGCTCACGTACTCCGGCGACACCGGTGTCAGCGAGGCCCTGCACGAACTCGCCGACGGTGCGGATCTGTTCCTGTGCGAGGCGTCCTTCACGCACGGCAAGGAGGACGTCCCGGACCTCCACCTCAACGGCCGCGAGGCCGGCGCGCACGCGCAGCGTGCGAACGTCGGCCGGCTCGTGCTGACCCACATCCCGCCGTGGACGGACCCCCGGCAGAACCTGGCCGACGCCCGTGCGGTGTACGACGGTCCGACCGAGGTCGCCGTGCCGGGCGCGGTCTATGTGATCTAGGGTCCAGGCACGCCGAAGCCCCTGCCTTTCGTACGGAAAGGCAGGGGCTTCGGTCTTGGATGCGCGAGGCTTACTTCGCCTCGGCCTTCTGCAGCTCGGCGAGCTCCTCGTCGGACTCACGGCCCGGCGTCGGAAGGTTGAACTTGGTGATCGCGAAGCGGAAGACCACGTAGTAGAGCGCCGCGAAACAGAGCCCGACCAGCGCCAGGCCCCATGGGTTGGACGCGATGCCCAGGTTGAGGAAGTAGTCCACCGCACCGGCCGAGAAGCCGAAGCCGTCCTTCATGCCCAGCGACCAGGTCAGGGCCATCGAGACACCGGTCAGCACCGCGTGGACCGCGTACAGCACCGGGGCGATGAACATGAACGTGAACTCGATCGGCTCGGTCACACCGGTGACGAAGGACGTGAGCGCGAGGGAGAACATCATGCCGCCGATGACCTTGCGGCGCTCGGGACGGGCGCAGTGCACGATCGCGAGGCAGGCCGCCGGG
Organism: Streptomyces sp. NPDC002730; assembly: GCF_042888805.1. Lineage (NCBI taxonomy): Bacteria > Bacillati > Actinomycetota > Actinomycetes > Kitasatosporales > Streptomycetaceae > Streptomyces > Streptomyces sp. NPDC002730. Next base: position 154,063 of record NZ_JBIAQG010000011.1, read on the forward strand.
AGGGCGAACATCATGATCGGGAAGAAGCCGGTCATGAACTGTCCGGCGCTCGGGTCGCCCTGGAGGAAGCGGGCGATGTCGCCGCTCTTGCCCTCGTAGGAACCGGCCTGGAACCACGGGAAGGAGTTCAGCAGGTGGTGCATGCCGATCGGGATCAGCGCACGGTTGGCGATACCGAAGATGCCCGCGCCGACTGCGCCGGAGCCGACCAGCCACTCACCGAAGTTGTGCAGACCCGTGCCGAGGATCGGCCAGATCAGGCCGAAGACGATGCCGGCGATCAGACCCGCGAAGGCGGAGAGGATCGGGACGAGACGGCGGCCGCCGAAGAAGCCGGCCCAGTCGGGCAGCTTGGTCCGGTAGAACTTCTGGTACAGCAGGGCGACGATGATGCCCATCACCACGCCGCCGAGGACCTTGGCGTCCACCGGGGCCTCGGTCATGACGATCTTGCCGTCGACGACCTTGGCGACCTTGTCCAGGTTCGGGTCGGTGAACGTGGCCAGCACGTTCTTGAAGACCAGGTATCCGGCGACGGCCGCGAGCGCGGTCGAGCCGTCCGACTTCTTGGCGAAGCCGATCGCGATGCCGACGGCGAACAGCAGCGCCATGTTGGCGAGGATCGCGTCGCCACCGGCCGCCATATAGCCGGCGACCTTGGTGACGAAGGTCGGGAACGACTCCCTGCCGAGCATGTCGGGCTGGCCGAAACGGACCAGCAGCGCGGCCGCCGGCAGCACCGCGACCGGCAGCATGAGGCTGCGGCCGATGCGCTGCATAACAGCCATCGCGCCTGCGCCCTTCGTCTTCTTCTCCGCCGCGGGGGCGGCGCTAGCCGTGGACATCAACTTCCTCCAGTGGGCAAGGCACCGCCATGGGGACAGAACACGGGGGAGGGCGGCGTCTCAAGGGGAACGCGGCGACGGCCGCGTGGTCTACACCACTGAGTGGTGTAGACCTGTTTTAGCACGGTGAGGGCGAGATAAGGAACCTTCGATTTTTGCGAGCTGAGCCATGGTGGGAAATGACCGACATAAAGCCCCCGGTTCATGAGGTCCGGGGGCTTTATGGGTGGATACGTGAGCGGACCGCAGGACCCGTCGGTCCGGTGACTACTTGGTGCTCTCCTGCTCCAGCTCCTGCTCGATCTCTTCGGGTTCGCGGCCGGGGGTGCGGATGTTGAACATCGTGATCGCGAAGCGGAAGACCAGGTAGTACACGACCGCGAAGCACAGGCCGATCGGAATGATCAGCCATGGCTTGGTGTCGAGGTGCCAGTTGACGACGTAGTCGATCAGGCCGGCCGAGAAACTGAAGCCCGCGTGCACACCCAGCGCCCAGGTGATCGCCATCGACGCACCCGTCAGCAACGCGTGCACGCCGTACAGCAGCGGAGCCGCGAACATGAAGGAGAACTCCAGCGGCTCGGTCACACCCGTGACGAACGAGGTGAGACCGACGGAAATCATGAGACCCATGACCCGCTTGCGGTGCTCGGGGCGGGCGCAGTGCGCGATGGCGAGGGCTGCGGCAGGGAGGCCGAACATCATGATCGGGAAGAAGCCCGACATGAACTGGCCCGCCGAAGGGTCCTCGGCGAAGAAGCGCGTCAGGTCGCCCTGGACGACCTTGCCGTCCGGCGTCGTGAACTCGCCCGCCTGGAACCAGAAGAACGTATTCAGGAACTGGTGCATGCCGATCGGGATCAGCAGCCGGTTGGCGACACCGAAGATGCCCGAGCCCCACGCGCCCAGATCGATCAGCTGCTTGGAGAAGGCAGTCAGCGCATCGCCCACCGGCTCCCACAGCAGCCCGAAGAGCACACCGAGGATCGTGCAGAGGAACGCCATGATGATCGGCACCAGCCGCCGGCCGTTGAAGAAGCCGAGCCAGTCGACCAGTTTCGTTCGGTGGTAACGCTGCCAGATCATCGCGGTCAGCAGGCCGATCACGATGCCGCCGAGGACGCCGGGATTCTGCGGCTTCCCGTCCGGGAGCAGCTCGGTGACCGTGCCGCCGACGGGGAACGCCTTCAGTACGTTGCTGTAGACCAGGAAGCCGGCGACCGCCGCGAGGGCGGTCGAACCGTCGGCCTTCTTCGCGAAGCCGATCGCGACACCGATGCAGAACAGCAGAGGCAGGCCGAACGCGCCGTCCAGAATTGCCGTGCCGCCCAGCTTGAGGACCTTGGCCGTCTTGTCCCAGAAGGGGCCGTTCAGATACGCCGAGAACAGGGTGCCGAGGCTGACGAGCAGACCGGCCGCCGGCAGCACCGCGACCGGGAGCTGGAGGCTGCGCCCCACCTTCTGCAGCCCCTGGAACAGCCCGTTCCGCCACTTCCGCTGCGGCGCGGCAGCGCTCTCGGAGCTCATCGGCGTCCTCCCGGAAAGGGGCCTGGTTTGGCAGCCGTTGCAGACTGGTGTAGACCAGTTGCGATACGGTCCCGGCGCCCGGTCGCGAGACAGGGCACTGGTGATCGTCATCATTCGGTACGAGGCGGTTACTCGCCCGCGAAGATGGGCCAACCGTGAGTTACCGTGACAAAGCGGACCGACGGTGGGTCGAGGCAGCGCTCAGCGCTCTTGAGACGCAGGGAGAAAGACATGGCCAGCAAGGCTGAGAAGATCGTCGCCGGGCTCGGCGGAATCGACAACATCGAAGAGATCGAAGGCTGTATCACCCGCCTCCGTACCGAAGTTGTGGACCCGAGCAAGGTCGACGAGGCTGCTCTCAAGGCTGCCGGAGCCCACGGCGTCGTGAAGATGGGCACCGCGATCCAGGTCGTCATCGGCACGGACGCCGACCCGATCGCCGCCGACATCGAAGACATGATGTGAGCCAGTGACTCAGTGAGTCGGTGAGCCCTCGGCCCAGTGCGTCGCCGAGCCGCTGAACTCGGCCGTGAGGGGCCCGTTCCACACACCGGAACGGGCCCCTCACACATCTGCCGATAGGCTCCACACCATGTCTCGAATCGACGGCCGCACCCCCGAACAGCTCCGCCCGGTCACCATCGAACGCGGATGGAGCAAGCACGCCGAGGGCTCCGTCCTCATCTCCTTCGGCGACACCAAGGTCTTCTGCACCGCCTCCGTCACCGAAGGCGTGCCGCGCTGGCGCAAGGGCAGCGGCGAAGGCTGGGTCACCGCCGAGTACTCGATGCTGCCGCGCTCCACCAACACCCGCGGCGACCGCGAATCCGTACGCGGCAAGATCGGCGGCCGCACCCACGAGATCAGCCGGCTCATCGGCCGCTCGCTGCGCGCCGTCATCGACTACAAGGCCCTCGGCGAGAACACCATCGTCCTCGACTGCGACGTACTGCAGGCCGACGGCGGCACCCGCACCGCCGCGATCACCGGTGCGTACGTAGCACTCGCCGACGCCGTCGCCTGGGCCCAGGGCAAGAAGCTCGTCAAGGCCGGCCGCAAGCCGCTCACCGGCACCGTCGCCGCCGTCAGCGTCGGCATCGTCGACGGCATCCCGCTCCTCGACCTCTGTTACGAGGAGGACGTGCGCGCCGAGACCGACATGAACGTCGTCTGCACCGGCGACGGCCGCTTCGTCGAGGTCCAGGGCACCGCCGAGGCCGAGCCCTTCGACCGCAAGGAGCTCAACGCCCTCCTCGACCTGGCCACCGGCGGCTGCGCCGACCTCGTCGCGCTCCAGACCCTCGCCCTTGAGAACACACTCGAAAAGTAAAGAGGCAACCAAGAACGACCCACAGAGCGTCGTTACACTCACGGGCGCACGGGCCGAACCGTGCGTCCGTCCGTATCCGGGGAGGACCGTTCCATGCCTGCGCGTCGCCGCCTAGCAGCACTCACGCTCGCCACCGCCGCACTGGTCGTACCGATCACCGTCGGCTGCGGCGCCATCGACAAGGCCCTCGACTGCGTCGAGACCGCCGACGCGATCGCCACCAGCGTCGACAAGCTCCAGCAGGCGGTCTCCAGCGCCGCCGACGACCCGACAAAGGCCCGGCAAGCCCTCGACGACATCGACAAGGAACTGAAGAGCCTCGGCGACAAGACCGACAACGCCGACCTCAGCAAGGCCGTCGACGATCTCAACGCCGGCGTCGCCAACGTCCGCAAGTCGATCGAGGGCGGCGACAACACCCCGGACATCACGCCGATCACCAAGGCGGCGGGCGAAGTCGGCAAGGTCTGCACGCCCGGATAATCGGGGGCATGACCCGACTGATCCTCGCCACCCGCAACGCCGGGAAAATCACCGAACTCAAGGCCATCCTCGCCGACGCGGGCCTCACCCACGACCTCGTCGGCGCGGATGCCTATCCCGACATTCCCGACGTCAAGGAAACCGGCGTCACCTTCGCCGAGAACGCACTCCTCAAGGCCCACGCCCTGGCCAGGGCCACCGGCCTGCCGGCGGTCGCCGACGACTCCGGCCTCTGCGTCGACGTCCTCGGCGGCGCGCCCGGCATCTTCTCCGCGAGGTGGGCAGGCACCCACGGCGACGACACCGCCAACCTCAACCTGCTCCTGGCCCAGCTCTCCGACATCGACGAGGCCCACCGCGGCGCGCACTTCGCCTGCGCGGCGGCCCTGGCACTCCCGGACGGCACGGAGCGTGTCGTCGAGGGCCGACTGCTCGGCACACTGCGCCACACCCCCACGGGCACCGGCGGCTTCGGCTATGACCCGATCCTCCAGCCGGAGGGCGAGACGCGTACCTGCGCGGAGATGACCCCGGCGGAGAAGAACGCGATCAGCCACCGCGGCAAGGCGTTCCGGGCGCTGGTCCCGGTGGTGCGGGAGCTCTTGGGCTGACACCCCGCAACGGGGTACGCCGAAGGCCCGGACTCCGAGTCCGGGCCTTCGGTCCAAAGGTGTGCGGCCGGTGGGACTCGAACCCACACGGGTATAAACCCACTGGGACCTAAACCCAGCTCGTCTCGCCAGTTCCGACACGGCCGCCGACCGACAGTCATCGTACCGGGCTGCGGGATGTGGCGGAGGGTGCCCTGCCCCTGTGGGACAGGTCGTTCCTTCGTGCGGTTCCGACACCACGTGTCGGTCAAGGCGGGGCAGTTGGGGCAGAGGTAGCGCGCCCGGTGGAGACGGGAGCGATGTGTGCGAGGCGAACCCTCGGACAGAACGATGAGGGTGTCCGTCGCGACCGGCTTCGGTTCGCGGAAGGGCCCGCACGGCCTGCCGGCGCGGGCCCTTCCGGGAACACGGGACCTCAGACGCCCAGGTCCTTGATGATTTTGGCTACATGGCCGGTCGCCTTCACGTTGTACAGCGCGCGCTCGACCTTGCCCTCCTCGTCGACCACGATCGTCGAGCGGATCACGCCGGTCACCGTCTTGCCGTACAGCTTCTTCTCGCCGAAGGCGCCGTACGCCTCCAGCGTCTCCTTGGACGGGTCGCCCACCAGCGTGACCTTCAGGCTTTCCTTCTCGCGGAACTTCGCCAGCTTCTCCGGCTTGTCCGGGGACACGCCGATCACGTCGTAGCCGGCGCCCGTCAGCAGCTCCAGATTGTCCGTGAAGTCGCAGGCCTGCTTGGTGCAGCCGGGGGTCAGAGCCGCCGGGTAGAAGTAGACGATCACCTTCCGGCCCTTGTGCTCCGCGAGCGAGACCTCGTTGCCGTCCGCGTCGGGCAGAGTGAAGTCGGGGGCGGGGTCGCCGGGCTGGAGTCGCTCGCTCATGGTTCTCCTTGAGGGGACGTGACGGTGTACGCCGTCGAGCGTAATAGGGGTGCCGTTGGGTGCGGTGGCGGCCGAGCTGACAGACTGTCGAGGAAGGACTACCGGAAACGACCACGGAGGCAGCGCGGTGTCGGATGCCAGGACCCCTGCGCAGATCGAGGCGGATATCGTCCGCAGGCGCGACCAGCTTGCCGAGACGCTCGACGAGATCGGGGTGCGCGTTCACCCGAAGACGGTCATCGGCGACGCGAAGGCGAGGCTCGCCTCGACCGTGGATCACACCGCAGGGCGCGCGGTCGTCGTCGTGAACCGCGCCGTTTCCGACGTTAAGGCGCAGTTCGTCTCGGAGGACGGCGGGCCGCGGCTGGAGCGGCTGGTGCCGGTGGCTCTGGTGACCGTGGCGGTTGTGGGGCTGCTCGCCTTCTCGGTGAGAAGGCGCCGGGCGTGACACAGCGGCGTACGGAACGGTCCCAGGCAGGTAGGTTCGACGCGTGAGCGACAACACCACCCATGACAAGCTGCCCATCCGCATGCTGCACGACCGCGTGCTGGTGAGGACCGACATCCCGGAGGGTGAGCGGCGTTCCAGCGGCGGCATCGTCATTCCGGCGACCGCCGCGGTCGGCCGGCGCCTCGCCTGGGCCGGGGTGGTCGCGGTGGGGCAGAACGTACGGACCGTGGAGCCGGGCGACCGGGTGCTGTACGACCCCGAGGACCGCGCCGAGGTCGAGGTGCGCGGTGTGGCGTACGTACTGATGCGGGAGCGCGATCTGCACGCGGTCGCCGCGGACCGTTTCCAGGGGTCCGAGGATTCCACCGGGCTGTACTTGTAGGGCGCGCGAAAGGCCTGGTCAGAGGCCGGGCAGCAGGCAGAAAGAGGGCCGGAAAGAGGGCTGGTGACAGACGTCGCCAGCCCTTTTCTGATGGGTCTTTTACGCCGCCTTTGCTATGTTTGGCCGATCCCCGACGAGACGCGTCGTACCGGGTTACGCAAAGACGACGCACCCCGCTGAAAGTCCGCGTCTCGGAGGTGCCGTCATGGCCTGGGTTCTGCTTGTTGTCGCCGGTCTGCTCGAGGTCGGCTGGTCGATCGGAATGAAGTTCACCGACGGGTTCACCCGGCTGTGGCCGAGTCTGTTCACCGGGCTCGGGATCGTCGCGAGCATGCTGCTGCTGTCGCAGGCCGCCAGGACCCTGCCGATCGGTACCGCCTACGGCGTCTGGGTCGGTATTGGTGCGGCCGGTGCGGCGGTGGTCGGCATGCTGGTGCTGAACGAGCCGCTGACCGCCGCCCGGATCTTCTTCGTCTGTCTGCTGCTGGTCGCTGTGGTGGGGCTGAAGGCGACCTCGGGTCACTGACGACGGGCCGCGCGGGTGGGCTTGCTGCCCGCCCGGCCATCGGCCGTACCGCCGGTGTCCGTACCGCCGTCGCTCATCCTTCTACGGGTCGTGGTGCCGCCGCCGTCCGTGCCGCCGCTGTCCGTGCCGCCGTCGGTCTCGCCGCCGCTGTCCGTGCCGCCGTCGGTCTCGCCGCCGGCGTCCGTGCCGCCGTCGGTCTCCTCGTCGGTCTCCGTGCTGCCCTCGGTCGGTTCCTGCGTGTCCGAAGTCTCCGGTGTCTCGGACGGTTCCTCCGAAGACTCGGTCGGCTCCGAGGATTCCTCGGGCTCCTCCGATTCCCACGGGTGCTGCACCTCTTCCGCGCCCTCCTGCAGCTCCAGGTCGAACTCCTCGACCTCGGAGCCCTCGAGCGCAGCACCCGTGAACTGGCCCCAGATCTTCGCCGGCGCGCCGCCGCCGTTGATCCGTGGCAGCCCCAGCGCCCCGTACAGCGGCTTGTGCACGCCCGTGACCGGGTCCTGGCCCATCACCGCGACCACCGTCGCGAGATCCGGGGTGTAGCCGGCGAACCAGGCGGCCTGGTCCTCTTCCGCCGTGCCGGTCTTGCCTGCCGCGGGGCGTCCCGCGGACTGTGCCGCGGTGCCGGTGCCGCCGTTGACCACGCTCTGCAGCATCGAGGTTGTCGTGTCGGCGGCCTCCCGGCTGACGGCATGCTTCTCGGCCGCCTTGGGGACCGGTACGTTCTCGCCGCCCTTGGTCACCTTCTCGACCAGTGTGTATGTGCCGTGCCTGCCGTGGTTGGCGAGGGTCGCGTACGCCTCCGTCATATCGAGGACGCTGGCGGTGGCCGGGCCCAGCGCGATGGAGGGGGAGGCAGTCAGGTCCGGGGTGTTCTCGGGGATTCCGAGGTTGATCGCGGTCTGCTTGACCTTGCCGGGGCCGACGTCCATGGCCATCTGCGCGTAGACCGCGTTGACGGACTTGTCGGTGGCGGTGCGCACGGTGATGGGGCCGTACGAGAACTCGTCCTCGTTGGCGGGGCTGTACGGCTTGCCGCTCCAGCCCCGCACGTAACGCCGGTTGGTGCCGTCGTAGACGGTGTTGGGGGTGATGGTTTCGTCGTCCTGGGTGGTGGACTCGTTCTGGACGGCGGCGGTGAAGACGAACGGCTTGAAGGTGGAGCCGACTTGGTAGTCGCGGCGGGTGGCGTTGTTGACGTACTGCTTGGTGTAGTCGACGCCGCCGTACATGGCGACGACCTTGCCGGTGGCCGGGTCGATGGAAGCCCCGCCGACGCGGACGTTGCGGTCGGCTTCGCGGTCCTTGTCGAGCTTGGACATCACCTGGTCGTCGACGGCTTTGGCGAAGGCTTTCTGCTTCTTGCGCTCGAGCGTGGTGGTGATCCGGTAGCCCCCGGCGGCCAGGGTGTTCTCGTCGATGATCTTGTTGTTGGTGAGGTAGTCCTCGACGGCCTGGACGATGTAGCCGCGCTGGCCGGAGAGGTTCGTCGCGGGCTTCGCCGTCTGCGGCACGGGGAACTTCATGGCCGCGCGGTCGGCGGGGCTGAGCCACTTCTCCTTGACCATGCCGTCGAGCACATAGTGCCAGCGGCTCAGCGCCGCGGCCCTGTTCTCGGGGTGGGTGGCGACGTCGTACGCGCTCGGGGCGTTGAGGAGCGAGGCGAGATAGGCGCCCTTCGCGGTGTCGATGTCCTTGATGTCCTGGCCGTAGTACGCCTGGGCCGCGGCTTGGATGCCGTACGCGTTCCGTCCGAAGTAGCTGGTGTTGAGATAGCCCTCGAGGATGTCGCTCTTGCTCTCCTCACGGCCCAGCTTGATCGAGATGAAGAACTCCTTGACCTTCCGGGAGACGGTCTGCTCCTGACCCAGGTAGTAGTTCTTGACGTACTGCTGGGTGATGGTGGAGCCGGACTGCTTGCCCTTGCCGGTCAGCGTGTTCCAGCCGGCGCGGACCATCGCCTGGGGGTCGACGGCGCGTTCGGAGTAGAACTCCCGGTCCTCGGCGGCGAGTACGGTCCGCTGTACCGTCAGCGGAATCTGCGCGAGCTTGACGTTCTCGCGGTTGATCTCGCCGTCGCGGGCGATCTGTGTGCCGTCCTTGAAGAGGTAGACATTGGACTGGCCGGTGGCCGCGGCGTTGGCGGGTGGGATGTCGACGAGCATGTAGCCGGCCAGGAAGCCGCCGATCAGCAGCAGTGCGACGATCAGGAATGTGCCGAGCACCATCCGCCAGGTCGGGATGACACGGCGCCAGCCGGTGCGCCCGGTGCGGCCCTTGCCGGCGTTCTTGCCTTTCTTCTCCTGCTTCCCGGGGGCGGACGCGGGCCCCAGTCCGACGACGGTCGCGTCCTTGGGTGTCCAGCCCTGTTGCTGTGGCTCGTCGCTCATGTCACTCATATTGCCCGTTTCCCCGGCGCAACCCCTGGACCTTGGCGGCCGTAAAGCGGTCGCGGCGGCCGCCCGCCCTGGGCTAGGGTCGTGCGCTTTGGTGCCCGGCGGCGGAGGGGGGCGACATGCGGCTTTACGCGGTTGTCGCGGCGGGTGCGTTCCGGCGCTATGCGACGTACCGGGTGGCCACGGCGGCAGGCGTGTTCACCAATACCGTCTTCGGCTTCATCATGGCGTACACCTATATCGCCCTGTGGGACGAGCGCCCGCACCTCGGCGGGTACGACCTCTCCCAGGCTCTCACCTATGTCTGGCTGGGACAGGCACTGCTGATGACCTGCGCCATGATGGGCGGCGGTTTCGAGGACGAGTTGGTCGAGCGGATCCGTACCGGCGATGTCGCGATCGACCTGTACCGGCCCGCCGACCTTCAACTGTGGTGGTTGTCCGGCGACTTGGGGCGGGCGGCCTTCCACCTCATGGGTCGCGGGATCGTGCCGATGGTGCTCGGTGCGCTCGCCTTCGATCTGGCGCTGCCGCTCTCGCCGTTGACGTGGCTCGCCTTCCTGGTGTCGGTGACCCTGGGCGTGGTGGTGAGTTTCGCGGTCAGGTTCCTGGTGGCGCTCTCCGCGTTCTGGCTGATGGACGGGGCCGGGGTGATGCAGATCTGCGGGCTGGCGGGGATGTTCTTCTCCGGGATGCTGCTGCCGCTGAACCTGTTTCCGGGCACGCTGGGTGAGGTGGCGCGGGCGCTGCCGTGGTCGTCGCTGCTGCAGGTGCCGGCGGATGTCTTCCTCGGCAGGCGCACCGGGTGGGGGCTGGTCGAGGCGTACGCCTTCCAGGGCGGCTGGGCGCTGGCGCTGCTGGCCGCGGGGCGGGCGCTGCAGACGGTCGCGACACGCAGGGTGGTGGTCCAGGGTGGCTGAGGCACCGTCGGTGCTGTCGAACGGGCTGCGGGCGTACGGCCTGATCGCGGCGATGTGGATCCGCTCCACGATGACGTACCGCGCGTCGTTTGTGATGACGGCGTTCGGGAACTTCGCGGCGACCGCCTTCGACTTCGTCGCGATCCTGCTGATGTTCTCGCACGTCGATGCGCTGGGCGGCTACTCGCTGCCCGAGATCGCCTTTCTGTACGGGGCGGCGGGCACCTCCTTCGGCCTCGCCGATCTGGTGATGGGGTCGATGGACCGGCTGGGGCGGCGGGTGCGCGACGGGACGCTGGACACGCTGCTGGTGCGGCCCGTTCCGGTGCTCGCGCAGGTGGCCGCGGACCGGTTCGCGCTGCGCCGACTGGGACGGATCACTCAAGGGCTGCTGGTGCTGGGGTACGGCCTGCTCGTCCTGGACATCGACTGGACGCCGCTGCGGGTGCTGATGCTGCCGCTGATGGTGCTCGGCGGCGGGGCGATCTTCTCGGCGGTGTTCGTGGGCGGGGCGGCGTTCCAGTTCATCGCGCAGGACGCCTCGGAGGTGCAGAACTCCTTCACGTACGGCGGGAACACGCTGCTCCAGTATCCGCCGACGATCTTCGCGAAGGACCTGGTGCGTGGCGTGACGTACGTGGTGCCGCTGGCCTTCGTCAACTGGCTGCCCGCGCTGTATGTGCTGGACCGGCCCTATCCGCTGGATCTGCCGCAGTGGCTGGCCTTCCTGCCGCCGGTGGTCGCGGCGGTGTGCTGCTGGCTGGCCGGGCTCGCGTGGCGGGTGGGCCTTCGTTCGTACCGGAGCACGGGGAGCTGAGGGGGGACTTCATGGACTTCATCGAGCTCGAGGGCGTCGAGAAGGTCTTCGACGTACGGCGCAGGACGGGCAGGCTGCGCCGCGAGAAACATCAGGTACGGGCGGTCGACGGGATCAGCTTCCGTGTGCCGCGCGGTGAGATGGTTGGCTACATCGGTCCGAACGGGGCCGGGAAGTCCACCACCATCAAGATGCTGACGGGGATTCTGACGCCGAGCGGCGGGCGGCTGCGGGTCGCGGGCATCGATCCGTCCCGGGAGCGTACGAGGCTGGCCCAGCGGATCGGCGTGGTGTTCGGGCAGCGTACGACGCTGTGGTGGGACCTGCCGCTGAAGGACTCGTACCGGCTGGTGCACCGGATGTACCGGATCCCCGACAAGCGGTTCCGGGAGAACCTGGACCGCTGTGTCGAACTCCTCGATCTGGCCGAGCTGTTGGACGTGCCGGTGCGGCAGCTCTCGCTGGGGCAGCGGATGCGCGGGGACATCGCGGCGGCGCTGCTGCACGATCCCGAGGTGCTGTATCTCGACGAGCCGACGATCGGGCTCGATGTGATCTCCAAGGCGAAGGTGCGGGAATTCCTGCGGGACCTGAATGCCGAGCGGTCGACGACGGTGCTGCTGACCACGCACGATCTGACCGATATCGAGCAGCTGTGCAAGCGCGTGATGGTGATCGACCACGGACGGCTGATGTACGACGGGGCGCTCGCCGGACTGCACGAGGTGGGCGAGAGCGAGCGGACCCTGGTGGTGGACTTCGAGCGCGAACTGCCGCCGGTGGCACTGGACTCCGCCCGCGCGGTGAAGGTGGAGGGGCCTCGGCAGTGGCTGGCCTTCCCCGCCTCCCAGTCGGCGGCGCCACTGGTGGCGGCGCTGGCGGCGGAGTACCCGCTGGTGGATCTGTCGGTGCGGGAGCCGGACATCGAGGCCGTGATCGCGAAAATGTACGCGGAGAGATCAGGTCTGTGACTGCGTGGCTCCGTGACTCTTTGACTGTGTGACTCTGTGACCGGCACTGGGAGGGCGGATCGGCCTTGACTAGGCTGCCGGTATGACGAGCGAACTCCCTGAGATGCGTGCCTCCGACTCCGAGCGCGAACGGGTGGCCGAGCGGCTGCGTGAGGCGGTGGCGGAGGGGCGGCTCGACATGGAGGAGTTCGAGCAGCGCCTGGACGCGGCCTACAGGGCGCGTACGCACGGCGAGTTGGAGCCGCTGGTCAGCGACCTTCCGGTGGGCGGCCTGCCGGTGGTGGGCACGGCGCCGTCGCCGGTGGCCACCGGGTCCGGCGGCTGGGCGCAGCGTGTCGGCGGACCGGCGACGTCGAACGGGGCGTTCGCGTTCTGGGGCGGGTTCGGGCGGAAGGGCACCTGGACGGTGGGCCAAAAGTTCACCACCTTCACTTTGATGGGCGGCGGCGAACTCGACCTGCGCGAGGCCCGTTTCGAGGACCGCGAGACCGTGATCCGCTGCTTCGCGATCATGGGCGGTGTCCACATCGTCGTTCCGCCGGACCTGAACGTCGAGGTCGGCGGTTTCGGCCTGATGGGCGGCTTCGGCGAGCAGGGCCAGAGCGAGGGCCTGCCGGACCCGGCGGCGCCGCGGGTGAGGATCACGGGCTTCGCGATCATGGGCGGCGTGGGCGTGGAGCGCAAGCGCACCCGGGCGGAGAAGCAGCGGCTGAAGGCGGAACGGGCGGAGCGGGAAAAACAGCCGAGGCTGAAGAAGGGTCTGGAGAAGGACGAGCGCGACGAGCGCAAGGAGCTCGGCTGAGGCCGTTCGGCGGGCGTTACAGCCGCGCCGGGTCCACGGCCCTGCCCATCCGCGCGTAGCCGGCGTCGCTGGGGTGGAGATGGTCGCCCGAGTCGTACGCCGGGCGCAGCCGGTCGGGTGCGTACGGATCGCGCAGCGCCCGGTCGAAGTCGACGACCGAGTCGAAGATCCGGCCGGTGCGGATGGCCGCGTTGACCTTGTCGCGTACGGCTTCGAGCGCCCGGGTGCAGCGGCGGTGTCCGGCGCAGGGCATCAGGGTCGCGCCGACGACGCGGAGGCCGCGCGCGTGGGCCTGCCGGGTGAGCTCGGCGTAGCCGGCCGTGAGGTGGTCGGCGCTTGTGTCCGGCCCCCGCAGCAGGTCGTTGATGCCGATCGCGACGATCACCGTCCTGACGCCGGCCTGCGCGAGCACATCGCGGTCGAAGCGGGCCAGCGTGCTGGGGCCGCGGCCGTCGGTCAGCAGGCGGTTCCCGCTGATGCCCTGGTTGAGCACGCCGTAGTGGTGGCTGCCGTGGCGGTTGAGCCGGTCGGCGAGTACGTCCGGCCAGCGGCGGTTGGCGTCGGAGGTGGAGGTGACCCCGTCGGTGATCGAGTCGCCGATGGCGACGATCGCGCCGCGTGTGTCCCGGGTCAGCACGTCGACGCCGCTGAGGTGCTGCCAGGCGCCGGTCCGCCGGGTGTACGCGTCTCCGCCGGCGTCCTGCGTACGGTCGCCGTCCGCGATGTACGAGGTCTGGCGCGCCTGCGGGTGGACGGTGACCGGCTCGCCGGGGGAGGTGGTGGCGACGGTGACCAGGAGATCGCCGTCGTACGGGATCCCGAGCGCGACGGGGTCGCTGACGCGCTGCCCGCCGACCGCGAGGGTGACGGCACCCGCGCCCTGGAACGTCACCCGTCGCAGAGTCCCGGCCACGGCCGCGGGACCGTGGCCCGCGCGCACGGCCAGCGAGACCTGGGCGATCTTGAGCGGCTGCTCGCCGAGGAGGTTGGAGAGGGTGATCCGGGCGGCGGTCCCGCCGATGCTGGTGTGCACCACATTGCGTACGGACCGGCCGGCGTGGCCTCCGACGGCGGGGGCGGCCTTGGCGGGTGCGGCGGCCCAGGTCCCGACCCAGACCGCGGGCGCGGCGACGGGCGTACGGGCGGAGGTCCGGCCCTGGGCGGCCCCGACGCCGAGGTATATCGCGCCGCAGACGAGGGCGACCACGGTGGTGAGGGCGGCGAGGGTCGCGTACCCACGGCGTTTGTTCATGAGCACATCATCCGACACTGGCGCGGGAACTCGATGTGCGCCCCAGGAGTACCTGAGGTAGGGACAATGCGTACGAGGCGCGCGCGGACGGGAGGACCGGATGGAACGTACAGAACCGGATCAGCCGGACCAGCCGAGCGAGCGGGGGCTACCGAGCGGCCAGGGCGATCCGGGCCGCCCCAGCCGACCGGCCCGGTCCCGGCAGGCGGACCAGCCGAGCGGGCCGGGCCTGACGGGCCAGTCGCCCGAGCTGAGGGGGGCGGATCAGCCGGGCGGGTCGGCCGAGCCCGGCGGGGCGGGCGGGGCGGGCGAGTCGGCGCAGCCGCGGCCGACGGATCAGCCGAGCCGGACAGGCGGGCCGGGCGGCCCGGGCCTGACGGGGCAGTCGGCCGAGCCGAGTCAGCTGGGCGAGGCGGGCCAGCCGGGCCTGGCAGACGGCGAGTCGGCGCAGCCGCGGCCGACAGGGCAGCGGATCTGGGCAGGTCGGCCGGGCGGCCCGGGCCAGCCGGGCCTGACGCCCGAGCTGAGCGGGGCAGACCAGCCGAGCCGGTCGGCCGAGCCGAGCCAGGCAGGCCAGCCGGGCGGGGCGGGCGAGTCGGGCCAGCCGGCGCAGCCGCGGCCGACGGATCAGCCGAGCCGGACAGGCCGGCCGGGCGGCCCGGGCGCGGACCAGTCGGGCGTGGCAGACGGCGAGGCGGCGCAGCCGCGGCCGACAGAGCAGCGGATCTGGACAGGTCGGCCGGGCGGGCCGGGCCTGACGGGCCAGTCGCCCGAGCTGAGGGGGGCAGGCCAGCCGGGCCAGTCGGCCGAGCCCGGCGGTGCGGGCGGGGCGGGCGAGGCGGCGCAGCCGCGGCCGACGGATCAGCCGAGCCGGACAGGTCGGTCTAACGGGCCGGGCCTGACGGGCCAGACGCCCGAGCTGAGCGGGGCAGACCAGCCGAGCCGGTCGGCCGAGCCGAGCCAGGCAGGCCAGCCGGGCGAGTCGGGCCAGCCGGCGCAGCCGCGGCCGACGGATCAGCCGGGCCGGACAGGCGGGCCGGGCCGGACAGGCCAGCCGAGCCGGTCGGCCGAGCCGGGCCTGGCAGACCAGTCGGGCGTGGCAGACGGCGAGGCGGCGCAGCCGCAGCCGACGGATCAGCCGAGCCGGACAGGCCGGGCGGACCAGCCGAGCCGGTCGGCCGAGCAGGGCCGGGCGGACCAGCCGGGCCGGACAGGCGGGCCGGGTCCCCGTCCCCGTACCACCCTTCCCTCCTTCGCGTACACCGAGGCCGACGCCGAAAAGCAGCGCGGCGTACGACGCATGAAGCTGACCGCGACCGGCCTGCTCCTCCTCGTCGCGGTGATCTTCGCGCTCGCCACCTGGGCGAAGAACTCCGGCGCCGGCCCCTGGGCCGGCTACATCGCCGCCGCCGCCGAAGCCGGCATGGTCGGCGCCCTGGCCGACTGGTTCGCCGTCACCGCGCTCTTCCGGCATCCCCTCGGCCTGCCCATCCCGCACACCGCGATCATCCCGAACAAGAAGGACCAGCTCGGCGCCTCGCTCGGCTCCTTCGTCGGTGAGAACTTCCTCTCCGGCGACGTCGTACGGACCCGGCTGCACGCCCTCGGCATCGGTGGCCGCCTCGGCGCCTGGCTCGCCGAGCCCGCCCACGCCGACCGGGTCACGGCCGAGCTGTCCACCGCGCTGCGCGGCGCGCTCACCGTGCTGCGCGACTCCGACGTCCAGGCGGTCGTCGGCGAGGCGATCACCCGCCGCGCCGACAGTGCCGAGATCGCACCCGGCGTCGGCAAGACCCTGGAGAAGGTCGTCGCCGACGGTGCGCACCACCGCGCCGTCGACCTGATCTGCGGCCGTGCCCACGACTGGCTGGTCCTGCACTCGGACTCGGTGATGGACGCGGTCGAGGGCGGGGCGCCGGGCTGGACCCCGCGCTTCGTGGACAAGAAGGTCGGCGAACGCGTCTACAAGGAACTGCTGCGCTTTGTCACCGAGATGCGTGACATGCCGGGCCACCCGGCGCGCGGCGCGATCGACCGCTTCCTGACCGACTTCGCGGCCGACCTCCAGTCGGACACGGACACCCGCGCCCGGGTGGAGCGTATGAAGTCGGAGCTGCTGTCCCGTTCCGAGGT
Source organism: Streptomyces sp. NPDC002730 (assembly GCF_042888805.1). Lineage (NCBI taxonomy): Bacteria > Bacillati > Actinomycetota > Actinomycetes > Kitasatosporales > Streptomycetaceae > Streptomyces > Streptomyces sp. NPDC002730. Next base: position 170,389 of record NZ_JBIAQG010000011.1, read on the forward strand.
GCAGGACGTGATCGCCTCGGCCTGGGCCTCCATACGGGGCATGATCATCTCGGCGGCGGAGGACGACCACAGCGAGCTGCGGCTTCGCGCCCGCGCCTCGCTGCTGACGCTGGGCGCGCGGCTGGCGACGGACGGCCGGCTGCAGTCGAAGCTGGAGGGCTGGCTGGAGGACGCGGCGGTGTACGTGGTGACCACGTACCGCGCCGAGATCACCTCGCTGATCTCGGACACGGTCGCGAGCTGGGACGCGGAGCACACCTCGCGCAAGATCGAGGCGCACATCGGCCGTGACCTGCAGTTCATCCGGATCAACGGCACGGTGGTCGGCGCACTGGCCGGCCTGGTCATCTACACGGTGGCACACGCGCTGGGCGCGTGACCGGTTCCCTGCCGTACCCGTACGGTCACGCGCCCAGCCACCTGGGGAGGTGCTGTTGAGTACGTACGGCGCGACGGAAGTGTTCAGTACGGCTGCGGGCCGACGGGCCGACGGGCCGGTCTGCGAGCCGGGTCGGGTGACCGCCCAGGAATCGGCGGCCACCCCTTCCGCGGGGACCGACCAGGCTCAGTGGAAGAGCTGTCCGCGCACCGCACCGTCCGGGAACTCGGCGGTGTGGATGTTGGCGTAGTAGTTGCGCGGGTTGGCGCGGACACGCTTCACCACGTCGGCGTTCTGCCCCTCCAGCTTCCCGGAGACCGCGAAGATCCCGTCCGGCACGGGCCGGTTGAAGAAGTTGAAGACGACATCGCCGTTCTTCCCGAACGCGCCCTTGTGGATATGGCCGTTGGTGGGGCTCTTGATGTTGATCCAGGCGAGCGAGTAGTCGACGTTCGTCCCCTTCGGCTGCAGGAACGTCACCGCGTGCCCGTCCGGGTCGCCGACCTTGGACGCGTCGTTCTTCGGGACTTCCTGGTCGCCGTCGGACAGCGCCCGCAGCTTGCCGCCCTTGATGATGTCGAGCGGGTTGACGTTCTTGTGCAGCGGCTTCAACTGGCCCCGCACCGCGCCGCCCGGGAACTCCGCGCTGTGCAGGTTCACATAGAAGCCGGAAGGGTTGCTCCGGATGCTGTCGGCCAGCTTGGCGTCGGTGATGGCCACCTGCCCGGCCGCCGAGTGGACGGAGTCCGGCATCGCGGTGCCGAAGAGGGGGACCTTCACATCGCCGTTCTTCCCGGCGGCACCCTGGTGAATGTGCCCGAGGCTCGGCACGAACCCCTTCCACTGCAGCGCGAAGGTCACCCGGTCGCCCTTGACCTTGACGAGGGCAACGGCCTTGCCGTCGGGGTCGTTCACGGCGGGCCCGCCCTTGACCGGCACCTCGTTGGCGCCGGAGAGGTGGGCGGCGAAGGCGAGGGCGTGCCCGCTGGAGGGCTTGGTGAAGGTACTGGCGTTACCGGCCGAGGCCTGGCCGCCGGCTGATGCGTGCTCCCCGTGCCCGTCATGACCGCTGTGTGCGAGCGCCGGAGTAACACCTGCAACACCAAGCACAATTGCGGCGGCGGTAACAGCCGCATAACGCTTCTGCATTGTTTTGATCCTCCCGTTGGGACAGACTCCGTCTTGGGTCGGTCGCGATGGAGTACGCGGCCCGCAGTCGGCTCGTTCAAAAGAAAATTTCTTGAATTCGATTGAACCGTGGGTCAGTTGCCGTCGTACAACTCTGCGTAACCATCACTCTCGCACCCACTCACCAAACCGGGGGAACCACCATGCGCAGCACCCGTAAAACTTCTCTGCTCGCGGCACCGCTCGTAACGGCAGCGCTGCTGACACTGTCGGCCTGCGGCGGCTCCGGGGACGGCTCCGGGGACGGCGCGGCCAAGCCCGCGCGGAAGCCCGCGGCCGCCGCCTCCGTCAAGACCGCGGACTCGGTGCTCGGCAAGATCCTCGTCGACGATTCGGGCCGTACGCTGTACGGATTCACCAAGGACAAGCCCGGCGCGGGCAATTGCGACGCCGACTGCATCGCCGTCTGGCCGGCCCTCACCTCCGCGAAGGACGTGAAGGCGGGCGCCGGCACCGACGCCGCCCTGCTGAAGGAGGCGAAGCTCGGCGAGGGCGCGGAACAGGCGACGTACGGAGACTGGCCGCTGTACTACTACGTGGGCGACGCGACGCCCGGGGACGTGAACGGCCAGGGCCTGGACGGGGAGTGGTTCGTGATCGCGGCGGACGGAAAGCTCATCAAGAAGGCGGTCTGACGTCGGCCTGAAGGACTGCGGAATTTAATATTCCCTTCATAAACCGTGAGCCTATTGCTCATCGGTTTCGCATTCTCCTTATCTCTCCCCTGAACCTGCGGCGGCCGTGGCCCATCCCCGGCCGTCGCGGCGATGCCCATTCCCGGTAGTCGCGCGTCCCATCCCCTCGGCGGGTGACTACCGGGAATGCGGTACGCGGATCACTCGCAGCCGACGCCGTCTCCGTCGCGGTCGAGATGCCGTCCGTAGCCGGGATCCCCGGCATGAACGGGAGCGGCACCGGCGGCCCGTGCGGCGGCGCAGTTGGCGTAGTAGGTGCCCCCGGACCCGCCTCCGCTACCGCCTCCACTGCCTCCGGTCGTACCGCCGCTTCCTCCGCCGGACGACTCGCAGCCGACGCCGTCGCCGTCCCGGTCGAGGTGCGGCGCGTAGCCGGGCTCCCCTTCGCGGACGGGATCGGCGCCGGCCGCTCGTACGGCGTCGCAGTTCGCGTAATAGACCTTGGGCGGCGCGGGCTTCTTCGCCTTCGCGGGCGTGGGTGTCGGCGTCGGCGTGGGCGCCGGTGCGGCCACGGTGATCCGTACGACGGCAGTACCGGTCAGCGCCGGCGAGCCCTTCACATCCACCTGGTACGTGAACTCGTCCGAGCCGCCGTATCCCTTGGCGGACGTATAGACGATGGTCGACCCGTCGACCATCGCGGTGCCGTGACCCGGCAGGGTGGCCAGATCGATCGTGAACTCACCGGCAGCCAGCGCGACTTCCAGGTTGCTGGGCGTACCGCCCTTGCGTGTGAGCGTGTCGTTGTCCAGCACCTTCACCACGACCGGCTTCGCGGAGTCGGCGCTCTCCTCGTCATCGACGAGTGCGAGAGCCGACGCGGGCGAAGGTGTCGCGGCCGTGGCCTTCTTGGGCGCTGCGCTTGTCGTGGCCGCCTCGGACTTCGCGTGGTCGGCAGTGCCCCCACACCCCACGAGCCCGACCGCCATCACCACGGCGCAGGCCGCGATCGCGCTGTTCGTGCGCGTACTTCCTCTCCCAGACATGTGCCCCCCAAGGCAGTTGGTTCCGAACTGAGGGGCCCGAGCTTGGCACTCCGACGAAGGCCAGGAAGGGGAAATGTGATGGAACGTCGTCCAATTGTGATGAAAGTGTGTGCACAACGGGTGAGCCGCTCCGGACTCGGGTACGGGAGTCCCCAGGCGCTCGGCGCACTGGATGTGGGCCGCCCGGCTTACCGGTCCGGGTCGCCCGCGCGCCCGCCCGGGAACTCACCCGCCTTCTCCCTCAGCTGCCACCTTGGCGCGACCGGGCAGCTTGATGGCCAGCAACGCACCGAACACGGCGACGGCCGCGAGGACTGTCAGCGTGGAGCCCATCGCGGAGACGAAGGCTCCACCGGTCCAGCGTGGTCCGTCGCCGTACGGCTGATCGGCGGCGGAGCCGGGTGCGGTGAGGGTCATCAACATGGTCGCTGTGGCGACGCCCAGCGTCGGGCCGACGTTCATGGCGGTCTGCTGGAGTCCGCCGGCCACCCCGGCGTTGTCCACGGACGCATGACGCACGATGACAGCCGTCGCGGTGACCATCACCGTACCGAAACCGGCGCCCATCGCGACAAAGCAGCCGCCGATCGCCACGGCCGTCGATGCCCGGTCGAGAAGGGAGAAGAGAAAGACACCGAGGGCGACCAGACCCATCCCCGCCACGACAGTCCGGCGGGGTCCGTGCCGACGCACCAGCAGAGCGGAGACCGGTGCGCTCAGCACCATCGTCCCGGCCAGGGGCAGCCCCCTCAAGCCGCTCTGCAGCGGGTCCAGCGCGAGGACATCCTGCAAGAAATAGGTGCCGACGAACAGGGCCCCGAACAGCGCTGCCGATGCCGCCACCAGGATGCCGAGCGCCGAGGCAACAGTCGCCGATCGAAGCACATTTGGTGGCACCAGTGGGCTCGCGGTACGTCGCCCGTGCCGGGCGAACGCGACGCCGGCAGCCGTCGCGGCGACAAGCCCGACCGCGGTTGCCGCCGTCCAGCCGGTCTCCGGTATCTCGACGAGTGTGTGCACCAGACACACCAGAGCGACCGCGAGAAGGCAGGCGCCGGGCAGATCGAGCCGGACATCGGAGACCCTCCTGGGCGCGGGGACCCGAGCGACAAGAGCCAGCACGCCGATCACGAGCGCCGGTGCGACGTTGAGGAAGAAGACGGATCGCCAGCCCAGCTGAGCGGCCAGTGCCCCGCCGACGACCGGGCCGGCCGCGGCCGCCACGCCGATGGCGCTGGTGCGCAGCGCGATGGGCATGCCGAGCTGGTCGGGCGGGTAGGCGGCGCGCAACATCCCGAGGGTGGCCGGCTGCAGCAGTGCGCCGCAGATCCCTTGGGCGACGCGCAGGCCGATCACCCAGCCGACACCGGGCGCCAGGCCGATCCCCGCCGAAGTCGCGGCGAACCCCAGAATCCCGACGGCGAAGATCTGCCGGTGGCCGTACCGGTCACCGAGCCGGCCGGCGAAGACGAGCAGGCTCGCCACGGCGATGAGATATCCGGTGCTGGTCCACTGGACCTGCCCGAACGAGGCGTGCAGATCCCGCTGCATGGTGGGCTGCACGACGGTCAGTACGGTTCCGTCCAGCGCAACGATCGAGGCCCCGGTGACACTGCAGGCGAGCGTGAGGTGCCGATGGCGTCCTGAGCTCACCGGGTTTCCGGGCCAAGATGCGCGTCCAGCACGGCACGCAGCAGCGGCTCGATGTCATCGACTCCCGCCGCGAGTTGAAGACTGCCCCATCCCCACAACTGCGCGATGCCGTGCAGGTTCGCCCACAGCGCGCCCGCGACAACCGGTGGCGCCGGGTCGGGCCGCGGCCGCGCCCGGGCGACAAGGTCCACGAGTACTTCGAAGAGCGGCAGGCTCATCTCCCGCAGGCCGAGTTGGTTGCTCTCCAACAGGTCGTGGCGGAACATCAGCTCGAACATGCCGCGGTTGGTCAGGGCGAAGTCGAGGTAGATCCGTCCCAGCGTCATGAGCTGAGCCCGGGGACTCGCCTCGCTGTCACCGACTGCCTCGGTGACTGTGACGGTCAGTTCGGCGAAGCCCTGACGTGCGATGGCGGACAGCAGGGACAGGTGGGTCGGGAAGTAGCGCCGCGGCGCTCCGTGCGAGACCCCGGCCTGGCGGGCAATCTCGCGCAGAGACAGGGACTGAATCCCCTCCCTGGTCACCAGGTCGACGCCGACCTCGACCAAACGGGCACGCAGGCCCGTGTCCAGTTCGTTCATAGACACTGTCTACCAAACTCGAGTAGACGCTGTCTACGACCAGCCTCGCCGCTCCGGCGACAGGCCTGCGGCAGTCCTGACGCGCCGACTTCGACGAGAGCGCGGATGCCGACGTGCAGTCAGGCCGATCGTGGACCCGGCGCCAGGACGGCGCGGGCGAGGGTGGCGACTCCGTCGTGGATGTGCTGCGGTGAGGTGCCGCTCGCGGTGAGGTGCTCGATGAGGTCGCTGCGTACGGCGGCCAGCAGGGCGTGAGCGAGAAAGTCGGCGTCCCGCTCGCCGCGGACCTCGGCCAGGAGCGAGGCGAGCTGCGCGTGCCACAGCGCGTAGGCGTCGCGGGCCGCGCTCGACGGCGTACGCCGCCTCTACCTCGTACCGGGCACCGCGGCCACCGACCCTGCCACGCCCATGCTCCCGTTCCTGCGGCAGGCGCGACGGGCCGGAGTCCGCCGCGTGGTCCTGCTCAGCTCCTCGGCCATCTCCGAGACGGACGACGGACTGGGCGAGGTCCACCGGGCCGTCCGCGAACAGTTCCCGGAGTGGGCGGTGCGCCAACCCTCCTGGTTCATGCAGAACTTCACCGGCGACCACCTCCACGCCCGGAACATCCGCGACCACGACGAGATCGTGACGGCCACCGCCGACGGCCGGATCGGCTTCGTCGACGTCCACGACATCGCGCAGGTCGGCGTACGGGCACTGGCGGACGAGCGTCCGCACAACACCGCCCACCTCATCACCGGCCCCGAGACACTGAGTTACGCCGACGTCGCCGCTGTCGTCGCCGCTGTCGCCGGCCGGCCGATCCACCACCGCGGCGTTTCGTACGAAGCGATGCGAGACCGACTGGTGGGCACCGGTACGCCCGAGGGATTTGCCGAACTGCCGGCGGGCATGGACCGGTCCATCGCCAAGGGCACGGAGGACCGCGTCAGCCCCGCGGCGGAGGAAGTCACGGGCCAACCGCCGTGCTCCTTCGCCGACTTCGCGGCGGCACACGCGTCCGCGTGGCGGCGGTGACGCTCGCCTCGTCCGGCTTCCTCGGGTCGGCCGCACCGGGTTTTCCCGGGCGGCCGACCCGCCACCGTATCCGCCCGACTACGGCCTCACGGTCGCCGTGGCGGTGAAGCCGCAGCACTGGAAGGTCTGCACGGGCGCGCCCGACGTCCGTTTGATCCGTACACCGTCGAGCAGCGCGTTCGTGTCGACCGACGACGCGACGACCGCGACCCCGTGGACGCCGCCCTCGATCCGGTCCTTGCGGACTGTGAACTGGCCGTCCTGGAGTGCCATGCCGACGAACGAGCTCCGCACGATGTCGTTGCGGCCGATGTCGATCGACCCGCCGACAGCGTAAATACCGACCTGGTTGCCGACGAGGCTGTTGTGCTGCACCACGGTGCCCGGCGTGTCGGCGACGATGCCCGAGTGCTGGAACTCGTTGAAGAAGTCGGGGCCGCAGTCCGGATCGGGCTCCCGGCACTCATTGCCCCTGACGATGTTGCGGGTGATGCGTCCGACCGCGCCGGCCACGAACTCGATGCCGTCGGTCGACAGCCGCCCGTGTCCGGTGACGGTGCTGTGGTCAACGGTGGCCCTCGACCCCGAGTTGAGGACGACCACGCCCGCGCCCTGGTAGCCCGAGATCTCGGTGTCGTGGATGGTCGCCGAGCCCGTACCGGTCGGCAGGTCCCCGACGAGGACGGCGTTCGCGCTGCGGAAGCAGGGCGCGGCGGGGGTGTCGGTGATGTGGGTGACGGCGGCGCGGCCGAGGTCGAGGCGGGCGCCCCCGAGCACCCGAATGCCGGAGCCGAGCGCACCGGCAGTGCATGTGCCGGAGCCGGGTCCGCTGACGGCGAGTCGGGACAGCTTGACGGAGGCGCCGTTGTGGATCTCGATGATCGAGGTGCTGCCGTCGTCGCCGGGAGCCAGCGTCTGCGGGGCCAGAATCGTGGTCCTCCGGGCGCCCGAGCCGGTGATCGTCAGGTCCTTGCCGATCACCAGCTGCTCACGGAAGACGCCCGGCGGGACAGTGATCCGGTCACCGGGCCGGGCGGCGTCCACCGCCGCCTGGATCGACGGAAAGCCCTTGGCCTTGGAGACCACCAGGTCGTGTGACGGGCCGGACGACGCCGACGCCGACGCAGGCACCAGCTGGCAGGCGATTGCGGTGACGACGCAGAGGCCCAGGCGGGCGGCCGTCCTGATGTGGGGGATTGCCATTCCGAATCCGTTCCCGTGCGGTACTCACACCGTGGGTCCGGGGCATTCCCGGACCCGCCTGCCGGACGACCCGGCCGCGCGGTCAACGTATCCACGGCCATGAGGGCGGGCACTCCGGGACGTCCGACAGGGTTTCCGGCTCCCTCTGACGGCCGATCGACGGGCCCGTTCGGGGGACGGCACCGAACCTGACGTGGCGCCAGGGCCGAGGGCTCCTCTTACGGATCGCGTCCGGCAGTCCCGTATGAGGGCCCGGAGTCCTGAGTCCAATGACGCGGTCCACAAGACCGCATCCGCGATTGCCTCGCCGCCGTCGGCGAGCGTCACCGCCAGGTCGACCGCGATCCGCCCGGGGCGTGACCGGTGCCGCGTGGCCGGAGCCGACGCAGCGCGTCGGTGAAGGCCGTGGTCAGGCCGGTGGCATACCACGAGGCCAGCAGCCCCGCCGCACCCGTGATCACCAGCAGCCAGGCGAAGGCACGACTGCCGGCGAGATCGGCCAGTAGGCGGCATCCGGCATTGCTGACGACCCCGCGGCCGTCAGCCGACACGACGAGCTTGGGACGCGACCCGGTAGTGCACGCAGAAAGTGCCTTCCAGCTCGGACTGCAGAGACCTTGGGCAAGCCTCATCGTCCCAGCTCAGAAGGCACTTTCGCCTTCCCCTCAAGATTCGGACCCACCGCGAGTGAGACGTGGAGGCCGGCAGGGTCGGGGACTCCCGCGGTGGCGTCCGCTCCGCTTCCAGTCCCCGACCCTACTCAGGGCAGATCCTTCACATCGACGGGTTTGTTGGTGCTGGTGTTGGTGCCGTTGCCGAGTTGGCCGCTGCCGTTGTATCCCCAGGCTTTGACGGTATTGGACAGCAGGGCGAGACTGTGGGTCCAACCGGCGGCGATGGCGCGGACGTGAGTCAGTCCGGTGACGGTGACGGGTTTGTTCGTGCTCGTGTTGGTGCCGTTGCCGAGTTGGCCGCTGCTGTTGGCTCCCCAGGCCTTGACGGTGTTGTTGGACAGCCGGGCCAGACTGTGGCCACCGGCGTCGATGGTGCGGACATGGGTCAGCCCGGCGACGGTGACGGGTTTGTTGGTGCTGGTGTTGGTGCCGTTGCCGAGTTCGCCGGATTCGTTGTAACCCCACGCTTTGACAGTGCCGTTGGACAGCAGGGCCAGACTGTGCCGGTCGCCGGCGGCGATGGCGCGGACGTGGGTCAGCCCGGCGACGGTGACGGGTGTACTGCTGTCGGTGTTGGTGCCGTTGCCGAGTTGGCCGCGATCGTTGGCGCCCCAGGCTTTGACGGTGCCGTTGGACAGCAGGGCCAGACTGTGGATTCTACCGGCGGCGATGGCGCGGACGTGGGTCAGTCCGGTGACGGTGACGGGCTTGCCACTGTCGGTGTTGGCGCCGTTGCCGAGTTGGCCCAATTCGTTGTCTCCCCATGCTTTGACGGTGCCGTTGGACAGCAGGGCCAGATTGTGGAAGTCACCGGCGGCGATGGCGCGGACGCGGGTGAGCCCGGTGACGGTGACGGGCTTGCTGCTGGCGACATCGTTGAACTCGCCGAGCTCGCCGTCTTCGTTGAATCCCCAGGCTTTCACGGTGCCGTTGGACAGCAGGGCGAGACTGTGGGCTGTGCCGGCGTCGACGGCGCGGGCGTGGGTCAGTCCGGTGACGGTGACGGGTGTGTTGCTTTCGTTCTCGTAGGTGCCGTTGCCGAGGCCGCCGTACTGGTTGTCTCCCCAGGCTCTGGCGGTGCCGTTGGACAGCAGGGCGAGACTGTGGGACCCGCCGGCTGCGATGGCGCGGACGCCCGTCCGCGGGGGACAGTGAGCGCCGCTGGGGTCGGCGGCGAGGGCAGCCGGCGTCGTCAGCGCCCCTGTGGTCAGCGCTACCAGCAGCGCAAGCAGACCGGCCAGGACCCGCCCCTTGGGGACACGGTGCTGTCTGGAGTGCGCGTTCGTCATGAGTTCCTCCATGCATTGGGCGCGTCCCGCCCCGCCGTCCCCGCGGCACGGTGCTCGTACTCGCACACCATGAGTGACGAGACGGCGGGAACGTGCCTGTCGACACGGCGATGAAACAGCCTCACCCACTTGGCCCGTTCGCGTTTGGGTGACGTCGCCGCGGCGGGCGGGGCCGGCGGACTGCTCGTGCCGTCACTCGATGGTGAGACGACCCGTGCGCAGGATGGCGTGATTGGCGAAGAGGGCGTCGAGGTGCAGCTCGCGCATCAGGTCGGCAGTCCACTTGGCGTCTGGCAGGTCGCGGTAGGTGGGTGCTTTGACGGTGCGGGCCCTGGTGCATTGGGTGAGGATCCACCGGGCCTGTGTCTGGCCGGTGGGCGGATTGGTGTACATGCTCGCGGCCAGTCGCCACAGGTGGTCGCCGGTCGCGCTGTCCGACTCGATGACGCCGACGATGGCGATGTCGCCGAGGCTGCGGGAGTCGCTCGACTGTGTGGTGTACGCGAGGGTCAGGCCCTCCAGCGGGAAGACGGTGAGGCGGCTGCGTGCGGAGAGCAGGGTGGCCACGGGCGGTTTTCCGTTCTGCGCTCGAGGGTGCGCGGCCCGCTGGGGGAGACGGGCCGCGCGGGGGATCGGCTCAGCAGCCGTCGCCGTCGCCGCAGCAGGAGGGCGGATTGCAGTCCGCGGCGGTGCCCCACAGTTCGTGGTCGACGACGTAACCCATTTCCGCGATGGCCTGGACGGTGCGCCTGATGGCGATGCCGTCGCGCAGGCGCCGGCCCTTGAGCGGGTTGTGGTGCAGGAACGTGCCGAACCGGCGGTGACAGAAGTCGGCGTACTCCTGGCTGTGCAGGATGAAGGCGTGCCGGCCCGGGTCGACCTTCCGCGACGGGGACAGCGGTACGTCGCTGCGATGCCCGGCCATGTCGATGAAGGCGAGCGCCTGGTCCATCACGCGTTCGGCCTGGGGCCGGTCCATCTCCTCCTCGAACTCGAGGAAGGTGACGAGCCGTTCGAAGAGCTCGGCGTCGACGAGCTGGCGGCCGGTGATCTGTTCTGTTGCGAGAGCGGTCATGTGATGCTCCTTGGGTGCGTCCTCGGCGCGAGGCCTCCCCTCACGCCGTCGTGCACGCGGGCCCCTCAGGGGGTCCCGCCACCGCCTTGGCCGGGGTTCCTGGCCGGAGTCGTCGGCCGAGGCGGAGCTCAGGTGTTGCTGACTACGGGCAGCACGGGCCCGCGTACACCTCGATGTCGAGGACGTGGACGCCTTCCCGGCCGCGTGCTGTGCCGACACTGCGCGCGCCGACGGTCAACGGCTTGCCGCACCAGACGCAGGCTCGTCCTGCGTACTGCTCCCAACTCAGATCTCCGGCCGCGGGCAGCAGGCGCGGGTCGGCCGTGGACGCGGTCACTGGGCGACCCTGCAGCGGGGACAGGCGCACGGCGGGAGGGCGAGGGAATCCGGGAGCCGCTCGGGGTCGCCCGTCGGGATCGTCAGCCTGTAGGTCTCGCGCCGACGGCGGGTCGCGGCGTCCACGCGGTACACCTTCAACGTCATCACGGCCTGGCCCCTCGTCGGCGATCAGCTCTGATGCCGACGGTAGGAATCGCGCCCCTGCGTCCGCCATAAACCTGCACCAACTTGCACAGCAATGGATCTGACCTGTATCTGGCCGGTTCGCGACCTTGACGGTCTGTGGCAATAGCCTGAAAGTGATGCAAGTCCGAGCACGCAACCAGGCGTTGGAGGTCGACGTGGCGTTGCGGTTCATCGGCATCGATCCAGATACAGACCGCGATCACTGCCCGACAGTGTGGGCCGACGAAGAGAAGCAGGAACTGCTTTTCCAGGGCTGGAAGCCTGACGCCGGAACAGTTGCTGAATGCGAGGCGACCAGCCCGGCGAACGGGTCCGTGCCGGAGACTGAGGCCATCATCAGGATTCCGGTGCGCATGGTGCCGATGATCAGGAAGGCGTGCGATGCGATCGAGCGGGGAAACCCCGAGCTTCGCTGAGCTGCTGGCCAGCTGTCACACGTCCGCCGCGCACCTTGAAATGCGCGACAGCTACGCCGACAACGAGCGCTTCGAAGCCTGGCGGCGCGGAGACCGCATCGACTGGGAGGACCGGGCGACGTGGTGGCATCCCTACGACCAGACGATTGCAGACGCTGTCGCCCGCGGCGTCGTCATCCGGCGGGCTCGTATCGTCTCCGAGCCTGTGAGCGAATACATCCAGTGGGAGCACTACGTCACGACTGCCAACGTCACCGCAGGCGAGCAAGTGCGCTGGCTGCCACGTCGGCTGGCCACAGACATTGCCCTTCCTGGGAATGACTTCTGGCTCTTCGACGGCGCTCTGCTTCGGGTCCACCACTTCGACGGCGACGGCGCCGTGGTGGAAGACGAACTCACTGAGGCCCCGGCCATACTGAAGCTCTGCGCCGCCGCGTTCGAATCCGTCTGGGATCGCGCAACCCCGCACGATCAATACCGGATCCGATAGTCCGCAGACACATGACCGAGTCCGCGTCGTCCAGCGTGCAATCCGCACGCGCCGCGCTTGCCGAGCGGCTGCGGGAGGTACGGCTGGACGCGGGCATCACCAAGCGGGAGCTGGCGGCTCGGTGCGGATGGCACGAGTCGAAGTCGTCGCGCATCGAGAGCGCCAAGACGCCACCGTCCGATACGGACATCAGGTTGTGGTGCCTCGCCTGCGGAGCCGACGGGCAGGCACCCGACCTCGTTGCGGCGAACCGGCAAGCCGACTCCATGTACGTCCAGTGGAGGCGGCTTCAGCGCACCGGGCTCAAGCGGCTCCAGCAGGCAAACCTTCCGCTGTACAAGCGGACCAAACACCTCAAGGTCTACTGCTCCAACGTGGTGCCCGGCTTCCTGCAGACGCCCGGCTACGCCACGGCGCTGCTGCAGGCCATCGCCACCTTCCGCGGCCTCCCGGACGACGTGGCCGAAGCCGTCAACGCACGTATGGATCGCTCACGTCTCGTCCGGCAAGGGAATCGGCGCTTCGCGATCGTCATCGAGGAAGCGGTCTTGCGCTACCGCATCGGAGATGCCGGAATGATGGCCGGCCAACTCGGCTCACTGCTTTCGGTGATGGATCTGCCGTCCGTGTCGCTGGGCGTCATCCCGGCCGGTGCAGAGCGCTCCATGTGGCCCATCGAGACGTTCACAGTCTTCGACGACGAGCGGGTACACCATGAGCCGTTGTCGGCCTCCGTGAAGATCACCGCGCCGGACGAGGTTGTCCAGTACCTGAAGGCGTTCGGGGAGCTGCACCAGCAGGCGGTATACGGAGCGGAGGCACGGGCGCTGATAGTGAAAGCCATCGAGGCTCTGACCTGACAGACATCTTCGACGAGGACGACGACCTGGCCGCCGCGAAACTGTGTGCCGAAGCCTTTGAGGCTGTGTGGACGCGCCCGGTCCCCCACGACCAGTACCCGATCCACCAGCAGGAAGGAACGGACAGGCATGCCCATCTCGGCGCAGGCTGCCCGCGAAATCGCCCAGCCCCTCAACGCAGAGTCGATCTATAGCGAGTGGCGCCACCAGGTGCGCAGCGGGCTGAAGCAACTCCAGTACAGCTACGTGGAGTTGTTTCACAACACCCAGCTGTTCCGCGTCTACTCGTCGACGCTGGTCCCCGGCCTTTTGCAGACCGAGGGCTACGCAGCTGCGGTACTGAGCACCATCGCCGACTTCCGCGAGATCCCCAATGACGGGGCCGAGGCGGCTGCTGCCAGAGTCGAGCGTTCCGGCGTCATCCACGAGCAGGGACACCGGTTCGTTCTCCTGGTTGAGGAAGCCGCTCTGCACTACCAGCTCAGCGACGCGGACGCGATGGCCGCGCAGCTGAGCTACCTCCTCTCAGCGGGTGCTCTGCCGTCTGTGTCCCTCGGCGTGATCCCGATGGCCACCCGGCAACGCCGGATCTGGCCGCAGGAGACGTTCCACATGTACGACGACACCCTCGTGTCGGTGGAGCTGCTGTCGGCGCAGGTGGACATCACGCAGCCGACCGAGATCGCCTTGTATCTGAAGGCCTTCGAAGAGCTGCGGAGCATGGCCGTGTACGGGCAGGCGGCACGGGCGCTGATCGTGAAGGCCATCGACGCTCTGAACTGACCCCGGACGCACGAATGCACCCCTCCTACCCGAACGTGGGGGCGGCTACTCCAGCAGCCGCTGCCTGATCAGCTCCATCACTTCCGCGCGGCTGCGCTTGCCGTTGTCGGCGGCGTTGAAGTGGTTGCCGATGCGCACCGAGACGGCGAGCAGGCAGCGGACCTCGACCTCGTCCTCGTCGGGGCAGAAGGAGGAGAACAGGGAACGCAGGTAGTCCATACGGCGGTTGTCGACGCGGCGCAGGCGCTCGGCGACGGCCGCGTCGCGGCGGGCCCAGTCGCGGATCGCAATATCGGCGGTGGTGCCCCGCACCGGCCCGTCGGTGGTGGCGGCGGCGATGGCGAACAGCCGCTCCAGTCTGGCCCTGGCGTCTCCCCCGCCGCTCTCAACCTGCTCGATCACGCTCTCGGCGACCTCGTACTCCCAGGTGTCGAGCATTTCGGTGAGCAGCGCGCCCCGGTTGCGGAAGTACCCGTAGAAGCCACCCTTGCTGACGCCGAGTGCCTGCGCCAGTGCCTCGATCCGGACGGCTTCGGGGCCGCCTGCGACCAGTGCCCGCAAGCCTTCCTCGATCCACTTGCCGCGTGGCGTGCGGGTCGCGCCCATGGTGTGTGCCTCCTCACGTCCCTGCCGAGTATACGGGGGCGCATAGTGGGTCTACGCTCGATCTATACGCCACCGTATAGATAGGGGCCTGCTCATGCGACTTCCCCGAACCGCCCACACCGACCGCCCCTGGCGGATCCACGAGATCGCCGACGACTTCACGGTCGAGGACGTGTGGGCACTGCCCACCCCCGGCGGACCCGACGACCTTGTGTGGCTGGTGCGCCAGTTCGCCGAAGGAATCAGGAGCGGGGTGAGCGGAGATGGTCCCGTCTCCCGCGTGCTCTTCGCCGTCCGCTGGAAGCTCGGAGCACTGCTCGGCTGGGACAAGCCCGGTACCGGCATCAGCACCCGGCTGCCTTCGCTGCGCGACCGGTTGCCCGCGGACCTTCGCGAGGGCCCCCAAGGTCCCGACCTCGGCTCGTCCCCGTTCACCTCCCTCTATCAGAGGGACGACGAGTGGACCGCCGAGATGGGCAACAAGACCGTGCACGCGGTGATGCACATCGGCTGGGTCCCGGACGGGTCCGGCGGCTACCGCGGCCAGATGGCCGTCCTGGTGAAGCCGAACGGGCTGTTCGGCACCCTCTACATGGCCGCCATCAAGCCCTTCCGGTACATCGGGGTGTACCCGGCGCTGATCCGCTCCATCGGCCGCGAGTGGCAGGCGAACGCCGCCGGGCGGAGCGTGCACTGACCGGCTCCGTCCTCAGCCGACGCGTGGCGCATCTCCGGCAGGTGGTTCACGAACGCAGCCAGAGCCGGATCACCGTCCCGATGGAGTGGAGGTCTCAGTGCGTGCCGAGGTCGCGAGGTCTGCCACCAGCAATGACCCGGAGTTTGTCGGGGTTGGCGACGTTGTGGATCGTGATGATGCGGCCATCGGCGTCGAAATCGAAGGTGACAGTGGCGATCACGCGGCCCGAACCGCTGAACACCATGCCTGGACCGCCGTTGATTTCGACCAGATCGGCGTTCATGTCGGCGGGGTCGACACCCTGGTAGGTGACGGTGCCGATGGCTGCGAACCAGGCGGCCACCGTCTGTGCGCCCACAACCGGGCGCAGGGCTTGCCGGACCTTGCCGCCGCCGTCGGTCCACAGGGTGACGTCCGGGGACAGCAGCTCCATGAGGGTGTTGATGTCACCACCGGTTGCGGCGTCGAGGAACCGCTCGGTGACCTCGCTCTGCCGCGACCGGTCCACGGTGAAGCGTGGCCGCCGGGCCTGCACGTGCTCGCGAGCACGGTGCACGGCCTGCCGCACCGCGGGCTCGGAACGCTCCACCGCCTCGGCGATCTCGGCGTGGTTGAAGCCGAAGACCTCCTTCAGTACGAACACCGCGCGCTCGAGCGGGCTCAGCGACTCCAGCACCACCAGCATCGCCATCGACACCGACTCGGCGTTCGTGACGGCGTCGGCGGTGTCGGCGATGGTGAGAATGGGCTCCGGAAGCCAAGGCCCGACGTAGGTCTCACGCTTGTGCCGGGTGGAGCGCAGCCGTTCCATCGCCAGATTTGACACGATCCGCGTCAGATACGCCTTGGGTTCGGCCACCTGCGAGCGGTCGGCGGCCGACCATTTGATCCAGGCGTCCTGTACTGCGTCCTCGGCATCGACTGCGGTGCCGAGGATGCGGTACGCCACCGAGAACAGCAGATTGCGATGGTCGTTGAACACCTGCTGGCCGGGGTCCGGGTACGGGTGGGTCATCGCGCGTCCCGGACCCGGGTGAAGCGGCCGCCGCGGGGCCAGAACGCTCCCGAGGAGGGCATCTTCTTCATACGGCCGAATGTCGGCCAGGGTGAGGCAGTCACCGTCTCCTTGTACCAGGCCGCCTTGCGGCCGGTCAGGTGCACCCGCCTGGGGGTGTCGTCGGGGTGGGTGAACTGAACGACCGCGTCATGCCGCCCCAGGCTCACCGGCGTGTGGTAGTAGCCGAAGCGGAACGGCTTGGGCTGCTTGCCCTTCAGCGTGCGGGCGATCGACACAGCGGCATGCACACCGGTCGGCATGCCGCCCTGGCAGGTGCCGTGCATGATGCCGTAGCCCTGGCGGATCGCGGCCGCATCGCCCACGGCGTACACGTCGGGGTGGGACACCGACCGAAGTGAATCGTCGGTGACGATGCGACCTCGATCGTCGACGCTCAGGCCGGCGGCGGCAGCCAGCGGCGACACCCGCGTACCACTTGTCCACAAGACGGCATCGGCGGCGATGTTCTCCCCGCCTGCCAGCTCGACCGAAGCGGGCAGCACCTTCACCACCTCGCTCCCGCTGCGCATCTGGACACCCAGGCGCCGGAGCGCGGATTGCAGATACGCCTTGGCCTTGGGGTTCATGGTCGCACCGGGTTCCTGCCGGCCCACCAGGACGACGTCGAGCTCCGGGTGCCGCTCGGCGATCTCCGCGGCCGCCTCGATGCCGGTCAACCCGCTGCCACCGACCACCACCGTGCCACTGCCCAACCGCGCCAACCGTTCGGCCAGCAACTCGGCGTCCTGGGCGCTGTTCAGGGTGTAGGCATGATCCTCGACGCCCGGCACGGCCGCCGTGTCGGCCACGCTGCCCAACCCGTACACCAGCGTGTCGTAGCGCAGTACCCGGTCGTCCTCGATCCGCACGGTCTTCACGTTCGCATCCACCGCCGTGACCCAGCCGCGCACGAACTGCGCACCCGTACCCTCCAGCAGCTCCGGGATGCTCATCTCGGCGAGCTGCTGCCTGGTCGCCGTCATATGCAGCCGCAGCCGCTCGGTGAACCGCTCCTGCGGATTCACCAAGGTCACCTGCACATCCTGATGCCGCCCGACCCGAGCCGCGAGCTGGATCGCTGCGGACATACCCGCGTACCCCGCCCCCAGGACCAGAACACGGTGGGTCGTCGCCGGGCCCGTTCCGTTCTGTGCGCTCATCGTTCCGCCTCTCTCCTCTTGCTGACGACCACCAGATGCAAGCTGACCCCCCGTTCGTGACATGGAACCGATGTGACGGGCGACACAGTCGACTTCATGGCGGCCCCCGATCCGCACCGCCAACCAGGAACCGGCGATACGTGTCCGGGGCCTTGGTGCCGGCCGGCTATCGGACGGCCCCCGAAGTGCGGCGCCGCTCCGGGAGAGATTTGGTGCACAACGCGATGGAGAGCCAACTGTCCTGACCGTGTGTGACATGCCGCGTTTGGCGTAATGGGCTCTCAGGGCTGGTCAGCCGCGTCACTCTGTGCGGGTTGATCACGGTCGTGTCAGGAGCCGTGTGTACAGATCACGTGAGCGGGTCGAGCGGATCCGCCGGGACCGCCGGATGGACCCGAGCGTGTCGGGGCGGGAGCTGGGTCCGCGGCACGAGGTGAGCAGGACACGGTGGCCGAGACTTTGAAGACGCCGGTGCAAGGGTGCGGCTATGGCAGAAGGTGAGCGGCGGCCTGACAAGGGCATGTTGGACCGGTCGGAAGGGTTCGGTGAGCGGCTGCTGGGGGTGCTGTTGGACCGGGCACACGAGATGCCGCCGCAGCTGATCGCCCCGCTGATCGCCGAAGAGGTGGCCAGGGTCGGTGGCCGCGAACTTTCGATCCTGCTGCAGGACTATGCGCAGCTGCTGCTGGTGCCGTTGCCGGGTCGGCGGCTGACGGTCGGCGAGCCTGAGCCGATCGGTGACTCTCCCGCCGGCGCGGCCTTCCTGTACGCGACCCCTGTCGAGGTAGCGCAGGCCGGCGGCGTCCGGATGTACCTGCCGCTGCTGGACGGCAGCGACCAGGTGGGAGTAATGGCCCTCACCCTGGACACCGTCGATGACGACGACCGGCGCCTGCTGCGCAGGCTCGCCGGCCTGGTCGCCGACATACTGGTCACCAAGCACAGCTACACCGACCAGTTCTTCCTGGCCCGGCGCCGCGAACCGATGAGCGTGGCTGCGGAGATCCAGTGGTCCCTGCTGCCGCCGCTGGCGATGTCTGTCCCGCAGGTCGCGGTGGCCGGAATCCTGGAGCCCGCCTACAACGTCGGCGGCGACAGCTTCGACTACGCCCTCAACGACGACATCCTGCACGTGGCCATGGTCGATGCGATGGGCCATGGTCTGGACTCCGCCACGATGGCGACCGTCGCCGTCGGCGCCTACCGGCACGCCAGACGTGCCGCCATCGGTCTGTCCGAGATCTACACGTTCATGGACCGGGCCATCGCCGGGCAGTTCGGGCCCGACCACTTCGTCACCGCGCAGATGATGCGCCTGAACGTCACGACGGGCCACCTGCAGTGGGTCAACGCGGGCCACCCTGCACCGCTGCTGATCCGCAACCACCAGGTCGTCGGGCAACTTCAGGGCCCGACCACGTTGCCGGTGGGCTTCGGCGGTGAAGAGCCCCGGATCAGCGAACAGATGCTGGAACGCGGCGACCGGGTGCTGTGCTTCACCGACGGCCTGATCGAGGAGCACCAAGCCGGCGAAGAGCCGTTCGGCGAGGAACAACTCATCAGCTGGGTCAACCGTATCGAGCCCGAAGAGAAGGGAGTTCGGGCGGTGGTGCGCTCGCTCTCCCACACGCTGAAGCAGCAACGGGGCGGGAGCACCAGCGACGACGCGACCCTCTTCCTGATCGAGTGGCGCGGAGGCGCCGCCGACCACCTCGCCGTCCTGGAGTGAGCCGACAGCCGCACCACCATGGACAAATCGCCGGCACGCAGACCGCTGCCGGGTCTACCGCGGTGCGCACTCGCCACTGACTGTCCGCCGGTGCGCCCCTGACCACGGCCGGCGCTGATCGTGAAGGCCATCGACGCTCTGAATTGCCCCGGACGCCCGAGTGCGCCCGCCACCCCGACGTCCTCGCGGCCCAACGGCGTGAGCGTGTCCGCATCCGCAGCGAGAGGGGCATCCGCTGGGGCGGCAGACCGGCCCTCGCGGCGTGATCAAGAACCCTGCAAGCCTTCTTGGCTAGAGACGGCGTGCCGCAACAACCGCTGAACTGGCTGGTGTTGTGAGTATTTCAGTGGCATCCAGGGCTGGATGAGTGAGGTAGAACAGGCGGAGCTCGTCCACTTCGCCTTCGAAGCGAGGCGGCCAGTGGGGCGAGGGGGTGAAGTCGTCCAGGATGAGAAGGCCACCGGGAGCGAGCTGTTCGACGACCCCCTGCGGGTCGTCACGCTTGCCCCCGCCGTCGCAGAAAAAGACGTCGAAGGGGGCATGCTGCTCAAGCAGCCGCCAGTCCCCAGTGAGAACGCTGACGCGCTTGTCGTCCGCGAAGACACTGGCCGCTCGACGGGCCAGCTCCTCGTCACGCTCTACGGTAACCAGGCGTGCACCGGCACTAAGGCCACTGTGCAGCCAGGCGGTGCCCACTCCCGAGCCGGTGCCGCTCTCCGCAATGATTCCGTGGGGCTTCGCAGCAGCGGCCAGCCTGAGCAGCCTGCCCACTTCAGGGATGCAACTCTTCTTGAATCCGGCCTCGGAGGCGACACGCTCTGCGGCCACCACGCGAGGCGGAACCGCACGTTCTGCCATGATCACGCCCCCTTCACCGTGACCATGACGCTATCCGCCAGCAGAGGCGTCCGCACGAAGTTTCGCCTGTCCGGACCCGGCGTACCATCGACGGGCATGACGAGGGCCAGACCGGCGGTGAGCCTGGGCCCGCCTAGCTGAGGCGTCCCTCGCGCAGGGCGTCCACGAATTCCCCCCAGGCGCCCGGTAGAAGGTCGAGTCGCGCGCCGTGCGGGACTTTGGAGTCCCGCACGGATACGTGCTGTGCGGACGCGGCGACCTCGACGCATTCGCCGCCCATGCCGTTGCTGTAACTGCTCTTGCGCCACCTGGTGGTTGGGGGCAGCGTCATCTGGGGTGCTCCTCCAGAACTCTCTTGATCAGCACAGCCGATCGCTGGGGGCTCAGGGCAAGCGCCCTGAGGTGGTCGAACGCCTCCGCGTAGAGGGTCACGTCGGTGGGGTGCTCGAGATAGACGGAGTCGGTCAGTCCTTCCCGGTACACCATGTCGGGGTCCTCCTGTTCCGGGAAGCCGAGGACGGTGAAGGGGCCCGTGGTCGGATAGGCCCCGGCATCGAAGGGCAGGACCTGGACCGTCACGTTCCTCAACTTCGTGACTTCCAGCATACGTTCGAGCTGGCCGGTCATGACCTGACGATTTCCGACGACATGCATGAGTGCGCTCTGATGCACGACGGCCCAGAGGTCCGGAGCGTTGTCGCAGGTCAGAAGCTCCTGGCGCCGCATTCGTACGTCGACCATGCGCGCAATGCCCTCTGCAGTGTGGTCGACCCAGGCGCGGCTGAGCTCGGTCGCGTACTCGGGAGTCTGCAGCAGCCCCGGAATGAACTCCCCCTGGTAGCTACGGAGGGTTGAAGCGGCCTGCTCCAGGCCGACGTACACGGAGAACCAGCCGGGGACGGCGTCCCCATGGGCGTGCCACCAGCCCTTTGTCTTCGACTCCTTGGCCAAGGACTTCAAGAGATCTCGAAGTTCGTCCGAGGTCCCGTAAAAGCGACAGAGGGCGTCCACGTCGGACGGCTGAACGCGGCCCTGGCCGGTCTCCATGCGGTTGACCTTTGAGCTGCTCCAGTCCAGCTCCTTGCCCACGTGAATGCAGGTGAAGCCGTGGTCTTCGCGGAGCTTCTTGAGCTCGATCGCCAACCGACGGCGGCGAGCGGTGGGGGAGCCTGCCATGCCAACTCCTCGTGTTGTAGCGGATGTTCCATCTCATCGGAAGCACCGAGAAAGACCAATCACCCGATGGAGGGATTCCCGCCGTGCACGTTGCACGAAGGGATTGGCGCTGCAATCCTTTCACTGGGAGTGACAGCCGGTCACGCAGTGCGCCGAGAAGTGCTTGGGAGGCGGATCGAAGTGAACTACGGCGAGGATTGCGTCAGGCGGAAGCCGTGGGATTTGCCCTTCTCGGCCGAGCCGAGCGAAGTCGCGGGTCTACGAAGGGTGTTGAAGCTGCATCTGACGCTGTGGGGGTTGCCCGAACTGGTCGAATCCGC
Organism: Streptomyces sp. NPDC002730; assembly: GCF_042888805.1. Taxonomy (NCBI): domain Bacteria; kingdom Bacillati; phylum Actinomycetota; class Actinomycetes; order Kitasatosporales; family Streptomycetaceae; genus Streptomyces; species Streptomyces sp. NPDC002730. The sequence continues at coordinate 191,809 of NZ_JBIAQG010000011.1, forward strand.
GCAGATCTGCGTTACGGAGTTGACCTCGAACGTCATCCGTCATGTGGGCGCCGGCACGCCCACGACACTCGCTGTCTCCATGAGCGGTACGTATCTCCGCATCGAGGTGTACGACCCGGACACGCGAGCATTGCCCACCTTGCTCAACGCAGAGTGCGAGGCGGAGGCGGGTCGGGGAATGGCCCTCGTCGACGCGGTCACCGATCGCTGGGGTGTGATCCTCCGGTCGGATTCCAAGGTGGTGTGGTGCGAGTTGGCCACGGACCTCACCGGGCCGAACGGCCATACCGGCGGCCCGCGAGTAACGCATGCCGAGGAGTACCTAGCTCTCTACGGCACCGCTCGCCACGCGCGGCCGACCAACTCGAGCCGTCTGAGTATGGCCGTTGCGGAGGAGGCGGCGATCGATTTGATCGCCGACCTCCTCCACTGGCTCCGGGCCCACGGGCGGGACCCGGACGAGGCCCTGGACCGGGCTCAGCGGCACTTTGAAGCCGAGTTCCCTACGAATGTCCGTCGGGGCGACGAGGCCTAGCTCAGGGCCGTCTTGGCTTCAAGCCTCAGCATGCGGACGAGATGATTGAGATCCGCCTCCGAGAGTGAGTCGACGTCGAGGAATGCGGTCAACCGCAATAGGCGCATGAGGCTCTCGCGAAGGACTTTGCGTGAAGCGAGGCCCTTAGGGCCGAAGTGTTGCTCATCCCTTTCACCCCGCACAACTGCGCGGACCAGCGCCGGAGATGCCGCGACGGAGCCGCGCCTCGTCATGATTTGGTCGAGGTCGGATTCTCCCAGCACTCCCAGAAGCCCGTACGGCTCCGGCGCTTGGGGTTCGTGCAGAACGTGCGCCCGTGTCCAGAGGCGGGCAAAAGCATGACGGGTGAGATCCATGCCTTTGAATCGCTCTGGCTGGTACTTTCCGTCCCCCTTGGTGGGCCACCGCCAAACCGATATGTCGGGTAGCAACACCAGTGCGAAGAAAGCCCACACCTGTCGCTGAGCCGCCTCGCCGGGCACCATAAAGCTTTGCTCGTGGAGGATCCGAGCAGTGTGCTGATCGAAGGCGTTTAGCTGAGCCGTTCCGGGCGGCCGCGGAAAACCCTGGTCCTGGGCGGCCGACACAATCGCCTGTCGCAGATCGTCCAGTTCGACCCTTTGTACTCTCCTGCCGCCAGTGGCCGCGTACACAGCGCGCGTCGAATGGTTGGCAACCATTCTGTGATGCGTGCCGACTTCCCGGTCATGGAGTTCGGTGAACAGTTTGTTGGCCTCTCCCGGCAGGAGCCTCGGGTACAAGACGCTCATCGGACCGCCCCTCTTGGAAAGCCAACGCCCGTCTGGACCTGTGCGCGGTACTTCGAAGGATCGCCTCTGCGCTCGTCGCGGAGTCGCTTGATCGCCAAGGCGGGGAGCTCAGTTGGCTGCGCGAGATAGGTACGCACGAGCGACCGAACGAGGCCCGCCATTGTCAGATCTCCGTCGGCGTCCACCTCGTCCTGATGCTCGTCGAATGCGTCGTCATCGAGTGCCCGCCCCACGAGGTCGGTCACAATGTCGATGCCCAGTGCGTCCCAGAGCAAAGTCGTGGCCTCGTCGTTCTCGACGTCGAGTGCCTTCCGGACGCTCGGATTGTCAGTGTTGAGTAGCACGAGCAGGCTGCCCATTGCTGCCTGCTGCCAGTCTCCGCCGTCCATGCTGACGTACCAGGTGGCTCCTGAAGGAAGTCCCGCTTCCGAGAAGGACACAGGAGCGGTTGGGAGCAGGCCGGCAGCACCCTCCAGGTGGACTGTCACCTGATCGTTCCAGAGAATGGAGCCCGCTCTGCGAGGGACGAATGGATCGTCTGACTGAATGTCTTCGGCCAGCTCGACGATCGTCTCGACGGTGAGGAGGCCGCCAAGGTCGGCTCCCGGCACAGTCATCTCCACAACCGTCACGTTCTGCGGGGTCCGGGTGGAAAGCAGTGCTTGGAAAGCCGAATACCGCAGGCGGGATGTGGACGGCCAGTACCGAACACACAGCCTGAGCCTCGTGCTGTCTGGCAGCCTGCAGTCCTCTCGGATCCCGGAAAGATCTAGGTGCACGATGCGTGTGAGAGTGAGATCAGTGCTGTAGTCCCAAGTCTTGAGGGCAGCAGGCAGAAGCTGCCCCGCCGCCTCGTCGCTTCGCCAGGGCTCGGCCTCGACGCGGTTCAAAGGCCGAAGGTAAGGCCAGGCCTGCACGCTCATCTGTGCTGCCCCGTAACGTTGATGTCGAGTACCGCGTCCGGGACGGCGATCACCAGAAGCTCGACTTCGGTGACACCTTCGGAGTTGTAGAGAATTCCACCCGGGACGATCTGGCCGTCCGCGGTCCGCCAACCGAGAATCTCTGGTTCGGTGGCGCCGATCGGGGAGGTGTTCTCTGTGCCACCCTCGCCAGTCACGACTTTCACATGACCCTCGTTTCGGCCTGAGCCGTGCAGTCTGACTGGCTGCACCACAACCGGGTGGCCTGCGACTACCTCATAGCGTGGAGTGGAGACGAGAGTCGGCCTTCGGGGCGCAGTGGTACGAGCGCCAGGACTTGCAGGTGCGGCCATGTCTCCAGTCTGGATCCCGGAACCTGTCGTACGTGATTCGTCCCACGCCGTCCCGCTCGCAAAGGAGTGCTGATCTCCTTCGTTGCTGTCAGCGGCCTCCGGCGAGTGTGCGGGAGTGTAGGTCTGACCGGGTCGCGGAGAGACCTCGACGATCGCGGCCCCTGTGCCCCCGGGGCCGGCGAGGAGGTGACCAAGACGCTGCGCGACGGAGCCCACGGCGTACTCCCCGATCTTGAATGCCTTCTTGTTCGTGGCTCCGCTGATGGCCTCACAGCGTTCTCTGAGTCGACGCGCGAGGGTTCGAACGAATGTCGATTCATGGCCCTTGAGCTGTTGGTAGGCCCAGGCATCATGCGTGGGGGGCTCCGAGCGCGCGAAGATCGGATCGAGTTCGTCCGAGACCTTGAAGGTGCCCGCGTAACCGACATGCGGATTGGGGCGCTCAGGCCCCGGGAAGTATCTGGTCACCAGCTCTGGCCCTCGAATCAGGCAGATGTGGTGAGGCGCTCCCTCGATTCCCAGATCGCGAGCTGCGGGAGAGGTCACCGTCGCTCCGTAGGTGTACTCGTAGGCGAAGTCGCCCAGCTCCTTCTTCGGCCTCAAGCAGCTGAGGATCTCACCTCGACCTTCCACCGTCCTACGATAGGAATCAGCGAAGAAAGCAAGCGCAGCGTCATTGAGAGGACTTGGGACCGGGATATCGATGCCGTGGGCCGTGACCGCTATTTCCATCCGGGTTTCTCGTTCCACCAGCATGATCGGCCAGAGATTCCAGGCGGCGGCCTCCGCCAAATATGTGCCGGTGTCCTGGATGTCCATCTCCTGGGCCACTTCGGAGTCCGGCAGTGTCGGATCTGTGAGATCAGGATCCACGATGATCAAAGTTGTGCCCGTGTCCTGTCCGCTGAACTCAGGAAGTCCGAGCCGTCGCGCCGTATCGTCCGCCGCCGCGTCGTGCAGTGGCTCGCAGTGCGATGCGTCAGGACTGCCCCACCAATGACGTCCCGTGTACTGGGCCTCGTTGTGCCAGAAGGCTTTACGGATGGCTGCGCCGATGAAACGGGAATGCAGTGTGTCGTCTTCATCGCGGAAGCGGGTGTAGACAAAAACGCATCCCACTTTTGATGTGAGGAAGAACGCTCCCTTGCCATAACCGAAGGTGCCGCCCGACTTGGTGGGCTGCTGGCCATCCTCTCGGTCCCCGCTATTCAAAACGAATCGAAGCCATTCGCGTCGGGAACTGTGTCCGGCGTCGGAACGTGTTGGGCCTCCCAGTCCCTTGGTGCCTCGGTCGGAGACGGCCAGGTAGCGAATCGACGGTGCCTGAGAAAGCTTCCTGAACGCGTTGTCAGTGTCGCCGCTTTGGGGTAAGGCATTTGAGAACAATCGACGCCACTCGCCCATGTGCGCGGCTCCCACCGCGCTCAGGTCGAGTCGAAACCGTACGACAGGCTGGTCGCTGCACCGTGCGTCCCAGGAGTTTTGAGCGGCCTCCCGAACGAGGATCGTCAGCCGCGACAGCTGCGGCCTGCCCAACTGGCCGAGCAATCCGTCGGCGGTGATACCACCGTCAGCACGGAAGGGTTGGGAGTACCAGGTAGCCGTGTTCAAAGGTCGGTCGCCAATCCGTTGAGAGCCGCGACTCTGTCAGCCCGGGCGGGCACGTTGTCGAGGTCGACGAGATACTCCAGCCCCCCGACTCCAACGGGTACAGCGCCCTCGATGAAACAGGCGGGGACGATTCGGGGGAAGCCTGCGTCCACCTCGTACCAGCGCTCCTCAGTTGGTTCGAATCGAGTATCCGCGACGACACTGTCCGCCGTCCCGGCGATCCCGAGGGTCGCGACCCGTGCGTCCAATGTCTCGACAGCGCTCGCCTTCGACCGGCACGACCTGATGAGGTCGAGGACCGATCTGGATGACTGACCGGATGAAACCGAGATACGGAACCAAGCGAGGTGGAGGGGCCCGTTCTCGGGGGCTTCCAGCTGATCAGCACCGTGGATGCGTACGATACGGTCACCTGCCGAAGCTGACGCCTTGACCTCAATTGCATGGCGAGCAGTTCGGAAGTCCTGGGCAGAGCCTGTCGGCCCCTGCCAAGCCTCGACGGCTGCAGGGCTTATCTCCAGTAGCTGATCCAGCACGGTGAGTTCGGCGAACAGCCCGGCCAGGCGCGGAACGGTCCAACGTTCCGCTTGTCCGCCCAGCAACAGCCGCCACGAGTTCAGAGTCTGAGCCAGGCGGAATGGGGATGCCTCTGGTTCGACGGCGACCCTGGCACATACATCGGCGACGAGTCCCGTGAAAACGCCGGAGAGGTCTCCTCGCCGGCAGTGCAAGTCGGCGAAGCGCACCGGCATGTCGTCGACCAGTAGAACTCGACTGGTGAGATGTACACCGGCGCTGCGTCGGTCGTCGTCCAGTCTCTGAGTGGCTCCGATTGGAACCAGCAGGTGCCTGCCGCCATCGACATCCCGGCCCAGTCGCAGGCATCCGTCAGGGGTGGTGATCTTGAGTTCGGCCGAGAGCATGGGGGACGTGGGCACGGGCTGGGACTCTCTGTCGAGCCTGGCCCACAGGAGTTCCAAGGTCTCTCTTAGCTGAGCCGAGGCAGCGGGTATGTCCGAGGGCACGCTCATCGGCTCGCCTCTGCGTCGCTGTCGAGGTCCTGGTCGAGGACAGACAGATCTTCGGACTCGTCCTCACCTGCGGAGGGAAAGACTTGGCGCAGATCCGCCGCGACATAGTCGTACTCGACGGCCAGATCGCTCCCTGCCTTGCTCGGGCGGGGGAACACGACAGCGACACCCCAGATGACGTCGCCGGGGGCATTCAATGGAGCACGGCCTCGCACTGCCTGCTGCGCGCCATGTGAATTGCGAACAGGTACTTCGGACTTTGCGTCGATTGGATAGAGAAGGATCAGGCCTTTTTCGGGCTGCTGTCCAACTCGCAGTTCTTGCAGTCGTGTTCGGTTCACGGACCCCTCGACCCCAGCAAGGTCCAGGTCCAAGGCTTCGTCGCGGGAACCGGTAAGCGTCTTGATATTGGCGACCGGGGCTGTTTCGTCCTTTGGTGTAGCTGCGAGGCGTGTACGCGTCACCGTGGCCACAACGGCACCGTCCGGGAGCGATACCGTCTTCGAATCGTCACTGACCTCGTTCCCAATGACACCTACGTTCCAGTAGGCGAGGGCTCCCGAAGTGTTGCGCTGCCTGATGTACTTCGTCATGAGCTCGGCGGAGGCATCAACCGACTTGGGGTGGAATCGATATGAGGCGATGAAGTCCAGAACCTTATCGAGGGGAACTTCGCGCCATAGAGCTCGTCCGGGCTTTACCCTCCGATCCGGACGACCAGTGGCGGCGGACGCACTCAGGAAACCCTGAACGGCGTCTGTGTTTCCCGCATGCCAACCATCATCGCTTGGACGGCAAGGGAAGTAGCGGGTCTCGACAAGTTGCCCTCCGTAGGACGCCGCTGTTCGGACCGCCGCGCCGGCCTTCGACGGGGCTGTCACCCGCATCTTCGGGTGACAACGAATGCGCACGGCCAGATCGAGGGGGGACTTGTGTTCTACAAGATAGCGGTCGATCTCCCTGCGCATCTCCTCCTCAACCGTTGCGAGATGTATGAACCACTCTCGGGTCTCGTCAGGCATAAAGATCCTGGGGAGATCCTCATAGCCGGGTCGGTAACCGAACCAGCGACCCATCTGGAGGAGCGTGTCGTAGACGTTCGAGGATCGCACAAAGAAACTGACGACAAGTCCTTCGAGCGTCAGCCCTCTAGAGAGGGTGTTTCCTCCAACAGCGATGACGTTGACGGGGCCGGAGTCGTAGTCGAGTCGATCGGTGCTTCGATAATGATCCATCACGATCTTGGTAGTTTCGACAGCGTTGCCCAGATGTTCCAATACGGCACCAAAAGATGCGCGCGGATTGGAGAATTCAGCGGCATCGACCCGCGAAGACTCGTCCTGCCAGAGAGTTCGCAGTTCCTCGGTCAGTGAGTGGTCATCACGCGCAAGGCCGGAGATCACCTCGTCCTGAAGTTCCACGAGGGGGGCTTCATAGGAATCGTGCACGCGGGTGTCCGAGTGTGCATGGACCAGCATGGAGGAGTGCTGGTCCTGCTGGCCTCGCACGTGTCGAGCAGCAGTGGCGAGCCAGAACCAGAGCACAGCCCGGCGAAGTGACTCGGTCACCAGCGGCTCGAAGCCTGCAGCACCCGATTGCTTCTTCGGTCGTAGGTCATCGAGCTCGTCGTCCGAGATTTCCCTGATCATGTCGAGACCGCCGGGTACTTCGGACGGGTCTTCCCAATCGAGCGGGTGACGTCCGAAGAGCGTTTCCGGTCCCTGGTACTCCTTTCCTCGCGGAAGGCTCAGGATGAAGTCCCGAGGGTAGAAGTCATCGTGATCCAGCGGATCGCTCAGGAGGTTGGCGAACGGGGTGGCTGTATAGCCCACGTAACAGACCTTCGGGAGTCGGGTGATCACGTCCCTGATGAGGGGGTTGATCTTCCGCGTCGCCAGTGTGGCCTGATCTGCCTCGTCGTCGATGATGAGAGTGGGGCAGTTACCCAGCTGGTCCTGAGCCTGCTCCAACCAGTCGCGCAGCTTGCGTAGCACGACGGCGTTCTTCTTGACGACCAACAGGATCCTCTGGTCCCTCGAGGCCAGGAAGGACTGAGCATTCGGCGGAGGGACGAAGTCCCGTTCCGGGCTCGTGATTTGGTGCCACAAGGGTGGATTTGGATTCACGACGTCACGGATGAGCCGCGCTTGGGTTTGGCGGCGCAGGGCGTTGTGGATCCCGGACAGCACGATGAACATGCGATAACCCCGGTCGGCAGCCTTGCAGACGACGCCCGTGAAGTTGCTCGTCTTACCGGACTGCACATGCCCGACCACCAGGCCGCGTGATCTGAAAGTCGGCGTGGCCGGGTGATCGAGCATCGCGACTACCCGAGTGGACGCCTCGTCGATCTTGTGGGCGGAGTCGGCGCCGAGGCCGCGTCGCAGGATGCTCTCAAAGGCTGGCCAGTTCTTGTCCTCGACCCGAGGTCCCGTGTACCAGGGAAGAACGTTCTCACGCCCGAGCGCCAGAGGCTCCCGGAGACTGGCGATGCGCGTGGTCTCCACATCGTGCCGTCGGAGAAGCTCCTCGATCACGCTGTCCGGTACGAACAGGTCACGCAGCTCCTGGGTCACCTCATGGGGCAGGGCGGCGTCGAGGCGCTTCTGAAATCGGTTCCAGGCTGCCTCGATGCGCGGATCTTCCATGAGGGCTCCTCATGATCGGAGCCGTTGCGGGGGACGCCCGGGATGCCGACTCGATGAAGGCTGACGAGAGAGGATGATATTGAGACTGCGCTGTGGAGAGCCAGGCCTTGGAGGGAAGGCCTCCGGGTGCGTGACAAGCTCGGCTGGCGCGCGGCCCCGTGGGGCGCACGTCGCGCAGCTCCCCGCACTCCTTCTTTCACCCTGGACGCACGTCGCTCGCTCCGGCGATGGCGCCGGGTGAGTGAGCCCTGATCAAATGCGCGAGTCCGTTTGGCTCGTCAGGGCAAGTCGAGGCTCTGTCGCCCGCATCTCGTTGAACGCACATTGGCCGCCGGCAGTAGCCGACGGCCAAATTCCTTGCAGAGATGCTCAGTTCAACCGCGCAACGCTTCATAGATCACGCGAGCGATCTCCCGCCCGAGTCCGATCGGTACCGCATTGCCGATCTGTGCCCCGATCTGCGTCTTTGAGCCGCACCATTTGAATCCCTCGGGAAAACCCTGGATAAGTGCTCCCTCGAAAAGGGTGAGCGGGCGATCCTCGACAGGGTGAAGGTATCTACCCTTCTCCGGCTTGTAGAATTCTGTACGAATGGTGACCGACGGTTCGTCTTTGCGGAGCCTCCCCATCACGTCCCCGGTTCCGGAATTATGGTCGTCCCAGGACGGGGTTGACAGGTATGTCTCAGGCCCCCTTACGCGACTGTAATCCGGGTCATTGGGGTCATTGGAGAGGCGGATGCGGTTGCGACTGTCTACCTTGTAGTAGACGCCAGTAAGGTCCTTCCTGTTGCCCCCCTCGGGAATCGCCATGTATCGAGCGATTGACAATTCCTCAGGATTGCGCCTGATGTGAAGCTCATTCGTCAGGAAGTATCCCCTGTCGGCCCCTGGGAGGTCATCGGCCAGATCCATGCGCGACGACCGGGTGAAGACGGGGTCTACGGGTTCCCAGTACTTCCTGCCGCTCAGAGGATCGATCGACTCCTCCGGGAAGAGAGCGTCTTCCTCTTCTGCTGTGCGCCGATTCCTGCGTGGCTTCACGTGCGTCGGCTCGGGATATTGGAGCTTTTCCAGCTTGGAGACATCCTTGCGGACGCCGATGATGATGGTGCGACGGCGAGCCTGGGGCACGCCGTAGTCCGCAGCGTTCAGCAGGTATTGCTGCCTGTTGAGCAGAGGTTCGCCTGGCTTTGGAGCGTCAGGCGGATCCAGCAGCTGATATTCTTCCAGCTTCCCACCAGGTTGCGTCTCTCTGACGAGATCGAGGAATTCTGCAGATCGCAGAAAACGGTCGACGTTCTCGATGACGAAGACTTTTGGTCGAATTACTTCGCTGACAATTCTGACGTAGTGGCGCCAGAGCTTGTTGCGCGGGTCGTCGGGATCTCCCTTGCCAAGTCCGGAGAATCCCTGGCAAGGGGGTCCACCCAGCACGACGTCTGCAGAGATCTCATCCTCTGAAGGGTTCCAGTGCTCGATGTTCTCGGTGTGCACGTGTTTCTTGTCATCGATTCCAGTAGCAAAATTCGCCGCGTATGTGGAAGCGGCGCTCTTGTCCTTCTCGATGGCGAGGACCGACTTGAAGAAGGGCTCCTCCTGCTGCTCTTTTCCCTGAGGGCGGAAGGAGTAGAAACCCTGCGTGAAGCCGCCGCACCCAGCGAACAGATCCGCAATACGAATGGGTTCACTGGTGTGTTCGGCGTTCATGGCGAGGAGTGTAGCCGGCCGGAACCGGCCAGCACGAACTGGTGGGGGAATCGGGCAGGGCTCGTCTCTGAGCGCACTGGACCGCCGTACAGGCGGGCGCGAACCACCGGCGGCCTTGGCGTCGACGCCCAGATCCGCACCCGGGGACGCGGGAGCGTACTGCTCGTCGATCAGCGGGGAGTGGATCGTGGGTCTAGGACGTTCCTCGTCGTGGCGACAGCCCGAGCGACGACCTCCGGATCCTCGTGCTCCCAGAACCGCAGGACCGTCCACCCTTGGGCTTTGAGATGCTCCGTCGTTTCCAGGTCGCGCGCCATGTTCTTGTCAAGCTTGGCGCGCCACCATTCGGCGTTGGACTTCGGCTGGGTCGCGTGCAAGGGGCAGCCGTGCCAGAAGCAGCCGTCGAGGAAGATTGCGAGCTTGGCACGTCCGAAGACGATGTCGATCGTGCGCCGGGGCATGCCGGGGACCGGGACGTTCACTCGATAGCGCAGGCCTCCCGCATGAAGGAGCTTGCGCACGGCGATCTCACAGGCCGTGTCGCGTGATCCCTGTCGACTCATGCGGGCGGACACGCCTGCGGAGGAAGGGACGGCACCGGGACCCTGGGCACTCATGGCTGGTTCAGGCCCCCGTGGCAGTCCCTGTACGCCGCCCCCGACCCGCACCAGCACGCCGCCCCCTTCGCCGGCGGCCATGCCACCGCACGCCCCCGCGCCGCCAGTGTCGTTGCGTACTGCGGGAGCAGGTCCGCGTTCGCCGGCGAGGACTGTTCCGAGGCCGCGAACGCCTCGTACGACGGGACCGTCGCCGTCACGATGCCCAGGTTCTCCGTGCCCGTCGACGACAGGTCCCGCAGCGAGGCCTCGATGTCCGTCAGGTGGGCCGTCTGGGTCGGGTACTCCGATTCCAACTCGGGGTAGGCCGCGAGCAGTTCGTTCAGTTCGTCCTCGGGCCAGTGGAGGACCGCCACCGGGAAGGGGCGCGACAACGCCGAGCGGTACGAGCCCAGTTCGGACCTCAGGCGGGCGATTTCAGCCTTGAGCTCGGCCGGGTTTTCCGAGCCCAGGGCCCACAGGCGCTTCGGGTCGTGGAGTTCGTCCAGCGAGATGTCCGCCGTGTGGGACGTGTGGATCGTGTCGGCCAGGGCGTCCCGCTCGTCGTGCGGCAGGCCCAGGAGGCGGCGGACACGGTGGCGGCCCGTGAGGAGGGACTGGGTTGCGTAGGGGACCTCGTCCTCTCCCGGGGGGAGGAGCAGGGTGAGGGCCGCGGTGAAGCAGTCGTGGGACGCCTCGAGCTCGTCATGGGACTCCAGCGTCTCCGCGACGATCTCCCAGGGCGCCGGGTCGGCCGGGGCCGAAGTGCGGATGCCGGTGATCAGTGCGCGGGCCTCCGCCTCGTGGCCGTACTCCCAGAGGTTCGCCGCCTGCAGGGCCTTGATCAGCAGAGGGTGCTCGGGGTCGGCCGCGAGCAGGCGGTCGTAGAGGGTGGAGGCCTGTTCGCGGTCGCCCGCCAGTTCCAGGTGGGCCGCGGCCTGGAGCAGCAGTGGCTCATGGTCCTCGGGGTACTGCGCCGCGGTACGCAGCAGGCGCTCGGCTTCGGTGGTGTGATCGGCAGGCGTGTCGGGGCGCATGGTGGACACCGTACTGCTGTACGGGGGTTCAGAGGGATGAGCCGATTCTCACGAGTACCGCCATGAGCGATCCGAGCCAGAGCGCCGTGCCCAGGGCCAGCGTGAGGAGCCCCGACGAGCGGGCGGCCGGCGAGTCGATCTGGGCGTGTTGCGGGTTGTGCGGGGTGTAGAGGACGCGGACCTGCGAGCCCTTGGGGAGCCGGTGCGGGCTGCCGCTGTTGTCGATCAGCGGCTGCTCGATCTCCGTGCCGTCGTCCGTCGTCCAGCGCACGACGGGATGAGCCGTGGAGTACGAAGCCTCGCGCGTGGCTATGTGGCCCGTCACCGTGCCGAGCGCGCTGCGGCCGGTGCTGCGTACGAGCTCCGCAAGGATGTAGTTCGTGCCCTGTACGGCGCAGATCGCCAGGCCTGCGAGGAAGGGCACGAGGGTCAGAAGCCAGAAGGGACTCATACGGCGCCATCGTAGGAGGTCATGGGTCTGGTGAGTTGGCGGACCAGCACCTATCGTGCCGCCGTGCGGCAGCGGGCGAGGGAGCGGGAACGGATACCGGTCGTGGTGCAGGGGCGCGGCTCGCGGCGGCGGGCCCGGTTCGCCCGTGGGCTGTGGACGAGCGCCGAGGTCACCGTCACCCTCGGGGTCGTCGTACTCCTCCTCGTCGTACATCAACTGTGGTGGACCAATCGGCAGGCCCGGCAGGGCGCCGAGCACAAGGTCCAGGCCCTGGAGCGGGAGTGGGGGAGAGAAGGGGGATGGGGGAGAGAAGGGGGAGGGGAGGCGCGGTCCGTCGAGGTGCCGGGCCGGCCCGTTCCGGTCGGGACGCCCACCTCCGAGGAGACCGGGGCCGGGGCCGGCACCGGGACCGAAGCGCCCGAAGCGCCGCCCGCCCGCGCTCCCCGCTGGGACCAGGCCTACGCCGTCCTCCGCATCCCACGGCTCGGCGTCGTCGCGCCCGTCGCCCAGGGCATCGCGAAGAGGGGCGTGCTCGACAAGGGGTACGTCGGGCACTATCCGCAGACCGCCCAGCCCGGCCAGGCCGGGAACTTCGCCGTCGCCGGGCACCGCAATACCCACGGCGAGCCCTTCCGGTACATCAACCGGCTGCGCGGCGGTGACGAGGTGCAGGTCGAGACCCGGGAGGGGGTTTATGTGTATGTGGTGGACAAGGGGGTGGCGCAGACCTCGAGCCGGGACACCGGGGTGATCGCGGCCGTGCCGCGCAGTCTCGTGAAGACCGGTGCCGGGTACAGCGCGCCCGGGTACTACCTCACTCTCACCACCTGCACGCCGGAGTACTCCTCCACGTACCGGCTCGTCGTGTGGGGGAAGTTGAAGTCGATGCGGCCGCGCTAGGGTCCCGGACGTGCTCAAACGTCGCCCTCAGCTGCTGTGGCTGCTCGTTCCGTACGTCGTCTTCCTCGCCGCGCTGCCGCTGGTGAACCGCGTCCGGCCGCTCGTCCTCGGACTGCCGTTCCTCTTCATATGGCTGCTCGGGGCGACCCTCGTCACTCCCCTTGCCGTGTGGATGGCCTGGCGAGGGGATCACAAGTGAACGGCGCGATCGCGACGGCGATCTTCGGCGTCTTCATGGTGGCGACCGTCGCCCTCGGGCTGCTCGCCGTCCGCGGCCGCGGCGGCGGGACCGGTGGGCTCGCCGAGTGGTCCGTCGGCGGGCGCAGCCTCGGCGCCGTCTTCATCTGGGTGCTGATGGCGGGCGAGGGCTACACCAGCTTCAGCTATCTCGGCGCCGCGGGCTGGGGCTACAACTACGGGTCGCCGGTGCTCTATGTGGTTGCGTACCTGTCCTGCGGTTACGCCGTCGGCTATGTGGTCGGGCCCATGTTGTGGGACTACGGCCGCAAGCACGGACTCGTGGGGATCACCGATATGGTCGCCCACCGCTACGGGCGGCCCTGGCTCGGCGCGCTCGTCGCCGTACTCGCGACCGTCTTCCTGCTGCCGTACATCCAGCTGCAGATCACCGGCATGGGCGTGGTCGTCTCGACGATCTCGTACGGCGCGATCAGCCTCAACTGGGGCTATTTCCTTGCCTTCGCCGTCACCACCGGCTTTGTGGTGGTGAGCGGGCTGCGCGGCAGCGCCTGGGTCTCCGTCCTCAAGGACGGCCTGGTCATCGCCACCCTCGCCTTCCTGGCGATCTATGTGCCGCTGCACTACTTCGACGGGTACGGAGCGTTCCTCGGGCGGCTCGTCGCCGAGAAGAGCGAGTGGCTGACCCTGCCCGGGCACGGCGGCAGCGGGTTCGGCGAGGCCTGGTTCATGACGACGACCGTCCTCAACTCCCTCACCGTCGTGATCTTCCCGACCACCGTCGCCGGCTATCTCGGCGCCCGTGACGCGGACGCACTCCGTCGCAACGCCATCTGGCTGCCCGTCTACAACGTCCTGCTCTTCGTCCCGATGCTGCTCGGCATGGCCGCGCTCTTCGTGGTGCCCGGCCTCGTCGGCGCGGAGTCCAATCTGGCCCTGTTCAAGCTGGTCGTCGACTCGCTGCCGGCCTGGGCGGTCGGGATCATCGGGGTCGCCGCCGCGCTTTCCTCCATCGTGCCGATGGCCGTCTTCATGCTGGTCATCGGGACGATGTGGGGGCGGAGTGTTCTCTCGCTCGCGCCGTGGCTGCGACAGCGGCAGAAGGGTGCGGCGCAGACCGTCGTCGTGGTGGCGGGCGGGATCGCGCTGCTGTTGACGTACACCGCGCCCAACACGCTCGTACGGCTCTCCCTCATCTCGTACGAAGGGATGGCACAGCTCCTGCCGATGCTGCTGCTCGGTCTGGTCTGGCGGCGGCTGACCCTCGCCGGAGCGGTGAGCGGGCTCGCGTCCGGAGTGGCGATCGTCTGCGTGCTGGTCTTCACCGGGCGCGATCCGGTGTGGGGCGTGAACGCGGGGATCGTCGCGCTCGCCGCCAACCTGGTCGTGGCGCTGGCGGTGACGTACGCCGGTCCGCCCGATCGTGATCCGCGGCCGGACGAGGACGTACTTGCGGAGGATCCGCTCCCCGATGCCGATCGTGTATAACGGCTGGAGGTTCGAATTCGACGAGTGCGTCAGTGGCGAGTACGTCAGTGACGAGTGCGTGAGCGAGAGGGGGAGCATGACCGGTCGTACGACGCGGCTGCTCCGGCCCGCCGCGCTGCTGATCCTCCTCCTCGTCGAAGTGCTGCTGATCGACGGAGGCAGCCTCTCCGCCGCGGTGGCGCTCGCCGCGACCGCCACCGCCGCCGCCGGTTCCGCGCTCGTCGTCTGCGCCGTCATCAGCGCGCGCTGCGCGCCTGCCGTGCCACGCACCCGGGTCCGCACCGCCATCCGCGACCGCGAGCAACGCACCGCGTTCCTGCCGCAGCGCGACCCCGACGCGAAGGGCCGGACCCGGCCCCGAGCGCCCGGCCGTTCCCTCCTGACGGCCGCGTAGGGGTACTCCCACCTCGTACAACACCCCTCGCGGGTCGTCATGCCGCCGTGTCCTCATCAGGGCATGTCCTCATCCCGGCACGACGAGACCCTCGGAGGGCTCACCCATGTCCGTTTTCGCCAGCCTGGTCGCACACCTCGCCGACCTGCTCCAGCCGCTCTTCCACGCGTCCGCCACGGCCGCCGCGATCATCGTCTTCACCGCGCTCGTACGGCTCGCCGTCCATCCGCTCTCCCGGGCGGCCGCCCGCGGCCAGAAGGCCAAGGCCAGGCTCTCGCCGCAGATCGCCGAGCTGCGCAAGAAGCACGGCAAGAACCCGGAGCGGATGCAGAAGGCGGTCATGGAACTGCACGCCAAGGAGAAGGTCTCGCCGCTCTCCGGGTGCCTGCCGAGCCTGCTGCAGCTGCCGGCGTTCTTCCTGATGTACCACCTGTTCTCCAGCACGCGGATCGGCGGCGAGCCGAACGGTCTGCTCAGCCACACGCTCGGCGCCGCGCCCCTCGGCGACCGCTGGTCGGACGCGCTCGCGCACGGCGGCGTCTTCGGCGGCGCGGGACTGGTGTACGTCGCGCTCTTCGCGATCGTCGCCGCCGTGGCCACCTTCAACTACCGGCGTACGAAGCGTCAGATGGCGGCCGCGCCGCTCCCGTCCGACCAGCAGATGCCGGGCATGGCCGCGATGGGCGCGATGACGAAGGTCATGCCGCTGCTCTCTTTCGCCACGCTCCTGACCGTGGCCTGGGTGCCGCTGGCCGCCGCGCTCTATGTCGTCACCACCACGACGTGGACGGCGGTCGAGCGGGCCTTTCTCTACCGGGACATGCCTGTCGCGGGCGCGCTTGCTACCGCCGCGTAACGGTCCAGGTTGTGAACGGGGTCTTGCAGAGTGGTCCGCTGTCTTGGAGGATCGGCCAATCCTCCGATCCCCCCGATGGCCGCTACCCATCGACCGGGCTCACACACGACCAGGGGAGATTGACCATGAAGCTGCTGCGAGTCGGTACGGCGGGCGCCGAGCGCCCGGCTCTGCTCGACGAGGACGGGACGACGCTGCGCGACCTGTCCGGCCTTGTCGCGGACATCGACGGTGAGCTGCTCGCCGACGCCTCGGCGCTCGCCCGGATACGGGCCGCGGCCGACGACGGTGAGCTGCCCGTACTGGACGCCGACGGCCTGCGTACGGGTGCGCCGCTCGCCCGTATCGGCAAGGTCGTGTGCATCGGGCTGAACTACCACGACCACGCCGCCGAGACGGGCGCGGAGCCTCCGGCCGAGCCGGTCGTCTTCTTCAAGGCGGCCGACACGGTCGTCGGCCCGTACGACACCGTGCTCGTACCGCGCCGCAGCCGGAAGACCGACTGGGAGGTCGAGCTCGCGGTCGTGATCGGACGTACGGCCCGCTATCTGGAGGACGACGAGGACGCGCTGTCGTACGTCGCCGGGTACGCGGTCTCGCACGATGTCTCGGAGCGCGAGTTCCAGATCGAGCGCGGCGGCACGTGGGACAAGGGCAAGAACTGCGAGACGTTCAACCCGCTGGGCCCGTGGCTGGTGACGGCGGACGAGGTGCCGGACCCGCAGGCGCTGTCGCTCAGGCTGTGGGTGAACGGCGAGCTGAAGCAGAACGGCACGACCGGCGACCAGATCTTTCCGGTGGCGGAGGTGGTGCGGTACGTCAGCCAGTTCATGACGCTGTACCCAGGGGACGTCATCAACACGGGTACGCCGGCGGGCGTCGCGCTGGGGCAGCCGGAGCCGAAGCCGTTCCTGCGGGCGGGTGATGTGGTGGAGCTGGAGGTCGAGGGGCTTGGCCGGCAGCGCCAGGAGCTGAAGGACGCGTAGCGCCTTCCGGCGGGGCGTGGGGGGTGGGTGCCGTGTTCCCGGGGCGGGGTGCGTTGGTGCGGGGTGCGTTGGGACGCCGGGTCCGTCCGGGGGCGGGTCCGTCCTCAATCGCCGGACGGGCTTGATTCCTCCGGCTGGGGGCTGTGGGGGTGGGTGCCGTGTCCCCGGGGGCTGGGTGCGTTGGTGCGGGGTGCGTTGGAGTGCCGGGTCCGTCCGGGGAGGCGGGTCCGTCCTCAATTGTCGGACGGGCGCATTTTGAGCCCGGCCGGCGATTGAGGACAGCGCTGCCGAAGGCAGCGCAACCTCGCCTCAAGCAGTGATGAAACGCTCCAGCGCCTCGACCACCATCGCGTGGTCCTCCGCCTGCGGCAGGCCCGAGACCGTGACCGAGCCGATGACGCCCACGCCCTCGACCGTGATCGGGAACGAGCCGCCGTGGGCCGCGTACACGTCCGGGTCGAGGCGCGAGGACTCCTCGAACGTCGTGCCCTTCGCGCGGTGGCGGGTGCCGACCAGGAACGAGCTCTGGCCGTACCGCTCGACGACCCGCCGCTTGCGGTCGATCCATGCGTCGTTGTCGGCGCTCGAGCCCGGCAGCGCGCAGTGGAAGAGCTGCTGTGCTCCGCGCCGGATGTCGATCGCAACCGGCGACCGGCGCTCGCGGGCCAGCTCGACGAGCAGACTGCCGAGCATCCAGGCGTCCTCGTATGTGAACCGGCGCAGGGTCAGTCGGCGTTCCTGGGCGACGAGCTCGTCGACGGTGAGCGGTGCGGGCGCGGCCGGGCTGGAGGGGGTCGGCGAGGCGGACGGGGTGGGCGAGGCGGACGGGGTGGGCGAGGCGGACGGGGTGGGCGAGGTGGTCATGCGGAGACCTCCACGGTGATGCCCTCACGGGCGGAGCGGCGCGCGGCCTCCAGGACGTCCAGCGCGGCGGCCGCCTCGAGAGCGGTGACCGGCGGGGCCGTGCCCTCGCGCAGGGCGGTGGCGATGGCCGTGTAGTACGCCGGGTAGTCGCCCGGAACCGTATCGACCGGGCGGCCGCCGCCTGTCAGCGGGGACTCGCCCGCGCCGACGCGGCCCCACAGCGACTCGGGCTCGACGCCCCAGCTCGCGTCGGAGTCGGGACGCCTGCCGTCGCGGAGGGCGGCCTCCTGCGGGTCCAGGCCGTACTTCACATAGCCCGCCGTCGAGCCGAGCACCCGGAAACGCGGGCCGAGCTGCGCGGTCACGGCGCTGACGTACAGATGAGAGCGGACGCCGTTCGCATGCGTGAGCGCGATGAACGTGTCGTCGTCGGTCTCGGCGCCGGGGCGGCGGACATCGGCCTCCGCGTACACCCGCACGACCGGGCCGAACAGGGTCAGCGCCTGGTCGACGACATGGCTGCCCAGGTCGTACAGCAGACCGCCGATCTCCTGCGGGTCGCCCGACTCGCGCCAGCCGCCCTTGAGCTGCGGGCGCCAGCGCTCGAAGCGCGACTCGAAGCGCAGTACGTCGCCGAGCTCGCCGTCCGCGATCAGCTTCCGGACAGTGAGGAAGTCGTTGTCCCAGCGGCGGTTCTGGAAGACGGAGAGCAGCAGACCGCGCTCCTCGGCGAGGGCGGCGAGTTCACGCGCCTCGGCGGCGGTGCCGGCGATGGGCTTGTCGACGACGACCGGGAGGCCGGCCTTGAGGGCGGCCGTGGCGATCGGGACATGCGTCTTGTTGGGGGAGGCGATCACGATCAGATCGAGCTCGTCGGCCCGCTCCCACAGCTCGTCGGGCGAGGCCGCGAAGCGTACGTCGGGAAACTCGGCGCGGGCCTGCTCCCGCCGCTCCGGGTTCGAGGTGACGATCGTGTCGAGGGCGAGACCCTCGGTCGCGGCGATCAGCGGGGCGTGGAAGAGGGAGCCCGCCAGGCCGTAGCCGACGAGTCCGACGCGGAGGGGGGTGCGGGTGCCGGTGCCAGTCATGCATTCCACTTAAGCAACGGTGTTGCCAAAGTGCAAGCGGAGGGGACAATGGGGTCCGTGAACAGGACCGTGAGGAGCAGTACAGGAGCCATGGGAGCTACGGGCGCAACGGGAGCTACGGGAGCGAACCTGCTGGCGCTGCGCAGTCATAACGCGGCGCTGGTGCTCGACCTGCTGCGTACGGCGGGTGAGAGCGGCATCAGCAGGATGGAGCTCGCCGAGCGCACCGGGCTCACCCCGCAGGCGGTCAGCAAGATCACGGCCCGGCTGCGCGAGGAGGGTCTGGTGGCGGATGCGGGCCGCCGCGCGTCGACCGGTGGCAGACCGGGCACGGTGCTGCGGCTTGTCCCGTCGGCGGGCCACGCGGTCGGGCTGCACCTGGACCGCGACGAGCTGACGGTGATGCTGCTGGACCTGGCGGGCGCGCCGGTCGCGGTCCGCACGGTGCCGCTGGACCTGGGCGCGGGGGCGGAGGCCGTCGTGGAGCGGGTGGCGACGGAGGTCGAGGCGCTGTCGGCGGGGGCCGGGGGGAGCTCGCCCCTCACCCGCCCCTTCCCGAAACTTGGGGCGGGCCCCCAGCCTCCCGGGCCGGCGGCGCAGGCTTCGCCGCGCCGGGGCGAAACGACGACGGCGGGGCCCCAGGCCGTGGGCCCGGCCGAGCATGCGCCTGCGGCGCCTGCGGCCGTCCCGCGCGGGTCCGGGTCCGCCGTGCGGCCTGGGGACACGGATACGCCCGGCGCCCGGCCCACTGCCGGGCGCGAGCCCGCAGCACCCGCGGCCGCCTCCTGCCGGCCCGGGGGTGTTCCGCCGCGCGTGCTTGGTGTTGGCGTGGCCATGCCCGGGCCGCTTGATCACGTCACCGGTGTTCCGCATCGCGTCACCGGCTTTCCGCAGTGGGACGGGTTTCCCCTCCGTGACGCGCTCGCCGCGCGGCTCGGGTTGCCCGTCGTCCTCGACAAGGACACCAATGCCGCCGCCCTCGGGCTCGCACTGCGCGGGCCCGGTGACTCCTTCGCGTATCTCCATCTCGGTACGGGACTCGGCGCCGGTCTCGTCCTCGGCGGCGCGCTCTACCGCGGCGCGCGCACCGGCGCGGGGGAGTTCGGGCATCAGGTCATCCAGCTCGACGGGCCCGAGTGCGGGTGCGGAAAGCGGGGCTGTATCGAGGCGCTCTGCCTGGCGGCCGTCGACCGCGGCGATCTCGACCTGGCCGCCCGGGTCCTCGGCACCGGCGCCGCGAACCTCGTCGAGCTGCTCGACATCGACCGGGTGCTGCTCGGCGGCCGGGTCGTCGCCGCGGCCGCCGAGCCGTTCGTACGGGGAGTCGGCGAGCGTGTCCGCGTCCCGGTCGACCTCGCCGAAGGCGGCGCACACGTCGTCGCGGAGGGCGCCGCGCAGTTGGTCCTCGCGCCCGTCTTCGGACGCGCCGAAGCGTCTCCCGCCGCACCGAAAATAGGCTGATAGGGCGAAATTGCGAGGCTGTGCGGCCGCATCAGGCCCTGGCGTCCGCGTACGACCGCGCGCGCGTGGCAGGGTCTCGGAGTACGACCGGGTGATCCCCCGGCGGTTCGTGAGCAGCCGAGCAGCAAAGGTCACCCATGCGACTGCGCAATGCCCTCGCCGTCGGAGTCACCGCAGCCACGATCGCGCCCGCGGTGCTCACCGGCTCGGCCGCGGTGGCCGCCGCCGTGACCGCACATGTCGCCGCCGAAACGCTCACCGAGCCTGCCGAGCCTGCCGAGGCGCCTGAGCAGGCAGCGGCGCCTGAGCAGGCAGCGGCACCTGAGCAAGCAGGGGCGCCTCGGCCGGCCGCGGTGTCTCAGTCGGCCGCGGCACCTGGGACCGCCGCCGCGCAGGTGCCGGGACCCGGTGCCGGAACGCCCGCAGCCGACAAGCCCGCAACCGACAAGCCCGGAGAGCAGCAGCCCACCTGCGGCAAGGTCTCCGACCCCGACTTCCCCATCGACACCCGCATCCACGGCGGCCCCGCCGTCCACCGCCCCGGCGGCGGCTTCCAGGAGTGGTCGGTCGACCTCGCCAACACCACCGACGAGAGCTGCCGCAGCATCCACCCGGTGATCATCTTCAGTGGGCGCGACCGTGGTCTCACCCCGGCGCGGATCACCTTGGAGTTCCACGACGACACGGCGGCGCTCTGGCGCCCCGTCACCCTCGAGACGACCGCCGAGGACGAGGTCGTCGGCGTCCTCGACGGCGGATTCCCCGGCTTCGTCGTCCCGGCCCGCAAGTCGGTCACCGTCAAGGTCCGGCTCTCCCTCGCGCCCGACACCCCGCCCAACCAGGTCACGGTCAATGCCGCGGTCGTGCAGCGGAAGGGCAACGACGGCGACTGGGTGGGTGAGTCCGGCGACTACCGCTTCGCCGTTGTGGACGACGACGGTTCCGGGGCCTCCGTCACCCTCGACGAGCTCGCCACGACCGGCATCGGCTCCCTGCTCCGCCTCGGGGCCGCCCTCGGTGCCGTACTGCTGTGCAGCGGGGCGCTGGTCCTGGCCTCCCGGCGGCTGCGTGCCTGGCGGCGCTGAGCGTTCACATCCGTCTGCGAGCATTCCCGGGTGGACTACCCGAACGACCAGGCGCCCGGCGCCGCTGTCCGCTCCGGCATCCCGGAGCACGGACGCATCCCCAAGTACTACGCCGTCAAGGCCCGTGTCTCCCTCCTGATCGAGGAGTTGGGCGAAGGGGGACTGCTGCCCACGGAGCGCGATCTCGCCGTACGGTACGAGGTCTCGCGCGAGACGGTGCGCCAGGCGCTGCGCGAACTGCTCCTGGAGGGCCGGCTGCGCCGCCAGGGCCGCGGCACGGTCGTCGCGGGCCCCAAGCTGGAGCAGCCGCTCTCGCTCGCCAGCTACACCGAGGGCGTACGGCGCCAGGGGCGCAGGCCGGGCCGCAGCCTGATCAGCCTCGACCGCTTCCCGTGTTCCGACGCGCTGGCCGCCGAGATCGGGGCGGCGCGCGGTGAACCGGTCTGGCACATGGAGCGGGTGCTCCTCGCGGACGACGAGCGGGTCGGCCTGGAGAGTACGTATGTCCCGGTGGCCCGAGTGCCGCGGCTGGACGCCGACTTCGCCCCCGATTCGTCCTTCTACGCCTATCTGCGCGAGCGCCTGGCGATCTCCTTCGGTGATGCGGACGAGCGGATCGAGACGGTGCTCGCGACGCCGCGCGAGGCGCTGCTGATCGGTACGCCGCCGGCCCTGCCGATGCTGCTGCTCCACCGGGTCTCGCGGGACACGGCGGGCAAGCCGTTGGAGCGGGTGCGCACGCTCTACCGCGGCGACCGCTTCAGCTTCACTGCCCATCTGGGGAATCAGGGCTGAGGGCCGAGGGCTGAGGGTCGAGGGCCGAGGGTCTGGCGACGGCCGACTCAACTTTCGCAACGCACTCTGGACGCATCACCCTGATCACGAGAGGGTAACGGGTCTAGTCCAAGTTTGGGTGCCCGTTCACCCTCCCGTTGCTGCCCGGAGTCATCCGGGCCACCAGCCCCCAGGAGCGTTGCCGCCGTGAGAGTCATCGTCGTAGGAGCCGGCGTGGTGGGAACCATGCACGCCTGGCACGCAGTGGAACGCGGCCACGAGGTCGTCCAGATCGAGCGCGAGACGGAGGCGCGAGGCGCAAGTCTGCGTAACTTCGGGCAGATTTGGGTCAGCGGCCGCGCGGGCGGCGAGGAGCTCGAAACCGCGCTGCGCGCCCGCGAGTTGTGGGAGTCCATCGGGGAGCGCGTGCCCGGTCTCGGCTTCCGGGCCAACGGCTCGCTCACTCCCGTACGGAACGACCTGGAGCTGGCCGTCGCCGAGGCGGCCGTGGCCAGGCCCGACGCGGCCGCCCGCGGCTACAAGCTGGTCACCGCCGCCGAGGCGCGCCGGATCAACCCGGTGCTGCGCGGCGGGTTCGCGGCGGCGCTGTGGTGCGAGCGGGACGCCGCCGTCGAGCCGCGACCCTCCCAACTCGCCCTGAAAAACGCCCTGTTGGCGTCCCGACGATACACATACCTCGGCGGGCGCGAGGTCCGCGACGTGCTCGGTGAGGGATCCGTCCGCGACGACCACGGCGAGGTGCACACCGGCGACGCCATCGTCCTCTGTACGGGGGCATCGCTCTCCGGTCTCGTCCGCGAGCTCGCCCCCGGCCTCCCCGTACGCCGTGTGCGCCTCCAGATGATGCAGACCGACCCGCTCGGCGAGCAGCTCACCACGTCCATCGCCGACGCCGACAGCTTCCGCTACTACCCGGCGTACGCGAGCGATGCCCTGGACGCGCTCAACGCGGGGCAGGCCCAGCCGCCGACCGCCGCCGCGCACAAGATGCAGCTGCTGATGGTGCAGCGCCGCGACGGGGGGCTCACCATCGGCGACACCCACGAGTACGAGCACCCCTTCGCCTTCGACACCCTCGAGGATCCGTACGAGCACCTGGCCGAGGTCGTCGAGTCCTTCCTCGGCCGGCCGCTGCCGAAGATTCGTCGCCGCTGGGCCGGGGTGTACGCGCAGTGCACCGACAAGAGCCGTGTCGTGCACCGGGAGCAGGTGCGCGACCGCGTGTGGCTGGTGACGGGACCGGGCGGGCGCGGCATGACCTGCTCGCCCGCCATTGCCGAGACAACCGCGAACGAACTGGGCTGGTGAGGAAATTGACGAAGCTGAACCTCGTCGTACTGGACATGGCCGGCACGACCGTCGCCGACGGCGGACTGGTCGAGCAGGCCTTCGCGTCGGCCGCGGAGCGCGTGGGCGCCGAGCCGGACTCGATGCCCGGCATGCTCGACCACGTCCGCGCGACCATGGGCGAGTCGAAGATCTCCGTCTTCCGGCATCTCTTCGGTGACGAGGCGCGCGCCCGGCAGGCCAACGCGGCGTTCGAGGAGGCGTACGGGGAGCTGGTCGACGCCGGTCGTATCGCGCCGGTTCCCGGCGCGCGGACGGCCGTTGAGGAGCTGCGGGCCCAGGGCCGAACCGTCGCGCTGACCACCGGCTTCGCCCGCCCCACCCAGGACGCGATCCTCGCCGCGCTCGGCTGGCAGGACCTGGTGGAGCTCACCCTCTGCCCGGCCGACGCGGGCGGCCGCGGCCGCCCCTACCCCGACATGGTACTCGCCGCGTTCCTGCGTACCGGCGCGGTGGACGGCGTCCAGCAGATCGCGGTCGCGGGGGACACCTCGTACGACATGCTCAGCGGCGTACGCTCCGGCGCGGGCGTCGTCGCGGGCGTGCTGACCGGCGCACACGACAAGGAGCAGCTCGAGCAGTACGGCGCGACCCATGTGCTGGGCTCGGTCGCCGAGTTGCCGGGCCTGCTCGCCGGGGCGGACCGATGACGAGCGGCATCCGCTTCGAGAACGTCTCGGTCGCGTACGGGAGGCACGGCGAGACCACAGCGCTCGACTCGCTCGACCTCGCCGTCGAGCCGGGAGAGTTCATGGCGCTGCTTGGGGCCGTCCGGATCGGGGAGGACGACGGCGCTGCGGGCGGTCGCCGGTTTCGTGCAGCCGGTCTCCGGGCGGGTGTTTTCGGCGGGCGGGACGTCACCGGGCTGCCGCCGCACCTGCGCGGCACTGGTCGACTTCATGCTCACCGAGAAGGCCCAGCGGCAGGTCAGCGCGGTCGGCGGCGGCTTCTCCGCCCGTACGGACGTCAAGGCCACCGACGCCAACGCCATCGAGCTCGCCAAGCTGATCGACGGTGTCGACATCTTCGAGCCCGACTGGCGGGACATCGACAAGAACCTTCCGTCGTACGTCGACGCCCGGAAGTCCGCGACCGGCAGCTGACAACGGGTACCCGGTATCGACGGGGTCAAGATCAGCACTACCTGATTAGGCTGGGGTGCCGGAGGGCCACAGAGCCGTGCCTCCGGCGTCCCATGCACAGCACACTGCACAACTGCGTACGGCAGGAGTCCCAGTCTGATGGCAGAGCGCAAGCCGATCGAATCCTGGCTCACCGACATGGACGGTGTCCTGATCCACGAGGGCGTGCCGATCCCGGGCGCCGACGCCTTCATCAGGAGGCTGCGGGAGACCGGGACACCGTTCCTGGTGCTGACCAACAACTCCATATACACCGCTCGCGACCTGCACGCACGGCTCGCCCGGATGGGCCTGGACGTGCCCGTGGAGAACATCTGGACCTCGGCGCTCGCCACCGCGCAGTTCCTGGACGACCAGCGTCCCGGCGGCACGGCGTACGTCATCGGCGAGGCGGGTCTGACCACCTGCCTGCACGACATCGGCTATGTCCTGACCGACCACGAACCCGACTATGTGGTGCTCGGCGAGACCCGTACGTACAGCTTCGAGGCGCTCACCAAGGCGATCCGGCTGATCAACGCCGGGGCCCGGTTCATCTGCACCAACCCCGACGAGACGGGCCCCTCCGCCGAGGGCCCGCTGCCCGCCACCGGAGCCGTCGCCGCGCTGATCACCAAGGCGACCGGCAGGGATCCGTACTTCGCGGGCAAGCCGAACCCGCTGATGATGCGGACCGGACTGAATGCCATCGGTGCGCACTCCGAGACCAGCGCCATGATCGGCGACCGGATGGACACCGACGTGCTGGCCGGCCTGGAAGCAGGTATGGAGACGTTTCTGGTGCTGACCGGGCTCACGAACCGCGAGACCGTGGACAAGTACCCGTTCCGGCCGTCCACGGTGGTCGATTCGATCGCGGATCTCGTCGACCGCATCTGAGCACGTCAGAGGGCCATACGGAGCAGTAGGCCGCTCCTGCGGATGCGAAAACGCCCGGCGCGAGTGAATCTTTTCGGTATCAGGAGGTTCACGATGCGTTCAGGTTTGATTGCTCTCCGTGCCGTCGGGGCGGCCACCGTACTCGTCCTGGCGCCCGCCGCCACCGCCGCGTACGCAGACGATTCCGTGAAGGTCACGGTCGCCCCGTCCTCCGCCGCACCCGGCGGCAAGGTGGAGCTCCGTGTCTCGGGCTGCAAGGGCACGACGGGAGCCGTCGCGTCGCAGGGTTTCGTCCTGGACGCCGAGCTGTCGCGCCGGGTCGGACAGAACACCCAGCTGTTCGGGAACACGCTGGTCAAAGCCGGCGCGAAGCCCGGCGCGTACGACGTGAACGTCATCTGCGACGGCCATGGCCACTCCGCCTCGGGCCGCGTCCAGGTCGTCCAGCACCAGCCGGCCCAGCAGCCGACGAACCAGCCGTCCCCGCAGTCGGCCCAGCAGCCGACGAACCAGCCGTCCCAGCAGCCGACGCCCGTCGCGCCGGTACGGGCGGGCGGCGGTGGCGCCGCCGCGCAGCTCGCCGCCCGGGACGCCGGCGTGAACCGGCAGAACGCGGGCCCCGGAGTCCCGCACACCGTGATCGGCCTGGTCCTCGCGGGCGTGGCGGCGGTCGCCGTGGCCTCCCGCACCTCGCGGCGCCGGCGTACGGACGCTGACTGACATGTCCTCCGCCGAACGTCCGGCGGGCAACGGCCGGCTGCTCATCGGAGTGGCCTGGGCGGTACTGCTGCTCGGGCTGTGCCTGTGGGGCCGCGAGGTCGCCGACAGCCCTGGCGGCAGCTCCGCCCCCACCACCGGCGATGTGGCTGCGGTCGGCCGTCCGCTCGGCGTCCCCATGCCGCCCGCCCACGACCCGATCGAGCCGGCGAAGCCGCACCAGGTGGACATCCCGTCGATAGGCATCACCGCGGCGGTGGTCCCGCGCGGCCTGGATGCCACGGGCGCCGTGGACCCGCCCCCGTACGCGATGCCGCGCACGGTCGGCTGGTACGGCAGCGGTACGCAGCCGGGCGCGGTGGGTGCCGCGCTGCTCGTCGGCCATGTCGACACCGAGTCGAAACCGGCCGTCTTCTACGGTCTGAGTGCCGCCAGGCCGGGCGAGAAGGTACGGGTGACCAGGACCGACGGCTCGGTCGCCGAGTTCACCATCGACGACGTCCAGGTCTTCGGCCGGGACCGGTTCGATCCGCGGAAGGTCTACGGGCCGCGCAAGGACGGGCGCGCGGAGCTGCGGCTGATCACCTGCGGCGGCACCTTCGACCGGGCGACGCGCACGTACAGCGCCAATGTGGTGGTGTCGGCCTATCTCACCGGCGTCGCCAAGAAGTGAATCAAGAAGTCAAGAAGTCCATGCCGTGAAGAGACAGCCGCAGAGTGCGGGACAGCTGCGGAGGGCGGCAACCTGGCTCGACCGACGACGCGCTCCCCCCAGAGCCGTCGGCCGAGCCGGTCCTCTACCGCGGGTGCCCGGGCTGCGGGAGAAGCCCGGGGCCGGCACAGGAGGCCGTGTGGTCCGGTTGCGCGTGAGCCGGGGACCGGGGCCGTTGCCCCACACTTTAGGGCGGGGGGATGGTCCGGCCTAGAGGGCGGATGACGCTTTGTTGCGAGGCCGTCGCCCTCAGTTCCCGTCGGCGGCCTCCCGCAGCGCCTCGGAGGGCAGGGTGCCGTCGGCGATCTGCTGCGCAAGGCGGGAGAGCGGCTCCCGCTTCGTCCGTGCGTACCGGCGCATTGCCTCGAACGCCTCGTCCAC
Organism: Streptomyces sp. NPDC002730; assembly: GCF_042888805.1. Taxonomy (NCBI): domain Bacteria; kingdom Bacillati; phylum Actinomycetota; class Actinomycetes; order Kitasatosporales; family Streptomycetaceae; genus Streptomyces; species Streptomyces sp. NPDC002730. The sequence continues at coordinate 218,766 of NZ_JBIAQG010000011.1, forward strand.
GGAAACGCCCCACCGTTCCGCGAGCATGCCCTTGGCCTGCTCCACCCGGATCCGGCTGGTGAGCGCCGACTGCAGCTGTTCGGCGAGGAGTTCACTCTGCTGTATGGTCCGCTGCTGCAGAATGCCGATCGTGGCGGCGTCCGCGAGTGCCTGCGCCAGTGTCACCTGCCCCTGTGACTGCTGTTTCTGATGTTTCGTCAGAAAGAGATTCAGCGCGCCGATCACGTTCTCGCGCAGCCGCAGGGGTACGGCGTAGGTGGCCTCGAAGCCGTGCTGCTGGGCCTGTGCGGCGAACTGCGGCCAGCGGAGCTTCGCTTCGCGGCTGTCGAGCGAGATCGGCGGCACTGCCGTACCGGTGCCGTAGGTGTCGAGGCAGGGCCCCTCCCTGTGCTGGAGCTCCAGCAGCTCGAGCAGCCAGGACCGTTCGTCGGAGGACGCGGCGGTCTGCAGCTGGCCGCGCTGGTTCACCAGCATCAGTCCGGCGGCCTCGACGTCCAGCAGGTCGACGCAGTGGCCCGACAGTCTGTGCAGGAGTTCGATCACGTCGAAGTCGGCGACGAGCGTGTCGGCGAGCTCCACGAAAGCCGAGGCGATCCGTTGTTCGCGCAAGGTGCTGTCCATCCTTGTCACCCACCTCCGTCAGGGCTTCGGGTGCCGGTGTCGTCGCCGTCCCGCTCCGCCCCATCGGCGGGAAGCCGAAGCTTCCGCGCCACGATGTCCCTCGCCACATCCACGATGGGGCGTTCTGTCGCGTATGCGTACGCCCGCAGTCGTACGAGCGCCACGGCAGGTGTGACACCCAGCCGTACTGCGATCATCCCAGTCGCCTGGTGCACTTCGGCACGGTGCAGCGAGGCATGCTCGGCGAATCCGTGTGCCACGTCCCCCAGCAGGGTCAGGGTCAGCGCGTCCGCGAACACCAGGGCATCGGACAACGCGGTCGCGTCGAGCGGTCCCGGCGTGGACCGCCGACAGGTGAGTACGCCCACCTGAATGGCTCCGATCTGCAGGGGAAAGGCAAAGACCGCGCGCAGGCCCAGCGTTTCCGCGCTGGAGAGAAAACCCGGCCAGCGTGCGCGCGGGACCAGCCGGAGATCGGCGTCGAGTACCAGCACGCCGCCGTCCACCGCGTCCATGCCAGGTCCTTCACCGAGGGTGAACTGGAGGTCGTCCAGCTGGGCGCTCAGCGGGTCGCTCGCCCACACCAGTTCGCCGAAGGAATCATCGCCGGAGAGGGTGACCGCCAGTCCGTCGATGCCCAGGGCATCGGCGCACCGGCGCGCGAAGGACGCGTTGAGTCCGTCGGTCCGCTGAACCGCCAGCTCGTCCAGCAGGGCAGTCATACCAGCACTGACCAAACCCTCCTCCAGGGAGTGCGACGGAACAGCTGGCACATCGTATCCCCGCTACCCGGTCACAGGATGTCCACGAAGAGAACCGGTCTCGTGACGCTCACGGCGGTTGTGTCAGGATGGATTCGACCGGTCTTGTCCGGGACGGGGCGCCTGGAGACGGCCTGGGATTGAGTGCACCCAAGGGGGAGTGGATGTACGGGAGTTGCACCGGGCGTGCCCGGCTGTGCGTGGCCGCGGCGGGGGCGGTGCTGCTCCTCGCGGGCTGCTCGTCCGACGGGGAGAAGGACAACGACAAGAAGTCGGCGGTGAGCCAGCAGCCCAAGGCGAAGGATCCGTACTGGGTCAATCCCGATGGGAACGCCGCCAAGCAGGTCGCCTCCTACCGGAAGGACGGCGACGACAAGAACGCCGAGCTGATCAGGAAGATCGCGGATCAGCCGGTCGGCGAGTGGATCGGTCCGGACAATCCGGAGGCCGAGACGAAGGGCTTCACCGAGGCGGCCGCCAAGGCCGACCGGGACGCGCTGCTGGTCCTCTACAACATCCCGCACCGCGACTGCGGGCAGTTCTCCAAGGGTGGCGCGGCCGACGGCGATGCCTACCGGGCGTGGGTGGACAAGGTCGCGGGAGGTATCGGCGATCGGCGGGCCACGGTGATCCTGGAGCCGGACGCGGTGCTGCACCTGGTCGACAGCTGTACGCCGCAGGAGTTCCACGAGGAGCGCTTCGACCTGCTCAAGGGCGCGGTCGAGCGGCTGAAGAAGCAGCCGAACACAAAGGTGTACCTGGATGCGGGCAACGCCGGCTGGTCCCAGCCCGACGCGCTCTTCGAGCCGCTCCAGCGGGCCGGCGTCGACAAGGCGGACGGCTTCTCCGTCAATGTCTCCAACTTCTTTCCGACCGCGGTGAGCAAGGACTTCGGCAAGAAGCTCTCGGCGAAGGTCGGCGGCAAGCACTTTGTCATCGACACCAGCCGCAATGGCAACGGCCCGTACACCGGTGGCGACCCGAAGGAGAACTGGTGCAATCCGCCGGGCCGCGCGCTCGGCGAGGAGCCCACCGCCAGGACCGGTGACCCGCTGGTTGACGCGTATCTGTGGGTGAAGCGGCCGGGTGAGTCGGACGGGGACTGCAAGGGCGGGCCCAAGGCGGGCGAGTGGTGGCCGGAGTACGCGCTCGGTCTGGCGCGCGGCACCAAGTAGCTTTCGCGGTAGCGGTACGTGGGAGGGCCGGCAGCTGAGGAAGCTGCCGGCCCTCCCACGTACGGTCAAGCGCTAGGGACCTGCGGGCCTATGGTGCTGGGGACCTACGGCACCTCGACCCACACGCCCTCGGACGGCGTGCCCTTGTCGTCCGTCACGAAGAGCATGTACCAGCCGGACGGCACCAGCGCCCGGTTCTTCGGCACGGTGACCTGGATTCCGTCCGCCGTCTTCTTCATGTCCAGCGCGATCGAGCGCTGGTCGGTGTCGGTGACATGCGTGACGGCGCTCGGCCGCAGCAGCTTCGCCGTCTTGACGGACGCGGCGTTCTTGACCTTGAACGTGCCCGTGTCCCCGCGCTTGATGGCCTTCGGCCCGCCGCTCACCTCGGGCTTGGAGTCCCGGTAGAGGTACGGCGGGGTGTAGATCTCGATGCGCTGCTCGAAGACGCCCGGCTTGGTGTTGGCCTTGTCCGCGAAGAGCGAGTCCGAACCGAAGATCATGACGCGGCCGTCGGGGAGCAGCACCGAGCCGGAGTGGTAGTTGCGCCCCACCGCGGGGTCGGCGACCTGCTTGTACGTGCCCGTCTTCGGGTCGTACGTACGCGCCTGGAGGACATTGGAGCCGCCGCGCCCGCGGTAGTCCGCGGAGCCGCCGGTGACCAGGACCGAGTCGTCGGGCAGCAGCGAGGCGCTCGGGTAGCGGGTGCCCTTCTCCAGTGAAGCGCCGTCCTTGAAGCGGGGGTTCGCGGCCTTGAGGTCGACCAGCCGGGACTTCTCACTGGCCTTCTCGGACTCGCCGACCCCGCCACCGCCGATGACCATGAACCGCTGGTCCTGGGCGGGCGGCAGCATGACGGTCGCCGAGGTCTCCATCCTGTCCGGGTCGCTGAGGCCCGGGATCTTGTCGAACTTGTTCGTCTTCAGATCCCAGACGCCCGGATCACGGCCGACGTTGGCGGGCCCGTACCCGGCGTTCGAGCCGGAGTAGAAGAGCTTGCCGTTGTCCATCAGGAAGATCGCCGGATAGGTGGGGAACTTCCGGATGATCCCGGTGTACTTCCAGGTCTTGGTCTTCGGGTCGTAGATCTCGTCCTTGCCGGGGACGATCTGCCCGATCTCGTCGAGACCGGAGAGCGAGAGGACCTTGCCGTCCTTGAGCGTGGTCAGCGTCGGGTACCAGCGGGCCTCGTTCATCGGGTCGACGGTGATGTACTTCTCCGCCACCGGATCGAACTCGTAGGCCTCCTTGATGCCCTGGAAGTCCTTCTTGTCGAGCGCGAGCTTCTGCGCGATGCCGTAGACATTGCGGGCGTCCGCGCCGTTGAGGCCCTGCACCCGGTAGTTGTCCTCGGTGCCGGTCTCGTATTCCTTCCCGGACTCCTCGGCCTCGACATAGATACGGCCGAGCCCGGGGTCGTTGCGCAGGAACTTGCCGGTCTTCTTGTCGAAGACCTTCTTCGCCTTCTCCACCAGGACCGGGTCCTTGGAGACGAAGGTCTTGCCGCCCTGCTTGCCGGTGAACTTCGTTCCGGCGGGCAGGGTCTTGGGCTCGTCCGGGTCCTCGTTGTGGACGACCATCAGGCCGCCGGCCTTGGTGGCGTCGCCCTTGAGCTTCTCGTACCGCTTGGTGCCGCCCGCGACCAGCAGCTTTCCGTCGGGCAGCTGGGTGTGCCCGGCGCAGAACATGTCCTTGGGCGTGGGGATCTTCTTGAAGTCGTTGGTCTTCGGATCCCACAGCACCGACTCGAACTTCTTCGCGTCGAAGTTCTTCTGGTTGTTGCCGGAGCCCGCTATCAGCAGCACCTTGCCGGTGTGCAGCAGCGCGGCGTGAATCGTATTGATCTTGTACTCGGCGGGGACGTCCAGAAAGTCCCAGTGGCCGTTGGCCGCCTTGTACTCCGGCTTGTTGATCTTGTAGTCGTGGTACTGCTCCGAGCCGAAGCGCCACATCGCCGGCCCGTTGAACCCGGCCACCACGACGACCACCGCCGCGCTTATCGCCACACGACGGGCGCGGTTCTTGCGGTGGTTCGGCCGCACGGGCATCGTGCTCATTTCTTACGTCCCCCAAGGGCGATCTGCATGGTCTGGTCGGTGGTGGCAGGCTGCGGCCGCTGCTGCGGCACATGGGTCTCCGGGGTGGCGGCGGGCGGCTGTCCGCCGCCGCGCCGCCTTCTGCGCTTTTTCTTCTTCTCCTCGCGCATGCCGTGCCGCCAGGCGAAGATGGGGGCCGCGGTGATCAGCAGGGCCAGCGTGGCCCAGGTGATCATCGCCGGATGGTCGTGCCCGAAGTAGAAGGACGAGCCGAGCGATCCGCCGAAGACGAGGATGAAGAAGAGGTGGATCCGGAAGGTGCCGAAGAGGGTGTCCGGGCTGGACGAGTCGCCCTTGGGGGTCACGACGAACTTGCTCTTGCGGCGCAGTACGGCGTCCATCAGCGAGCGTGCGTAGATCGGCGCGGAGAGCGCGGACATCACCATGCCCGCGAGTCCGCCGGAGCCCTCGGGCTCGTGCGGCGAGACATTGTGGCGGCGGTTCCAGATGTAGAGGCCGATCTGGAGCGCCGAGGCGTTGCCGTACAGCATCATCCAGATCGCCGGGTCGATCTGCACACCGGAGGCGCCCATGCCCAGGAACAGCGCACAGCTCAGCGCCGCCAGGATCCAGTTGAGGGCCGACATCGGGTAGAAGATGATCATCATCGTGTAGTTGAAGAGCTTGCCCGGCGGCAGGGAGTAGAAGCCCTTCCAGTACTGCTTCATGATCGTTTCGTATGTGCCCCGCGACCAGCGCAGCTGCTGGGTGAAGAAGTCGGTCCAGGCCGTGGGCCCCTCGCCGACGGCCAGCACGTCCGGGGTGTAGACCGAACGCCACTTGTTCCCGGTGTCCGGGTTGCTGGCGCGGTGCATCTCGAAGCCGGTGGCCATGTCCTCGGTGATCGAGTCGTACAGACCGCCGATCTGCTTGAGCGCCTTGATGCGTACGGCGTTGGAAGTGCCGACGAACATGGGCGCGCCGTAGCGGTTGCCCGCGCGCTGGATCAGGGCGTGGAAGAGGAACTGCTGCGACTCGGCGGCCTTGGTGACGAAGGTGTCGTAATTGCCGTACACCTGCGGGCCGATGACGAAGCCGACGTCCGGGTCGCGGAAGTAGCCGAGCATCCGCTCCAGGTAGTTGGGCAGCGGGATGTGGTCGGTGTCGACGGAGGCGAAGAAGTCGTAGTTGCCGCCGTGCGCCTCGAGCCAGGCGTTGTAGTTGCCGTGCTTGGTCTTGGCCCGGTGCGGGCCCTTGGCCTGGTTCCAGTGCGCAACGCCCTTGCGGGAGAAGTGATGGACGCCGAGCCGCGCGCAGACCTCCTTGACGGCGGGGTCGTCGCCCTCGTCGAGCAGCCAGACGTGCATCAGCCCGCGGTGCCGGATCCGCACGGCCGCCTCGAGCGTCTTCGTCACCATCTCCAGGGGCTCCTTGCCCGGTACGAAGGAGGTGAGGAAGGCGACCTTGGTGCCGGTCTCGGGCACCACGGGGACCGGGTCGCGGGCCACCAGCGTGGCGTGCGCGTTCGACAGGACGTTCATCGTGCGGAAGAGCTCGATCAGACCGATCGAGACGAGCATGACGACGTCGAGGATGAGCAGCGTGTCGTTCTTGAGGTTCGGGTCGCGCTCGGTCCAGTGCTGGGGCTGCATCAGCCAGGCGAACAGGCCCAGCGAGACCAGCGGCGCGGCGCCGAGCAGCAGGGCGGCCCGGATACGGTGCGGCTCCTGTGAGAGCAGCGAGCGGTACTGCACGGTGTACGGCTTGGCCGGGTCGGGTTGGGTCAGGGGTCCGGCGAGCCTGCTGTAGTGCTCGTAGTCGTACCGCGGCAGCGCCTTCTTGGGGCGCAGCCGCTGCCCGGCGGTGCGCAAGTGCGCCGGTATCCGGAGCTGAGTCGTCCGGGAAGGGTCGTTGGGCTGCCGGGCGCCGTCTGGCGTCGACGTCATGAGTCATCCCCCCGCACGCAAGCTGGCTGCGTGAGCTGTGGTCGGTCGTTTCGTCCTGACCGTCGGTCCCCCTCGACCATCAGTCCTGGACGCATCAGTGGCGGGCCACCGTCACTACAGACACGAAACGGTCACCTGCTGGTTGCATGATGCCCGTAGCGTGTTCGATCTGTGAACGGGACCCCTATCCCGTGTCCCTGCAACGGGATTATCCCCTCCAAATACGCCCAACTGTGCTAAAGGGATGCCCCATTGAGGGTATTGGCTCCAGGACAGGGTCTACGACCCCCCGTCATGATCGCAAGGGTGAAACGGGGCGTTAATCGGCTAAATGTGCGATTTGAGGCCCTCTTGTGAGGAGATCGCGCCGGGGTTGGAGTGGCTGAAAACGTCTGTATGTACGACCAAGGCCCCCTCATGTGTGGTGAGGGGGCCTCAGTTCTGCGTGCGCCGCCAGGGACTCGAACCCCGGACCCGCTGATTAAGAGTCAGCTGCTCTAACCAACTGAGCTAGCGGCGCCTGCTGACCTGGAGAACTCTACCCGACAGCCGCGGGTGCTCATGACCATTCTCTGATCATTCCGGCCTGTCGAATCGTCTTTTATTACCTTCATTCCGTCAAAATGCGATGAGACGGGATAGTTGGCGGCTGGCCGGGGACGCCGGCAGTGGATGCCGGCACCCGTGCGACAGGGCCAAAAGAACTTGATGAGTGCGGAGGGTCTGTATGACCGTGCCGGTGTTCGAGGAGTACGAGCCTGCGGCCGACTGCGGCTGCGCGGGCTGTGCCCAGCAGCGCCGCGCCCTCGCGGCCGGAGGCCACCCGAACGCGCACGGCTTACGCCGGGCGCTGGCCGTGCTCGCCACGGCGGGCGTGGTGCTCGGCAGCGGCGGAGCAGGAGTGGCGGACGCCGTCGGCCCCGCGGCTGCCGGTACCGCGCGGCCGGGTGAGGCCGTCGACGCGCAAGCCACCGCCGACCCGGTGCCCGTGACCGAGCAGGGCCGCAGCGGTCCGCTGCACGGACCCTCGGGCAAGTCGGCCACGGCCGCCGCGCCGCTGCGCAAGACGACCCGGGCCGAGATCATCAACCGGGCCAAGAAATGGGTGAGCGCGGGCGTCCCGTACAGCATGGAGCTGTACTGGACCGACGGATACCGCCAGGACTGCTCGGGCTATGTCTCCATGGCATGGGGCCTGGCAGACAACGAGTGGACGGGGAGCCTCGCCGAGTACGCCACCCGGATCACGCGCGAGGAGCTGCAGCCCGGCGACATTCTGCTCTTCCACAACCCGGACAATCCGACCCGGGGCTCGCACGTCGTGCTCTTCGGCGGCTGGACCGACTACACGCACACCTCCTACATCGCGTACGAGCAGGTGAAGCCGCAGGCCCGTAAGCAGGCCACGCCCATGGCGTACTGGACCAACTCCAGCAAGTACCTGCCCTACCGCTACAAGGGCCTCACCGGCGCCGCGATGGAAGCGCCGTCCGTCGCCACCGTTCCGGGTACGGGCACCAATCCCGGGACAGCCAACAATCCTGGGACGGGCGCCAACCCCGGCATGGGCGCCAAACCCGGGACGGACGCCTATCCGGGGAGGACGGCCTTCGGACCCGGTGCGAACAACAAGTACGTCACCCGGCTCGCCGAGCTGCTCTCCACCCGCGGCGGAAAGCACTTCTACCCCCAGGGACCCGAACCGCGCTGGGACGACATGGACCGGCTGGCCACTCAGGCGTTCCAGCTCTCCCAGGGCTGGCAGGGCGCGGAAGCGGACGGGATGCCGGGGCCGGGCACCTGGCGGCTGCTGGTGACCAGGAAGGGCAGGAACATCATCGGCGCGGGGGCGAGCGGGCCCGGTGGTAAGAGCGCGGTCGCGCCCGCCTACCCGGGGCGCGGCTACTTCCTTCCCGGCCGGTCCAGTAGTTACGTCACCCAGCTCGGCCGGCAGCTGGTGAAGCGCGGCTACGGCAAGCACTACACATCGGGGCCCGGGCCGGCGTGGGGCGAGGCGGACCGGCGCAATGTCGAGGCGTTCCAGCAGGCCCAGGGCTGGCGCGGCGCCGCGGCCGACGGCTTCCCGGGACCCGAGACCTGGCGGCGGCTGTTCGCCTGACGGCGCGGCTGTCCGGCGCAGTCGGCCGACGGAGCTGACCGGCAGAGCTGCGCGGTGGAACTGCGCGGTGGAGCTGACCGGCACGGCGACGGCAGTACGGAACGACCAGTGGAGGTGGCAGTCATGAACACCACGACCCCGGAGCCGGACGGCACCGTGCCGTCCGACAGCCCGCGGCACACCCCGGTCATCGCCCAGGAGGTCACCACCGAGATTCCGGTGCATCTCCTCTTCCGCGAGGACGACTCCCTGCCGCTCGCCCCGCGGTCCGCCGTCGTCGGGTGGCGGCACGGCACCGGCGAGCAGCCGAAGGTCGGCCGCAGAACCGCGGTGCCGCGGTCCGCCGTGGTCCCACCGCGGCCCGCGCCGCCCGTCGATCCGGACCTGGTCGAGCGGGCCGCGCCCGCGCTGCCCGGCTGGACCGGGGTGGTCGCCGGGCTGTGCGCGCTGGCCGGGATCGGCGCGTTGCTGTGGGGGGTCGGAGCGCTGCCGGGCAGGGTGACGAGGCTGCTCGGGCTGCCCTCGTATCCCTTCAACGGCATCGGGATCGGGCTGTGGTGCCTGCTCACGCTGGGCGTGGTGCTGGCGCTCTTCGCCTTCGGCGGGCTGGGATGCGGCCGGGTCGGACACGCCTGGGTGCTGACGATCTTCGGCGACTACCAGGGGAGTGTGCGGCGTACGGGGCTGGTGTGGGTCAATCCGTTGCTGCTGCGCCGCGGGGTCGATGTACGGCTGCGGCACTGGCGCAGCGAACCGATGCCGGCGGTCGACGCGGACGGGACGGCTCTGCGCGTCGTGGTGCTCGTGGTGTGGCGGGTCAAGGACACCGCGCGGGCGGCGCTCGGCGTCGAGGACCACGAGAACTATCTGAGCGAGCAGGTCGAGGCGGCGATGGCGCGGGTGCTCTCGCAGCTGCCGGCCGATGCCTTCCACGAGGACGCGCCCACCCTGCGCGATGCCGAGGCGGTCGGCGACGCGCTGACGCGTCTGCTGTCGGCGGAGTGCGCTCCGGTGGGGATCGAGCTTTTCTCGGCGCAGCCGACGGGGATCGAGTACGCGCCGGAGGTGGCGGTCGCGATGCAGCGCCGACGGATCGCCGCGATCGACGCCAAGCACCGGGACAGCGAGCTGACTTCGGTGGTGAAGGCGGTGGACGACGTGGTGAACCGGCTCACCGAGCGTGGGCTCGTCGCGCTCGACGACCACGAGCGCAAGGCTCTGGTGAAGGACCTCACCGTTGCCTTCTACAAAGGGGGTTCGGGGCCCGCAGAAGGTGCGTGATTGGTCTGGACATGTTCAAGTTCTGTTAATACTCTGGGACTTGGTCTAGACCGGAAACCGGAATGCGTACCACCGCACGCGTGCAGCACGGCCCACAGAACTCCCCCACGTTCTCCTGGAGCGAAGCATGCGCAAGAAGATATGCGCGGGCGTGGTCGGCCTCGTAGTGGCGGGCACCACCATGCTCGCGACCGGCAGCGCCAGCAGCCATGGCTACACCGACTCGCCCATCAGCCGCCAGAAACTCTGCGCCAACCGCACGGTCGCCAACTGTGGCGAGATCATCTACGAACCCCAGAGCGTCGAAGGCCCCAAGGGCTTCCCCGCGGCGGGTCCGGCCGACGGAACGATCTGCGCCGGCGGCAACAGCCGCTTCGCGCAGCTCGACGACCCACGCGGCGGCACCTGGCCCACCACCAAGGTCTCCTCGGGGCAGAACTACACCTTCCGGTGGCAGTTCACGGCCATGCATGCGACGACCGACTTCAAGTACTACATCACCAAGAACGGCTGGAATCCGAGCCAGAAGCTCACCCGTGCCTCGCTCGAGTCGCAGCCGTTCCTGACAATCCCGTACAACGGCCAGCGCCCGCCGTCCACGCTCAGCCACTCCGGGACGCTGCCGTCGAAGTCCGGCCGGCATCTGATCCTCGCGGTGTGGACCGTGCACGACACCGGCAACGCCTTCTACGCCTGCTCGGATGTTCAGTTCTGACGGATAGTCAGTTACCGTGCGGCGCCATGAGGAACGCGGAAGCAGGCACCCTCGCGGAGCTCGTACAGCGCCAATGGGGCGACCACCGGGTGGGGCTGAGCGGCCAGGACTTCGCACTCAGCCACCACCAGGTCGCCGCGGGCGCCGCCGCACGGGCCGCGCTCCTCGTGGATCTCCTGCCGCGCGGAGCCGAGCCGCACCTCGGGGTACTGCTCGACAACACCCCGGAGTTTCCCCTGTGGCTCAGTGCGGCGGCCCTGGCCGGGGCCGCCGTGGCGGGCATCAACCCGACCCGGCGCGGGCCCGAACTGGCCCGCGACATCCTGCACACCGACTGCCGGGTGCTGGTCACCGAACGCGCCCACCTTCCCCTCCTCGACGGGCTCGGCCTGCCGGGGGTCCGGGTGCTGGTGACCGATCCCGACAACGCCGCCTACGCCGAGCTGCTCGCCCCGTACGCCGCCGCGGAACCCGGCGACGCCACGCTCGGTCCTGTCGGGCCCGGCAGTCGGCTGCTGCTCTACTTCACCTCCGGGTCGACGGGCGCGCCCAAGGCCGCGATCTGCACCCAGGGCCGGCTGGCGGCGGCGGGCGCGTCGCTGGCTCGGTACTTCGGCGTGTGTGAGGCCGACGTCCACTACATCTGCATGCCGATGTTCCACGGCAACGCGGTGATCGCGGACTGGGCGCCGGCGCTCGCGGGCGGGGCGGGGGTCGCGCTGCGCCGCCGCTTCTCGGCGTCCGGTTTCCTCGATGACGTACGGACGTATCGTGCGACCTATTTCACTTACGTGGGGCGGGCGGTGCAGTACCTGCTGGCCACGCCCGAACGGGACGACGACCGCGAGCACAGGCTGCGGCTCGGCTTCGGCACCGAGGCGGGCGCGGTGGACGCGGCGCGATTCGAGGCGCGATTCGGGGTGCGGCTGGTGGAGGGCTACGGCTCCTCCGAGGGCGGCGCGGCGATCCAGCGCACCCCCGACACCCCGGCCGGCGCGATCGGCAGGGCGAGCCCGGGGGACGACCTGGCGGTGGTCGACCCCGACACGGGGAAGGAGCGGACGGCCGCGGTACTGGACGCGGGCGGACGGCTGCTCAACGGGGCGGATGCGATAGGGGAGCTGGTGAACCGGGGGCCGAGCCCGTTCGAGGGCTACTGGCGCCACCCGGAAGCGGACGCGGCCCGGACCCGCGGCGGCTGGTACTGGACGGGCGACCTCTTCTTCCGTGACGCGGACGGCTTCCTGTACTTCGCGGGACGCACGGACGACCGGCTGCGGGTGGACAGCGAGAACCTCGCCGCCGCGATGATCGAGAACATCCTGGCCCGATGGCCGGACGCGGCGGGGGTGGCGGTCTACGCGGTGCCGGACCCGGTGGCGGGCGATCAGGTGATGGCGGCTCTCGCGTTGCGGGACGGCGTCTCGTTCGATCCGGTGGGATTCGAGGATTTCCTGGTGTCGCAGCCGGATTTGGGTACGAAGATGGCGCCGCGCTTCGTGAGGGTGCTGCGGCAGCTGCCGGTGACCGCGACGAACAAGATCCACCGCGTGGCGCTGCGGCGCGAGGGCTTCGGCAACGGGGAGGGCAGCGGCGAGGGCAGCGGCGACGTGTGGTGGGCGGAGCCGGGCAGGAGCGGCTATCGCCGGCTGACGGAGGCGGACAGGACGACGCTGCTGGCCCAGTACGGGCACCACGGCAGGGCGGGTCTGCTCACGCCCTGAACCATGGGGGTTCCGGTCCGGAAACGCAGCTGGGGCTTCTCGGATGACCGAGAAGCCCCAGATGATCAGTTGTGCGCCGCCAGGGACTCGAACCCCGGACCCGCTGATTAAGAGTCAGCTGCTCTAACCAACTGAGCTAGCGGCGCTTACTGGCACCAGCCGCGCGGCAGCTGATGACTCGGTAATACTACCTGGTCCCGAGGGGTGCTTCGGACACCGTCGGCGTCCGCCCTAGATCGCCAGCGACAGCACCACCGGCGCCGCCTTGCGGTTCAGCGTGTCCGCCGCCGAGCGCAGCCGGTGGGCGTGCTCGATCGGGAGGGACAGTGCCAGGCAGCCCACTGCCGAGCCCGCCGTCAGTGGAACCGCCGCGCAGACCGTGCCCACCGCGTACTCCTGGAGGTCCAGCATCGGGACCGTCGGGGGCTGGCTGTCCAGTTTGGAGAAGAGCAGCTTCTCGCTGGTGATCGTCCGCGAGGTGAGGCGGGCGATCTTGTGGCGCGACAGGTGGTCGCGGCGGCCGTTCTGGTCGAGCTGGGTCAGCAGGCATTTGCCGACGGCGCTCGCGTGGGCCGCCGAGCGGAAGTCCACCCACTCGTTGACCTTCGGCGTACGAGGGCTGTCGGCGAACTGGGTGATCTTCACCTCACCGTCGATGTACCGGCTGATGTAGACCGCCGCGCCGACCGAGTCGCGCAGCTCGGCGAGGGTCTCCTGCAGTTTCGCCTGAAGTGCCTGCTGACGGGTGACCCCGGAGCCCAACAGGATCAGTGAGTCGCCGATCATATAGGCGCCGTCCGCGACCTGTTCCACATAGCCCTCGCGGCGCAGCATCGCCAGCATGGGGGCCAGGTGGCCGGTCGGCAGACCGGTCTCGCGCGCGATCTGGACGTCGGTGACACCGCCACCGTGCTTGGAGACCGTTTCCAGCACGCGCAGGACATACTGTATTGAATGGAACGGCGCGGTCGGCTCGGGCTTCAGCGCCACGGTTTCCCCCTAGCAGGTTGTGACCGCAAGTTTCCCTACCACGATAGCGGCCAAGAGCCGTTTAGAGGGCTGCTGTTGGCGAGAATGATGGTGCGCCCCAGCCTCATACGCTGGGGCGCACTCGATTGGCATATGCCAGGGTCACACTTATCGGTAGGAGTAAGTGGTCAGAGCACCGCACCGAGAAACTCGCGAGTACGTTCGTGCTCCGGTTCGGAAAAGATTTTCTCCGGAGATCCGGACTCGATGACCTTGCCGGAGTCGAACATCAGCACCTCGTCCGAGATGTCCCGGGCGAAGTTCATCTCGTGCGTGACGCAGAGCATCGTGATGTCGGTGGAGCGGGCGATGTCCCGCAGCACGTCCAGCACACCGGCGACCAGCTCAGGGTCGAGCGCCGAGGTGACCTCGTCAAGGAGCAGCACCTGCGGCCGCATCGCCAGCGCCCGGGCGATCGCCACCCGCTGCTGCTGGCCGCCCGACAGCTGCGTCGGCTTCGCGTCGCAGCGGTCGCCGAGGCCCACCAGGTCCAGCAGCTCCTTGGCGCGCTCCTCCGCCTCGTCCTTGGACATGCCGAGCACCCGCACCGGGGCCTCGGTGATGTTCCGCAGGGCGGTCATGTTCGGGAACAGATTGAACTGCTGAAAAACCATGCCGATCTGCTTGCGTGCCTCGCGGCGTTCCTTCTCGGCGGCCGGAAACAGGCGCTGCCCATTCACCTGGATCGTGCCCCGGTCGGGCGATTCCAGAGTCATCAGCAGCCGCAGGATCGTGGTTTTGCCGGAGCCGGACGGGCCGATCAGCGTGACGTGTTTACCGGGCTTCACCGAGAAACAGAGGTCGTCCAGCACGGTGTTGTCGCCGAAGCTCTTCGTCACATTCTCGAAGCGGATCAGCTCACCGGACGTGTCGGGGGTCGTGGTGTCGAGGGTGGTGGTGTCGGGGGTGCTGTCAGGAGACAAGGCGGCGCTCCAGGGCTCGAACGAGAAGAGAAGCCGGGTAGGCGATGAGGATGAAGGCGATGCCGATCACGGTCAGCGGCTCGGTGTACTGGAACGTCGCGGCGCTCTCCAGCCGGGACTGCTGCAGCATCTCCAGTACGCCGATCGCGGCGAGAAGCGGTGTGTCCTTCAGCATCGCGATGACGTAGTTGCCGAGGGCCGGGGTGATGCGCCGGATCGCCTGCGGCAGGATCACCGCGAACCAGGTGCGGTGGGCGGGCAGGCTCAGCGCCTTCGCCGCCTCCCACTGACCGGCCGGCACGGCTTCGATACCGGCCCGGTAGACCTGTGCGGTGTACGTCGAGTAGTGCAGCCCGATCGCGATCGTGCCGGTGGTCAGCGCCGAGAACTGCACGCCCCACTCCGGCAGTACGAAGTAGAGGAAGAAGAGCTGCACCAGCAGTGGGGTGGTGCGGATGAACTCCGTGACGAGGTTCACCGGCCACCGTACGAAGCGGGTCGGCGCCCTGAATCCGATCGCCCAGACCAGGCCGAGCGTGAAGGAGATCAGCGAGCCGAGCACCAGGATCTGCAGCGTGATGAGCACGCCGTCCCAGAAGCGCGGCATGAAGTCCGCGACCGCGGACCAGTCCCAGGTCACTTCGAACCACCTCCGGAGGCGGAGTTGGTGACGGCTCGCCTGGCGAACCACGCACCGGGGCCGCTTCCGGGAACCGCGATGCCGATGTTCCGCTTGGTCTTCTTCTCCAGCGCCTTCATGGAGCGCGTCACGACGAACGCGAGCACGAAGTAGATCACCAGGCTGATGGTGTAGATCTGCGCGCTCTCCTGCGTGGCCAGGCGCACCAGGTACGCGGCGAAGGAGACATCACCCACGCCGAGCAGCGACACCAGCGCCGTGCCCTTGAGCAGCTCGATCAGCAGATTGCAGAACGGCGGGATCATCTCCGGCACCGCCTGCGGCAGCAGGATCAGCCGCATCCGCTGCCAGGGTGTGAAGCTGAGCGCGACCCCCGCCTCGCGCTGCGCGGGAGTCACCGAGTTCAGCGCGCCACGCACGATCTCGGCGCCGTACGCACCGTAGGAGAGGCCGAGCGCGAGCACCGCGGCCCACATCGGGACCAGCTGCCAGCCGAGCAGCGGCGGCAGCACGAAGAACAGCCAGAACATCAGCACCAGCGCCGAGGTGCCGCGGAAGATCTCGGTGTAGAAGCCCGCGAGGAAGCGGACGAAGCGCGAGCGGTGGGTGCGGGCGATGCCGACCGTGAAGGCGACCGCCGCGGCCAGCACCGCGCTGTACACCAGCAGTTGGACGGTTATCCAGATGCCCGGGAGCACCCAGTTCTGCCAGAGTCCGGCTGTCATCGGCACAGCTCCTTGGCAGTGAGCTTGGTCATCTCGTTCTCGGTGAAGCCGAACGGCCGCAGAATGCGGAAGAGTTCGCCGCTCTTCTTCATCTTGTGGATCTCGAGATTGAAGGCGTCGCGCAGCTCCGTGTCGGTGGGCCGGAAGGCGAACCCGCCACCGTCGATCTTCTTCTCGCCGTCGACCACGGCCGCGAACGGCTCGGTCGCTTCCGCCTTCGCGCTCTTCTTCACCACCTCGCGGGTGGTGAGCGCGGTGCCGGCGAAGACGTCGACCCGGCCCGACTCGACCGCGTTCAGCCCCGCCACCTGGTCCTGGAGGATGACGATGTCCTTCTCCGGGTAGCCGGCGGCGACCGCGTACTCGATCTCCGCGTAGCCGGTGCCGGTGGCGAACTTCGCCTTGGCCTTCACCACGTCCTCGTACGTCTTCAGGTTCTTCGGATTGCCTTTGCGCACGATGAACGAGTCGAGCATCTGGTACTCGGGGTCGGCGAATATGACCTGCTGGCAGCGCTCCTTGTTGATGTACATCCCGGCCGAGACGACATCGAACTGCTGGGAGTTGAGCCCCGGGATGAGCGAGGCGAAGTCGGTGGCGACGGGCTGGACGGTGTCGATGCCCAGCCGCTTGAAGATGACACGGGCCAGCTCAGGGGCCTCGCCGGTGAACTCGCCGTTCTTGTCGACATAGCCGTAGGGCACCTCGCCCGCGATGCCCAGGCGCACCGTGCGCTGGGACTTCAGCCGGGCCAGGGCGTCCCCGGAAGGGACCCGGGCGCAGCCCGCCGTGCCCGCGGCGCCGAGCGCGCCGGCAGCAGCGGTGCCGAGCAGCAATGTGCGTCTGCGTATCGATCCTGGTTGTCTTGTACGAGCCATGGCCGCGCGGCTACCCGGCTCCAGGCGGGGTATGCGTACGAGATGGCCGACCGATACGTGACCGTAGCCCTCGACAAGCGCGGTGTGCAGTGCACCGCGAAACTGCTGACCGACAAGGCCCCGCTGACCTGCGCTGCCGTGTGGGACGCGCTGCCCCTGGCCGGGGATGTCTACCACGCGAAGTATGCCCGTAATGAGATCTATGCACTGCTGCCGGCGTTCGCGGAGCAGGAACCACCGCTGGAGAACCCGACGGTGACTCCCATTCCGGGCGACCTCTGCTATTTCACCTTCTCCGACGTGCAGTTGGGTACGGCGTCGTACGGATACGGGGAGCAGGCCGCCCACCACGGCCGCCGTACCGTCGTCGACCTCGCCCTCTTCTACGAGCGCAACAACCTGCTGCTCAACGGCGACACCGGCTGGGTCCCCGGCATCGTCTGGGGCTCCGTGGTCGACGGCCTCGACCGGATGGCCGAGGCCTGCCACGACCTGTGGCGGGCGGGTGCGCTGGGTGAGACGCTCAGCTTCCGCCGGGCCCCGTAGGAGAGGGCACGGGCATCGCGGCCGCGCCCGACTCGTACAGGGCGTGCGCCGCCCGCAGTACCAGCGCGTCGGCGTGCCGCGGCCCGATCAGCTGGACGCCGATCGGCAGCCCGTCCTCGTCCACGCCGCACGGCACCGTCGCGGCGGGCTGCTGAGTCATGTTGAAGGGGTACGTGAACGGCGTCCACCCCGTCCAGCGGCGGTGCCCCGAGTGCGCCGGCGTCTCGACCCCGGCCTCGAAGGCCGTGATCGGCAGGGTCGGCGTGACCAGCAGGTCGTACGAGGTGTGGAACCGCCCCATGCGCCGGCCCAGCTCCATCCTGGTGTCCACGGCCGCCAGATACTCCAGCGCGCTGTACCGCGCCCCGATCCCGGAGATCTCGCGCAGCCCCGGGTCCAGCAGCTCCCGCTGCTCCGCGCCGACATGCTGCAGCAGCCGGGCCGCGCCGCTGAACCACAGGGTGTGGAAGGCCTCCACCGGGTCGGCGATATCCGGATCGGACTCCTCGATGTACGCGCCGAGCTCCGCCAGCGCCCCCACTGCCCGCCGCACCGCGGACGCGACCGCCGGACGCACCGCGACCTGACCGCCGAAAGACGGCGAATAGGCGATCCGCAGCCCCTTCACCCCGTCCGCGAGGCCGTCGCGGACGCTGTCCGCCGGGCCCAGATGTGACCAGTCCCGCCAGTCCTCGCCGCTGATCACATCGAGCATCAGCGCGGCGTCCGCGGCGTCCCGTGTCATCGGGCCCGCGTGGGCGAGCGTCCCGAAGGGGCTGGACGGATACAGCGGCACCCGTCCGTACGTCGGCTTCAGGGCGAAGATCCCGCAGAAGGACGCGGGGATGCGGACCGAGCCGCCGCCGTCCGTGCCGATCGACAGCGGACCCGCGCCGAGCGCCACGGCCACCGCGCTGCCGCCGCTGGAGCCGCCGGATGTCCGCGCCGGATTGTACGGATTGCGGGTCACCCCGTGACGCGGCGAATCGGTGACGCCCTTCCAGCCGAACTCCGGCGTCGTCGTCCTGCCGAGGAAGACCGCGCCGTGCGCGCGCAGCCGGGCGACGGACGGTGCGTCCTCGTTCCAACTGCCCTCCGCCCGTACGGTTCGGGAGCCGCGCAGGTTCGGGACGCCGCGCTGCAGCAGAAGGTCCTTCACCGTCACCGGCACTCCGTCGAGCAGCCCCTGCGGCTGCTTTCTGTGCCACCGCTCGGCGGACGCCCGCGCCTGGGTCAGTGCCTGTTCGGCATCGACCCGGACGAAGGCATTGACCAGCGGTTCCACCACCTCGATCCGTTCCAGCGCAGCGAGGGTCGCGTCGACGGGGGTGAAGTCGCCCTTCTCGTAGCCGGCCAGCAGTTGGCGTGCGGTCAGGTCAGTCAGCGGAGACATCATGCATGGGGACGTACCCACGTTTCTTGTCCACCACGTTCGGGAACGGCTTTCCGGCCTCCCACAGTTCGTACAACTCGACGAACTGTTCACCCAGACGGTCCCGCCAGCCGACCGTGTCGCCGCTCATATGCGGCGAGACGATCAGCCCGGGGACGTCCCACAGCGCACTGTCGGGCGTGAGCGGCTCGGACTCGAACACATCGAGGGCCGCGCCCGCGATCCACCGGTTGGTCAGCGCCGTGACGAGATCGTTCTCCACGACCAGCGGACCGCGCCCCACGTTGATGAAGCGCGCCGACGGCTGCATCACTCCGAAGCGCCGCCCGTCGAACATCCCGCGCGTCGCATCGGTGAGCGGTGCGGCGCAGACGACCCAGTCGGCGCGGGCGAGCAGTCGGTCGAGATCCTGCGTGCCGTGGATTCCGGGCCGCTCGGTGCGGCCCACGACCGCCACGGTGACGCCGAGGGCCTCCAGCGTGCGGGCCACTGCCCGGCCGATGGGGCCCGCGCCGACGACCGTCGCCCGGGTACCCGCCACCCGCAGTCCCTCGCGGTGGCGCCAGCGCCGCTGCCGCTGGAGCTCCAGGGTCCCGGGGATGTCCTTGGCCATGGCGAGCACGAGTCCGGCCACATATTCGGCGATCGGTTCCTCGAAGACCCCGCGGGCGTTGGTGACGACCGTGTCGGAAGCGATCAGCTCGGGGCACAGCAGCCGGTCCACGCCCGCGCTCGGGGTGTGCACCCAGCGCGGCCGCGGGCCCTCGCCCGGCCAGCCGACGCGTACCGCGTCGGAGGTGAAGTCCCATACCAACAGGACGTCTGCATAAGGGAGTTGAGAGGCGAGCGTCTGCTCGTCGGCGTACTGGACGCGGACCCGTCCGGTCAGCCGGCCGAGGCGCGGCGGGGGATCGGCCGCGAGTACGAGGAGGGTGGGTCCAGACATCAAGCGGAAGCCGTTTCGTAACGTCTGACATGTACGGATTGACCCACGCTCGCACCCGAACCTAACGTCGTCAATAACACGCTAAGGGGGCCTGCGATGGATGTCTCCTTTCTCGGCGGACCACGGCCACAGCGCGGTGTCGGTGTGGTCGCCCCGTTCGATTTCGCCCTGGACCGGGAGCTGTGGCGCTGGGTCCCCGACGATGTCTCGCTGCGTCTGACCCGTACGCCGTATGTGCCCGTCGAGGTCTCGTTGGACCTGGCCCGTCTGGTGAGCGAGCACGAGACGCTGCGCGAGGCGGTACGGGCACTGGGCGCGTCCGAGCCCGAGGTGGTCGCCTATGCCTGTACCTCGGGAAGTTTCGTCGGCGGCCTGGCCGGGGAGCGGGCCATGTGCGAGGCGATGAGCTCGGCGGGGGAAGTGCCCTCGCTGACCACCTCCGGCGCCCTGCTCGAAGCACTCGACGAGCTGGGCGCCGGCCGTATCGCCCTCGTCACGCCCTATACGGAATCGGTGACCCAGGCGTTGGAGGAGTATCTGGGAGAAGCTGGGGTAACGGTCACGGGCCGCGCTTTTCTGGGACTGACCCGGCACATCTGGAAGGTGCCGTACCGGTCGGTCGTCGACATGGCGCGGCAGGCGGTGGTGGGCGCGGCGGACGCGCTCTTCATCAGCTGCACGAATCTGCCGACGTACGACGCGATCCCGCAGCTGGAGGCCGAATTGAGGATGCCGGTGCTCTCGGCGAACCAGGTCACGATGTGGGCGGCGCTGCGCGGAATCGGGGTGCACGCGGTCGGCCCGTACCAGGCGCTGCTGCTGCAGCCGGAAGCCCTGGAGCCGGAGCCGCCGCAGGTGCCGCCGGCTCACCAGGCACCGCAGCCTCAGCAGGCCCAGCAGGCTCAGCCCGAAGAACAGGAAGGCTGGACATGACCACGGTCGGACTTCTCTACCCCGGGCACTCGGCCGAGGACGACTATCCCCGGTTCGAGGTGCTGCTCGACAGCGACATCAGACTGCCCGTCGTCCACACCGACATCGGCGAGGACGCACATCGCGTCGACGCGCTGCTGGAGATGGGCGCGTCGGAGCGGCTCGCCGCGGGAGTGGAGGAGCTCCGGCTCGAAGGAGCGGAGTCGGTGGTGTGGGCGTGCACCAGCGGGAGCTTCGTGTACGGCTGGGAGGGGGCGCACGAGCAGATCCGCTCCCTCGCCCGGGCCGCGGGCCTGCCCGCGTCGAGCACGTCGTTCGCTTTCGCCCATGCGGTACGGGAGCTGGGCGCGGCACGCGTCGCGGTCGCCGCGACCTACCCGGAGGACGTCACCGCGCTCTTCACCGCCTTCCTCAAGGCGTCCGGCGCCGAGGTGGTCGCGGACAGGGCGAGCGGGATCATCACGGCGGCCGAGGTGGGCAGCTGGGGCCGGGCGGAGGTGCTGGAACTGGCGCGCGCGGGCGACCATCCGGACGCGGAGGTGGTGCTGCTGCCGGACACGGCTCTGCACACCGCGGCGTACCTCGCCGAACTGGAGGAGACGCTGGGCAAGCCGGTGCTCACCGCCAACCAGGTGACGGTGTGGGAGGGGCTGCGGCTCGCTGACCGCAGGGCCTGGGTGTGGGGGCCGAAGCTGGGCACGCTGTTCGCGAAGCGGGAATAAACGGAGAGGCCCTCCTGTTCCTCTGTGCTGTACGTATCTTCATGCGCAGGAGGGCCCCACCGGTGGACGAGATTCGAGGCACGGCGAACGGAACCGCACCCGTACCGCTGTCGGTACTGGACCTGGTGACGGTCGGCAGTGGCCGCACCGCGACCGACGCCCTGCGCACCAGCGTGGACATCACACGGCTCGCCGAGCGCCGCGGCTTCCACCGCCACTGGGTCGCCGAGCACCACTCCATGCCGGGCGTCGCCTCGTCGTCCCCGGCCGTGATCCTCGCCCACCTCGCCGCCCACACCGAGCGCATCCGTCTCGGCTCCGGCGGTGTGATGCTCCCCAACCACGCGCCGCTCGTGATCGCCGAGCAGTTCGGCACGCTCGAGGCCCTCGCGCCGGGCCGGGTCGACCTGGGCCTGGGCCGCGCGCCGGGCACCGACGGTGCGACCGCCGCCGCGCTGCGGCGTACCGACCGGCTCAGCGAGGGCGCGGACGAATTCCCGCAGCAGCTCGCCGAGCTGACCCGGTTCCTCGACGACGACTTCCCGGACGGCCATCCGTACGCCCGTATCCACGCGGTCCCCGGTCCGGTCCAGGGCCCCTCGGCCCGCCCGCCGATCTGGCTGCTCGGCTCCTCCGGCTTCAGCGCTCGGCTGGCCGGCGTACTCGGACTGCCCTTCGCCTTCGCCCACCACTTCTCGGCGCAGAACACCGTCCCGGCGCTGGACCTCTACCGCGACTCCTTCCGCCCCTCGGAGCTCCTGGACGCCCCGTACGCGCTGATCGGCGTCTCCGCGCTCGCCTCGGACGACGAGCGGGAGGCCCGCCGTCAGGTCCTGACCGGCGCGCTGTCGATGGTCCGGCTGCGCACCGGCCGCCCCGGGCTGATCCCCACGCCCGAGGAGGCGGCGGCGTACGAATTCAGCGCCATGGAGCGGGAGTTCGTGGACAGCTGGCTGTCGAACGTCATCCACGGCACGCCGGACGCGGTGCGCACCGGCCTGGACGACCTCCAGAAGCGCACCGGCGCCGACGAGTTGATGATCACGGCCAATGCGCACGGCGGCGATGCGCGGCTGCGCTCGTACGAACTGATCGCGGATGCCTACGATTTGCCGGGTGGAGTGGTTCATTCCTGAACCGCTTGCCCGCGGGCCCTTAAGGGAGTCCTAAAACCGCTCGTCACCGATGGTGGCGGGCGGTTTCGCATACCGGGTGCGGGTGCCTGACAAGCGGTTTCTCCGGGAAATTGGTCTAGTCCTTATTTGGTTCAGACCATTGACGCAGTGGTGGCCGGATCGCTATCTCTTCTCCAACTCCCGTTCTGGATTCCGTTAATTCGTTCCTTCACGCACCCCCCCCCGGAGGCTGTACGTGCGCTCCCGCAGACCCTTGCTCGCGGCCCTGACGACCGCGGCCCTCGCCGCCGGCGCCCTGGCCGGTTTCACAGGCCTCGGCACCGCCGGTGCCGCGGCCCGCGACGACGTCACGACCGCCGCCGCGTCCACCGGCGGGGTGAAGATCGCGTACTACGACCAGTGGAGCGTGTACGGCAACGCCTTCTATCCCAAGCACCTGGACACCCGGGGCATCGCGGACAAGCTCGACGTCATCAACTACTCGTTCGGCAATATCCACCCCACCGATCTGACCTGCTTCGAGGCGAACAAGGCGGCGGGCGACGACGCCAACCCCAACGCCGGTGACGGCGCGGGCGATTCGTACGCCGACTACCAGAAGTCCTTCGCCGCGGCGGACAGCGTCGACGGCGTCGCCGACACCTGGAACCAGCCGATCGTGGGGGTCTTCAACCAGTTCAAGGAGCTGAAGGCGAAGCACCCCAAGCTCAAGATCAATATCTCGATCGGCGGCTGGACCTACTCCAAGTACTTCCACGACGCCGCGAAGACGGACGCGAGCCGCAAGAAGCTGGTCGCCTCCTGCGTCAAGCAGTACATCGCGGGCGACCTGCCGGTCGACGGCGGCTACGGCGGCGCGGGCGCGGCCGCCGGGATCTTCGACGGCATCGACATCGACTGGGAGTACCCGGGCTCGGAGGGCGGCCACCTCGGCAACCACTACGGCGCCGAGGACAAGGCCAACTTCACGCTGCTGCTGGCGGAGTTCCGCAAGCAGCTCGACGAGTACGGCGCGGCGCACGGCGGCAAGAAGTACCTGCTGACGGCGGCGCTCCCGGCCGGCCAGGACAAGATCAGGAACATCGAGACGGACAAGATCGGCGCGTACCTCGACTACGCGAACATCATGACCTACGACATGCACGGCGCCTGGGACGCGGACGGACCGACGTACCACCAGTCGCCGCTGTACTCGCCGGCCTCCGACCCGACGGACGTGATCGCGCCGGGCACGCAGAAGTACTCGATCGACAACGCCATCGACTCCTGGCTGGACGGGAACGCGGCGTACGGCATCGCGGGCGGCTTCCCGGCGAACAAGCTGACGCTGGGGTACGAGTTCTACTACCGCGGCTGGAAGGGTGTCCCGGCCGGCGCGAAGAACGGCCTCGCACAGTCCGCGACCGGCGCCTCGGGAGTCCGCCCGGTCAGCCAGCAGGCAGGCATCGCGCACTACAAGGAGCTCGGCGGCATCGTCGACAACGCGGCGACGACGTTCTGGGACGACGAGGCGAAGGCGGCGTACTTCTACAAGGACGGGGAGTTCTTCACCGGCCTCGACAAGCGGGCCATCCAGGCGCGCGCGGACTATGCGCACAGCCGCGGTCTGGCGGGCGCGATGATGTACTCGCTGCTCGGCCTCGACGAACAGACCACGCTGCTCAACCAGATCGTGACGGCGGTCGGCGGCTCGACCACCCCGGACCCGACCCCGTCGGCCACGACGCCGACGCCGTCTCCGTCGGCCCCGACCCCCTCCCCGAGCAACCCCACCCCGTCGCCGTCCGCCCCGCCGGCCGGCTGCACGGCACCGGCCTGGTCCGCGACCCCGGCGTACACCGGCTCGACGCAGGTCTCCCACAAGGGCCATGTCTGGAAGGCCAAGTGGTGGACGCAGGGCGAAGAGCCGGGCACCACAGGCGAGTGGGGCGTCTGGCAGGACCTGGGCGCCTGCTGAGCTGACCTCCCCCTTTCCCCCCACAGGCGACCGCCCCCGCCGGAATTCCCTTCCGGCGGGGGCGGTTCGGTGTTTCTGGACTCCCGGTCGAAGACCTCATCAGACCGACAGCGCGCCGACACCGATCAACTCCGCGATCCGCTCCGGCGCCACCGCCCGTGAGTACAGCCAGCCCTGACCCGTGTCGCACCCGATCCGCCGCAGACGCGACGCCTGGCCCGCCGTCTCCACGCACTCCGCCGTGACCGTCAGGCCCAGCCGGTGCGCCAGTTGCACCATCGCCTCGACGACCGTCTCGTCCGCCGGGTTCGGGTGCGCCTCGTCCTGGAAGCCGCGAACAAACGATCCGTCGAGCTTCAGTACGGATACCGGCAGCCGGCTCAGATACGCCAGGTTCGAGTACCCGGTCCCGAAGTCGTCGATCGCGATCTGCACGCCCATGTCGCTCAGCGCCTGCAGCGCCTGGAGCGGGCGACCCGCCGAGCCCATCACCGCTGACTCGGTGAGCTCCAGCTGCAGCAGATGCGGTGCCAGACCCGTCTCGGCCAGGATCTCCGCCACATCCGCGACCAGGTCGGAGTCCCAGACCTGCCGTACGGCGACATTGACGCTCACGAACAGCGGCAGGGCGTCCGGGTGGTCCATCTGCCACTGGCGGGCCTGGCGGCACGCCGTACGCAGCACCCACCGGCCGAGCTGGACGATCGAGCCGTCCTCCTCCGCGATGGCGATGAACCGATTCGGCGCAAGCGTGCCGAACTGCGGGTGGTTCCAGCGCACCAGCGCCTCCACGCCCCGCGGCACCCCGTCCGCCATCCCCACCAGCGGCTGGTACTCCAGCGCGAACTCGCCGCGCTCCACGGCCGGCCGTAGTGTGGAGGAGAGCGCCTGCCTTGTCATCCGGTGCGCGTTGCGCTCGGGGTCGAAGAGGGTCCAGCGAGCCTTGCCGTCCGCCTTCGCCCAGTACAGCGTGGTGTCCGCGGCCTGCATCAGACCCGTCGCGCTCGTCCCGGCCGCCGCCCGCTCCACGACCCCGATCGAAGCCGAGACCGAGAGCCGCTGTCCCGACAGGTCGAACGGCTGCTGGAGCGCGACCAGTACGGACCTGGCGAGATCGGCGAGCTGCTCCGTACCGGTGGAGTCCTCGACCAGGATCGCGAACTCGTCGCCACCGAGCCGCGCCACCAGATGGCTGCCGCTGCGTGTGTGGGCGTCGCTGTCCGCGCACTCGGCGAGCCGGGTGGCGACGGCGGCCAGCAGCCGGTCGCCGACCCGGTGCCCGAGCGTGTCGTTGACCGCCTTGAAGCCGTCCAGGTCCAGGTAGCAGAGCCCGATCCGGCCGGTGGAGCCCTGGTCGTACGCCGATGACTCCAGCGCCGCCGAGAGCCGCTCGAAGAAGAGCGTGCGGTTGGGCAGCCGCGTCACCGGGTCGTGCATCTGGACCTGCCGCAGCCGCGCGAGCAGCTCGCGCCGGTCGCTGATGTCCGTGATGGAGAGCAGCACATTGCGGCTGTCCGGCACCGGCGCGACGGTGACCTCGGCCCAGAGCGTGCGCCCGTCGGGGTGCTTGAGGCGGCGCGTGCAGCGGAACCGGGAACGGCGGCCGCGCAGCACTTCGCGGTACGCGTGCCAGGTGCGGCCGTCCGACGCCAGGTCGACGAGATCGGCCGCGGACTGCTCCAGCAGGGTGACGGGCTCGGTGCCGAGCAGCGCGGCAAAGGCCTCGTTCGCGGTGACCACGACGCCCTCGTGGTCGACGACGGCCATCGCGAGGTGCGCGGCGTTGAACGCGGCGCGGTAGTCACGCAGTTCGGCGGCCGTCCGGCCGACGCTGTGACGCTCTGTGATCAACGGCCGGTTGCTACCGGGGACTGCGACAACGGCCGGCCCTGTTCCTTCGGAGGTTCCGCTCACCGCTTGCTCCCGCAGTGCAGTTGTTTCGTACAGGGTCCGTACAGGTGTGGTCGGTCCGGCCGCCCCATGCGATCGGTGATGAAGCCGGTATGAACTCGGGGAAGACGCCGGGAAAGTGTGCCGATCATAGAGGCCGCCCGGCGGCTGTTCCAGCTGTGGCGCAGTGGATCAGCCCGCCCCGGGGCTACGGACGATCGTTTCTGCACAGGTCTG
Organism: Streptomyces sp. NPDC002730; assembly: GCF_042888805.1. Lineage (NCBI taxonomy): Bacteria > Bacillati > Actinomycetota > Actinomycetes > Kitasatosporales > Streptomycetaceae > Streptomyces > Streptomyces sp. NPDC002730. Next base: position 245,099 of record NZ_JBIAQG010000011.1, read on the forward strand.
CGCGGTGGCCGATTCCGTCCTGACCGAATGTGACGTTCCGTGAGCCATCGGAGTGTCGGCGGGTCTCGGGTCGGTGTCGGCCCGGTGTCGGGTCGGTCACCCGAGTGGGGCAGTCGGCAGGGCGTACCACCTGAAATCAACACAGGGTGGGTGAGGTGTCCCGCATTCCTCAGCCGGAGGTCCACGTGGAGGGTCAGCAGTCACCCGAGGGAGCACCCGTGGGAGTGGTGCCGGGAGCGGCCCGAGGAGTGGCCCAGGGGGCGGAACGCGGGCGCCTGCGCAGCGCCGCGGCCGCCTTCACCTCCCTGATTGCGCTCGCCGCCACGGGCCTGGTGGCCGGCCCGGCCGTGGCCGAGTTGTCCGGGGGGCCCTGCGCGCTGCCCCGCACCACTGCCCACCACTCGCTCGGGGTCGACTCCTGGAACTCCGCCTACCCGCGACCTGTCGGGAGCATGGACGCGGTCATGATCTTCCTGTCGTTTCCGGACTCGGTGCCGCTGAACTCACCGGACGAGCTCGCGGCCGACCACTTCCCCGCCACCAGCCAGTTCTTCGAGAGTGCCTCGTACCGGCAGTTCGCGCTGCGCCCGCATCCGCAGCGCCAGTGGGTGAAGATGCCGAAGTCCTCGACCGCGTACGGGATAAAGCGGGACTGGGACTCGGCGCGGCGCAGCGGGTATCTGCGCGACGCGATCGCCGCGGCGGACTCGACGGTCGACTTCTCCCGCTACGGAATCGTCTATCTCGTCGCCGACCCGGACGCGCCCGGCGTGGACGCCGACGCGACGAAGGTCGTCAACCTCGATCGGCCGCTGCATGCCGACGGCACTGACCTCGAACGGGTCGTCACCGTCTTCGAGAGCCATCCGCCGGACCACAATGTGCTGGCCCACGAGACCGGCCACGCCTTCGACCTGCCGGATCTCTACCACCGGCCGACGGACGGCAAGGGCGACTGGGACACCTATGTCGGGGACTGGGATGTGATGGGCAGCCAGTTCGGGCTCGCACCCGATCTCTTCGCCTGGCACAAGTGGAAGCTTGGCTGGCTGGACCAGCGGGCCGTGCGGTGCGTGCAGAGGTCGGAGCTGATCACGCTGGAGCCGGTGGACGCCGCGCGGGCCCCGGGCGGGAGCCTCGGCACGCGGCTCGCGGTCGTCAGAACCGGGGAGGACACCGCCCTCGCGATCGAGGCGCGCGGCTCGACCGGCAACGACCGGGAGACTTGTACGGAGGGGGTGCTGCTGTATCGCGTACAGGCCGAGACGGCGTCGGGCGGCGGCCCGGTCGAAGTGGTGGACACACATCCGGCCACCGAGGCGTGCTGGGACCGGTCGGTCTATCCGCCGCTCGCGGACGCGCCGCTGGGGGTCGGCGAGACGTTCACGATGCCGGGGACGCCGGGCGAGCGGACGAGGGTGCAGGTGGCGGACCGGACGCGGTCGGGCGCGTGGACGATCAGGGTCACGACGGCGTAGTACGGCGCAGGTGCGGGCGGCCGGTGCGGGGCGCCGGGGTGCGGGCGTCCGAGGGTGCGGGGCGCCGCGGTGTGGGCGGCCGGTGCGGGGCGCCGGGGTGCGGGCGTCCGAGGGTGCGGGGCGCCGGGTCGCCCTGGTGCGGGCACACGAAAAAGCCCCTCGCTCTCGCGAGGGGCTTTTCCCGTCTGTGCGCCGCCAGGGACTCGAACCCCGGACCCGCTGATTAAGAGTCAGCTGCTCTAACCAACTGAGCTAGCGGCGCCTGCTGACGTCGTAGACCTTAGCATCCTGATCGGCGGGAGGAAAAATCGATATACGCACGCTCGGGGACGAGGCCGCACGGACCGCCCGCACGCACGACCAGAGCAGTACCTCGGGCCCCGGCAGCCATGGATGGCGGGCGTCCGGGGCCACCAGCCAGCGCGGGTCGGCGGCGTCCTGGCTCTGCGCCAGCGGCGGGACGGTCACCGCGTCGCCGCTGCCGTGGCAGAGCATCGGCGGTACGGAATCGCCCCACTCCTCCCAGTCGAGCAGGGACGGCAGGCGCTGGGCGGTGCCGGGCGCGGCGAAGAGCATCATCCGGCCGCGGTGCATGGCGACGGGGCCGGATCCCGGCCCCTCCTCCCACAGCCGGTCGAGCATTCGCCGGCCGAAGATCGTGGGCACGTTCACGACGTCGAAGACGGCGCCGCAGGGCAGTACGGCGGGAGCGGTCGGCCGGGTCTCCCAGAGGGCGAGCATCGAGCGCGGATACACCCCGGCGGAGGTGAGCCAGCGGGCGCCGGGGGCGGTGACCTGTGCCGCGCGATGGCGGCCCTCCTCCTGCAGGAGGGCGAGGATGTCCGTACGGCGCTCGTCGTCAGGGGCGCCGGGGTCCCGCAGGGGTTGGTCTCGCAGCCATGCGCTCATGACACAAGATCTACCGGGAGTGACGGTTCCGTTCCTGAGAGTTGGCGGAATTCGGGACAGGGCAGGGCGGGGAGGCGTATCTTGCGCCCCGGCATATGCCAGGCGCGTGGTTGGCCGGCGGTGCGTGCGGGTGCAGACGGGTGCGAGCGTGCCTGTTCGGCGGCCTCAGGTGGCTACGGGGTGGTGTTACGGAGGAGGTCGCGGCCGAACTCGATCATCTTCTTGGCATAGTCCTCGGTCCACTCCGCCCGCTGGGCGATGTCCGCGGAGGTGAGCCGGTCGAAGCGCCGCGGGTCGGCGAGCTGGGCCGCCGCGAGCGCCTGGTACTCCGCCGCCCGGTCGGTCGCGGCGCGGAACGCCAGGGTCAGTTCCGTGGCCCGGGCCAGCAGCTCCCGCGGGTCCTCGATGGACTCCAGGTCGAAGAAGTGCTCGGGATCGGCGGCAGCCTCCGACGGCTCGAAGAGCAGCGGGGCCGGTCGCAGCTTCCGCTCACTCCGTTCGGGATCCGCCATGTGGTTCTCCTCCTCGTACAGGTGCGGCCCCTGATCCGGCCGCCTTTCGTTGACTCGCGCGCTTGGCCGGACTCCGCCCGGTGCCCGTGGCCACCGTCCATTGTCCCGTTCTCCGCAAGGGGGTCTACGGTTGCCGGCTCATGCGGTGTTCCGGGGGTGCTCACGGTGCCGGCTCACGTGGTGTTGCCGGGTGCTCACGGTTGCCAGGTCACGCGGTGTTCCGCCAGGTGGGCCAGCACCGCGTGGTTCGCCTCCCAGCCATCCGGGCTGTTGCTGTCTGCCGCCCTCGCACTGCTTCGCAGGCTTCGGGCGGCGTGCCGGACTCCGTCCGGCGCCTGTGCTCACGGTTGCCAGCTCACGCGGTGTTCCGCCAGGTGGGCCAGCACCGCGTGGTTCGCCTCCCAGCCATCCGGGAACTTGACCGTGACGCCCAGCTGGACCGGCTCCGTCGACGGGTGCTCGTCCAGCAGGTCCGTGACGCCCGCGCGGCACACCACGATGCACGCGTGCCGGTGGCGGGAGGCCAGTACGCACAGTCGGCCCGTCTCCAGATGGAACGCCGTCGCGTCCGGGCGGCCCGACAGCGGGTGGAGGACCACCGTGACGTCGAACTCCCGGCCCTGGAGACGGTTCGCCGTGTCCACGGTGACGCCGGTGACGCCCACCTCGGCCAGCGCCGCCCGTACCGCCGACGCCTGGTCGCGGTGGGCCGTGCCGACCGCGATCCGCTCGGCGGTCACCGGGACCGGGTCCGCGGACCGCTCGCTGGTCGCCGCGCCGCCGCGGTTCAGCAGCCGGCGGACCACCTGGGCCACGGCCCGTACCGCCTCGGGGTCCGTACGGGGCGTACTGCGCGCGGGCAGCTCCAGCAGGCCCCACCCCGACTCCGCCGCCTCGTCCAGCACCCGGTCCGGCCCCGAGCCGTCCGACGGCACACCGAAGGCCAGCCGCCGGTCGTCCGGGCCCGTACCGCTGCGGAAGGGTGTGTACGGGTAGAACGCGTCCGAGACCAGCGGCGCGGCGGACGCCGGGAGTCGCCAGGAGACCGGCAGGCGGTGCTGCGGAAGCTCCGGGTTGTGCGCGAGCAGCGTCGAGACCGCGCTCGCGGACGGGTCGTACGACAGCCCGGCCCACTGGTCCGCGCCCACGATCGAGAACGGGTCCAGCTGGCCGGGGTCACCGACGAACAGCGCCCGTTCGAAGAGGCCGGCGACGGCGAGCAGTGCGTCGGAACGCATCTGGTACGCCTCGTCGACGATGGCGTGCCGCCAGGGCTCCACACCCTGCACATGCGCCCACTTCGCGGCGGTCGAGATGACGATGTCCAGGCCTGCCAGGTCACCGGCCTTCGCGGACTTGCGTACGTTGTCGAGCTCGTCGAGGGCCTTGTCGTACGGGTCGGCGTCGTTGCTGTGCAGCCGCCCGACCGGCAGGTCGGGCTCCTTCTCGGCGAGCCGGACCACCAGGTCGTCGACCTGTGCATTGGTCTGGGCGACGACCATCAACGGCCGCCCGGCAGCCGCCAGTTCACGCGCGGCGTGCACGACGAGCGTCGACTTGCCCGCGCCGGGCGGTGAGTCCACGACGACGCCGCGGTGCGTCCCGTGCAGCGTGTCGGCGAGGATCGCGTCGGTGGCCCGCGCGGCCTCGGCAGAGGGATCGAAGACGCGCCCGCTCACAGCGCACCTCCATGGGCGAGCTCCCGGGCCGGCGCGAAGCCACTGCCACCTGCAATGGCGGACGGGGCAAAGATGGCCGTCACAGAATGTCCTCCGGGGTCACGGGGTCCGGGCTCTCCGCGTCCGTGCCCGGAGGGCCGCCGTGGGTCCATGGGGTTTCCTCCGGGTCCGGCAGCTTCGGGCCGCCCCGCTGGTCGTGCTCGAACAGGGTCCACGCGATCCGCTCGCCCTTCTCCGGTACGGAGCCTTCCGCAGGGTCCTTGGACCGGCCCATGCGGTCGGTCAGCCGCAGCACCAGAACTCCCTCGGCCTCGTACCGTACGAACTCAGCGGTCTGCGGCTTGCCGTCCAGCGAGCGGTACACCTTCACCCGCTCGCCCAGATGCGGGCGGTCGTCCGTACGGACGGTCAGCAGAGGGCGCGGGCTCGGCCGCTTCGACTCGGACCAGGCCATCACGACCTCGGTCACCTCACTCGTGAACGCCTCGCCCGCCATCCTGCGCCCCGCCAGCACCAGCGGGTCGTCCAGCGCCTCCTGGGCCTCCAGCTGCGCCTGCGCCGTCTCGCGGGAGGCGAGTTTCTGCGCGGCCGTCACGGCGTCGTCGCGTCGGGGCTGCGGCGGCTCCCCGGCCCGTACGCGATCGCGGTGCGCCGTGAACGACCAGCGGTCGCGCGTCCAGCGGTCCGCCGCCCGCGGCCCCTCCGGCAGCTCCCGCAGCAGCTCGAGGCCGCGCCACACCGCGTGCCATGTGGGCTTGAGCTGGGTCAGCAGGAGGCGGCGGATCTCCCGCTCGGTGAGGGTCAGTTCACCCAGCCGGACATCCGCCTCGGCGCCGTCCTCAGCAGCGCCGAGCGCCTGGCGCGCCCGGTCGTACCGCTCCACGGCGGGGGCCAGCAGCCGGTTGTCGAAGGCCGGGTCGGTGGCCGGTCCTGCGGGCGGGCACAGCAGCTGGCCGCGGGCATCACGCGCCAGCTCCGCCCGCAGCGCCGCCTCCGCACCCGTCTCGCCCTCGGGCGGGTCGATCCAGGCGAGCAGCGCGCCCAAGTGTTGGTCCTCCAGGCTCGACTGGCCGGTCGCCCAGTGCCGGTTCAGCAGATCGGTCGCCGCGAGCAGCAGCGAGGAGCCGGGCACCCGGGCCCGCTCGCCGTAGTGCGTCAGCCAGCGGCCGAGCAGCGGGACGTGTGGCGGCGCGGGGTAGGGCGCGTCGGGGTCCTGCTCGGCCGTACGCCGGAAGCGCATCGAGCGGCCCAGCAGCCGCACGAAGTCGATGCCCGCCCGGCCCGGAACGATCAACTGCGGTGCGTCCGCGCACAGTTCGACCTCGACCTTGACCCTCTTGCCGGTCTCCGGGTCGGTCTCGTTGCGCTCGGCGGGCTCGACATCGTCGGCGTACGCGTCCAGATGCGGCAGTACCGCGTCGGCGAGCTCGGCGAGGAAGGTGAAGCGCAGATCGCGGTCGCGGGGCTGCGCCACGACCAGGAGCCGCGGCTCCTCCTCGTCCGTGCCGACCAGCGCACCCAGCGGCGCCCCCGCCTCACCGGCCGTCGTCAGCGGTACGAGGACCAGCGGACGCTCGGACAGATGCCGGTGCCGCAAGGTCGCGAGCGGGGTGGCCCGTCCCGACTCGACGGCCTCCAGCCGGGCGAGGGTGGAGATCAGCGACATCCGGCCGCCTCCAGGGCCTCGGCCCGCAGCGCGGCTGCACGGCGCAGGGCCACGACCGCCGGGTCGTCCGGATCACCTGCTTCGCTCCGTGCCGCCGCCAGCACCTCGCCGATCGTCGTCAGTCCGCCCAGCTCGCCGCGCACCCCGCGCCCCAGCGCCTCGACCACGCCCGCGTCGCGGGCCCGGTCGCGGCAGTGGAAGGCCAGCTCGCAGGCGGCCAGGCACTCGGGCGCGTACGCCGCGGAGACGGACTCGACCGCCGCGGTCAGCTCACCGGCCGGGCGCTCCAGGTCGAAGGTGGTGCCCTCGGGAAGCGCGGCGGCGATGTCCTCGATCCGGGTCAGCCGGGCCAGCTGGCGGCGGGTCACCGAGAGCTGCTTGCGTACGTCGACGACGGACGCGGTCGGCAGGTTCGAGAAGTCCTTCGGGCAGACCAGCAGAATGCTGTGCGCGACCTTCGCGCCGTCCGTCAGCGCGGCGACCCGCTCCAGCGCCAGTACGTACACCGCGGACTGACGCGCCGCCGCGCCCACCTTCGCCGCGTCCGCCGAGCCGTCGATCATCGGGAAGGACTTGATCTCGACGACCGTCCACCGTCCGTCGGGGTGCACGACCACCGCGTCCGGCTCCAGATAGGCGGGGGAGCCCGCGACCTGCAGCGCCAGCATCGGGTGGTCGAGCAGCGTCCACTCGCCGGCCGCGGTGGCCTCGCGCAGCGCCAGTGCCGTACGCGCCGCGCGGCCTTCGGGGCCGGCCGCCGTCAGATCGGGCACCCGGACCTGTGCCGGGGCGTCCACGCCCAGCAGCCGCATCAGTTCCGTACCGCCGTCGGCCTTGACCTTCGCCTCGAAGGCGTTGCCGCGCATGAAAGCGAACTGCGACTGCCCGAAAGCGGCCGGCGACCCCAGCGCGGAGGCGAGCGCCGCCTTGTCCACCCCGGCGCCGTCCAGCAACGCGCGCCGTTTGCAGCCGGGGTTGGCGGCGAGGGCGGCCAGCGCGCGGGCGTCGAGCGGATGGGGCTGGGCGGCGGGGCCGCGCAGCTCAGCGAGCCGCTGCCGGAGTGCTGTCGTCGGCGCCTGCGGAGGAGGTCCGCTGTCCAGGGATTCGCTCACCCGCGGAAGTCTCGCATCCGGCACTGACAATCGGGGACTTCGAGCCGGAAGGGGCGGCGGTGAAGCGCGTACGCACCCGGTCGGCGAAGCGCAGCGCGGGCCGGGTCAGCAGCGCGCCGACGCCCATCACGGCGCAGCCCGCGACCGCGTCCAGGAAGTAGTGGTTCGCCGTCCCCATCACCACGAACGTGGTGAGCAGCGGGTAGGCGACGCCGAGGACCTTCATCAGGGGCGTACGGCCGTGCCGCCACAGCATCACACCGCACCACAGGGCCCAGCCGACGTGCAGACTCGGCATCGCCGCGTACTGGTTGGTCATCCCGCCCATGCCGCGCGGCGCACTCGCCTCGCCGCCCCACCAGCCGTACGAGCTGTACTGGGCCATCGTGTCGACGAACCCCTGGCCGGCGTCCAGCAGCCGCGGCGGGCAGGTCGGCAGCAGCGTGAACCCGACGAGGCCGAGGAGTGTGGAGAGCATCAGCCAGGTGCGGGCGGCCCGGTAGCGGACGGGGCGGCGTCGGAAGAGCCAGACCAGAATGGCCGGTGTGACCAGATAGTGCAGGGACGCATAGGCGAAGTCGGCGGGAACGCCGAGGGCCGGGGTGCTGGTGAAGAGGCGGTTGAGCGGGTGCTCGGCGTTGAGGAGGAGTGCCTTCTCGGCCCGGAGTATCGCCATGCCGTGGTCGACCGCGGTCGACTCATTGCCGCGCGCGAGCAGCCGGCCGGCCGAGTACGCGGCGTAGACCACGACGATGAGCATCAGTTCGGTCCACCAGCGTGGCCGATGACGGGGCGCGGTGTGCGGCATCCGAACGATCTCCATTTTGTATTCAGGGGGCCATCGGCCACCGTTCAACCGTACGGTGTACAAGAAGGCGCGCGTTCATCGGGTACCCGACCTGTACGAGGACGTCGAGATCGCCCGAGAGGTTGCCCTGCGTTCAGGTGCGAGATGATGGAGTGCCACCGAATGTGAACCTCAGGGAGAGCCCTTCATGGCACCGCGCATCCTGCTGGCCCGGCACGGGCAGACCGAATGGTCCCTGCTGGGCAAGCACACCGGCAGGACGGACATCCCTCTTCTCGAGGAGGGCCGGCGCGGCGCGAAGCTGCTGGGCGAACGGCTGCACCGGGCGCCGTGGTCGGGCCTGGAGGGTGTCGAGGTCCGCACCAGCCCACTCGTTCGGGCCAGTGAGACCTGCGCGCTCGCGGGTTTCGGGGACCGGGCCTCCGACTGGGGCGCGCTCATGGAGTGGAACTACGGGGACTACGAGGGACTGACCCCGGCGGACATCCACGCGGAGCGGCCCGACTGGTTCATCTGGCGCGACGGGGTCCCGGGCGGCGAGGCGCTGGCCGATGTCGGCGCCCGCGCGGACAAGGTCATCGACTGGGCGCGCTCGGCCGACCGCGATGTGCTGCTCTTCGCGCACGGCCACATCCTGCGGGTCCTCGGCGCACGCTGGCTGGGCCTGGACCCGTCCTTCGCGGCCCGTATCCGCCTTGACCCGACCAGCCTGTCGATCCTGGGCTGGGCCTACGGCTCGCCGGCGATGGACCGCTGGAACGACACGGGCCACCTGGAGGTCTGAGTCCGCGACCGCGACCGCGACCCAGCCCAGGTGCTATGCCTCGCGGAGTGTCTCCGTGTGGCGGTCCAGGAACGCCCCCACCCCTGCCGCCCGCCGCTGCGGCAGCAGCACCCTCGCCGTGTCCGACAGCATCGACTGGATGCGCGAGGACTGGACCCGGTCCAGCAGGTCCAGCACCTGGTGGCCCGCCTCCGCCGCCTCGTCCGGTGCGCCCGCCCGCGCCAGGTCCGCCGCCAGTTCGGCCCGGTACAGCGCCAGGTTGCGCGTGAAACGGCGGTCCTGGAGCGCCGCCGCCCGGCGGGCGTGGCGGGCAGCTCGCGACCATTCGCCGAGCGCCGACCAGCACTGTGCCTGGAGCGCCTCCAGCTCCGGCTCCCCGAAGAACGACATCCACTCCGGATCCGCGTCCGTCACGCCCAGGTCGAAGTACGAGTGCGCCCGCGACAGCGACTGTTCGCAACTCGCGCGGTCGCCGAGCCCCGCCCAGCCGCCCGCCTCCCGAAGTGAGAGCAGCGAGAGCAGTCGTGGCGAGGCCAGCTGCCGCGCGGCGCGCTGCCCGGCCTGCGCCGAGCGCACCGCCTCGCGGTACCGCCCCGCGTCCCGCGCCAGGAACGACGTATTGCAGAAGGCGTGTGCCTCCAGCGCCGGGTCGCCCGCGACCCGTGCCGTCGCCAGTGCCTCCGCGTAGTGCGAGCGGGCGTCGTCGAAACGGCCCGAGTCATGGGCCAACCAGCCCACCGAGATGGCGAGTTCGCCCGCTCCGGCGTGCAGTCGGCCGGCGGTCGAGGCGCGGGCCGTCGTCCCCGCGTCGAGCAGCGCGTACGCGGCCCGGAGCGGCTGCGCGGCCCGCTGGTAGAGCCCGTCCGCGCCGTGCCGGTCGTCGAGCAGCCGGATCCGCCGTACCGCCTCTTCGACGGCGCTCACCTCCGCCTCGCCGACTCGCCGCTGAGCGGGCACGGTGCCGGAGAGGCCGGGCGTGGAGCCGGACCTGCCGGGTACGGGCCCGAGTCCGAGCCCGAGGGACGCGGCCGCCACCGTGGCGGAGCCGCTCGTCATGAATGCGCGACGCAGCACGTCGCTCTCCTCGTCGATGTCGCTGTCACTGTTGCCGTCGAAGGGACATAAAGGATGAGCCGGCACGAGCGGCCGGCCCCGGCCGCCCCGTACTTGTTCCCGCGCCGTGAAGCCCAAATCGGCCAGCGTCAGACCGGGGAACATGTGCAGGAACACCCGCTCGTACGCGTAGTTCGGACAGCGGATCTCGCCGGCCTCGACGCGCCCGATGTAGCGGGCATCGCAGGAGACCTGCTCACCGATCTCCCGAGCGGCCTTGCGTACTGCCGCCGCGAACTCTCCGGGCGAGCGTTGCCCGCGCAGTCCGCGGAAGGCGAGGTTGGGAACTGCCCGTGATGCCTGTGACGACGACGCCATGGCCGAGCCCTCTCTTGGTGCAGCCGTGTTCCGGCGGAGCAAGAACGTACCTGCTGTGACGGGTCGCGTACGCAGAGTTTGCCTACAAAAGGGATATGTCCCCCTCGATCTGCCATGAACTGCCATCCTTTGCGGCGGCGTGCCGCCGTAGCCATTGACGACTGCGGGCGTTGAACCATTCGGAGACCCGCTACGTGTCTCCACTCGAGCGAGGAGGGGATCCCCTTGTTGGAGGTCGGCATGGAGAACAGCGTCAACGGCGCCCCACGGACGACTGCGACGACGGCGACGACTGCTCGGCACACGCCCACCCAGGACAGCAGCGCACCACCCAGGGACGGCGCCGCTGCCGAACCCTGTGATCTGGTGACCGTCCCCGCCCGGCAGGGCCTCGAGGCGGTGGACATCCTGCGCCGGGCGGACGCTCCGGCCGTCGGCCCGGTTCTCCACGACGGCGCCTGCGACACTCTCGGCTTCCTCGTGCCGCCCGGCACCGCAGACGGCTGGGACATGCCGGGCAGTGCCTGTACGCAGACGTCGGGGCGCGGTCTGCGCATCCCGGCCGAGCCGCCGGTCACCGGCAGCGGCTGGCTGCTGCCGCCGGACGACGCCGACCCGGTCACCGACCCCGCGGTCCTGCGCAAGGCGCTCGGCGAGGCGGCCCGCCTCATCGAGGCCGCCGACAACTGCAGCTGAGCCGCGGCCGCTGCCGAGCCGTGCACGCCGCCGAATCGTGCACGCTGCTGAGCCGTGCCGGCCGCCGGGCCCTGCGCGGGCAGCCCACCCGGATCGGTGCCGATAATGGGCTGATGGCAAAAAGTAAACGGCGCGGCCGTACGGGCGGGGGCGGCAGCCCCGAACCCGTCGTCGAGCAGGTGGACGGCGGGCTGGCCGAGCTGATACCCGACCGCGAGCGCCCCCGCGCCTGGACGCTGCTCCTCGACGGTGCGCCGCAGTCCCATGTCGACCTCGACGACCCCGCGTATCTCTCCTTCGAGTACCAGCGCCGCCTCGGCCACATCATCGATCTCGTCGCCCCGCCCGGCCGCCCCCTCCAGGTCGTCCACCTCGGTGGCGGAGCCTTCACGCTCGCCCGCTACATCGCCGCCACCCGTCCCCGATCCACCCAGCAGATCGTCGAGTTGGACGCCGGGCTGGTCCAACTGGTCCGCAAACAGCTCCCGTTGGACCCCACTGCGCGCATACGCGTCCGGTCCGGCGACGCCCGCGAGGGCCTCGGCAAGATCCCGGACGGCTGGGCGGACCTGGTCATCGCCGATGTCTTCAGCGGCGCCCGCACACCCGCGCATCTGACCAGTACGGAGTTCCTCACCGAGGTGCGAAGGGCCCTGAAGCCGGGCGGACACTACACAGCGAACCTCGCCGACGGTCCGCCGCTCGCCCATATCCGCGCCCAGGTCGCCACCGCCGCCACTGTCTTCCCCGAACTCGCGCTCGCCGCGGACCCGACCGTGCTGCGCGCCCGCCGCTTCGGCAACGCCGTGCTCCTCGCCTCGGACGTACCGCTGCCGGTCGCCGAACTGACCCGCCGCGTCGCGAGCGACCCGCACCCCGGCAGGGTCGAACACGGAAGGGCACTCACCGACTTCACGGGCGGCGCGGCCGCGGTCACCGACGCCAGCGCCAAGCCCTCACCCGTACCGCCACCGGCTGCGTTCCGCTAGCTCCGCTAGCGCTCGTCGAACTCGACCATCGGCGGATGGCCGTTCCAGGTGCAGAACACCGAGACCTCGCGGCCGTTCTGCGTGAAGGTCACCCGGATCCACGACGGCTGCTTCCACACCTGCATCTGCCAGCCGGCGTCCGGGGTCGCCGAGACCAGCTCGGCCGAGACCTGGCCGATGTCGAAGACGACCCGGCCGCCGTCGACTGTGTAGCTCTTCACATTCCCGGACATCGGCGTCGACGAGGGCGACGTGGACGACGGCGGCTTCGTCCTGCTCGGCTTGGCGGCGGGAGACGTGGCCGACGGCTTACTGCTCTTGTCCGGCGCGGACGGCTTCGACGGCGAGGGGGTCGGCGGCCGTTGAGTGGAGGAGACCTGCGGCCTCGCTCCCTGCGTGGTGGCGCTGTCCGCGCTGATCGGCAGCGCGCGCGGCCGGTCGTACGCCGTCCCGGACATGACGGTATGGACGCCCCACCAGGACAGCGTCACCGCTGCGCCGGTGGACAGCGACCACGCCATGGCATGTACGAGTCCTCGATGCATCCGGGCCATAGTGCACCACGCGCCCCGCGTCTGTCCTTAGGGGGACCCGGGTACTCCGGATGGCGTACGGTGCCGCCCATGGCAAGTGTGCTCGTGGTCGAGGACGACCAGTTCGTGCGCTCCGCCCTCATCAGGCACTTGACCGAGGCCTCCCACACGGTACGGAGCGTCGGTACGGCCCTCGAGGCGCTGCGCGAGGTGGCCCATTTCCGTTTCGACGTGGTCATTCTCGACCTCGGCCTGCCCGATCTGGACGGGTCCGAGGCGCTGAAGATGCTGCGCGGTATCACCGACGTACCGGTCATCATCGCCACCGCGCGCGACGACGAGGCGGAGATCGTCCGGCTGCTCAACGACGGCGCCGACGACTACCTCATCAAACCCTTCTCGGTGGAGCATCTTTCGGCGCGAATGGCCGCCGTACTGCGCCGCTCGCGCGCCGCTGCCGGAGAGGCCCCGCCCTCGCGCGTCATCCAGGTCGGCGGGCTCTCCATCGATCCGCTGCGCCGTCAGGCCGACCTGGACGGCGCCGCCCTCGACCTGACCCGTCGCGAGTTCGACCTGCTGGCCTTCCTGGCCGGGCGGCCAGGCGTGGTCGTACCGCGCAAGGAACTGCTCGCCGAGGTCTGGCAGCAGAGTTACGGCGACGACCAGACCATCGACGTACATCTGTCCTGGCTGCGGCGGAAACTGGGCGAAACGGCGGCCAGGCCCCGGTACCTTCACACCCTGCGCGGAGTCGGCGTCAAGCTGGAGCCGCCGCACGGACCACAGCCGAACGGTCAACAGCCAGGCGGACCACAGCCGAACGGACACCGGCCATGAGATGGGCACTCGTCAAGGTCTCCCTGGCCGTCACGGCGATGGTCGTGGTGGCCTTCGCCGTGCCGCTGGGGCTCGTCGTCCAGGAGATGGCCAAGGACAGGGCCCTCTCCAACGCCGAGCGGCAGGCCGCCGCCATCGGCCCCACCCTCTCCATCACCGCCGACCGCGATCCGCTGGAGCGGGCCGTCATGTCCACCCAGGCCGGTGCGGCCGGGCGGATGGCCGTGCACATCCCGGCCTCCGGCGAGGCGGGCAGCCAGCCGGTGAACATCGGCACCCGCCGGGCCGCACAGAAAGACCTGGAGGCCACGCAGCGGCTCGGCCGTGCCTCCATCACCGAGGTCACCGACGGCTCCGCGCTGCTCCAGCCGACCGCCATCAGCACCGGTCAGATCGCCGTCGTCGAGGTCTTCGTGCCCGAGGGCGAGGTCTCCAACGGCGTCGACACCGCCTGGCTGGTGCTCGCCGGCGTCGGGATCGCGCTGATAGTCGGCTCCGTCGCCGTCGCCGACCGGCTCGGTGTCCGGATGGTGCAGCCCGCCCAGCGGCTCGCGGGCGCCGCGCACGATCTGGGAGAGGGAAAGCTCGGCGCGCGCGTCCCGGAGGAGGGGCCGACCGAGCTGCGCTCCGCCGCCGTAGCCTTTAACTCCATGGCCGACCAAGTGGTCCAACTCCTCGCCAATGAGCGCGAGTTGGCAGCCGATCTCTCGCATCGGCTGCGTACGCCGCTCACCGTGCTGCGCCTCAACGCGGCCTCGCTCGGCGAGGGCCCGGCCGCCGACCAGACCCGGGCCGCGGTCGCCCAGCTCGAGCGCGAGGTCGACACGATCATCCGTACGGCACGGGAGGCCAAACCGCAGACCGCGGCAATCGGTCCCGGTGCCGGCTGCGACGCGTCGGAGGTCGTCCGGCAGCGGATGGACTTCTGGTCGGCGCTCGCGGAGGACGAGGGCCGCAAGGTACGGGTCGCGGGTGTCGACCGTCCCGTACGCATCCCGGTCGCACGCCCCGAACTGGCCGCCGCGCTCGACGCCCTGCTCGGCAATGTCTTCCGCCACACCGCGGAGGGGACGGCGTTCTCGGTCGACGTCCACAACGGCGAGGACGCGGTGATCGTCCTGGTCTCGGACGCGGGTCCCGGCATCGCCGACCCTGAGGCGGCGATGGCCCGCGGCAACAGCGGTGGCCGGGACGGCTCGACGGGCCTCGGCCTGGACATCGTGCGCAGGGTGGCGGAGTCGACGGGCGGGGACGTACGGATCGGCCGTTCGGTGCTCGGCGGCACGGAGATACGGATCTGGATCGGGCTCGACGGCCGGGAGGGCGCGGGCGGTGAGCGCAGGCGCGGCCACCGCGGAACGGTCAAGCGCCGCAAGCGCGCGGGCCTGGTGCGGTGACCGCGATGCGTGACGGGGTCCGTCCGGCAGCCCGTACCGCCCCCGAGAACCAACCGAGTGGTCTCGACCATTAATCCGCTCCCATGCCTTCCTTAAGGCCGTCCTAAGAAGCTCAACCTCCGCCCTGAACCGGCCATTTGTCCGTTTCCAGGCCGCTAGCGTGCTGCCACACCCCCACCCCCCGTAACGCAGAGGCAGGCACGCAATGGGCAGCACTACGCACCGGCGCAGGGCGAGCGTCAGGACCAAGGCGGTCGGCGCGATCGTCGCCGCCGCGGTGATCGGTGGCGCGGCGTTCGCGCTCACGGGCACGGCCCAGGCCGCCGCGGTAGGCGCCGCATACACCAAGACCAGCTCCTGGAACGGTGGTTACACCGGCCAGTACGTCATCACCAATGACACCGACAAGGCGCAGTCGGGCTGGACGCTCGAATTCGATCTGCCCACGGGAACCACGATCGGTTCGCTGTGGAACGGTGAGCACACCGTCAAGGGGCAGCACGTCACGGTGACCCCCGCGAGCTGGAACAAGGAGATCGCGCCCGGCAAGTCGGTCACCGTCGGCTTCGTGACCTCCGCGAGCGGTACGGGGACGGCAGCCGACCCGACCTCCTGCACGATCAACAAGATCAAGTGTTCGGTCGACGACGGCGCGACGCCGCAGCCGAGCGGCCGGCCCACCGAGAAGCCCACGCCCACCCCGACGGCGACCGCCACCCCCACGCAGAAGCCCACACCCACGCCCACGCCCACGCCCACCAACCCCACCCCGACGCCGACCGGGACCCCCGGTGGCGGCACCGCGGCAGGCGCCGGCTTCGCGCCGTACGTCGACACCTCGCTCTACCCGGCCTACGACCTGGTGGACACCGCGACCAAGGCCGGGATCAAGGAGTTCAACCTCGCCTTCATCACCTCCGGCGGCAGCTGCGCGCCGCTCTGGGGCGGCGTCACCGACCTCGCCAGCGACAAGGTGGCCTCCCAGATAGGCGCGCTGCGCGCCAAGGGCGGCGACGTCCGGGTCTCCTTCGGCGGCGCGGCGGGCTCCGAGCTCGGGCTCAAGTGCTCCTCCGCCGACGAGCTCGCGAAGGCGTACGGCAAGGTCATCGACGAGTACAAGCTCACCAAGGTCGACTTCGACATCGAGGGCGCGGCCCTGCCGGACACCGCCGCCAACACCCGCCGCTCGCAGGCGATCGCGCAGCTGCAGAAGTCCCACCCGGGGCTCGATGTCTCCTTCACCCTTCCGGTCATGCCCGAGGGCCTGACCCAGCCCGGCGTGGACCTGATCGCCGACGCCAAGAAGAACGGCGTGAAGGTCGACGCGGTCAACATCATGGCGATGGACTACGGACCGGCGTACAGCGGTGACATGGGCGACTACGCGATCCAGGCCGCGACGGCGACCCAGGCGCAGATCAAGGGCGTGCTCGGTCTCTCCGACACCGCCGCGTGGAAGGCCGTCGCCGTCACGCCGATGATCGGCGTCAATGACGTCGCGACCGAGATCTTCAAGGTCGACGACGCGACTCAGCTGGTCGACTTCGCGAAGTCGAAGGGCCTCGGCTGGCTGGCGATGTGGTCCGCGACCCGCGACAAGGCGTGCCCCGGCGGCGCGAAGAACACCGCGGACGCGACGTGCAGCTCGATCGTCCAGGAGCCGCTGGCCTTCACGAAGGCGTTCGCGGCCTTCAAGTAGGCACCACGAGCCACCCGCCCCCCACCCGCGCGTCCCGGCCGGACCTCCCCCCATCCGGCCGGGGCGCGCGCCCCTGCGTCGTCCTTCAGTGGCCGAGCACGGCGACGGCCCGGTCGAAGGCCGAGTCGCGGCCCTTCGCGAACTCCTCGTCGGTGAAGACCGGTTCGCGCAGCTGTGGCGGGATTCCCGGGCCGTCGAACGTACCGCCCGAGCGGGTCAGGAACTCCTCGTTCGGCAGCCGGATCTGCCAGCCTCCGGGGAGCTCGCGCTCCATCGCGTCGGAGAACACGCCCTGCGTGTTCTCGCCGATCCGCACGGTCCGGCCGGGCCGCTCCATCAGCGCCTGTGTGAAGGTCTCGCCGGCACTGATGGTCGAGCCTCCGGTCAGCACCGCGATCGGGCCGGTGTACCGGGGTGCGGCCGCGGGCCGTACGTACTGCGGCTGCGGGCGGGTGAACCGGCTCGCGTCGGCCGGGTCGTTACGGGCCCGCTTGGCGTAGGCGAAGTACGGGCGGCCGGTGAAGCGCCCGGCGAGCTGGAGCCCGAGCGAGTCGGAGCCGCCGCCGTTGATCCGCAGATCGATGATCAGGCCGCGCAGCCGGGCGGTGCTCGCGCGGGTGAAGATCGTGTCCAGAGCCTCATCCAGTACGGCGCTGTTGGTGGCGAAGTCGTTCGCCTCGGCATAGCCGCCGAATCCGGAGATACGCAAGTAGCCCTGGCCGCCGGGCAGTTCGGCGTATCCGATCCGGCCGCGCGCGAACTTCCTGAGCTCGGTGCCCTTAAGATCGCGCTTCTCGATGTATGAGGTGACCTTGGTGTCCAGCTTCTCGCCGGGCATCACGGTGCCGGGCCGGGTCGTGCCGAAGCGGCCGGTCTCGCCGGCGAGCACGGCGACATGCGCGTCATGCAGCGGTGAGACCATCTCCCGGAAGACCGCGAAGAGTTCGGCGTCGGTGGTGCGCGGGCCGATTCGGGGGCGGTAGCGGTCCCGGACCGCCTGCCAGTCGATGCCCTTGGCAGCGAAGAAGGGGTAGTTCTCCTCGAAGGTCTGCCAGAAGACGTCGAAGGCGGCGACCGGTCCGCCGGGTTTCTCCTTGAGGCAGTCGGCGGGCAGGGCGGCGATGCGCCGCAGACCGCGGTCGCCGGGTGAGCCGTCGATATGCATCGCGGCCCGGTCGGGACGGCCCGTGGACCGTACGCTGAAGACATCGCCGCCTGCGTTGGCGTACCGGGCGGTTCCCGCCTGCCCGCCCGCGCGCCCGGCCGAAACGCCCTTGATGCAGCTGACGCCGGTGACCTGATACTCCTGCAGCCGGCGCCCGTCCAGCGAGAATACCTCGCCGTAGCCGTCGACCTGCCACACACCGGCGGGCGGCTGCGGTGGCTGCGACGGCTGCGCGCCGGCGGGGGCGAGCGGCAGGGCCACGCTCGCGGTCACGACCAGCAGCGCCGCCGCCGCGATCGTCCTGCAGATGGTGCCCGAACCACTCCTGAGCTGCATGATGGTGCCTTCCCCTTACGTCGTCCTACGTCGTCGATCACGTACCACCACGATCGACGGTCCGACCTGTCGGGGACATCCCGCTGTCCGGTCACTCCGGGGTGGGGAAAACCCCCACGACTTTTGAGTGATGTGTGGCGGCACCTCGTATTGATGGGCATGAACGAGACGGTTGTCCCGATCACTCCTATCGCCGCCAAAACCCGCCAAGTCCCGCGTAAGGCCGCGTTCTTCGACGTGGGCGGCACGCTGGTGCGGCGGGCACTGTGGAACGAGCCCGGCCTCACCGCGTATCTGCGGCACGCGGTGGCGGGCGATCTGATGGTGCTGGTCTCCAGCTCTCCGCTGCCCGTGGTGGCGCCGCTGGCCGCGCGGCTGGGCGCGGACGAGATGCTGACGTGCACGCGGGGCCACGGGAAGGGGTACGCCGCGCGCACGCTGATGCGGGAGTACGGCTTCGACCCGGCGGACTGCTCGGCATACGCGGACGAGGCGGCCGACCTCGCCCTGCTGACCGAGGTCGGCAACCCGGTGGTCGTGGGCGACGACCCGGTGCTGCTGCGTCACGCCCGCCGGGGTACGTGGAGAGTGCTCAGCGACGACTGAGGTCGCCGGCCTTGACGTGTCCTGGAGCGTCGCCGGATCCCTTTTGTGTGCAAGTGTCGCTTTGTCACGGCTGTGATCCCCTACCAGAGAGTCAGTGTCTTGCGCTCACGTTGGCTGCTTGCACTCGCGCTGATCGTCTTCGCGGGAGTGCTCCGCCCCGGTCCTGCCGCGGCATCGACCCTCACCGAGGACGAGCGGTTCTGGACGGCCGAGCGCATGGCGGACGCCGTATCTGTCGGCGCGGACCAGTACGGGCCGAGGGCGGACATGCCTGTCGGCACCAAGAACGGGACGTACTTCGGCGGCCTGCCGATGGTGGGCACGTTCTTCTACGACGGCAAGCCGTTCGGCGGCAGGGCGACATCCTGCACGGGCAGCGTCGTCCACAGCCGCGGGAAGGACCTGGTCCTCACCGCCGCTCACTGCGCCATCGGCCTCAAGAGCGCCACGCACCCCATCTTCGTACCGCAGTACCGCCACGGATCCTCCGCCGCCGACCAGCCGAGCGGCGTCTTCGAGGTGAAGAGGATCTTCGTCGACCCGAGGTACCGGCAGAACACGACGGAGCCCGTCTCCGATCTGGACTTCGCCTTCGCGCGGCTCGCGCCCAACGGCAAGGGCAAGGCCGAGAACGTCACCGGTTCAC
Organism: Streptomyces sp. NPDC002730; assembly: GCF_042888805.1. NCBI lineage: Bacteria > Bacillati > Actinomycetota > Actinomycetes > Kitasatosporales > Streptomycetaceae > Streptomyces > Streptomyces sp. NPDC002730. The sequence continues at coordinate 264,382 of NZ_JBIAQG010000011.1, forward strand.
TCACCTTCACCCGGGCGTCCGGGTACCGCCACAGCCCCACCGTGATCGGCTATCCCGGCGACGAAGACGTCAACAGGAAGCACCAGGCGCTCCGTTGCGATGTCACCACCTCCCGACTGCCCGGCTTCCGGCAGATGCAGATGGTCTGCGGCGGCTTTCACGGTGGGGTCTCCGGCGGCCCGTGGATCACGGACTACGACTCCCGCACCCGCACCGGCAAGGTCATCGGCAACACCGGCGGCTACAACGGCGGCGGAAACGACGAGAACGTCGACTGGATCACCTACTCACCGCTCTACGCAGCCGACGCGCAGGCCCTCTACGACGACGCCGTCGCGGGCACGAAGGACGCGGACATCAAGCGTCGGCCGTATGTCTCAGGCCTCGGGCAGCTCGGGTAGTTCCGGCAGCTCGGGTAGTTCCGGCAGCACTCCGGTCCGCGCCAGCGCGGCGTACCAGTGGGCGCTGGACTTGGGCGTACGGGTCTGGGTCTCGTAGTCGACGTAGACCGCGCCGAAGCGTTTGCCGTAGCCGTAGGACCACTCGAAGTTGTCCATCAGCGACCAGAGGAAGTAGCCGCGTACGTCCGCGCCGTCGGCGATCGCCCGGTGGACCGCCGAGAGATGGCCGTGCAGATAGTGGATGCGGTCGGGGTCGTGGACCGTGCCGTCGGCGGCCGGCTTGTCGACGTACGCGGCACCGTTCTCGGTGATCACCAGCGGTAGTCCCGGCGCCTCGCGGGTGTAGTGGAGCAGCAGGTCGTACAGCCCGGTCGGGTCGACCGACCAGCCCATCTCGGTGCGTTCGCCGGGCGGCTGGTGGAAGGAGACCGCGTCCGCGCCGGGCCACGGCGAGTGCTCGGCGGCGGCGTGGCCGTCGCTGCGCTCGGCGTGACTGTCAGTGGCGTCCGATACAACTGCAGGTGCGTAGTAGTTCAGTCCGAGCGAGTCCAGGGGGTGCTTGATGACGGCCAGATCGTCGCCGTGGACGAAGGACCAGTCGGTCAGAGCCGCCGTGTCCGCGAACAGATCCGGCGGATACGCGCCCTTGAGGAGCGGGCCCGCGAAGATCCGGTTCGCGAGCGCGTCGATACGGCGCTGGGCGTCCAGGTCACCGGGGCTCTGGCTCCTCGCCCTGACGACGCTCGGGTTGAGGCTGATGGAGAGCTTCGCGCGGGCGGGGAGCACGGAGCGCAGCGCCTGGGCGGCCAGGCCGTGGCCGAGGTTGAGATGGTGGGCGGCACGCAGGGCGGCGACCGGGTCGGTGCGGCCGGGTGCGTGGACCCCGGAGCCGTATCCGAGGAAGGCGCTGCACCAGGGCTCGTTGAGGGTGGTCCACATATCGACGCGGTCGCCGAGCGCTTCCCCGACGATACGGGCGTAGTCGGCGAAGCGGTGCGCGGTGTCCCGCTCCGGCCAGCCGCCCGCCGCCTCCAGCTCCTGGGGCAGATCCCAGTGGTAGAGGGTGAGCACGGGACGGATGCCGTGGTCGAGCAGATCGTCGACGAGGCCGCGGTAGAAGTCGAGGCCGCGCTGGACAGCGGGGCCGCGGCCGGTGGGCTGTACCCGCGGCCAGGAGACCGAGAAGCGGTAGGCGTTGACGCCGAGGCCGGCCATCAGCTCGACGTCCTCGGCCCGGCGGTGGAAGTGGTCGACGGCCGCGTCCCCGGTGTCACCGCCCTCCACCTTGCCCGGCGTATGGCTGAAGGTGTCCCAGATCGACGGGGTGCGGCCGCCCTCGCGTACCGCGCCCTCGATCTGGTAGGCGGCGGTGGCGGTGCCCCACAGGAAGGCGGGAGGAAAGGTCACAGGCATGACGGACATGTGTGCTCCCAACGTGTGTGTGGATAGGGAAGTGTGAGGGGGCATCAGCCCTTGACCGCGCCCTGCATGATGCCGCCGACGATGTGCTTGCCGAAGACGACGAACGCGATCAGCAGCGGCAGCGTGCCCAGCAATGCGCCGGCCATGATCACCGACTGGTCGGGGATATAGCCGCGGCCGAGCCCGGTCAGTGCCACCTGCACAGTGGGGCTGCCGTTCTGGGTCAGCGCGATGATCGGCCAGAAGAAGTCGTTCCAGGCCATCACGAACGTCAGCATGCCCAGCACCGCCATCGCGGGCCGGGCCGCGGGGAAGACGACATGCCACACCACGCGCCAGCTGTTCGCGCCGTCCACCCGGGCCGCCTCGATCAGCTCGGTGGGCAGCGCCTCGATCAGGTACTGCCGCATGAAGAACACCCCGAAGGCGCTGACCAGGGTGGGCAGGATGACGGACTGCAGCTGATCGGTCCAGGACAGCTCGGCGATCAGCATGTACAGCGGTACGACGCTGAGCTGCGGCGGCACCATCATCGTGCCGATCACCAGCAGGAGGAGGAGGTTCTTGAAGCGGAAGCGGAGTTTGGCGAAGGCGAAGCCGGCGAGCGTCGAGAAGACCACGGTCCCGGTCGCGATCGACCCGGCGACGATCGTCGTGTTGAGCAGGGCGGCGCCCATATTGGCGTCGGTCCAGGCGATCTCGAGATTCTTGAAGAGATTGCCGCCGAACCAGAAGGGCGGGGGAGTCTGCGCGAGCCGGGAGCTGTTGCGGGAGGCCGCGATCGCGGTCCACACCAGCGGAAAGAGGGAGCCGGCCGTGAACACGATCAGTACGGCATAGGTGATCCGGCCACCGTGGAACTGGCGTCCGGCACGTTTGACGCTGAACATGTCGTCCCCCCCCTACGCGCTCTTGCTCAGACGGCGGGCGAGCAGCCAGTTCACCGCGCCGATCACCAGCAGGATCAGGAACATCGCCCAGGCGATCGCCGAGGCCCGGCCGAGGTGGAGATTGACCCAGCCCTGCTCGTACAGATAGAGCCCGAGCGTCTGGAACTGGTGGTCGGCGCCACCGGTCGCGCCCGCGCCGCCGTTGAACAGCAGCGGCTCACCGAACAGTTGGGTCGCGCCGATCGTCGAGACCACACACGTGAACAGGATCGTCGGCCGCAGCGAAGGGATCGTGACATGGATGAACTGCTGCCGGCGCGAGGCACCGTCCAGCGCGGCCGACTCGTACAGATCCTTCGGGATGGCCTGCATCGCGGCGAGATAGATCAGTGCGTTGTAGCCCGTCCACCGCCAGATCACGATGGTGGAGACCGCCAACTGGGAGGTCCATTCGCCGTTCTGCCAGTCAATGTTGTCGAAACCGACCAGCCCCAGCGCCCAGTTGATCATCCCGTAGTCGCGTCCGAAGAGGAGCACGAAGACGAGCGTCGCCGCGGCCACCGAGGTGGCGTAGGGAGTCAGCGCGGCCACCCGGAAGAACATCGAGCCACGCAGCCGGTAGTTGAGCAGATGCGCGATGCCCAGCGCCATCAGCAGCTGCGGCACCGTGGAGATCAGCCCGATGGTGACGGTGTTCTTCAGCGCGTTCCAGAAGAACTCGTCCTTGAGCAGTCGCGAGAAGTTCCGCAGCCCCACCCACTCCATGTCGGTGGGCGCCGTCAGCTCCACCCGGTGCAGCGAGGCCCAGCCGGTGTAGAGCAGCGGGAAGAGCCCGAATGCCATGAAGAAGACGAAGAACGGCATGACAAAGGCGTACGGGCTCCACTTCACATCCAGCCGGTAGCGGCGGCTGCGCCGGGCGCGGCGCCGTTCCTCGGCCGCGGACGACAGCTGCGCGCGCGGCGGGGCCGTGCCCTCCTCCCCCGCGGAGGGCACGGCGGCTTCCGGCGTGGTGCTGTGTCCTGCTGGGGGACGACCGCTGGACCCCCGCATGCTCATGCTCACCGGCGCTCACTGGTCCAGAGCGTTGTCGATCGCCTTCACCGCCGCGTCCCAGCCTTCCCTGGGTGAACGGCCCTTCTGGTCGACCTGGAGCATGCCGATGTCCGCCAGGTTCTGCGCGATGATCAGGTCTTTCGGCCCGATGATCTGGACCGGCACACCCTCGGCGGCCTTCGAGAAGATCTGCCCGATGGGCGCGTTGCCGAAGTAGGCGTGCTTGGCGCCGGAGACGGCGGGCAGGGAGTACGCGGCCTTGGCGCTGGGGAAGCTGCCGCGCTTGGCGAAGAGCTTCGCCTGCTGCTCGGGCGCGGTCAGCCAGGCCGCGAGCTTCGCAGCCTCGGCCTTGTTCCTGCCGGCGTCGGGGACGGTCAGGAACGAGCCGCCCCAGTTGCTGGGCTTGGGCGCCGCGGCCACGTCCCACTTGCCCTTGCCGGCCGCCCCGGCCTTGTCCTGGATATAGCCGAGCATCCAGGCCGGGCAGGAGACGGTGGCGAAGGTGCCGTTCGCGTAGCCCTGGTCCCAGGCAGGCGTGAACTGCTGGAGCTTGCCCGTAAGACCTTCTGTCGCGAACGCCGCCGCGATGTCCCAGGCCTGCTTCACGGACGGGTTGGTCTTGTAGACGACCTTGCCGTCCTTGTCGTAGAAGCGGTTCTCGTTGCTGCCGGTTATCGCCGTCATCACGCCGGACGCCGAGTCCACGAACGCCGTGCCCTTGGGCGCCTTGGCCTTGAACTGCTTGCCCGCGTCCAGGTACTTGTTCCAGTCGTCGGCCCACAGCTTGCCGACCGCCTCACGGTCGGTGGGCAGCCCGGCCTTGGCGAAGAGGTCCTTGCGGTAGCAGATGCCCTGCGGTCCGATGTCGGTGCCCAGCGCGATCGTCCTGCCGTCCTTGGTGGTGGCCTGCGCCAGCTTCCACGGCAGGAACGCGTCCTTCTGGACCCCGTCCGCCTTGCCCAGGTCGACCAGCTTGCCGGCCTGAGTGGCGGTGATCTCGGCGATGTTGTTGACCTCGACGGCCTGGATGTCGGCGAGTCCGCTGCCGCTGCCCAGATGCGTCAGCAGCTGCGGGTAGTAGTTCTCGTTCCGCTCGATCGAGGTCTGCTTGATCACGATGTTCTTGTTGAGCTTCATGTACTCGTCGTAGAGGCCGGCCTCCTTGAGACCGAACGCGCCGAAGACCCCTACGGTGAGCGTGGTTGAGCCCTTGCCGCCACCGCCACCGCCGGCCTTCGACGAGCTGTCGGCAGGTTCGTCACTGTCCTTGGCACAGCCGGCCAGCAGACCGGCGCCGAGCGCGGCGACGACCGCGAGGATTACTGCCCTGCGCATTGCGTCCTCCTTGTGCCCTGATGACGTGCCGACCTCCCGGCCAACCGGCTTGCAGCGCCGTTACGTTGACGTTCTGCGGCTCGGGCGGGGAACGTGCGGGTTGTGTATGGGTCAGGTACGGTGGGAGCGCTCCCATATGTGATGTGTTGAAGGGTCGCGGCTCCCTGAGGGGGTGTCAAGGCACCCGACGCGTAATGTTCTCGGCCCGGGAAGCCCGGGAAGCCTGGGGAGGCGACATGGTGGCTCGGACCATCCGTACGCGGAACGGCGGGCGGCGTACGGGCAGGCCCACCCTCGAAGAGGTGGCTGCCCGCGCCGGAGTCGGCCGGGGCACGGTCTCCCGCGTGATCAACGGCTCGCCACGGGTCAGCGACCGCACCCGTGCCGCTGTCGAGGCGGCCGTCGCCGAACTCGGTTACGTACCCAATCGCGCCGCCCGCGCGCTCGCCGCCAACCGCACCGACGCGATCGCGCTCGTCGTCCCGGAGCCGGAGGACCGGTTCTTCGCCGAGCCGTACTTCTCCGACATGGTCCGTGGCGTCGGCGCGGCCCTCGCCGACACGGAGATGCAGCTGCTGCTCACACTGGCCGGCAGCGACCGCGAGCGCCGCCGACTGGCCACATATCTGGCCGCGCACCGCGTGGACGGCGTCCTGTTGGTCTCGGTGCACGCCGACGATCCGATCCCCGACATGCTGGAGCAGCTCTCCATCCCGGCGGTCATCAGCGGCCGCAGGTCCGAGCGCGAGACGCTTGCCGCGGTCGACTCCGACAACTTCGAGGGCGCGCGCAGTGCGGTCGCCCACCTGCTGGCGCGCGGCCGCCGCACCATCGGGACGATCACCGGACGCCTCGACGTGTACGGCGCCCAGTGCCGTCTCGACGGCTACCGCGCGGCCCTGGAGGCGGCGGGCCAGGCCCCCGAGGCCCGGCTGACGGCACCCGCAGACTTCACCGAGGAGGGCGGCCGCCGCGCGATGCGGGAGCTCCTGGAGCGCTGCCCGCACGTGGACGCGGTCTTCGCGGCCTCGGACGTGATGGCGGCGGGCGCGCGCCATGTGCTGCGCGAGGCGGGCCGCCGGATACCGGACGATGTGGCGCTCGTCGGCTTCGACGATTCGGCGGTGGCCCGCCATATGGATCCGGCGCTCACCAGCGTGCGTCAGCCGATCGAGGAGATGGGCCGCACGATGGCCCGGGTGCTGCTCCAGGAGATAAGGAGCGGCTCGGCGGAGCGACCCCAAATCGTGCTCCCGACGGAGCTGGTCGTACGCGAGTCGTCGTAGACCACGCGTACAGAGATCACACACAGACAGGGATCACACGGGACGGAGATCACGCCCAGACGGAGATCACACCCAGCACCGCCCCCTTGGCGACGGCGGCGGCTGGGCACTGGTTCGGCTGTTTCAGCTCGCTCGCCATGCGCTCCGTGTGATGGAGGACCGGGAACGACTCCGCGGGATCGGGGAACAGCTTGTCTCACTCGCCGAGCGAGTTCTGTCGCAATACGTGACGGGCCGACCTCTCCGCCTGTTCCGCGTTGGACATGATGTGAGCCTGCTCCCTGGGCCACCAGATCAGTTCTACGAGAAAGATCGCGACCCACAACCACGACACGACGGCCTCGCGGGTTGATCCCGTGAGGGTGTCGTGCAGCGCGAGGGCCACAGAGAGTCCGGCGAAGAGCAGGACCACCCATTGGAGGAGGCGGTCTCGTTCCCGGGCTGTCCGCAGCGCGCCGCTGTAGTCGATGACGGCGGGCGCGAGTCGGGCGTCGCCGATGTCCTCACCACGTCGGGTGGCGCGAACCACCGCTACCCGGTCGGCGGAGTCCAGGTCATTGGCTCCGGGCCAGGCTCTGCTCATCCGGCGGGCCATCCTGATCCCACAGAAGGGGATGAGGAAGAAGGCCGCCGCGGCTGCGCCTAGCCATGATCCGGACTCGGCGAGCACGAATACTCCGAAGAAGACACCGACCGGAAGGCCAATGCTCACTGCCCTGCGAACCGGACCGCCTCGCCATACCCAGCTAGGGAACATAAGCACAGGTCCATGCTGGCAGTCGGTCGGTCCGGGGAGCAATCACCCGGACCGGCGACACTGGGGCGGTTCACCGAACACTGCCGGGGTCACCTCGACGGTAGAACCCCGACTCCTGCCCTACGGGGGAGGCGGGCCCGTCCGTCGCGACGCGGCTGATGTTTCTCGGCAGAGGATAGGCCCGGCCTGCCTGCAACGGGGGATGCAGTCAGGCCGGGGCGGCCGGGGCGCTCGTGCCGTCACTCGATGGTGAGACGACCCGTGCGCAGGATGGCGTGGTTGGCGAAGAGGGCGTCGAGGTGGAACTCGCGGGTCAGGTCGCCGGTCCACTTCGCGTCAGGCAGATCACGGTACGAGCGGGCCTTGACGGTGCGGGCCCTGGTGCATTGGGTGAGGATCCACCGGGCCTGCGTCTGGCCGGTGGGCGGGTTGGTGTACATGCTCGCGGCCAGCCGCCACAGGTGCTCGCCGGTCGCGCTGTCCGAGTCGGTGACGCCGACGATGGCGACATCCCCTAAGCCGCGGGAGTCGCTCGACTGCGTGGTGTACGCGACGGTCAGGCCCTCCAGCGGGAAGGCCGTAATGCGGCTGCAGGCGGAGAGAAGCGTGGCTGCCACGGCGTCAGTTCCCTTCTGTGAGTGGCGTGCGGCCGCCTTCTCGACGGCCGCACGCGCAGGGATCAGGTCAGCAGCAGGGGCCGTCGCCGCAGCAGGTCGGCTCGTTGCAGTTCGCCTTGATGCCCCACAGGGACTCGTCGACCGCGTAGCCGGCCGCGCGGATCTTCGCGACGACGTCGACCATCGCCGCCTTGTCCCGGTATCGGGAGTTCGGGGCGTGGTGGATGTAGCGGCCGTAGCGGCTCTGGCACCAGTCGGTGTACTCGGGGCTGTGCAGCATGAACGTGTGCCACGCCGGGTCAACGGTCTTCGAGGGCGACAGGCTCTCGCCGGTGCGCCCCATGACGTCGAGGAACGCGAGGCCCTCATCCATGATGCGTTCGGCGACGCAGCGCTCGAGGCCGTACTCGTCGGCGCAGAAGTCGGTGAGCCGGTCGAACAGTTCGCCGTTGACGAGCTGGCGCCCGTGGGTCAGTTCCGTTGCAAGAGCGGTCATGCGATGCTCCGTTGTGTGTGCTCGGCGCGAGGCCTCTCCTCGCGCCGCGGTGCGCGTGCCGGGCTCTGCGAGGAGCCCGTCACCGCCTCGGCCGGGGTTTCCTGGCCGGAGTCGTCGGCCGGGGCGGGGCTCAGTGGGGTGTACACAGTGGCCGCCGGTCTGCCTCCAATACGGGGACGGGTGGCAGACCGGGGTCAGGCAGCGGACGCCCTGCACTGCTCGCCGTCGGACGGTCCGCTTCACCGCACCCGCGCGAGGCAGAGCAGCGCGGGTGCGGGGCTTATCGAGCCGGCTTCTCGCCAGCCTTCCGGGGCCACGCCTGCCCGGAGTACTCGTGGCGGTGGTCGCCCTCGTGGTTCGGGTCTTCATGCGTGCAGAAGAGCTTGGGGCGCTGCGGGTCCACCTCGCCGCAGCGCGTCATCGATTGCGCTGGGTACCTGGTCACCGTGGTCAGCCGAGTCATGACACCCGCCGATCCGAGTTGAGAGGCTTCAGTCCGCGTTGCTCGCGGCACGGCACGCAGGCGTACAGGAGGACCGGTGGGCCGGAGGAACGCTCAGCCGCCTGCACAGGCAACGCCGTGCCGGACTCGCCGCCGTGCCAGTGGCAGAAGCCGACCGTTCCCGCTTCGGAGGCCCCCAAGGGTCGGGTTACTGGGTCCATGACCAGGACCGTAGGTACCCGGATTGCGCGTGTGGCCGCCGATTGTGCGCGATTGCGCACGACGCCAGGCCAGTTGGCCCAAGTTGCTTACGTCACGTCCAGCGACGCCCGCGCCCGGCCGATCACCCGATGCGCCTGATGGCCGTACACCGCAGACTCAGCCAGCCACTCCCACGCCCGCTCATACAGGCTGATCGAGTCCTCGTCGTCGAGCCACATCTCCGTGTTGATCGTCTCGACGATGACCAGCCGCCGATCGTAAATCCAGTACCCATGCGACGGTGTCCGCCGGAGCTGCGCACCGAGAGGCACAATGCCGAGCTCCACCGTGTCCAGCCCGATCAGGGAAACGAGCCGGTCCAGCTGCGCCGCGTGCACCTCGCGCGGGCACGTTCGCATGTACAGCGCGCCCTCCCAGATCAGGAACCGGAACCGCTTCCCTGGCTCGTATAGGGCCTCTTGGCGGCGGATACGCGCCCGCACCGCGTCCTCAACGTCCTTCGTGATCTGCCGGAACTCAGCGTTCGATTCGAAGACGTGCCGGGCGTACTCGGCCGTCTGGAACAGGCCCGGGATGCGTGCGACCTCCACCCCGCGGATCGTCTGCGTAGCCGTCGTCTCCGCGATCGCCAGATCCTGCCGCGCCCGGTGGCCGCCGGCCAACTGCCGACGCCACGAGCGATACTTCGTCTCCAGCGTCTCCAGCCCCGTAAGGCGGCCGGTCAACTCTGGTGCCAGGTCGGGCCGGCCAACCGCATGCGCCCACTCGGCCAGATCGGCACGGGACGGGGTCTGCTTGCCGTTCTCCAGACGCGACACCTTCGAGCGCTGCCAGCCGAGCCGCTCGGCGATGCCCTTGCCGTCCAGGCCTGCCCCGGTGCGCAGCTCGCGCAGCCGTGCACCGAGGAAACTCCTGGCCTGCTGGAAATCCGTGCTCACACGGTGGAACGTACCTGCCTGGCGAAGTCGGCGGTACGGGTTGCGTGATGCCAGGCTCTGTCGCGGGCCTGGCAAGCGGCGAGGACTTCGGCCGGGTCTTCGCTGACGATGACGCCAAGGGTGGTGTCCTCCTCGTCGAAAACGAACCGCACCAGCGTGCGGGAATCGAAGAGCCAGAAGTCCCCGTCCGGCAGGTCGTACCGTTCGGCGTCGGCACGGGTGAGGTTGCGGATGTCCTCTCCGGCAGCAACGTTGCCGAGGCCGGAGGCGAGGAGGAACCGCTGCCCGTCGGTGGGCGGGTCGTCGACGAGGCGGACCCGCTCGAACCGCTTCCCCTGCGCGGTCTGCTCGGCGACGTTCGTGCGCCAGTCGTCGAACGGCTCGGCGGCGATGTCCTCGCCCGCCTGCCAGCGCTGCCACTTCGGGCTGTTGCGGTCGGAAGCGTAGCTGCGGCGGGTCTCCAGCCGCCACGCGGTGTGCTTGAAGCTGCGGAAGAGGTGGATGACTTCCGCGAACGGCACAATGTCGGCCGGCTCATGCCGCGGGGCGAAGCGGGTGAGGAGATCGCGCGGCACGATGACGAACGTCTCGGACGGCTTCACGTCGCGGAGTCTGGCCAGATGCTCGGGGTCGGTCACGCGCTCACCCTGGACGAGGATGTCGCCGCTGGCCTCGATCTCATAGAGGGTGGGGCAGTCGCCGGCGTCGCTGGTCGTGCCGATGAACCTGAGCGGCATGTGGCCCTCCATGCTGGGCTGGTTGGGCGTCCAGGATGCGTCGGATAGCTGGAGAGCGTCCTCGGATTGCGTGAGATTGCAGAGCTCTGCCGCGCCTTGCTGGTTGCGCGCAACCGCAAACGAGGTGCCGCTCCATTCGGCGACGGCTGACCCAGGACGCACGAAAGCACCCCCTGTCTGGCCCGAAGACCAGACAGGGGGTGCAGTACGTCAGGGGTATGGGCGGCGGGTCGGATCGAGCGCAGCAGACGACAGCAGGCCGGGCTTCTCGCTCGGCGGGGGCGCTCCGTCCTTGCGGCAGACCAGGGCGTCCGGGTCGCCAGTCGGCGCCTGCCAGCTGTACCCGGTCGGGCACGCCTGGCCGTCCCGCCCGTCGGCACCGGGCGGCCCCTGCTCGCCTTGCGGGCCGGCTGGCCCGGTGTCGTCGGCCGGACCCTGCGGACCGACGACCGTCTTGCCGTCCGCCCCGGACTGCCGGGGCTCCGGTCTGGCTGATGCCGTTCGTGCCGTCGTCTCCCGGCTGGCCGGACGGACCAATGCGTCCGGTGGGTCCAATCGGGCCCGGCTCGCCCTGGCCGCCCTTCTCGCCACGCTGTCCGGCGCGGCCGGGCTCACCGCGGCTGCCCGCGTAAGGCCCTCGGCGTTGCCGAAGCGCTCGGACTGCCACTAGCCGTCCTGCCGCCACTTGATCTGATAGGTGACCGTGCCGTCCTTCTTGGGCCGCTCCACGATGCTCGCCATGGAGGGACAATGCGACCGGTCCTACGGGTCTGTGTTCCCGTCGTGTTCCCAAAGTTTCGGACATGACGAAGGCCCGACCTGTTCTCACAGGTCGGGCCTTGATCATTCAGGGTGAGTAACGGGACTCGAACCCGCGACATCCTGGACCACAACCAGGTGCTCTACCAGCTGAGCTATACCCACCACGACCGGTCCTTCTCCCGACCGGCCGAGAAAAAGTGTACAGGGTCGGGGAGGGTGCTCGCGCCCGGGTTGTTGCGGCCCTGACGCGGGACTCACGTCCGCGTCAGGGCCGCCTCACTCCACTGGCAGGACGTGCTTCGCCGCGATCGCCTTCGCGGTGTCCGAGTCGGGTCCGGGCTGCGGTACGAAGACCGCCTCGCGGTAGTAGCGGAGCTCCGCGATGGATTCGCGGATGTCCGCCAGCGCCCGGTGGTTGCCGTTCTTCTCCGGACTGTTGAAGTACGCCCTCGGGAACCAGCGGCGAGCCAGTTCCTTGATCGAGGAGACATCGACGATCCGGTAGTGGAGGTAGTCCTCCAGCGTCGGCATGTCTCGCAGCAGGAAGCCGCGGTCGGTACCGACCGAGTTTCCGCACAGCGGGGCCTTGCCGGGCTCCTTGACGTGCTCGCGTACGTACGCCAGGACCTGCGCCTCGGCGTCCGCGAGCGTGGTACCGCCCGCGAGCTCCTCGAGGAGGCCCGAGGCGGTGTGCATCTGCCGCACCACCTCGGGCATCGTCTCCAGCGCAGCGTCCGGCGGGCGGATCACAATGTCCACCCCTTCACCGAGCACGTTCAGTTCCGAGTCGGTGACCAGTGCGGCCACCTCGATGAGTGCGTCTTCCGTCAACGAGAGCCCGGTCATCTCGCAGTCGATCCACACCATGCGATCGTTCATGCGTCCTACCTTATGGCGCACTCCGCTGGCCGGGCAGGCTCGGACGGCCGTGACCTGTCGCGTAGGCCTCGGAACTGGTCTTGCTGAGCTCCGGCGGCGCGGCCGAGACGGCGGCAGGACCGGACGGTCCCGTCGCCGCGGCCGCACGTCTGGCCTGCGGCGAGGCCTGCGCCGGCAGGACCGGCTCCACCACCGGGGCCGGGGCGGACTCGCTCTGCGGACGGCGCACCCGGTAGGCGGCCCGGTACGCGGCCGGGGATGAGCCCAGCTGGCGCCGGAAATGGCCACGCAGGGCCACCGGGGAGCGGAAGCCGCAGCGGCCCGCGACCTCGTCGACCGAGTAGTCGGAGGTCTCGAGCAGCCGCTGGGCCTGCAGCACCCGCTGGGTGATCAGCCATTGCAGCGGCGCGCTGCCGGTGAGCGAGCGGAATCGCCGGTCGAACGTCCGTCGGCTCATGTACGCCCGCGCGGCCAGAGTCTCCACGTCGAACTGTTCATGGAGATGCTCCAGCGCCCACGAGACGACCTCAGCCAGCGGGTCCGACCCGATTTCCTCTGGTAAAGACCTGTCCAGATAGCGCTCCTGCCCGCCACTGCGCCGCGGCGGCACGACCAGCCTGCGGGCCAGCGCCCCGGCCGCCTCGGTGCCGTGGTCCGTACGCACGATGTGCAGGCAGAGATCGATTCCGGCCGCCGTGCCCGCGGAGGTGAGCACATCGCCGTCGTCGACGAAGAGCTCGCGCGGATCCACATGGACGGACGGATACCGCTTGGCGAGTGTCGGCGCGTACATCCAGTGCGTGGTCGCCGGTCGGCCGTCGAGCAGACCGGCCGCGGCGAGTACGAACGCACCAGTGCACAGTCCGACGATTCTGGCTCCCTCCTCGTGCGCTCTGCGCAAGGCGTCGAGCGCCTCGACCGGTGGCGGTGACGTGATCGACCTCCAGGCCGGCACGACGACGGTGCCTGCTCTCCCTATCGCCTCCAGGCCGTACGGCGCGGTCAGTTCCAGCCCGCCGGTGGTCCGCAGCGGGCCCTCCTCGCCACCGCAGACAAGCAGCCGATAACGGGGAACTCCGGCGTCCTGACGGTCAATTCCGAACACCGAGAGTGGGATGGAACTTTCAAAAATGGGGCCGCCGCTGAACAGCAGCACTGCGACGACTTCCCGGCGCCGGCGCCCGGAGAGCTTACGTGCCACCTCCGGTGCGGCGGAGTCCTGACTCATGACGCTAAGCCCCCCTCGGTGTTCGCGTCTCCCCGTTCGTTTCGGGCCTCTCGCTCCTGCACGTTTCCCCTCGGTTTTGCACGAGTCCCCAGCCTTAGATACTCATGATCGAATCTACTGCGTCCCGTGGCGCCGCCGTGACAAGTTCGGCATGCCCCGCTATGTCGACTTGGCAACTTGGCGCGAAGCATTCGATCACGAAGCGTTCCACTCGTGGGCCGCGCAGGGAAGTGTGCATCGCGTGCATGGCCCGTCCCCGTAGGGTGCGCGGGCCGTGAATGGTCCTTTCTTCCCTGGTGGCAAGGGGGTTGGCAGGCCATTTCGCCAAGAGGAGGCTACAGGCGCGAAGTTGGCTGAAAACATACGGGTCCGAGTGTGTGAACCCGTCAGTCTCCGGGCGTACTTCCGGCCCCGCGCCGACGGCTCCGGCCCCCCGGGGCGGTCCTGGCGCGTCGCCGGCGGGTCGGTGCCGATTCGGCCGCGCGGGCACGGGCCGCGCTGCGCTCGGACTGGCGCAGCAGCACCCGGCAGGCGGCGGTCACGGCGGCGAGGCCGAGGGCCGCGGCGGCAGCCCCGCCGACGGAGGTGCCGTACACGACCAGCACGACAGGGACCAGCAGGCAGCTGAACGCCGCCCAGCGGACCACCTGGCTCGCCGACTCGCACGAGGACGACGAGGGGCGTGAGGAACGCGAAGTGTGCTCGGCCGATGCGGCGGCCGTGTCCGGCGCCCGGCGCGGCGCCCGGCGCCGTCCGTGCTGACGGGCCGGGGACGGTGCGGGGGCCGGGGCGGACGGTCGTGCGGGCACGGAAGCTCCCTGGAGGCGGCGGGGTGACCGAGGTGCCAACGAGGAGCGGAGCCTTCCGGTCACTGGGACCGACGTCCGTATGCACCTATGGACGCCGGTAGACGCCGGTAGACGCCTGGGGGCGCCGGTAGCGAGGTGTAGACGGCTGTATACACCAAGCGGCATTGCGCTCCGGGGCGGGCTCGGGCATGCTCCCTGGAACGCCGCGTATGGGGCGGGCAGGCTCTGGGCAGGAGAGGAGTGTCGCCGTACCCTTGGGGGTATGGGCTTGGGAAGATGATTCCCGGACACAGCTCCGCCGCCATGCCAACCGACGCACCCTCCCTTGACGATCCCTCTCAAGAGGACCTTCTTCGCCGAGACACCGATGGCCGGTCACGAAATCCCCGAACCCGCGGACCGCAAGCAGGTAGCCGACCCCCTGTCGGACCTGCAAGCGGCAGAAGAGACATGTCATTCCTGCGATCCAGCCTTCCGGCACGGAGTCGTCGTCGGCTTCGACGGATCGACCTCCAGTGAGCGGGCGCTCGCGTACGCCATCGGAATGGCGAGACGGTCCGGCTCGGGCCTGATCATCGTGCATGTCGCCAATCGGCTGCCGACCACCGTCTGGGCGGGCTGTGAGCCCCCGGTCTTCGTGGACGTCCCCGATCACCGCACCGAGGTGCTCGGTCTGGAGCTGGCCTGCGCGGACTATCTCACCGAGGTGCCATGGATCCTGGTCGAGCGCGGCGGCGACATCTGCCATGAGCTCGAAGAGGTCGGCAAGGAGTATTCGGCCGACGCGATCGTGGTCGGCTCCACGCACGGCATCGTCGGGCGCATCTTCGGTTCGGTGGCGGGACGGCTGGCGCGGCGCGCGCAGCGTCCGGTCATCGTGATCCCGTGATCCGCATCCCGTGATCCGCATCCCGTAGCCGATATCCCGTAACCGATGTTCCGGGATCCCGTAGATCGACGTTATCCCGCGTACGCCCGGTCGTGGCTGTCCCGTAATCGTGGCTTCGGCGCAGGTGAGGTGGCGTCAAGTCCCTTTGCGCGGACGGAAATCTACTGGTGCGTAGAGGTGGATTGTGCGCTTGTGAAGGGTACATAGCGGTCGCTGGGTAGCAGCACAACTGCACAGGACACGAAGGGAGCCCGCCGTGGACAACGACGTCTCTGCGGGAAGCGCTACTTCTACTTCGACTCTCGGCCATCTCGCGCTCGGACTGACCCTGCTGGCATTCGGCGTTGGCCACACCGGTGTGATCGACAATGTCGCCGCGGCCGATGCCTCCTCACTCGCCACCTGGGTCGGCGGGGTCGCACTGTTCATAGTCGGCCTGTTCGAGTTCCGCGCGGGCAACGCCGGTACGGGCACGGCGTTCTCGGGCCTCGGCGCCTTCTGGTTCACCTGGGGCACCGGCGTCGGCACCGAGGTCTCCGCCGAGGCGGCAGGACTCTTCCTGCTGCTGTGGGCGCTGCTCGCACTGACCCTGACAGCCGCGTCCGCGGGGAGCGGAATGTTCGGACAGGGCGTGTACGGGCTGCTGTTCGTCTCGCTGCTGCTGCTCGGCATCGCCTCGTTCGCGGAGAACGACGGGCTGGCGAAGGCGGGCGGCTGGGTCGGCTCGGTCGCGGGTCTGGCGGCCTGGTACGGCGCGACGGCCGCACTCGCCAAGTGGCCCACGTTCTCGGGACGCGCTGCCGGCCGGGGAGTGACGGCCACCGGCTGAGGCAGCCACAAGCCGGTGCTCAAGGGCTGCACCGGCTTGCGAAAAGGCGATCCCCCCGCGCGTATCGGTGGCAACGCGCGGGGGGACCGCCTGTGTCCGGCTGTGTCCCGGGGGCCGTATCCCCGGGCGGACGGCTCTACTACTCGACCGTGACGGACTTCGCCAGGTTGCGCGGCTTGTCGATGTCACGGCCCATGGCCAGCGCCGTGTGGTACGCGAACAGCTGGAGCGGGATGCCCATCAGGATCGGGTCCAGCTCGTGCTCGTTCTTCGGCACGACGATGGTGTGGTCGGCCTTTTCCTGCTCGCGGTGCGCGACGGCGAGGATCTTGCCGCTGCGGGCCTTGATCTCCTCCAGGGCCGCGCGGTTCTTCTCCAGCAGGTCGTCGTCCGGGACGATCGCGACCGTCGGCAGCGCCGGCTCGATCAGCGCCAGCGGACCGTGCTTGAGCTCCGAGGCCGGGTACGCCTCGGCGTGGATATAGGAGATCTCCTTCAGCTTCAGGGAGGCCTCCAGCGCCACCGGGTAGCCGCGCACCCGGCCGATGAACATCATCGACTTGGCGCCCGCGTACTCCTCGGCCAGCTTCTTGATGTCTGCCTCGGACTCGAGGATCTCGCTGATCTGCTCGGGCAGCTTGCGCAGGCCCTCGATGATCCGCTTGCCGTCGGTCACGGAGAGGTCGCGGATGCGGCCGAGGTGCAGCGCCAGCAGCGCGAAGGCGACCACCGTGTTGGTGAAGCACTTGGTGGAGACGACGCAGACCTCGGGACCGGCGTGGACGTACACACCGCCGTCGGCCTCGCGGGCGATCGCCGAGCCGACGACATTCACCACGCCGAGGACGCGCGCGCCCTTGCGCTTGAGCTCCTGGACGGCGGCGAGTACGTCGTACGTCTCACCTGACTGGGAGACCGCGATGTAGAGGGTGTCGGGGTCCACGACCGGGTTGCGGTAGCGGAACTCGGAGGCCGGCTCGGCGTCCGCGGGGATGCGGGCGAGGCCTTCGATCAGCCCGGCGCCGATCATGCCGGCGTGGTACGAGGTGCCGCAGCCGAGGATCTTGATCCGGCGCACGCCGCGCGCCTCACGCGCGTCCAGGTTCAGGCCGCCCAGATGCACGGTGGAGAACCGGTCGTCGATGCGGCCGCGCAGCACGCGGTCCACGGCGTCGGCCTGCTCGGAGATCTCCTTGTGCATGTACGTGTCGTGGCCACCCATGTCGTACGACTCGGCCTCCCACTCCACGGTGGTCGGCGTGGCCGTCGTACGCGAACCCTCGGTGGTGTACGTGCGGAAGTCGTCGGCCTTGAGGGTGGCCATCTCCCCGTCGTCGAGGGTGACGATCTGGCGGGTGTGGGCGACCAGCGCGGCGACGTCGGAGGCGACGAACATCTCCTTCTCGCCGATGCCGAGGACGACCGGGGAGCCGTTGCGGGCGACGACGATGCGGTCGTTGAAGTCGGCGTGCATCACGGCGACGCCGTAGGTGCCCTCGACCAGCTTCAGCGACTGGCGGACCTTCTCCTCCAGGGTCTCCGCCTGGGAGCGGGCGATGAGGTGGGTCAGCACCTCGGTGTCCGTCTCGGAGAGGAAGACGACGCCGTCGGCGACGAGCTTGGCGCGCAGCTCGGAGGCGTTGTCGATGATGCCGTTGTGGACGATCGCGACCTTGTTCTCGGGGTCGAGGTGGGGGTGGGCGTTCTCGTCGCTCGGGGCGCCGTGGGTGGCCCAGCGGGTGTGGGCAATGCCGGTGGTGCCGGCGAAGCGCTTGGGGACACGGGCTTCCAGGTCACGGACCCGGCCCTTGGCCTTGACCATCTTCAGCCCGGCGGTCTTGGGGCTGGTGATCACGATGCCCGCGGAGTCGTAACCCCGGTACTCCAGCCGCTGCAGGCCTTCCAGCAGCAGCGGTGCCACATCACGCTTGCCGATGTAACCGACAATTCCGCACATAAAGTCTCTTCCCCTCCATAGGTCAGTGGTGTGCCCGGCAGGCCGGTCAGCCGTAGACGATGCGGCGCAGCTGCCGGAGCGAGAGCTCCGGCGGCGCCACGGCGCGGTGCGGCAGTTCGGCCGCGATCCGCTCGAAGATCTCCGTGTTCGCCAGGCCACCGGACTGCAGCTCGCGGTGGCGGCGGCGGACGAATTCTTCGGTCTTCTCGTCGAAGTACGCCAGCACGTCGAGTACCACCCGGGCTGCCTCACCGCGCTGGAGCGCGGTGCTGCGCACCAGATGGTCGATGAGTTCGTCGTGTGACGATGGGCGGCGTTCGAGCACCCGTAGATATTGCTGGGTGACCTACGGTGTTTGCAACAATCCTGCCCGATTCCGGGCAGATGTCACTCAGAGGCGCTTCAGAACGGCCTGTTTGGCGGTCGCGAACTCGTCGTCCGTCAGTATCCCGGCCTGATGCAGCTCGCCCAGTTCACGCAGACGGCGCAGCAGCGCGTCATGATCGTCGCCGGACGGTGCGGCGGCGGGTGCGGGTGCGGGTGCGACTGCGCCCGGCGTGAGCCGCGGGGGAGTGTCGACGGGCGCCGGGGCGTACGGATGCGGCATACGGGCCACCACGGCCGCCGCGACCAGCGCCATCAGCGGGTCCTTGCGGAAGCCCCACAGCTCCACGGCGTGCGGGTCGTACTTGGGCGGGGCCTTCGTCGGGGCCTTGGTCACGGCGAAGCGCAGATAGCCGTTCTCCAGGCCGATGGAGGGCAGCCACTCCACCGACTCCACATCCTCGAGCGCGAGCGTGCGCGGGCCGCCCGAGGACTTGGACTCCTCGGTCTTCCAGTTCCACTCCAGCCGGATCCGCTCCCCGTCGAAGGTGGCGGTGCCGTCGCCCGCGCCGACGGTGATCGGGAGAGCGGGCCCGGGCAGCAGATAGCCGGTGACAGGGCTGGTCTCCACCCGGTCGAGCAGCAGGGCGTTGCGCACCTCGTCGACGAAGTACTCGGCGACGCCGGTCCGGTCGTTCTCCACCGTCAGCCGGTAGGGGTCGGAGCCGTCCTCCAGCTTGCCGCCGGTGATCTGAAGGAGCGGGTCGGCGCCGTTGCGCAGCCGCAGCCGCAGCCGTCCCGACTTCTTTCCCGGCTCGAAGGAGATCCCGGCGAGCGCCGCCAGGGGTACGGCGACTTCACCGAGGGTCTTCCGCAGCAGGCTCACACCTTTGTCGCTGCCGGGCACGATGCGCACCGTGTCCCCGTCGAAGGTCCAAGTGCCGTCCTTCTGGATGATTTCCGCCATGCGGGGATTCTCCCACCGGCGGTGGCGTACGTGGGTTCGCCCAGGGCGAGTTGGCGAGGGCCCCGGCCCAGGTGATTCCTGTCGGGTCCGGGGGATGTGCAGCGTGGTCTACACCTTGACCGGAGTTGGGGCTCGCGGTACGCATGATGACTGCCGTTCGGTTGCTCAGCACCACAGTTGCTATGCCCGTCGAAGGGACCCAGCCTGTGAGACAGCCCAGAACGTTCCCCCGTCTGTTCGCTTCGCTGCTGCTCGTCGTAGCGGCAGGGATCTCCACCGTCGGGGCCGTGCCCGCGGGCGCGGAACCGGCTCCCGCCGTCCGCCCGCTGGGCCAGATCGTCCCCGCGCCCGCCTCCGTACAGCCGGGCGGAGCGCCCTACACCCTCACCCCGTGGACCCGTATCCGCGTCGACGACCACTCCCGCGCGGCACGGCAGATCGGCACGTACCTCGCCCGGATCCTGCGGCCCTCCACCGGCTACGCCCTGCCCGTCACCGACGACCACCTCCCTGGCGGCATCCAGTTGCGGTTGAGCCCCCGGGACCAGGGCCTGGGCGAGGAGGGCTACCGGCTGGTGTCCTCGCGCGGCTCGCTCACCCTCACCGCCCACAAGCCCGCCGGACTCTTCCACGCTGTACAGACGCTGCGGCAGCTGCTGCCGGCCTCGGTGGAGAAGGACAGCAGACAGCAGGGGCCGTGGAAGGTCGCGGGCGGCACCATCACCGACACCCCGAGGTATGCCTACCGAGGCGCGATGCTCGACGTCTCACGGCACTTCTTCACCGTCGACCAGGTCAAGCGCTACATCGACCAGCTGGCGCTCTACAAGATCAACAAGCTGCATCTGCATCTCTCCGACGACCAGGGCTGGCGGATCGCCATCGACTCCTGGCCGCGTCTCGCCACGTACGGCGGCTCCACGCAGGTCGGCGGCGGACGCGGCGGCCACTACACCAAGAAGGACTACCAGGAGATCCTCGGCCACGCCGCCTCGCGCTATCTGGAGGTCGTCCCCGAGATCGACATGCCGGGACACACCAACGCGGCGCTCGCCTCGTACGCCGAGCTGAGCTGCTCCGGCATCGCGCCGCCCCTCTACACCGGCACCGACGTCGGCTTCAGCTCGCTGTGCGTGCCCAAGCCCGTGACGTACGACTTCTTGGACGACGTGGTACGTGAGCTGGCCGCGCTCACCCCCGGCAGATACCTCCACATCGGCGGCGACGAGGCCCACTCCACCAGCCATGCCGACTATGTGGCGTTCATGGACAAGGTGCAGCCGATCGTCGCCAAGTACGGGAAGACCGTGGTCGGCTGGCATCAGCTGACCGGCGCCGCACCGGCGAAGGGAGCGCTCGCCCAGTACTGGGGCCTGGACGACACGAGCGACGCCGAGAAGGCGCAGGTCGCGCGGGCGGCGCGGAACGGCACCGGGCTGGTCCTGTCGCCCGCCGACCGGGTCTACCTCGATATGAAGTACAACAAGGACACGCCGCTCGGCCTGGACTGGGCCGGCTTTGTGGAGGTGCGGCGCTCCTACGACTGGGACCCGGCGACGTATCTGCCGGGCGCGCCCGGATCCGCGGTCGCGGGTGTCGAGGCGCCGCTCTGGTCGGAGACGATCTCCACCAGCGACCACATCGAGTTCATGGCCTTCCCGAGGCTGCCGGGGGTTGCGGAGCTGGGGTGGTCGCCGGCGTCCACGCATGACTGGGAGGCGTACAAGGTGCGGCTGGCGGCGCAGGGGCCGAGGATGGCGGCGCTCGGGATCGACTTCTACCGCTCGCCGCAGGTGCCCTGGCCTTCGGGCTGAGCCC
Organism: Streptomyces sp. NPDC002730; assembly: GCF_042888805.1. Lineage (NCBI taxonomy): Bacteria > Bacillati > Actinomycetota > Actinomycetes > Kitasatosporales > Streptomycetaceae > Streptomyces > Streptomyces sp. NPDC002730. The sequence continues at coordinate 285,443 of NZ_JBIAQG010000011.1, forward strand.
GACCCCCGGGGCTCCGCCCCTGGGCCCTGCGCCTCAATCGCCGGCGAGGCTCCTGTTGGGGCTCCGCCCCAAGCCCCGCTCCTCAAACGCCGGAGGGGCTGAAGTATCAGCCCGTCCGGCGATTGAGGACACTCCCCCTACGCCCTGCGGGCGTGGGGGGACCCCCTGAAGGGCGTACGGGGTCCGGGGCGGAGCCCCCCTCGCGGCGGGGCGCACCTGTTGCGCCGCTGTTCACACCTCGGCGGACTCGGTCTCGGCCTCCTTGCGGAGGCCGTCCTCGCTCACGCCGCGCTTCCAGTAGCCGACGAACGTGACGCGGCGGCGGTCGAGTTCACGGTCGCGTACGAGATGGCGGCGCAGCGCCTTCACGCTGCCCGACTCGCCCGCGATCCAGGCGTACGCCGCACCCTCGGGCAACTCGGCGGCGCTGACCGCCTCCAGGGCGGACGGCGCGCCCTCGTCCCGTACCAGCCAGGTGATCTGCGCGTCCGCGGCGGTCTTCAGCTCCTGGCGGTCATCGCTGTGCTGCACCTCGAGCCAGACCCGGGCCTTCAGGCCGGCCGGCAGCCACTCGAGGATCGCCGCGGCGGCCGGCAGGGCCGTCTCGTCGGCCCAGATCAGCACCCACTCGGTGTCCACGGGCGGGCGGCAGCGTACGGCGGTGTTGTCGGCGACGGCCGGGCCGAGCACCATCACGCGGTGGCCGGGTGCGGCCCGGCCGGCCCAGCGGCAGGCCGGTCCGACGCCCGCCCCGTCAGCGGCCGACGTCGCGGCGTGGATCGCGAAGTCGATGTCCACCTCGCCCGCCTCGCCCGGGAGTTGGCGCTGCTCCCGCACCGTGTACGAGCGCATCACGGCCCGTACGTCGTCGGGCAGCGCCCGCCAGGCGGCGAAGACGGCGCTGCTGTCACCGGCGTCCACGGGAACCACGGGCGCGTCCTGGTCCGGCTGCGGAAGGAAGAGCGAGAGGGACTGGTCGCGGCCTCCGGCGGCGAAGTCCTTGAGGTCCTCGCCGCCGAAGGTGACGCGGACCATGGACGGGCCGAGCTGCCGGGTCCGTATCACCTGCAGGTCGAAGAAGCGGAACGGGGCGGGCTCGGCCGTCGTCGTCATGGTCAGGCGACCTTCTTCGCGGTCTCGATGGCCTTGGCCAGGTCCTCGAGGATCGGCGCGCACTTGTCGTAGGAGTAGATGGGCTCGGTGACGCGCGGGAAGACCTGTTCGGCCTTGACCGCGGGCAGCTCGGCCCAGGTCGGCTTGGAGGTGAGTGCGGCGGGCTGCAGGGCCGAGGTGCGGTTGTCCATGATGATGATGTCGGCGCCGTACTTGCCGACGTTCTCCCAGCTGAGCTCCTCGAAGAAGCCCTGGGCGTTCGCCTTCGGCTCGACGAACTTCACGCCCAGCTCCTGGAAGTACAGGGTGTCGGCGGACATCTTCGGCACGGAGACGTAGAAGAGGTCCTGGCTGGCGGAGCCGATGAGCACCTTGATGTCCGGCTTGGCCTTGGCGGCCGCGCGCAGCCGGGCCGCGGCCTTCTCGAAGCGGACCTTGGCGGCAGCGGCCTGCTTGCCCTTGACGTCACCGCCGAGGGACTCGGCGAGCTCGGCGTGGCGCTGCAGCGCCTTCTGCATCGTGGTCCCGGCCGCCCACAGCAGAACGCTGGGAGCCAGCTTCATGATCTTGTCCTTGGACTGCGGCGGGACGTACCACGGGTCGTCCTTGGCCCACATATTGGTGATCAGCAGCTCGGGGCTCAGGGCCGCGTACTGCTCGATGTTGAACTCGCCGTATACCTTGCCGATGATCTCGACCTTGTTGATGTCGAGGTCGCCGGCCTGGACGTCGGGCTTGCCGTCCTTGCCCTTGGTCGGGCCGAAGACGCCCTTGACCTCGACGCCGTAGTCGTACAGGGCCGCGGCGGTGCCGATGAACGCGACGATGTTCCTCGGGGTCGTCTTCAACCGGACGTTCGTGCCGCGGTCGTCCTTGAAGGACCAGGGGCCGGACTTCTCGGCGGCCTTGCCCGAGCCGCCCTTGTCGTCGCTCTTGCCGCAGGCGGCGAGCGCGATGCCGAGCCCGAGGGCGCTGCCCGCGGCGAGCACGCCGCGACGGGTGAGATGGGAAGGACGGGCGTTGGGCATGATGATGTCCGTTTTCGTGCGTGCCGGTTCGGCCACTGGCAGTTCGAAAGGCAGGTTAGCCTAACCTTAGCTTCTGTCCAGCGGGCGTCTGCCGCGATGCGCACACCGAGGCCCGATGCGCAGACCGGACCCCGAGGAGCCTGCCCGCAGCCGGTCCGAAAGCGGCCCGAACGCGAACGGGGGGCGACCCTTTCCAGGCCGCCCCCCGTTCACGCGCGCGTCAGCCGGACAGGCCCAACTCCCGTGCGATCAGCATCCGCTGGACCTCGCTCGTGCCCTCGCCGATCTCCAGGATCTTGGAGTCCCGCCACATCCTGGCCACCGGGTACTCGTTCATGAAGCCGTAGCCGCCATGGATCTGGGTGGCCTCGCGGGCGTTGTCGACGGCGACGGTCGACGAGTACAGCTTCGCCAGCGCCGCCTCCTTCTTGAACGGCTCACCCTGGACGAGACGCGAGGCCGCGTCCCGCCAGCCGACCCGGGCCATATGCGCCCGCATTTCCATGTCGGCGATCTTGAACTGGATCGCCTGGTTGGCGCCGATCGGCCGTCCGAAGGCGTGCCGCTCCTTGGCGTACTTCACGGACTCGTCCACACAGCCCTGCGCGAGCCCGGTCGCCAGCGCCGAGATGGCGATCCGGCCCTCGTCGAGGATCCGCAGGAACTGGGCGTATCCGCGGCCCTCCTCGCCGAGCAGGTTGGCGAGCGGTACCCGGACGTCGTCGAAGGACAGTTCGCGGGTGTCCGAGGCGTTCCACCCGACCTTGGAGTAGGGCGCGGCGACGGTGAAGCCGGGAGTGCCGGACGGGACGATGATCGAGGAGATCAGCGGCTTGCCGTCGGGCGTGCGGCCGGTGACCGCCGTGACGGTCACCAGGCCCGTGATGTCCGTACCGGAGTTGGTGATGAAGCACTTGGAGCCGTTGATGACCCACTCGTCGCCGTCCCGGACGGCCGTCGTCCTTGTGCCACCCGCGTCCGAGCCGGCGCCGGGCTCGGTCAGCCCGAATGCGCCGAGCAGCTCGCCCGAGCAGAGCCGCGGCAGCCACTCCTGCTTCTGCTCCTCCGTGCCGAAGCGGTAGACCGGCATCGCGCCCAGCGAGACGCCCGCCTCGAGCGTGATCGCGACGGACGAGTCGACGCGCGCCAGCTCCTCGAGGGCGATGCCGAGGGCGAGATAGTCGCCGCCCATGCCGCCGTACTCCTCGGGGAAGGGCAGGCCGAACAGGCCCATCCGGCCCATCTCGCGGACGATCTCGTACGGGAACTCATGGCGCTCGTAGAAGTCGCCGATCTTCGGTGCGACGACGTCGTGCGCGAACGCCTCGACGGTGCGGCGCAGTTCCTCGTGTTCAGGGGTGAGGCGATGGTCGAGCGACATTGCTACGACTCCTTGTGGGAGAGGGCACGCACGGTGCGGGAGGGGCTTGGACGGCCCAGCTGTTCGGCCATCCACGCGCTGGTGGCGGTGAGCCGGCCGAGGTCGACCCCGGATTCGATGCCGAGGCCGTCGAGCATCCACACGAGGTCTTCGGTGGCGAGGTTTCCGGTCGCGCTCTTCGCGTACGGGCAGCCGCCGAGGCCACCCGCGGAGGCGTCCACGGTGGTCACACCGTGCTGGAGCGCGGCGAAGGTGTTGGAGAGGGCCTGCCCGTAGGTGTCGTGGAAGTGCACGCCGATCGCCGAGGTGGGCACACCCTCCTCGTTGAGCTCGGCGAGCAGGCTCTGTACATGGCCCGGCGTGGCCACGCCGATGGTGTCGCCGAGACTCAGTTCGTCGCAGCCGAGGTCCATCAGCTGCTTGGCGACCCGGACGACCTGGTGGACCGGGACCGGGCCCTCCCACGGGTCGCCGAAGCACATGGAGAGATAGCCGCGGACATGGACCTTGTCGGCGCGGGCCTTGGCGACGACCGGCTCGAACATCGCGAGCGACTCGCCGACGGTGCGGTTGAGATTGCGCTGCGCGAAGGTCTCGGTCGCCGATCCGAACACGGCGATCCGGCGCGCTCCGAGGGCCGTTGCCCTCTCGAGCCCGCGTTCGTTGGGTACGAGGACGGGCAGCGCGACGCCTTCGATGTCGCCGAGCAGCGGGAACAGCTGCTCGGCGTCGGCGAGTTGGGGCACCCACTTGGGGTGGACGAAGCTGGTCGCCTCGATCGTCGTCAGACCGGCGTCGGCGAGCCGGTGGATGAACTCGGCCTTGACCTCGGTCGGAACGACCGTTTTCTCGTTCTGCAGCCCGTCGCGGGCGCCGACCTCGTGGATACGGACGCGGGGCGGCAGATCCTGCACGGGAACGGCCATGGGCAGCCCGTCGGTCATGCTTCCTCCCTCGGGGTGACGACCGCCAGGATCTGGTCCATGGCGACGGTCGAGCCGGGTGTGACGTCCAGCTCGGTCACGGTGCCGGCGTGCGGGGCGGAGATGACGTGCTCCATCTTCATCGCCTCGACGACCAGCAGACTCTGGCCCGCGTCGACCTCGTCCCCGACGGCGACCTTCACCACGGTCACGGTGCCCGGCATCGGTGCGGCCAGGGTGTCGGCGCCGGCGTGCGCGGCGCCGCTCAGGGAGGCCTCGACCGGGTCGTGGTCCAGGACGTGCCAGCTGTCGCCGTCCCGGCCCAGCCAGGTCCCCTCCGGGGAGGGGGCGTGGGTGAAGGTGTGGGTGACGCCGTCGAGTTCGATCGTCACCCGGCCGGGCTCGAGCGCGACAAGGCGGATGCCGGCCCCCCGGCCGGGCAGCTCCGCACCGGCCGCCGCCGCGGCTTCGCCGAGCGCGATCTCCGTGGTTCCGCCCACCGTGCGCGTGCGCACATGCACCGGGTCGCGGCCAGGGATACGGAAGTCATGGACCGTCCAGGCGGGGGTGCCGCCCAGGCGCCAGGCGTTCGACACCGAGAAGGGGTCCACCCAGCCCGCACCCCGCCGCGGGCTCAGCCCGGCCAGTCGTACCGCCGCGGCCGCCGCGTACACCTCGTCCGGGACACCTTCCGGGACCAGGTCGTCCGCCTCGCGCTCCACCAGGCCCGTGTCCAGGTCGCCGGAGACCACCGACTCGTGGGCCAGCAGACGGCGCAGGAAGCCCGCGTTCGTCGGGACGCCGAGGGTGACCGTGTCCGCGAGAGCCGCGCGCAGTTTGCGCAGGGCGGTCGGGCGGTCGGGGCCGTACGCGATGACCTTCGACAGCATCGGGTCGTACAGGCTGCCGACCTCCGTGCCCTCGGCCAGGCCCGAGTCGGTGCGCACCCCGTCGCCCTGCGGCTCGTGCAGCGCGAGGACCGTGCCGCCCGAGGGCAGGAAGCCGCGTGCGGGATCCTCGGCGCAGACACGGGCCTCGACCGCATGGCCCGTGAGGCTGATGTCCTCCTGCGCGAAGGGCAGTTGCTCGCCCGCCGCGACCCGCAGTTGCCACTCGACCAGGTCCAGGCCGGTGATGAGCTCCGTCACCGGGTGCTCGACCTGGAGGCGGGTGTTCATCTCCATGAAGTAGTACGCGGACGGGTCATGGCCAGGGACGATGAACTCCACCGTGCCCGCGCCCCGGTAGCCGCACGAGCGGGCCGCCTGGACCGCGGCCTCGCCCATCGCGGCGCGGGTCTTCTCGTCCAGCAGGATGCTCGGCGCCTCCTCGATGATCTTCTGGTGGCGGCGCTGCAACGAGCACTCGCGCTCCCCGAGGTGGACCACATGGCCGTGGCCGTCCCCCAGGACCTGGATCTCGATGTGCCGGGGCCGGTCGATCCACCGCTCCACAAGGAGGGTGTCGTCGCCGAAGGAGGCACGGGCCTCACGGCGGGCCGCCGCGATCTCCTCGAGCAGCGCCGATTCCACCCGGGTGAGCCGCATGCCCTTGCCGCCGCCGCCCGCCGAGGGCTTCAGCAGCACCGGCATGCCGATCTCACGGGCGGCAGCCGCCAGTTGATCGTCCGTCAGTCCCGAACCGGACGAGCCCGGCACCACCGGGACGCCCGCCGCCTGCACCGTCTCCTTCGCGCGGATCTTGTCGCCCATCAGCGAGATCGCCGAGGCGGGCGGGCCGATGAAGACCAGGCCGGCGTCGGCGCAGGCCTGCGCGAAGCCCGCGTTCTCGGCGAGGAAGCCGTAGCCCGGGTGGACCGCCTCGGCGCCGGTCCGGGCCGCGGCCTCCAGAAGGCGCTCCACGCAGAGATAGCTCTCGGCCGCGGGCGCCGGGCCGATACGGACCGCCGTGTCCGCCTCCCGTACATGCCGTGCGTCCGCGTCCGCGTCGCTGAAGACGGCGACCGATCGGATGCCCATCGCGCGCAGGGTGCGGATGACCCGTACCGCGATCTCGCCTCGGTTGGCGACCAGGACAGTGCTGAACATGGAGGTCCTCACATCCGGAATACGCCGAAGCCGGGCTCACCCAGCGGGGCGTTGGCACACGCGGTCAGGGCCAGACCCAGCACCTGCCGGGTCTCCAGCGGGTCGATCACGCCGTCGTCCCACAGCCGTGCCGTGGCGTAGTAGGCGTTGCCCTGCTGCTCGTACTGCGCGCGGATCGGCTCCTTGAAGGCCTCCTCCTCGGCGGCGGGCCACACCTCGCCGCGCCCTTCGAGCTGGTCGCGCTTGACCGTCGCCAGCACCGAAGCGGCCTGCTCGCCGCCCATCACCGAAATCTTGGCGTTCGGCCACATCCACAGAAAGCGCGGCGAATACGCCCGGCCGCACATCGAGTAGTTCCCCGCGCCGTACGAGCCGCCGACGACGACCGTCAGCTTCGGCACCCGGGTGCAGGCCACGGCCGTGACCATCTTCGCGCCGTGCTTGGCGATACCGCCCGCCTCGTAGTCCCGGCCGACCATGAAGCCCGAGATGTTCTGCAGGAAGAGCAGCGGGATACCGCGCTGGTCGCACAGCTCGATGAAGTGCGCGCCCTTCTGGGCGGATTCGGAGAACAGGATGCCGTTGTTGGCGACGATGCCGACCGGATGGCCGTGGATCCGGGCGAAGCCGGTGATCAGCGTCGTGCCGAACTCCGACTTGAACTCCGCGAACCGGGAGCCGTCCACGATCCGGGCGATCACTTCGCGTACGTCATAGGGGGTGCGGGAGTCGACCGGCACCGCGCCGTACAGCCCGGCGGGGTCCACCTTGGGCTCCTCGGCCGGCTCGACCGACCAGGGGAGCGGGCCGCGCTCGGGGAGCGTCGCCACGATGTTCCGTACGATCCGCAGCGCGTGCGCGTCGTCCTCCGCGAGATGGTCGGTGACGCCGGAGATCCGGGAGTGGACCTCGCCGCCGCCCAGCTCCTCCGCCGTGACCACCTCACCGGTCGCGGCCTTCACCAGCGGCGGGCCGCCGAGGAAGATCGTGCCCTGGCCCCGCACGATGACCGCTTCGTCGCTCATCGCCGGGACGTACGCCCCGCCGGCCGTGCAGGAGCCGAGGACCGCCGCGATCTGCGGGATGCCGGCGCCGGACATCCGCGCCTGGTTGTAGAAGATGCGCCCGAAGTGCTCGCGGTCGGGGAAGACCTCGTCCTGCATGGGCAGGAAGGCGCCGCCCGAGTCCACCAGATACACACAGGGCAGACGGTTCTCCAGAGCCACTTCCTGGGCGCGGAGGTGCTTCTTCACCGTCATCGGGTAGTACGTGCCGCCCTTGACCGTGGCGTCGTTGGCGACGACGACCACCTCGCGGCCGCTGACCCGCCCGATCCCGGCGATCACTCCGGCGGCCGGGGCCTGGCCGTCGTACATCCCCTCCGCCGCGAGCGGGGCGAGCTCCAGGAAGGGGGAGCCCGGGTCGAGGAGGGTGTCCACGCGGTCGCGCGGCAGCAGCTTCCCGCGCGCCGTGTGCCGGGCGCGGGCCTTCTCGCCGCCGCCGAGGCGAGCCGCCGCCAGTCGGCCGCGCAGGCCGTCGGCGAGGTCCTGGTGCGCCGCCTCGTTGGCCTGCCAGGCCGCCGAGGCGGGATCTGCCGCGCTCGCCAGCACGGGTGCCTGCTGCATCGTCTTGAGCCCCCTTGCCCGTACGACTCCGTTGTCGCTTCCGTACGAGGATCAGTTAATGAGCGTTAACGCGTTTCCTCCAGGTTAACGAGCGCTAACAGGCTTGTCTAGAATCAATGCCATGACCACCAGGACGGATGCGCCGAAGCGCCGCGAGCAGATCCTCAAGGAGGCCGCCCGCCTCTTCGCCGAGCGTGGCTTCCACGGCGTCGGCGTAGACGAGATAGGGGCGGCTGTCGGCATCAGCGGACCCGGGCTGTACCGCCACTTCGCGGGCAAGGACGCCATGCTCGCCGAACTGCTGGTGGGCATCAGCGAACGGCTGCTGAGCGGCGGCCGGCTACGGGTGGAGGAGGCCGATGCCGACCCCGAGGTGCTGCTCGCCTCCCTCATCGACGGGCACATCGACTTCGCTCTCGACGACCGACCGCTGATCACCCTTCACGACCGTGAGCTGGACCGGCTGCGCGACAGCGACCGCAAGCTGGTGCGGCAGCTGCAGCGGCAGTACGTCGAGTTGTGGGTCGCCGCGGTACGGGAACTGCATCCGGAAGTCCCCGAGGCGGAGGCGCGGGCGGCGGTCCACGCGGTGTTCGGCCTGCTCAACTCGACGCCGCACCTCGGCTCGTACGGCAGCGGCCTGCCCGGCCGGGCGGCGACGGAGACACTGCTGCGGCGCCTGGCGCACGGGGCCTTCGCGTCGCTGACGGGCTGAAGGCCCGCGCCGGGCGCGGCCGCCGCAGGTCATCGGCCGGGTGCGTCCAGCGTTCGGGATGCCCGGCACGCTGCACGTACCTGACGGCACAATGGTGCTCATGCCGATACCCAGCCGCGCCGCCCTTGTCGACCACCTCGTCCGCTCACGTATCGCCGGAGACGTTGCCACCCCCCGCGACAACAACCTCTCCCACTACCGCAAGCTCGCCAACGGCGACCGGCACTACTGGCTCGGCCTTGAGCTCGGCGACCGCTGGACCGACGAGCAGGACGTGCTGGCCGTGATGGCCGAGCGGTGCGGCGTCAGCGACGATCCCGGGCACCGGCAGGGCCAGGACACCATCGACCCGGAGCTCACCGTCGACGCCCTGGAGCGGATGGCGGCCCGGCTGCGCAAGGCCGTCGCCGGCCGGCAGCGGGTGCTCTTCGCGACCGGTCACCCGGGTGGGCTGCTGGATGTGCACCGACAGACCGCCGACGCGCTGCGGGCCGCCGGCTGCGAGATCGTACGGATTCCGGGCGGGCTGACGGCCGACGAGGGCATGGTCTTCCAGTTCGCGGACGTCGCGATGCTGGAGCGCGGCGCGACCCTGTGGCACACGCACTCACCGGCGCCCATGGCCGCGATCCTCGACGGGCTCGAGCGCGAGGGCCGCGAGCTGCCCGATCTGGTGGTCGCCGACCACGGCTGGGCCGGGTGCGCGGGGCAGCGCGGTCTCGACTCCGTCGGATACGCGGACTGCAACGACCCGGCACTGTTCATCGGCGAGGCGGAAGGCACCCTCCAGGTGACCGTCCCGCTCGACGACCATGTCACCGATCCGCGTTTCTACGACCCGATGACCGCCTACCTGCTGGACGCGGCCGGCCTCTCCTGACCGAGGCCCGGTGTCGGATCCAGATACACGCGCCGGATCGCGGGGAAGCGCTCCCGCAGCTGCTCCTCCGCCTCCTCGCACGCCCACTCGATCTGCCGGGCGCTCGAGGCGTCCCGGAAGTCGACCTTCGCGGCGATCAGGATCTCGGCCGGGCCCTGGACGAGCGTGGTCAGCTCCAGTACGTCCACGATGTGCGGGACGGTGAGGATCTCCTCCCGTACGGCTTCGCGCATCGGCTCGGGGAGCGGGCGGCCGATCAGCAGCTGGGCGTTGCCGCGTCCCAGCACCCAGGCCACGTAGACCAGCAGCACGCCGATCAGGACCGACGCGACACCGTCCCAGACGCCGGAGCCCGTCAGCTGCCCGCCGAGCAGTCCGCCGGCCGCGAGCAGCAGACCGGCGAGCGCCGCGGTGTCCTCCAGGACGACCGTCTTGACCGTGGTGTCGGGGGTCAGCCGCAGAGAGCGGCCGACCGGCGCCGCCGGCCGTGCGGCCTCGGCGCGGAACTGCCGGATGCCCGTACGCAGCGAATGGCCCGCCAGCAGGAAGGCGACGCCGAGCACGATGTACGAGACGAGTGGATCGCCCGGTTCGGCGCTGTGGGTGAGCGTGTGGATGCCGTCGTAGACGGAGAACACCGCACCGCCGACGAACGTCGCGACGGAGGCGAGCAGCGCCCAGACGTAGCGCTCGGGGCCGTAGCCGCGCGGATGGTCCTCGTCGGCCGGCTTCGCACTCCGCTTGAGGGCGGTGAGCAGCAGCAGCTCGGTGACCGTGTCGGCCACCGAGTGCGCGGCCTCGGAGAGCATGGCGCTGGAGCCGCTGATCGTGCCGGCGACGGCCTTGGCCACGGCGATGCCGAGATTCGCCACCGCCGTGAAGATCACCGTGAAGGTGCTCTCCCCTGTGCCCGCAGGCTCATCGCTCGTGCCCGCAGGCTCATCGCTCGTGCTCGCAGACTGTTCGCCGGTGCTCGCAGGCTGTTCGCTCATGTACCGGACCGTATGTCCGATCAGTGGGGTACGCGAACGACGCCTTCCTGGATGACGGAGATGGCAAGCCGCCCGTCCTGGGTGTAGATCCGCGCCTGGCCGAGACCCCGGCCGCCGGACGCCGACGGTGACTCCTGGTCGTACAGCAGCCACTCGTCGGCCCTGAAGGGCCGGTGGAACCACATCGCGTGGTCCAGCGAGGCGCCGACCACGTCGCCGACCGCCCAGCCGCCGCGACCGTGCGCCAGGAGCACCGAGTCGAGCAGCGTCATGTCGGAGACATAGGTGGCGAGGCAGACATGCAGCAGCGGGTCGTCCGCCAGCTTGCCGTTCGCCCGGAACCACACCTGCGAGCGCGGCTCGCGCGGTTCGCCCACGCTGCCGTACGGCGGAGCGTCGACATAGCGCAGATCGACCGCGGCCCGTGCCTCGAGCAGCCGCTCCACGGTGCCGGGGTCGACGAAGTCGCCCGCGTACCGCGGCAGGATCTCGGCCGCCGTCGGCAGGGTCTCCGGTGCGGGCGCGGACGGCATCGCCGCCTGGTGCTCAAGTCCCTCCTCGTACGTCTGGAAGGACGCGGAGAGGTGGAAGATCGGCTGCCCGTGCTGGACGGCGACGACCCGGCGCGTGGTGAAGGAGCGGCCGTCGCGGATGCGGTCGACCGTGTAGACGATCGGCGCGCCCGGGTCGCCCATGCGCAGGAAGTACGCGTGCAGGGAGTGCGCCGTGCGGTCCTCGGGGACGGTGCGGCCCGCGGCGACGAGCGCCTGGGCCGCGACCTGTCCGCCGAAGACGCGCGGTACGAGGGCGGAGCGGGACCGGCCCCGGAAGATGTCCTGCTCGATCTGCTCCAGGTCGAGCAGATCGAGCAGGTCGTCAAGTGCTGGGCTCATGGGAGGAAGGTAACTGTCCTTACAGGCCCATGGACTTGGCGATGATCGACTTCATGACCTCGCTGGTGCCGCCATAGATGCGGTTGACGCGGTTGTCGGCGTAGAGACGAGCGATCGGGTACTCGTTCATGTAGCCGTAGCCGCCGTGCAGCTGGAGGCACTTGTCGATGACGCGGTGGGCGACCTCGGTGCAGAACAGCTTCGCGGACGCGGCTTCGGCGGGCGTGAGTTCGCCCGTGTCCAGAGCCTCCAGCGCGCGGTCGGCCACGGCCTCGGCGGCGTCCACCTCGGCCTGGCAGGCGGCCAGCTCGAACTTGGTGTTCTGGAAGTGCGCGACCGGCTTGCCGAAGACCGTGCGGTCCTGCACGTACTGCTGGGCGAACCGGACGGCGGCCTTGGCCTGCGCGTACGCGCCGAACGCGATCCCCCAGCGCTCGGAGGGAAGGTTCGCGCCGAGGTAGTAGAAGCCCTTGTTCTCCTCGCCGAGCAGGTCCTCGGCCGGGACCTTGACGTCGACGAAGGCAAGCTCGGCGGTGTCGGAGGTCTTCAGGCCGAGCTTGTCCAGCTTGCGGCCGACGGAGTAGCCCGCCGACTTGGTGTCCACCGCGAACAGGGAGATGCCGAAGCGGCGGTCGTCCTCGCGCGGGGCGGAGGTGCGGGCACACACGATCACGCGGTCGGCGTGCACACCACCGGTGATGAAGGTCTTGGCGCCGTTGAGGACGTAGTGCGTGCCGTCCTCCGAGAGCTTGGCGGTGGTCTTCATGCCCGCGACGTCGGAACCGGTGCCCGGCTCGGTCATCGCCAGCGCCCACATCTCCTCGCCGGTGACGAACTTCTCCAGGTAGCGCTTCTTCTGCTCGTCGGTGGCCAGCATCTGGATGTACGGCAGGGCGAGCAGCACATGCACGCCGGAGCCGCCGAAGTTGACGCCCGCGCGGGCCGTCTCCTCGTACATCACGGCCTCGTACTTGTGCGACTCGATGCCGGCGCCGCCGAACTCCTCGTCGACCCGGATGCCGAAGACGCCCAGCTCACCGAGCTTGTAGTAGAAGTCGCGGGGCGCCTGGCCGGCGGCGAACCACTCGTCGTAGACGGGCACGACCTCGGCCTCGATGAAGGCGCGGATGGTCTCGCGGAACGCCTCGTGGTCCTCGTTGAAAACGGTACGGCGCACGGGACGCCCCCTTCCCTTTGCGGCTGACCGCCGCCGCTCTCGCGGAGGTGGTTCACCGCCATCGTGATTGATCAAATGATGGACTAAGCGCTTGCTCAGACTGAAGTTACCGGTCGGTCACCGGGGCTGTCCAGGGTGGGGATCGGTCGTACGCGTCACAGTCTCGGCTCGGTTCCGGCTCGGTTCCGGCTCGGTTCCGGCTCGGTTCCGGCTCGGTTCCGGCTCACAGGGAGCGCAGGGCGAACCAGAGCTCCATCCGTACGTCGGCGTCGTCGAGGTCCTCGTCCAGCAGCGTCGCGCAGCGGGCGATGCGCTGGCGGACGGTGTTGCGGTGGACCTCCAACGCCGCGGCCGTACGGTCCCAACTGCCGTGCAGGGAGAGCCAGCTGCGCAGGGTCTCGACCAGGGCGGGGGAGTCGACGAGCGGGGCGAGACGCATCCGGGCGTGGGCGGCCGCCTCGTCGGGCGAGAGCAGTGCGGCCAGGGAGGTGCCGCGGTGCGTGACCACATCGGTGCGGGTGGCAGCGGCGCGGTGGACGGCCCTGGCCGCCTGGGTGTCGGCGGCGCCGAGCTCCTCGGGGCGGACGGGGGCGCTCACGCCGAGGACCCAGCCGGGCTGCGGGGTCACCTCGCGGTCGGCCGGGAGCAGGATCCGTACGGTGCCGTCCTCGGCCGGGTCGACGAGCGCGCTGCCGAGCCCGGCGCCGAGCGCGGACGCGGCGAAGGGCGTGCCGCGCTCACCGCGCGCGTGCACGACGATCCACCGGTCGGCCCCCAGCAACGGGGCGGTCTCAGCGGGCCGCGCGCCGAGCAGCAGCCGTACGAGAGCGGTACTGCGCCCGGTGCTGTCGGCGCCCTGGTGGGGCGCGGTCAGCAGCGAGAGCAGCACGACGGCGACACCGGCGACGGTGTGGTCACCGGGCTCACGGTGGGGAGTGGCGAGGCCGAGGACGAGCCCTTGGCTGCCGCCGAGGGCGTAGGCGGCGAGATGGGTCCCGCCGACGGCGTCACTGGCGGACGCGGGCGCGGGCCGGCTGGTTTCCCCGGCGGGCGGCCCGCCGTCTGCCGGGCCTCGCCGCGAAGCGGGCGCGGTGGGCGCGGTGGGCGCGGTGGGGTCGGGGGGCGCCCCCTCGGTTCGGGCAGGGGCGGGGTGGGGGACTTCCTCCGTGCCCGCCGACGACGGGTTCACCTGCGGATTCACCGCCTGCGGGTTCGCTCCCTGCGGGCTCACCACCTGCGCCAGCCGCTTCAGCGCCGCCCACGCCTCCGGGCCCGGAGTGCCCCCCGCGGCCGACAGCTCCGTGCCCGAGGCGTCGAGCAGCACCGCCTGGCCGCCCAGGCGGGCCGCCAGCTGGTGGAGGACCGCCGGGACCGGGTCCGGGCGGGCCGCCGCCGTGGCGAGTCCCTGCTGGGCCTGGGTCACCCGGCGCAGCTCCCGGTGGCGGGCCTCGGCCATCAGCCGCCACACCGCGCGGGCCACCGCCGTGAACGGCGTCTTCGGTGGGACCTCCAGCAGCGGCAGTCCGTGCCGGTCGCACGCCTCGATCAGCGCGTCCGGCACCGTGTCGTACACCGGCGCGACGCCGAAGCCGAGTGCTGCCGCGCCCGCCTGCACAATGCGCGACACATACCTGTCGGGGTCCTTCAGCAGCACCCCGGCGCTCATCAGCAGCTCGCCGCCGAGCAGATACGGATAGGGGTCCTCCATCTCCGAGGTGTGCACCCAGTGCAGCACCGTGCCCGCCTCCATCGGCCCGGCGATCTGGCGCAGGCCGAGATCCTCGCGGGCGAGCAGCGCGGCGAGAGGGATACCTGGGGTTGGTGGGGCTGCTGCAGTTTCCGGCATGGACGGTCCATCCATCAGCGGTGTTGAGAATGGATAAAACGTACACTTCAGCGTTGCTTTCCAGCCACCTAGCGTCGTCTCGCACAAGACCTGAGGACCCCGGGGGACGAGACGGAAGGAAAGCCGATGGCTGTCGACTACGCAGTAATCGTTGTCTATCTGGCCGGCATGCTCGGCATGGGCTGGTGGGGCATGCGCCGCGCCAAGTCCAAGAGCGAGTTCCTGGTCGCGGGCCGCCGGCTCGGCCCCTCGATGTACTCCGGCACCATGGCGGCCATCGTCCTCGGCGGCGCCTCCACCATCGGCGGCGTCGGCCTCGGCTACAAGTTCGGCCTCTCCGGCGCCTGGATGGTCTTCACCATCGGCCTCGGCCTCCTCGCCCTCTCGGTGTTCTTCTCCGCGCGCATCGCCCGACTGAAGGTCTACACCGTCTCCGAGATGCTCGACCTGCGCTACGGCGGCAAGGCCGGTCTCATCTCCGGCATCGTGATGTGGGCGTACACGCTGATGCTCGCGGTCACCTCCACGATCGCGTACGCCACCATCTTCGACGTCCTCTTCGACCTCAATCGCACCGCCTCGATCATCCTCGGCGGCGCGATCGTCGTCGCATACTCGACGCTCGGCGGCATGTGGTCGATCACCCTCACGGACATGGTGCAGTTCGTCGTGAAGACGGTCGGTGTGCTCCTGCTCCTGCTGCCCATCGCGGTCGTCAAGGCCGGCGGCTTCAGCGAGATGAAGGCGAAGCTTCCCACCGAGTACTTCGACCCGCTGGGCATCGGCGGCGAGACGATCTTCACCTACGTCCTGATCTACACCTTCGGCATGCTGATCGGCCAGGACATCTGGCAGCGGGTGTTCACGGCGCGCAGTGACAAGGTCGCGCGGTACGGCGGCACGGTCGCCGGTACGTACTGCCTCGTCTACGCCCTGGCCGGCGCCGTCATCGGAACCGCCGCCAAGGTCCTCTACCCGAAACTGCCCAACGCCGACGACGCCTTCGCGACCATCGTCAAGGACGAACTGCCCATGGGCGTACGCGGACTGGTACTGGCCGCGGCCCTCGCCGCCGTCATGTCGACGTCCTCCGGAGCGCTCATCGCCTGCGCCACCGTCGCCAACAACGACATCTGGTCGCGAGTGCGGGGCCTGACGTCCCGGAACGGCGACGACCACGACGAGGTGAAGGGCAACCGCGCCTTCATCCTGATCATGGGCATTGCGGTCATCTGTATCGCCATCGCCCTCAACAACGTCATCGAGGCGCTGACGGTCGCGTACAACCTGCTCGTCGGCGGTCTGCTGGTGCCGATCCTGGGCGGCCTGCTGTGGAAGCGCGGCACCGTGTACGGCGCGCTGGCCTCGGTCACCGTCGGCGGTCTCTCGGTCATCGGCCTGATGGCCACGTACGGAATCCTCGCCAACCAGCCCGTCTACTACGGCCTGCTGCTGTCGCTGGCGGCGTACGTGATCGTCTCCCTGGCGACCAGGCCGACGGACGCGGTAACCCTGGCGAACTGGCGCGAGCGCCTGGCGGGCCGCGGCGCCGAGGAAGAGGCCCCGGCCGAGCCCGTGACCGTAGCCAGCTAAAGTCGTAAATCGCAACGAAGCGTAGGAAAGTAGGAAATCTCATGAGCAGCAACGAACAGCCGCGCGGCCCGATCGACTCGTCCCGTATTCCGCGGTACGCCGGACCCGCGACGTTCGCCCGGCTGCCCCGGCTCGACGAGGTCGGCCGCGCCGATGTCGCCGTGGTCGGCGTTCCCTTCGACTCCGGGGTCTCCTACCGTCCCGGAGCACGCTTCGGCGGCAACGCCATCCGCGAGGCGTCGAGGCTCCTGCGCCCGTACAACCCGGCGCAGGACGCCTCGCCCTTCGCACTCGCGCAGGTCGCGGACGCGGGTGACATCGCCGCGAACCCGTTCAACATCAACGAGGCCGTCGAGACGATCGAGGCCGCGGCCGACGACCTGCTGGGCACCGGCGCGCGGATGATGACGCTCGGCGGCGACCACACCATCGCGCTGCCGCTGCTGCGCTCGGTGGCCAAGAAGCACGGCCCGGTCGCGCTGCTGCACTTCGACGCGCACCTGGACACCTGGGACACGTACTTCGGCGCCGAGTACACGCACGGCACGCCGTTCCGCCGGGCCGTCGAGGAGGGCATCCTCGACACCGAGGCGCTCTCGCACGTCGGCACGCGCGGTCCGCTGTACGGCAAGCAGGACCTGGACGACGACGCCAAGATGGGCTTCGGCATCGTGACGTCGGCCGATGTCTACCGGCGGGGCGCCGACGAGGTCGCCGACCAGCTGCGCCAGCGCATCGGCGACCGGCCGCTGTACATCTCCATCGACATCGACTGCCTCGACCCGGCGCACGCGCCCGGCACCGGCACGCCCGAAGCCGGCGGCATGACCTCCCGCGAACTGCTGGAGATTCTGCGCGGTCTGGCCTCCTGCAACCTTGTCTCGGCCGACGTCGTCGAGGTCGCGCCCGCGTACGATCACGCCGAGATCACCTCCGTCGCCGCTTCCCACACGGCGTACGAGCTGACCACGATCATGTCCCGCCAGATCGCCGAAGGACGCGCCAAGTGACGCACGATCACGACCTGGTACTGCGCCCCACCGAGGCTCAGACCGCGGCCGCGCTGAACCCGCCGCCCGGCCGCAACGGCGGCGACCTCGTTGTCGAATCCCTGCAGGGCCTGGGCGCGACCACGATCTTCGGCCTGCCGGGCCAGCATGCGCTCGGCATGTTCGACGCGCTGCGCCGCTCGCAGCTGGAGTACGTCGGGCTGCGCGTCGAGAACAACGCGGGCTTCGCCGCCGACGCGTACGGCCGGATCACCGGCGAGGTGGCCCCGCTGCTGCTCTCGACCGGCCCCGGCGCGCTGATGTCCCTGGCCGCGCTCCAGGAGGCGGCCGCGGCCTCGGCGCCGGTGCTCGCCATCGGCAGCCAGGTCCCGACGCCCGGTCTCGGCGGCGGCCGCCACGGCTATCTGCATGAACTGCGCGACCAGCAGGCGTCGTTCCGGGACATCGTGAAGTCCGTGCACACCGTCCGTACGGCCTCGCAGATACCGTCCGCGATCGCCGCGGCCTGGCAGTCGGCGCTGACCGCCCCGCACGGCCCGGTCTGGGTCGAGATCCCGCAGGACGTGCTGCTGGCCGAGACGACCCTGCCGGTCGTCACGGCCATGGACGCCACGCCGCAGGAGGTCGTGCCGCGCCCCGAACTGACTGCTGTGGCGGCGCACTTGCTGTCCACCGCATCCCGTCCGGCGATCATCGCGGGCGGCGGAGTCGTCCGCTCCGACGCCTGCGGCAAGCTGCTCGCCCTCGCGGAGAAGATCGACGCGCCGGTCGTCACCACCTTCGGCGGCAAGGGCGCCTTCCCCTGGGAGCACCCGCTCTCGCTCCAGTCCTGGCTGGAGGACCGCCACACCACGGACTTCCTCGAATCCGCGGACGTCGTGCTCGTGGTCGGCTCCGGCCTCGGTGAACTGTCCTCGAACTACCACACGTTCGCACCGCGCGGCCGGGTCATCCAGATCGAGGCGGACGCCGGCAAGCTGGAGTCCAACCACGCGGGCCTCGGCATCCACGCGGACGCGCGCCTCGCGCTGTCGGCGCTGCTGGAGACGGTGGAGGAGCGCGAGGATCCGGCCGCGGCCGAGTCCGTAAGCACGGTCCTGACCCAGGTCCGGGCCCGCATAGCGGCCCAGGACCTCACCTTGGAACAGCAGGTGCTGGCTTCCGTCCGCGAGGCCCTGCCGGACACGTCCCCGAGCTTCTGGGACATGACGATCCTGGCCTACTGGGCCTGGTCGGCCTTCGACGCCCGCCACCCGAACACCATGCACTCGGCCCAGGGCGCGGGCGGCCTCGGCTACGGCTTCCCGGCGGCGCTGGGCGCGGCGGCGGCGGACCGTACTCGTCCGGTCCTCGCGGTCTCCGGCGACGGCGGCGCGATGTACTCGATCGCGGAGCTGGCGACGGCTCGCCAGTACGACCTTCCGGTCACCTGGCTGATCGTGGACGACGGCGGCTACGGCATCCTGCGCGAGTACATGGAGGACGCGTTCGGCGAGGCGACGGCGACGGAGCTGTCCCGCCCGGACTTCGTGGCACTGGCGGAGTCCTTCGGGGTCCCGGCGGTCCGTACGACTCCGGAGTCGCTGAGCGAGGACCTGGCCAAGTCCTTCGCGGAGCCCGGCCCGTCGGTGGTCGTACTCCCGGCAGTCCTCCGCATGTTCGCCCCGACGCACCTCTGAGCTCCCTGCCCGAACTCTCCTGACTCCTGCGCCCTGCTGCTTCTCCCCCCCCGTGGAGCGGCGGGGCGCAGGTCATTCGGCTGCCGCCGGAGCTGATCGAGCAGGGCGGATCCGCCGTTGTTCTCATCCCGGGCGCCCAGGGACAGGCGGACCGGACCTCAAGGGGATGGGCTCGGGGGCGAATTGAGTTCGGCAAAGCTGTGTTCTACCTCTCCGCGCAGCTACGACCACCATGACGAGCACTGGCTCTTGGCGGGGAGGCTGGTCATGGCATGGATCGACCCAAGTTGTGGTGTCGGCAACCGGCCACTGCCGGCGGGACGGCATGCCTGCTGGGTTGTCAGGCCGGCGGGCTATGGCGGTGCCCCGGCAGCTTTGTGGCTGCCGGGGCACAAGCAGGGGCGTGCTGTGTGCCTCAGCTGTAGCTGTTGAAGAGGGTGGTGGAGGTGTAGGCCCAGCTGTTGGCGGTGGCGGTCCAGCCGACGTGGCCGCCGTTGAACATGGCGTCGGGCTTCGCCGTCCAGGTCCACATCTTCACGCCGCCGTCGGCCTGGTGGTTCATCATGGCGAGGTCGTCGCGGCCGTCGCCGTTGTAGTCGCCGGTGACGATCTGCAGGCGCTTGACGTCGAGGTTTCCGGGCGCGCTGTTGAGGGTGACCTTGGCGGAGCCGAACCGGTCCTTGCCGTCGATCTTCTCGAACAGGATGGTGGAGGTCTTGTCGCTGCCGTCGGCGTAGTCGTACCAGAGCAGTGCGTCGTCGTGGCTGTCGCCGTTGAAGTCGCCGGAGTGCGGTTGGGCGCGGTTCCAGTCGAGGGAGTCGCTTTCCCACCACACCGCAGGGGTGGAGAAGCCGCCGTTGGGCTCGGTGGTGAAGACATAGGTCTTCACCGCGTTGGCGCCCTGGCCGTAGAAGACACCGATCTCGTCACGGCCGTCCGCGTCGAAGTCACCGGTGATGAACTTGGTGCGCTCGCGCAACCAGGTGCCCTTCGGCGCGGACCAGGAGGCGAAGGGGGCGTTGAAGGTGCCCTTGTCGGTCGCGGTGAAGGTCCACAGCTTGGTGGTGCCGTCGGGGTAGGCGTACCAGACAGCCATGTCGTCGCGGCCGTCGCCGTTGAAGTCACCGGCCTGCGGCGTCATGTAGCTGATGTGGAAGCTGCCGGCCGGGGCGCTCCAAGCGGCATAGGGGGTGTCGAAGCCGCCGTCGGGCTTGCCGAGCGCCACCCAGATCTTGACGCTGGTGTCGCTGTAGCCGTGGGCGGCGGCCATGTCACCGCGGCCGTCACCGTTGAAGTCACCGGTGATGAACTTCATGGACTTGGCTTCCCAGGCACCGGCGGCCGCGGTGAAGGACTTGAGCGGTGCGCTCAGCGCGCCGTCGCTGGTGCTGTTGGTGGTGCTGTCGGCGGTGCCGAAGAAGGTGTAGGTGGCGTCGCTGCCTGCGGCGAAGTCGTACCAGGCGCCGATGTCGCTGCGGCCGTCGCCGTTGTAGTCGTGGCGGATGGCGGTGCCGCTGGACCACTGCGTTTCGTTCTTCGTGTTGTGGATGACCAGGTTGCCGCGGTCCTGCAGGATGGCCTGCCCGCCTGGGGCAGTGGTCTTGGACTCCCAAAGGGTGGTGGTGTCGGCGGCGTTGCGCACGACCAGGTTCCCGCTGCTTTGCAGCCGAGCGAAGGACCCGGCCTCAGCGGTGCCGGTGGACCACAGGGTCTTGCCTGCGGTGGAAGTGATGACGAGGTTGCCGTCGCTGCGCATGGTCAGCCGGGCTGATGCCGAGGCCAGGGTGTCGCCGGGCAGCAGGTCTTGGCCGGGCGTCAGGCGGGTCCCGAGCTTGATGTTGTCGGCCCTTGCGGCGACGGCGTCGGTACGGGTCTCGGTCTCGCCGAAGCATCCGCCCTGCCAGGACCGGCCGGCGACGGCGACAAGTTCCGGCTTGCCGTTGTTGTCGCGCAGCAGGGGGGCTCCGGTGTCGCCCTTGCAGATCGCGTCGGTCGCTGTCTTCCCGGCAATGTCCAGGCCGGCTTCTTTGGCTGCGTTGACGGTGAACGCGGCGGTGTGCAGCGTGTTGGGCACCCACTCGGTTTTCGTACGGCCGTAACCGGCGACGGTGAGGGTGTCCCCTGCGGCGACGGGAGACGCGGCCGTGGTCACCGGGGCGATGCCCTTGGCAGGCTGGGCCAGGCGAGCCATGACCAGATCGCGGCCCTCACGGGGCACCAGGTCGACGATCTCGCTGACATGCCCATCCGTGGCGGACAGATCAGCGCGGCCGATGGTAGCGACCGTCTTCCACTGTGGCTTTCCGGGCGCCAGCTCAGCGTTGCCGCTGGTGAAGCACGAGGCGGCGGTAAGTATCCACTGGGGTTCGACGAGTGCTCCGGTGCAGGCGCGCTTGGTGTCACCGTCACCAATCTCCAACTTGGCGGTGAACGTGTAGCCGTTGGCGGTGGCTGGACCAGTAGCTGCGTGAGCGGGAGAGGGGCCGAGCATGGCGGCGGCGGCCACGGCTGTCAGGGCGCTCGCAACAGCGGCAGCGCGGGGGCGTGTTGCAGACACGGATTGTTTCCTTACACAACGAGGTTCCGACGGCCGCAGACTGGGGCCTGCCGCCGGGCCGGGGGATTGTCTGCCGTCGGGTCAGCCGGTGACGCGGAGCTCGACGAGGACGGAGCGCTGCCCGGTGTTCCCGGTCTCTCCGATGGGCTTGTAGTCGTTGGCCGCGGCGTTGACCACGGTCTCCTTGCCATCGGCGGTGATGGTCGCCTTCACCGGGTAGGCCTCGGTCCAGATGCCGAAGGCGTCGGGCAGCTCGAGGGTGAGGTATCCCTGCTTGGCGCTGACGTCGAAGCAGTAGGTCTTCTGGCCGGTGCGGGACTTGACCGTGATGTCGGTGGTGCCCTCGCAGGGCACGAGGGTGATGTGGCCGTCGCCCCGCTTGAGGACGATCTGCTGGTCCTTCTGGATCTGAGCGGCGCCGGGGTAGGAGAAGTCCTCCACCGCGGAGGGCATCTCGGAGGCGGAGGCCGGTTCTGCGGCCTGCGGGGAGGCATTTGCGACGCCGAACGTTGTGATCCCGGCGACAGCAGTGATCGCGCCGATCAGACCGGTGAAGAGTGCTGTGCGGGCACGAGATATGGCCACGGTTTCCCCCTGAGGCTCGATGGAGCAAGTGTGAAGATGCGAACACAAGTTACTCGAAAGTAGAACACATGTAGGGTGTTGCGTGTGCATATCCCACCCCCTGGGGGGCGTTGTGGAGTGCCAGGGGGCTTGGGTTCTCACGGCTGGCGGTGACCGCGCCCGTCGCTGATCCTCTTGGCCGGCGACTGTCGCACCAACAGGTGCGCCCGGGGTGGGGGTTGACCTGTGCACACGTGAAGTTGAAATGCGAACGAGGGGGAGCCTGCCGGATGAAACGGCGAACATTCCTTTCCGGAAGATCGAATTCCGGAACGTCATCCCGCGTGGCGGGAAGAACACGCCGGGGGATCAGCAGTGTTGTGCTGCCCGTGGCGCTGGCGGCGGGGCTGCTGGGAGCCACGCCCGCCTCCGCTCAGGAGGATCCCGAAGGCTTCCTCGTCTCTGACCGGGTCGTGGTCGTATCCGCCTGGGAGGACGGCGGGGCGGGAATCAAGGAAGCAGCTGAACAGGCGCTTGTCGGCAACGACGAGGACATCCGGAAGTTCCTCGACGAGGCGCCCACGATCGAGCACGACGACGACTACGTTGACGCCAGCCGGATCTTCAACACCGGTGGCGTGGCCGTGCGCGAGGCGACGAAGAAGGCGCTGAAGGGCACCCCGGATGAGCTGAGTGACTACCTGCGCAGCGGGTGGCAGAAGCCGCTGGAGGAGGACCGGGAGGTCGAGGCCTCCCGCGTCATCAACTTCGGCGGCAATGGGGTCAAGGACGCGGGCAAGGCTGCGCTGAAGGCCGGCCCGGAGGCTGTTGCGAAGTTTCTGGAGAGCGGCCAGTACGAGGCGCAGGAGACCGACAACGAGGTCGAGGTCTCCAAGCTGATCAACTTCGGTGGTCCGAACATGAAGGCCGCCGGGAAGGTTGCGCTGAGGGGCACCGCGGACGACATCACCGAGTTCCTGGAGGTCGGGCAGTTTGTCGCCCGCGACCGCGACCAGGAACATGCCACGATTGCGCAGTTGACCGAGCAGGCCAAGCAGGCCGGTGTCCAGGCCGAGGCCGCCACGAAGAAGGCCGAGGATGCCTCCGCCCGCGCGGTCGCCGCCTCGAACCTGGCCAAGGAAGCCGCCGCGACGGCCGCCCGGGAGACCGCGGATGCCCGCAAGGACGCCAACCGCGCCGCCTACAAGGCCCAGCAGGCCGCCGCGTCCGCGCGGGCCGCGGCCGCCGCCGCCCAGCAGGCCATCGGCGCGGCCAACGCCGCCAACCGGGCCGCCCGCACCGCCGCGCTCGCCGCGGCGCAGACCGCGAACGCCGCCGCCGCGGCGGCGAACGCGGCCAATGACGCCTACAACGCGGCGATCGCCGCGGCCGGGGATGCGAGCAAGGCCGGGGCTGCCAAGCAGGCCGCGGTCGTCGCCCGCAACGCGGCTGTCTTGACCCGTGCCTCTGGCGCCGCCGCGGAGCAGGCCCGCAAGGCCTCAGCTGCCGCCGGTGACGCCGCGGCCGCCTCCCGCAGCGCCGGCGAGAACGCGAACGCCGCCGCCGAGTCGGCCGAGGAGGCCAACCGGCATGCCGAGGCAGCCGGTGTCCACTCCGCCGAGGCCCGCAACGCCGCGGCCGAGGCCCGCCGTCACGCAGGCGCCGCCAACCGTGCCGCGGACAACGCCACCGCCCTGGCGCGCCGCTCGGCGCAGCAGGCGTCCGACGCCCGTGACGCTGCGAACTCTGCTGCTGAACATGCCGAGAAGGCCGCCGACGCCGCCGACCTCGCGGCGAAGTACGCCGGTCAGAGTGCGAATGCCGCCGCCGACGCCCGTAAGTGGGCCGGCGCCGCGAAGGCCGCAGCCGACACCGCGACCGCCGCCCTCGATACGGCCAAGAAGGTCCACCAGGTCGCCCTCGATGTGGAGACCGAGGATCTCGCCTCGCGCAGCGAGGCCGCCCTGGAGCAGGCCCGTACCGAGAAGGACCAGAGCGACCGTCTGATCTCCGCCTCCGCGACCGTCGCCCGCGACGCCCGCGCCCTCGACGCCACCGCCGAGAGCCTGGCCGCCGAGGCGGCCAAGGCGGACGTGGACGTCGCGGCCACCGCGGCCAAGGGCCGCAAGCTCGCCCTGGACGCCCTCAAGCTCCGTGGCCCCTGGCAGCAGCAGGCCGCCAGCACCGCGCTCGGCGGTTCGGACGCCGACGTGCTGGAGTTCCTGCGCAGCGGCTGGAAGAAGGCGGCCCTGGAGGAGAGTCGTGACAAGGTCCTCCAGCTCAGCGTGAGCAGCCCCCATCCCTCGATCCGCCAGGGCGCCACCGAGGCACTCAAGGGCACCCCGGAGCAGGTCGCCGACTTCTACACCAGCGGCCAGTACGTCGTCGGTGAGACCGACCTCGCAGTCGCCGTCTCCAAGGTCAACAACTTCGGCGGGATCAGCGTCAAGGACGCCTCCAAGGCGGCCCTTAAGGTCGGCACCGGCAAGGCCCTGGCCACCTTCCTCGAAGTCGGCCAGTACGGCGCCCGCGTGACCGACGAAGAAGTCATCGCCTCCAAGCTCGTCAACGACGGAGGCGACGAGGTCAAGGCCGCCGCCAAGGCGGCCCTGGCCGGGCCCCCGGACAAGCTGCACGAGTTCGTCACCGTCGGCCAGTACATGGCCGCCCGCAAGGACGGCCTCACCGCCCACCACCGTGCCCAGGTCGAACGGCTCCTCGCCGAAGGCCAGATCATCACCGCCAACGCCCAGGCCAACCGATGGCGCGCGGCCGAAGCCGCCGCCAAGGCCAACCAGGCCTCCGGCGAAGCAGCCAACGCCGCCGCCGAGGCCAAGAAGTCCGCCAAGGCCGCCGAAGGCTACAAGGCCGAGGCCAGGAAATCCGCCGACGCCGCCAGCGCCAGCGCCAACCAGGCAAGCCAGTCCGCGGCCACCGCACGCAACGCCGCAGCCGCCGCTGACCGCGACGCCGACGCCGCCGAAACCTCCGCCACACAGGCCGAGTTCTCCGCCACCTACGCCCGACAGTCCGCCAGGGAAGCGGACGACGCCGCCACACGGGCACGTGCCTCCGCGATCGAGGCCGGCAAGAGCAAAGCCGAGGCCGAAACGGCCGCGAGCCAGGCCTGGACCGATGTCAAGCGCAAGCGCGAGGCAGAGATCGCCGAACTCAAGCGTCAGGCCGAGGAAGCGCAGAAGCAGCAGGCTGAGGCGGAACGGCAGAAGAAGCCGCGCTGCACCTACAGAGAGGGGGCGGTCAACTACTACCCTGCCACCTGCGACGGACCTCTGTCTGATATCGAGTTCAGCGATGTCGTTTCAGTTATGGGCAAGGGCCTGTGGGAGGTTTCCGGCGGCGCTGACATCGAAAGGTGCATCAAGGAACCCACCTGGGGCGGCTGCACCATGGCCGTCGTCGGCGTACTCCCCATCGGCAAGCTCAAGCTCGTCAAGAAAGCCGCCGACGCTGTCGAAGGCATCGCCAAGGGAACACGGGCGGGCAAAGAAGCGGCCGAGTGCCTCGTCAAGCAGGTCGCCCACAGCTTCCCGGCCGGCACCCGCGTTCTGATGGGCGACCGCACCACCCGCCCGATCGAGCAGATCAAGACCGGCGACCAGATCCTGGCCACCAATCCCGAAACCGGGGACACCGGCCCGCGCCGCGTCGACGCAACGATCTACACCCCCGACGACCGCGACTTCACCGACATCACCCTCGACCAGAGCTACGGCGGCGGCTCCCTCACCACGACGGACCGCCACCCCTTCTGGACCGAAAACGACAAGAAGTGGAAGAACGCGGCCGACCTCACGTCGCAGGACAGCCTCCGCACCCCCGACGGCCGTACAGCACAGATCAGCAGCGTCCACCGTCGGACCGGACTCGCCCCCGCCTACAACCTCACCATCAACGACCTCCACACGTACTACGTGCTGGCGGGCAACACCCCGGTGCTGGTCCACAACAGCCGGTGTCTGATCGCCGACATCGCCGGGCCCCAGGGCGAAAAGCTCTGGCTCCCCAAGGGCCGCAAGGCCATTGCGACGGCCAACAACCTGAAGGGTTGGATCTATGACATCAAGGCGGCCGAAGCTACGGCTGCCGGATTCCACAAGAACGTCAAATACGTGCGCGTCATGGATCCGGTGACCAGCGGACCGCATCCATACCCCAACGGCTATATAAGCTATCTCAACGAAGCAGGTCAGATCATCCATCCGATCACGGGGGCAGCAAACATGGCCAAGTCCGACCCCTACTGGCACATTCCGATCCCATGACCCTTGTAGAAGACCTCTTCACGTCCCAGGATTACCGGCGGGCTGCGGAGCCCATCAACTGGGACCCGCTGAAGGAATCAGACGCCCTGGACGAAGCCCAACTCCTGGATTGCAGAGTGTGCCCGACCGCGAATCGTGCGGCACTGCTGTTCGAGATGCGCAGTGCGTTGTTCTATCCAACGGGAAACTCCGCACTCCTCGTGGTTCGCGGACTGCAGCAGTTCCACTGGAGCGGAGCGCCGCAGGAGAAGAAGCTGATGGCATTCTCGGTGACGTCCAGTCGTCCTTCCGGGGCCGACACCGGCGGATTCCGACTGGAGCTGGAGTTCTTCCCTGACGGCGAGGTTTCCATCAGTGGAGGTAGTGCGGACTTCTACCTTCTGGATGTCCACGGGATCCCTGAAGGGCCACCGAGCTACCCGGGGCGCGATCTCGATCAGGTTCGGCATGAGCTGCCGTCGTGGAACTCCGACTGCACGGTGCTGCAGTCGGCCACCACGAGCGGCAAGTGACATAACGGTGCGGCCGAAGCGGCTCGCCAAGGTACTTCCTTGGCGAGCCGCTTCACTGCATGGCGCGAGCGAACGAGGCGCACGCTCAGCCGACCCCGCCCGGATCCTGGTACACGGCGTCGGGCGAGCGCGGAGAACTCACAGATCAGCAGCGTCCACCACCGGACCGGACTCGCCCCCGCCTACAACCTCACCGTCAACGACCTCCACACCTACTACGTGCTCGCGGGGGCCACACCCGTACTCGTTCACAACAGCAACTGTGACATTGGTCGTGAGCTGATCGGTGACGAGAGGTCGAACCACATCCTTGATAATCACAGGTACCCGGGGGCACCAGGCAAGGACGCTTTCCCGAAGGGGTGGTCTGATGACCAGATTCTGAATTCTGTTGCTGACGTGGTGACAAGTCCAAATAGTCAAAGGACCTGGTACAAGGGATCCGCTAAGCATGCCGAGAGAACTCTGAAGACCAGGAAGGGAGTACCTGCGGTCCAGAATGTGATCGGAACCGTGGGAGGGGTGAGAATCCTGGTGCGTTACGAACCTCTCACTGGAAAGGTTCTCACGGCATTCCCTCAGTGAAGAAATGGCTCGATCGATGCGGGTGTAGCATCTTCGATGATTGGAGGATCATGGAGAGAGATGCGAATCTGATGGAAATGTTGCGTCGGCTGGATGATCCCGAATGGCCGGAATTTCCGGCTGACTACAGTGGAACTGAGGCCGCAGCTTCATTCAGCCGCCTGGCTGCACAGATTGGTTCTCACTTCTCGACGCGTTGTGAAATCGATCGAGACATCCAGGACTCCGCTCAGTACGGGCGAATCGAAGTGCCGGGGGAAGCCACAGTTTGCGGGACGAGGATCGTTGTCCTAGTGAGCAAGTTCAAGCCGTTGGCCATGGTGGCGGCCGATAACCCTGACGCCTTCTTGGGTACGGATGAAGCGCGCGCTGAAGGCGAACTCGACGCGAGTGACCTTGAGAAGGTAGAGCAAGCTCTTGCCGGATCGGGGTACGTCGCGATTCCGGAAGAACTTCTTACGAACCGCTATGACGGAGCCACTCGCCTGCGTTTTCACGGTTCTGGGGAGCCTAGTTGGTGGGACCGGTTCTTCGGTTCTTTCTAAGCGATCTCAAGTATCGATTTCCATAACGTTGGCGCCTTGTCGGCCGCATGGGCATTCGTCAACCGGTTGGTGAGAAGGAGTCTTCAGTAGCAAATATAGGCCCCGCCAAGCTGTGCCTGGCGGGGCCTATGTGGTGTCTGACGGCAGTAGTTGACGGCAACGTCAGCGGACGAGGGCGGTGAGCGGTAGTGGTTCGTCGCCGTCCGTGTCCGTCCACCGTTAGCCGGGAGATATGCCGCAACGGCATGGCCTTGCGCGGGTGATCTGCCGTCAGCGCGAGCGATGCGCTGCATAACGCGGCGAAGGCGCGGCTGTTGACTTCCGTGAGGGCGAAGAGAGGTCCGTGGAAGTCGCTGAGCTGGCGATTCAAGCGGGCGAGACGCTCTTGGCGCTGCGACAAGACTCAAGCCGTTGAGATAGGTGGCGACATAGCCGAAGTGCCAGCCCGATAATGACAGCCACTGCGATCATGAGGAGCGACGCTAGTGAGCATCGGGTCCCTTGGTCGGCCGGCGGTCCGCGTCGAGCCCTGGGGTACAACTTGGCCAGGATTACCCGAGCTTGAGTTCTGCCCAGACCGACTTGCCGATGCCGTGGCGACGGGGGGAGCAACCCCAGCGTTCCGCGAGAGCGGCGACGAGGGTGAGGCCCCGGCCGCCTTCATCGTCGAGGGGGCTGAACGAGGTTCGGGGCGACGGTTGTTGGCATCCGCGACCTCCACTCGGAGCATCCCGTCGTAGCGCGCGAGCCGTACCCCGATCTCGCGGCCTGCCGGGGTGCGAGCGTGCCGGATGGCGTTGGTTGCCAGCTCCGAGAGTAAGAGCTCGGCGATCTGGACGGCCTCGCCCTCGACATTCCAAGCAGCGAGCTGTTCCCGCAGCAGTGCTCGTGCACGCCCTGCGCTTCGAGGGCTGCTTGGGAATTGCCACCAGGCTTCGAGGGAGTCGGTGGCGATGGGCACCCCAGTCCCATGGCGATTCGGCACGGGAACCTCCGTGTGGTCGCGAAGTGGAGAAGCAGGCATCTCTAGAGATGTCTCGAGTGAAGCGTGACGAGATGATCCCAGTCAAGAGTTCTCTAGAGATGTTCGCGATTGGCTGTGTGTGTTCATGGGGCGGCGGCTGGTAGGTGAGGGGAGGTGCCTAGGATGTCTAGAGATGATCAGGGAGGACTGTCCATGGGTAGCCAGGGCGCCGGCCGACAGCCCAAGTACCAGCGCATCGCTGCCGAGCTGAAGGCTGCGATCGAGGCGGGCGAGTACGGTCCTGGGGATCGGCTGCCCGGAGAGAACGACCTGATGGCCACCTACGAGGTCGCACGTATGACCGCCAGGCAGGCTCTCGGTGTTCTCCAGTCGGAAGGACTGGTCGAAGCACGCAAAGGTGCGGGCGTCTTTGTACGGGAGTTCAGGCCGATCCGTCGCCATGGCGTGCAGCGACTCTCTCCCCGGCTTTGGGGTGAGGGCCAGTCCGTCTGGGCGGCCGACACCGAGGGCCGGGACCTCGTGGTCGATCTGATTTCGGTGACGGAGGAGGAAGCGCCCGAGGGGATCGCGCGCGTCCTCGATATTGGTGCCGGGGCATCGGCATGTGTGCGCCGCCGAAGGTTCGTACTCGACGGGAGGCCGGTGCTGCTGGCCACCTCCTATCTCGACGCCGAACTTGTGGCGGGAACGGCGATCACGCAGCCGGACACGGGCCCCGGCGGCATCTTTGCCCGGCTCGACGAGATCGGCCGCAAGCCGGTGCGGTTCCGCGAGGAAGTCCGCTCACGCATGCCCAGTGCGGAGGAAGCCGAGCGGCTCGGTCTGGCATCGGGCACCCCGGTCGTCCTCATCTGCCGCACGGCCTTTGCGGAGGGAGGGCGCGCGGTCGAGGTGAACGACATGGTCATGGATGCGTCCGCCTACATCCTGGAGTACGACTTCGAGGCGTGAGGTACTCCGCCTCGCTGGTCCAACCTCCGTGCGTGTGCAGATCACGCCCACGTGACTTCGCGCCCGTCGGCGCCACCGACGTCGACTGCGGCTGATCCTCACGACGCCGTCAAGCCGGAGCCACGAACCCCGACTCGTACGCCGCGATCACCGCCTGCGTGCGGTCCCGGGCCCCCAGCTTCGACAGCACCGCGCTCACATGCGACTTGACCGTCTCCGTGCCGACGACCAGCTGCGCGGCGATCTCCGCATTCGACAGTCCCCGCGCCATCAGCCGCAGTACCGCCGCCTCCCGTTCGGTCAGCGCCGCGCGCTCCATCGCAGCGCGGGCGGCCCGGCTGCCGTACTCCGCTGCCAGCGAGCGCACCGCCGCGGGAAAGAGGAGTGACTCGCCCTCCGCGACCAGTCGCACCGCGTGCACGATCTCCGCGGGGCGCGCCCGCTTGAGCAGAAAGCCGTCGGCGCCCGCGCGCAGCGCCTCGTATACATACTCGTCGTTCTCGAAGGTCGTGATGACCAGGATCTTGGGCGGGTCGTCGACGGTACGCAGTACGGCGCGGGTGGCCTCGATGCCGTCAAGGAGCGGCATACGGACGTCCATCGCCACCACATCGGGCCGCAGTTGCCGCACCAGGGGGATCACCGCGGCGCCGTCCGCCGCCTCGCCGACCACCTCGATGTCCGGCTGGGCCTCGAGTACGGCTCGCAGCCCCGCCCGTACGAGAGGTTCGTCGTCGACAAGCAGCACAGTGATCGGCACCCGGTCAGCGTAGGCCGTCCAGCGGAAGCCCCACGTGCACCCTCCATTCGCCGTCGTACGGGCCGGTGTCGGCCTTCCCGCCGAGCAGCGCCGCCCGCTCCCGGATGCCGCGCAGCCCGCTGCCACTGTCGCGGCCGGTCGAAGTGGCCGGTCCCGAAAGGGGGTTGGTCACCTCCAGCTCAAGCCGGCCGTCGGTGACGGCGATCCGTACGCGCGTCGTCACCGGACCCGCGTGCCGCAGCACATTGGTCAGCGCCTCCTGCACGATGCGGTAGCCCTCCCGGGAAACAGGACCCGGCACATGCTCCACCGGGCCCGTCACCGCGGCGTCGACCGTGGCGCCGGAGGAGCGCGCCGACTCCAGCAACCGGTCCGCGTCGGTGAGCGTCGGACGCCGGCTCACGGGCTGTCCGGACTCCCGCAGCACGAGCAGTACGCGCTCCAGGTCCTCCAGCGCTGCCCGGCCGGTCTCCTCGATGGCGTTCAGCGCCCGGTCGGTGAACTCCGCACTGCCCGCAGCCCTCGCCGCACCCGCCTGCACCACCGCCACCGTCAGTGCGTGCCCGATCGAGTCGTGCAGCTCCCGGGCGATCCGGTTCCGCTCCAACAACTGCTCGGTGCGCTCCTCCAGGGCGGCGAGCCGCTCCGCAGCCGACGGGCCGAGCAGCCGTCGGGCAATGGCCGTGATCAGCTCCCCGAGTCCCACAACGACCGTCAGCAGAGCGACGATCGGCAGCGGCACGAGCAGCGCGTACCACCAGTGATGTCCCGGCACGTCGACCAGCTCGCCCTCGACCGTGCCGCCGCCGGCCGCGGACATGGCCAGATCCACGGACAGCCCGAGCAGGGTCGCGGTGAGGAATCCGGTGAGCAGGCCCAGCGCCAGCCGGATCTCCATCCACAGAGCTGTGCGCCACCGGTCGGCCCAGGTGGCGGACGACTCGGCGGCGATGCCCGAAGCCGACTCCGCGTACCCGTGCGGGGAAAGCAGCAGCCGTGCCTGCAGCCCCTCGGCCAGCCGCATCGCCGGAATGAGTCCCATCAGCCCCAGCAGCACGACCGGCACGTACAGCCGCCCGGTGTCGACGAACAGCCACATGCCCCAGACGATCACGCCGATGAACAGATGCAGCCAGCGGGTGTAGGTCACCGATCGGGTCAGCGGACGCAGGAATCGGGTCAGCGGTCGCGGGAAGCGGTGCATTCCGTCATCGTGCCAGCGCCCCGCTCCCCGCGGCTCCCCCGCACGGGGGAGCCGATCTCCACCGGCGGGGGAGGACCCGGTCACCGCCGGGCGGCCACGCTGGAGCCATGACCAGCATCGACGTCACAGACCTGACCAAGGAGTACGGGACGACCCGTGCCGTGGACCGGCTGACATTCAGCGTGCGGCCCGGCCGGGTCACCGGTTTCCTCGGCCCCAACGGCGCCGGCAAGTCCACCACCATGCGTCTCGTCCTCGCCCTGGACCGGCCCACCTCCGGCACCGCGACCATCGGCGGACGGGCGTACGCAGCGATCGACGAGCCGCTGCGCCATGTCGGCGCTCTGCTCGACGCACAGGCGGCCCTCGGTTCCCGTACCGCCCGTGACCATCTGCGCATCCTCGCCACCACCAACCGGATCCCGGCCGCCCGCGTGGACGCAGTTCTGGAGCAGGCCGGGATCGCGAGCGTCGCGGGCCGAAGGATCAAGACGTTCTCGCTCGGCATGCGCCAGCGCCTCGGGATCGCCGCGGCCCTGCTCGGTGACCCCGCGGTGCTGATGCTGGACGAGCCCTCCAACGGACTCGACCCCGAGGGCATCATCTGGATTCGCGAGCTGATGCGGCAACTGGCCCGCGAGGGCAGGGCCGTCCTCGTCTCCAGCCATCTGATGAACGAAACCGCCTCCTTCGCCGACCATCTCGTCGTCCTCGGCAGGGGCCGGCTGCTCGCCGACACCGGTATGCAGGACTTCATCGACGCGCGGACCACACCGCGGGTGCGGCTGCGCACCAGCGAGAGCGAGCGGCTGCGCACGGCCCTGAGGGGCAAGGGATTCACGCCCGTCGAGGGTGAGGACGGCCGCTGGACCGTGGCAGGCGCCCGGGTGGAGGACATCGGCCCGCTCGCCGCTCACGAAGGCATCCCGATCCTTGAACTCGCCAATGAGGAGGCCACTTTGGAAGAGGCCTACCTCGCGCTCACCGCGGACGAGACCGAGTTCGCCGCACCCCGTCCGGCCGTGGCCCAGGAGGTATGACCGTGTCCATCACGCCCGTAGTCCACTCCGAGTGGCTCAAGATCCGCTCCGTACGCTCCCTCGGCGCAACGCTCGGGTCCGTCTTCCTCGCCACCGTCGCCTTCTCTCTGCTGATGTGCGCGACGCTCGGCACCGAGGAGACCGGCAAGCCCGACTTCGACCCGCTCCGCTCCTCGTTCTTCGGCCTCAACTTCGGCCAGGTCGCGGCCATCTGCTTCGGAGCGCTCGCCGTCTCGGGGGAGTACAAGAACGGTGCCGTCCGCATCTCGCTGGCGGCCGTCCCGCGCAGAGGCGTCTTCTACGCGGCCAAACTTGCCGTCATCGGCGGTCTGGCGCTCCTGGTGGGACTGGCCACGAGCCTGACCTGCTTCCTGGCCGGCCAGGGGTTCCTCGGTGACCGGGGCGTGGGCCTCGGGGCCCCGGGTGCCCTGCGTGTCGTTGTCGGCTGCGGGATCTATCTGGCGCTGATCACCCTGTTCTCGGCCGGACTCGCGGCAGTGCTGCGCAGCGGGCCCGCGGTCATGGGCATCCTCATCCCGTTCCTGCTCATGTTGTCGTTCGTGCTCGGGGACATCTCGGAGGACGGCGGCATCGTCGAGTTCCTGCCCGACCGGGCGGGCCAGCAGGTGCTGCTGCAGGATTCCACCGGCACGCTCGGGCCGTGGAGCGGGCTCGGCGTCCTCGGGCTCTGGGTCGCAGCGGCCCTGTGGGCCGGCCGGCAGTCGCTCCACCGCCGGGACGCCTGAAGGACATCGGCCCGCGGCATCGAGGCCCGCCGTGACTGAGCGCCTGGGAATGGGAACCGCCGCTCCCTGCTGGGTATCTTCACGGGCGTCGTCGACCCGGCGTGCAGAGGTCTGGGGCCGGAACATCAGGGGGATGCGAAATGTCTGCTTTGGGCGGAATGTTCGGGTTTGTATTCGGGGTGTTCGGGCTGCTGTTTGCGGCCTTCGGGATCGGGATGCTCATCTGGTTGGCACGGAGGGGCTCGGAGTACAAGCGGACTCTGCGGGAGGGGCTGGTTGCGGAGGCTCGCTGTCTGGAGACGTTCATGGTGCACCGTTCCTCGGACGGGCATGGGCACAGCGAGCGGCGCCAGATCCTCGGGTTCCGGACGTCCGACGGACGGGATGTGCGGGCCCAGGTCGCCTCGGAGCAGCTCTATGTGGTGGGGGACATCGTGCCCGTGCGGTATCTGCCGCAGCGCCCCGAGCGGGCGGTGCCGGCCGCGGCGCCGCCCGTGCTTGGGGCCATGTCGTATCTGACCGGCGGGGTGCTCGTGGTCTTCACATGCGTGGGGCTCTTCTTCGCCGCGATGGGCTTCGGTCTGGCCGTGTTCATCGACTCGTCGGTCGATGACGGCGGGATCAGTCCGGAGCAGAGCTGGACTGCCGAACCCTAGGTTCTGCCCCGCGGCGTGTTTGGGCCAGGCCGCTCGCCGGGCACCGAAATGGCTGTGGCCGTGCTCAGCACGCGGGTGTGCGACGTAGCGATCAGGGAAGAGCGGCCGCGACCCGCTGGTTGGCGGGCACCGGGCGGGTCGCGCAGTCCGGGTGCCGAAGTTGCCGTCAGCCTTCCATTCACCGGCGAATCCCGCTCAGTCACACCCGCGACCAAGGGCCACGAAGCGGGGCGGGGTCCGGGACGCTCTGTGGGACGTACACTCCACCCATGGGTTGCACATATGCGGTGACGGAGGGCCTGCGACAGGCACCTCGCGCGCTGTGCACCACCGGCCCCGGGGCCCGCTGCCGCGCTTTGCACGGCCACGGCTGACCGGCTCGACGAACCCTCTCCCCCCTTCCGCCCCGCCCGTGGAGCTCTCTCCGCGCAGCCGGGGCTTCTTTCCGGTTTCCGGAACACCGCTCCACTGCTCTGTCTGCTGAGCACCACCCCCTGACTGCTGAGCACCACCCCCGCGACTCCTCGGCGTGCCGTCGGCATCGCCATCGGCGACGGCCGGACCACCGGCCCCGTCGCACCCTCGAGAGGACCCCTGTGAAGTTGAGCGAGTTGCTGGCCGGGCACGACCATGAGGTTCTCCTGGGTGATCCGGAGACGAGGATCACCGCGGGAACGTGCTTCGACGCCCACCGTGTCTCGCCGGGTTCGCTGTTCATCGCGGTGCCCGGTCACTGCGAGGGCGGCCCCGAGCTGGTCGGCCCCGCTCTGGCACGCGGCGCGGTCGCGGTGCTCGTCGACGACGCGGCGCCCGATCTGCCGGCGGCGGTGTGGGCGTCGGCCGCCGGAGTGTGTGTCGTACGGGTGCCGGACACGCGGAAGGCGGCTGCGGTGGTCACCTCCCGCTACTACGGCGAGCCGGGGCGGGAGATGGACATGGTGGCCGTCACCGGCACCAACGGGAAGACGTCGGTGTCGTACATGGTCGAGTCCGTGCTGCGGATCGCCGAGGGCGCACGGGTGGGGGTCATCGGGACGGCCGGCAGCCGGATCGGCGACGAGCTGATCCCGATGCCGAGATCGGTGCTGACCACACCGGAGTCGCCGGACTTCCAGTACCTGCTGGGGTGCATGCGCGACCGCGGGGTGGGCACCGTGGTCCTGGAGGCCACGTCGATGGGCCTGTTGACCCACCGGGTGGACCGCGCGTTCCTCGACGTGGGGATCTTCACCAACCTCACGCAGGACCACCTGGACGACCACGGCACCATGGAGAACTACCGGGACGCCAAACTCCGCCTGTTCCAGGGGCTGTGCCGGCGCGCGGTGGTCAACGTGGACGACCCCGTGGGAGACGGAATCCGGTCGATGATGCCCGGTGCGGTCACCACGTACGCCCTCGACGCCGAGGCCGACTACCGGGCGACCGACCTCAGCATGGACGCCCTCGGGACGCGCTTCACCCTCCACCACGACGGACGCAAGTACCCTGCGGCGATCCCCGTCCCCGGGCGGTTCTCGGTGGCCAACGCGCTGGCCGCCGTGGCGGCCTGCCATCTCCTGGGGCACGACCTGACAGGACTGGTCACCGCACTCGACCGGATGCCCCCGGTCCCGGGGCGGTTCGAACGCTTCGAGACTCCCCGCGGCACGTCCGTGATCGTGGACTACGCGCACTCTCCCGACTCCTTGGACAAGGTGCTCACCGCCATCCGGGACTTTGCCACCGGCCGGGTCATCACCGTCTTCGGCTGCGGCGGCGACCGGGACGACACCAAGCGCGCGCGGATGGGGGAGATCGCCGGGACCCTCTCCGATCTGTGCGTCCTCACCTCGGACAACCCGCGGAACGAAGACCCCGAGACGATCCTGGACCAGATCACGCCGGGTCTCACGGCGACCGGCACCCGGTTCGAGCGGGTCGCCGACCGCCGCCGGGCGATCGCCTTCGCGCTGTCCGCCGCGGAGCGGGACGACATTGTCCTGGTCGCGGGGAAGGGCAGCGAGCCGTACCAGATCGTCGGCGAACAGCTGCTCCCCTTCAGCGACATGGCGACGGTGCGCGAACTCGCCGCTGCGCAGGGGTAGTACGCGGCGCGCAACGCCGGCCACCGCGCCCGGTGGCTCGCTGCGCCACCGGCCGGACTGTGAGACGTGCAACTTCGTACAACTTTTCAGACGCTCGTGAGTCATGTGTGGCGGGTGCGCCGGAGAGCGCGCGCCCGCCACAGCCCAAGGGGACGGGAAGCCTCCATGACTCACCACCGAATATCCCGCCGCGCGCGGGCCGCTGCGGCGGTCCTGGCCGCGGGGACGCTCGTGCCGCTGGCCGCGGCCACGACGCCCGCGGCCGCCGCCACGCCGACGGTCGCCTGTACCTCCAAGAAGGCCGGCCTCGCCGACAAGCTCAGCCAGGACATCACCGCGGCGCTCAAGGGCCGGAAGTCGACGACCGCCGTGCTCGTCAACGACCGGGTCAGCAAGACCAGCTGCGTACTGCGGCCGGACCAGAAGTTCGACTCGGCCAGTGTCGTGAAGGCGACCGTGCTCGCGGCACTGCTCCAGGACGTGCAGATACAGAAGCGCGGATTCACCCAGCGCGAGTTCACGCTGGCCAACGACATGATCACCAAGTCGGACAACGCAGCCACCAGCGCCTTGTGGAAGCAGCTGGGCCTGACGAAGATCAAGAGGTTTCTCACGGCGGCCGGTATGACGCAGACCGTTCCCGGCGCCGACGGCTACTGGGGGCTCACCCAGATCACCGCCCGTGACGAGCAGAAGCTGCTGGCCACGCTGACCGTGCCGAATACCGTGCTCACCGACGCCTCGCGGTCGTACGAGCTCAAGCTGATGCGCAATGTGATCGCCTCGCAGCGCTGGGGCACGCCCGCCGGAGCCCCGTCCACGGTCACCGTCCAGCTCAAGAACGGCTGGCTGTCGCGGGCCACCCACGGCTGGCGCGTACACAGCATCGGCGCCTTCACCGGCAACGGCCACGACTACACGATCACCGTCCTGACGCAGGACAACGCGACCATGAACGACGGCGTGAACACCATCCAGGCCGTCGCCCGCGCGATCCACCTGGACCTCAACCCGACCGCGAACGCGCGCACGGCCGTCACGCCGCCCGCCGTCCCGCGCGAGGCGTTCCCGGCCGTGCCCGAGAGGGGCCCCGCGTCCTAGTGCCCGGCCGGAAACGGTCCACGATCTGCCCGGGACAGGCCCAGGACACGCCCAGGCAGGCTCGGACAGGCCTGGACAGGACCTAGGACAGGCCTGGACAGGACCTAGGACAGGCCTGGGCCGAAAGACCGTACTTTGTTGCAGCGGGATGAAATCCGCTGCTCGCCGCGTTGGTGCCTTCCGGTAGACCAGAACTGGATCTCACGGGAGGCACCACGTGGCGGCGGAGCAGGGGTGGGCGCGGCGGCTGTCCGGTTACGCCTGGCGGTACCGGCGCAATGTGGTGCTCGCGCTCGGGTCCTCGCTGGCCGGTATGGCCGTCATGGCCCTCGTCCCGCTGATCACCAAGGTCGTCATCGACGATGTCATCGGCGACCGTTCGAAATCCATCGGCGTCTGGACCGGGCTGCTGATAGCCGCCGCGCTCGTCGTCTACGCCCTCACCTATATACGCCGCTACTACGGCGGCCGCCTCGCCCTCGACGTCCAGCACGATCTGCGGACCGAGATGTACGGGACGATCACCCGCCTCGACGGCCGGCGCCAGGACGACCTGTCCACCGGACAGGTCGTCGGCCGTGCCACCAGCGACCTTCAGCTCATCCAGGGCCTGCTCTTCATGCTCCCGATGACCATCGGGAACATCCTGCTCTTCCTCATCTCGCTGGTGATCATGGCGTGGCTGTCGCTGCCGCTCACCCTGATCGCGATCGCCGTCGCCCCCGCCCTCTGGTTCATAGCCAAGCGCAGCCGCACCCGGCTGCACCCCGCCACCTGGTACGCGCAGAGCCAGGCGGCCGCCGTCGCGGGCGTCGTCGACGGTGCCGTCTCCGGTGTACGCGTGGTCAAGGGCTTCGGCCAGGAGGACCAGGAGACCGGCAAACTGCGCGAGGTCGGCCGCAAGCTCTTCGCGGGCCGGCTGCGCACCATCCGGCTGAACTCGAAGTACACCCCGGCTCTCCAGGCGGTCCCCGCGCTCGGTCAGGTCGCGATGCTGGCGCTCGGCGGCTGGCTGGCCACCCGTGGCCAGATCACCCTCGGTACCTTCGTCGCCTTCTCCGCCTATCTCGCACAGCTCGTCGGCCCGGTCCGGATGCTCGCCGTGGTGCTGACCGTCGGACAGCAGGCGCGGGCGGGCGTGGAGCGCGTACTGGAGCTGATCGACACCGAGCCGACGATGCAGGACGGTACGAAGGAGCTTCCGGCGGACGCGCCCGCGACCGTCGAGTTCGACGACGTCACCTTCGGCTACGACAAGGAGCGTCCGGTCCTCGACGGCTTCTCGCTGGAGATCCAGCCGGGCGAGACCGTCGCCGTCGTCGGCTCCTCCGGCAGCGGCAAGTCCACCGTCTCGCTGCTGCTGCCCCGCTTCTACGACGTGACGCACGGCGCGGTCCTCGTCGGCGGCCACGATGTGCGCGAACTGACCCTCGACTCGCTGCGGGCCGCCATCGGACTCGTACCGGAGGACAGCTTCCTCTTCTCCGAGACCGTGCGCACGAACATCGCGTACGGAAAGCCCGGCGCTACCGACGAGGAGATCGAGACCGCGGCGCGCGCCGCACAGGCCGACCGTTTCATCGCCGAGCTCCCGGACGGCTACGACACCAAGGTCGGCGAGCACGGGCTCACCCTCTCCGGCGGCCAGCGCCAGCGCATCGCGCTCGCCCGCGCGATCCTCACCGACCCGCGGCTGCTCCTCCTCGACGACGCCACCTCCGCCGTCGACGCCCGCGTCGAGCACGAGATCCACGAGGCGCTCAAGCAGGTCATGGCGGGCCGTACGACCTTGCTGATCGCCCACCGCCGCTCGACCCTCGGACTCGCGGACCGTATCGCCGTGCTGGACGGCGGCCGGCTCGCCGACATCGGCACGCACGAGGAGCTGACGCGGCGCTCGGCCCTGTACCGGCGGCTGCTGACCGACCCGGACGAGCTCGGCGGCGTATCGCCGGGACACCTGCCGCTGCCGGCCGCGGAACCGGCGGAGGACCACACCGTACGGGACGAGCTCGACGCCGAGTTCGACGTCGAGCGCGGCCTCACGCCCCGGCTCTGGGTACGGGAGGAGAACGCCGAGGAGTCCGCGGCCCCCGGCGCCACGCCCGAACTCCTCGCCCAGGTCGAGGCGCTGCCGCCGGCCACCGACACCCCCGACATCGACGAGGCACACGCCGTCCGCCCCGAGCAGGCGTACGGGCTGCGCCGGCTGCTGAGCGGCTTCGGCCTGCCGCTGCTGGTCAGCCTGGCGCTGGTCGCGGTCGACGCGGGCATGAGCCTGGCGCTTCCCATACTGATCCGGCACGGCATCGACAAGGGTGTCGAACAGGTGGCGCTCGGTGCGGTGTGGGCGGCCTCCGCGCTCGCGCTGGTGACGGTCGTCGTGCAGTGGGCCGCACAGATCGGCGAGACCCGGATGACGGGCCGCACCGGCGAGCGCGTTCTCTACTCCCTGCGCCTGAAGATCTTCGCGCAGCTCCAGCGGCTCGGACTCGACTACTACGAGCGCGAGTTGACCGGCCGGATCATGACCCGGATGACGACGGACGTGGACGCCCTGTCCACGTTTCTGCAGACCGGCCTGGTCACCGCGTTCGTCTCGGTCGTCACCTTCTTCGGCATCATGGCCGCGCTTCTCTTCATCGACCTGCAGCTGGCGCTGGTGGTCTTCGCGACCCTGCCGTTCCTGATCGTCGGCACGTTCTTCTTCCGCCGCAAGAGCGTGCAGGCGTACGAGCTGGCCCGCGAGCGCATCAGTGTCGTCAACGGCGACCTGCAGGAGTCCGTGTCCGGGCTGCGGATCGTCCAGGCGTTCCGGCGCGAGCGCGACGGCGGGGCCCGGTTCGCCGCCCGCAGCGACAGTTACCGCCAGGCCCGGGTGCGCGGCCAGTGGTTGATCTCCGTCTACTTCCCCTTTGTGCAGCTGCTGTCGTCGGTGGCCGCGGCCGCCGTGCTGATCGTGGGCGCGGGCCGGGTCGATGCGGGCACCCTCACCACCGGCGCGCTGGTGGCGTACCTCCTCTACATCGATCTGTTCTTCGCGCCGGTGCAGCAGCTGTCCCAGGTCTTCGACGGCTACCAGCAGGCCACGGTCTCGCTCGGCCGCATCCAGGAACTGCTCCAGGAGCCGACCTCGACCGCTGCGGCGAAGGCCCCCGTCGAGGTGCTGTCGCTGCGTGGCGAGATCGCCTTCGAGAACGTCGACTTCGCGTACGGGTCCGCCGACGAACCCGAAGCTGCCCTGAACTCCATCGACCTGCGTATCCCGGCCGGTCAGACCGTCGCCTTCGTCGGCGAGACCGGCGCGGGCAAGTCGACGCTGGTCAAGCTGGTCGCGCGGTTCTACGACCCGACGAGCGGCAGGGTCACGGCGGACGGCAGGGACCTGCGCGACCTGGACCTCACCGCGTACCGGCACCGGCTCGGCGTCGTCCCGCAGGAGGCGTACCTCTTCGCGGGCACGGTCCGGGACGCCATCGCGTACGGCCGCCCCGGCGCGAGCGATGCCGAGGTGGAGGCCGCGGCCCGGGCCGTCGGCGCCCACGACATGATCGCCACCCTCGACGGCGGCTACCTGCACGAGGTCTCCGAGCGTGGCCGCAACCTCTCGGCGGGCCAGCGCCAGCTGATCGCCCTGGCCCGCGCCGAGCTCGTCGACCCGGACATCCTGCTGCTCGACGAGGCGACCGCGGCCCTGGATCTGGCCACCGAAGCCCAGGTCAACCAGGCCACGGACCGTCTCACCGGACGCCGCACCACCCTGGTCGTCGCCCACCGGCTGACCACCGCCGCCCGCGCGGACCGGGTGATAGTGATGGACGGCGGCCGGGCGGTCGAGGACGGCACCCATGACGAACTCCTGGCGCTGGGCGGCACCTACGCCACGCTGTGGCGGACCTTCATAGGGGAGGACGAGCCCGCGGCGGTGTAACGGACTCCCGGGCATCGCAACCATTCCGAGCCCATGTGCGTCGTACGCATGTACGGGACCGTGGCGAGGGGGAACGAAGTGGTGACTGGGGCGGGGAACAGAAGGCTCGGGCGGCTGCTCGCGCAGTGCCTCGCTGTGCTCATGACGGCTGCGGCTCTCACCCTGGCCGGCCCAGGCGCGCAGCGCGCCGACGCCGCCGTCTCCGCGTGTGCCGGACGGCCGCAGAAGACCGTCAAGTTCGCCACCGGCGAGCTGCGCATCTACAAGAACCGGCACTACGCCTGCGCCATCACCATCAGCACCAGGCCCGGCGCGAGGCGGGCCATGTCGGTCTCCCTCCAGGCGCGCGGCGGCCGCGCCGCCGTGGACAAGGGCGTCTTCAAGCGCCAGGCGGGGCCCGTCACCGTCCACGCACTCAACCGCTGTGTACGGGCCACCGGGGCCGTCGCCGGCAGCTCCGGCTCGACCGGCTGGATCCTCTGCTGACGGCCCTCGAGTCAAGCGCCCAGGTCTCCCGCGACAAGGGCTGACGGACCTTCGCGCCAAGCGCTGACGGACCCTCACATCAGCCGCTGACGGACCCTCACATCAAGCGCTGACCGACCGCGCACCCAACTGGGGCTGGCGGGCCGGGCATTGCCCCCGCTAGGTTCACCGCGACCACAGGTGAATCAAGGGGAGGGTGAATGCGCAAGGCGCTCAGATGGCTGCTGTCGCTCGTGGTGCTCATAGGCACCATGAGCGCGGCCGGTGCGACGGCCGGGGCGGCTACCGCCGCAGAGCCGGCGGCCGGCACGGACATCAAGGACCGGATCCTGGCGATACCGGGCATGAGTCTCATCGAGGAGAAGCCGTACCCGGGTTACCGGTACTTCGTCCTCAACTACACACAGCCGGTCGACCACCGGCACCCGGACAAGGGCACCTTCAAGCAGCGGATCACCCTGCTGCACAAGGACACCAACCGTCCCACCGTCCTCTTCACCTCCGGCTACAACGTGAGCACCACGCCGCGCCGCAGTGAGCCGACGGCGATCATCGACGGCAACCAGGTCTCCCTGGAGTACCGGTTCTTCACCCCGTCCAGGCCCGACCCGGCCAACTGGTCCAAGCTGGACATCTGGCAGGCCGCCAGCGACCAGCACCGCGTCTTCAAGGCGCTGAAGAAGATCTACGCCAAGAACTGGCTCACCACCGGCGGCTCCAAGGGCGGTATGACCGCCACCTACTTCGAGCGCTTCTACCCTGCCGACATGGACGGCGTCGTCGCCTATGTCGCGCCCAACGACGTGCGAAACAAGGAGGACTCGGCCTACGACCGGTTCTTCGAGCAGGTCGGCACCAAGGAGTGCCGCGACAAGCTGAACGCGGTGCAGCGCGAGGCGCTCGTGCGCCGTGCGCCGCTGGAGGCCAAGTACCAGCAGGCCGCGGCCACCGAGGGCTACACGTTCAAGACCATCGGCAGCCTCGACAGGGCGTACGAGGCCGTCGTCCTCGACTACGTCTGGGGCTTCTGGCAGTACAGCCTGCTCGCCGACTGCGAGTCGATCCCGGTCGCTGCCACCGCCACCGACCAGGAGATCTACGACTCCGTCGACGCGATCTCCGGCTTCTCCTTCTACACGGACCAGGGCCTGGCGACGTACACGCCGTACTACTACCAGGCAGGCACCGAGCTGGGCTCGCCCGACATCAAGCAGCCGCACCTCAAGGGGCTGAGCCGGTACGGGTACCAGCCGCCGCGGAACTTTGTGCCGCGTGACATCCCGATGCGCTTCAAGCCGTGGGTGATGAACGACGTCGACTCATGGGTCCGGCACAACGCCCGCCACATGATGTTCATCTACGGCGAGAACGACCCGTGGGGCGGCGAGCGCTTCCGGCTCGGCAAGGGCGCCCGCGACAGCTATGTGTACACCGCGCCCGGCGCCAACCACGGCGCCAACGTCGCAGGCCTCGTGCCGGACCAGAAGGCGGCCGCCACCGCATCGATCCTGAAGTGGGCGGGCGTCGCTCCGG
This sequence comes from Streptomyces sp. NPDC002730, assembly GCF_042888805.1. Classification (NCBI taxonomy): domain Bacteria; kingdom Bacillati; phylum Actinomycetota; class Actinomycetes; order Kitasatosporales; family Streptomycetaceae; genus Streptomyces; species Streptomyces sp. NPDC002730. Next base: position 328,872 of record NZ_JBIAQG010000011.1, read on the forward strand.
CCGCGGTCCAGGAGGACGCGGCGAAGGCGAAGCCGCTGACGAAGTACGACGCGAAGCTCGACAAGCGGGACATCCAGCGGGAGCCGGCGCTGAGGCCGTAACCGCGTTTGCGACAGCGTGGGCTGTGCCCGCCGCGCGTGATCCTCACACGCGGCGGGCACAGCCCACCGGCCTTTCTCCGCCCAGCTGCACATAGAGCGCGGTGGACGGCGGGCACTGCGACCTGTCGGCCACCGCGGACGCCACCTTGAACTCCGGTGCCCGCGGCCCGGATCCGTCGCAGGCGGTCTCCTTCACCTGGCCCTTGCTCGCGTTGTGGACGCAGTCGCCGACGACGGTGTGCGGACCGCCGCCCCCGCCCGGGTCACCGGGATGCGGCGGTTCCAGATTGCGCATACAGGCGTAGCCCCGTCCCACCTCCCCGTCGCCGTCCTCGTCGGTCGCCGGGCGGCTCTCGGAGATGTGCAGCACGAAGTCGGTGGCGACCGGGCACGTGGGGCCGGCCGAAGGCCTCCCGCCGTACCGGGCGATCACCCGGGCCACCGCCTTCTCGCTGGTGCACGGCACTTCACGGAAGTCGCGGCCGCGCGAGCCGCAGTCGCCGGGGCCCAGAAAGACCAGGCCGTATCCGTACGGTGTGGCGGTGGGGCTGCCGATACCGGTGCCGGCGACCGGACCCGTGCCTTCCGTCGCCTGCCGGCAGGCGGCAGTGAGCGCCACCGCCAGTACAAGTACCACTACCGGTGCCAGGGTGCTCACCGCCCCTGCGGACCGCCGCTTCATACGCATCTGTACCCCCACCCCCACCGGCCCTCCGTGCTCCGGGCCGGTCCCCGCCCAGCGTGACCCGCCGAGGCGGGCGCACGCCAGACGCACGGGGTGCTTCGGGACAAATGGGGGGAGTGCGAGGGTGGTGCGCGGCCGGTCCGCGTACGTCAGCTGTACGTCGGCCGAATGTCAGTCGTACGACAGTCCGTGGCCGATGGGGTAGAGCACGCGGGACGGATCGTCCGCCCGCTGTACGGGTACGGGGAGCCGCCCCTCGGGATCGGCGCGGCCCGCGATCACCCGTGCCGCGGCCCGTAGTTCGACATCGGTCCAGGAGTACGCGGCGAGCGCCGCCCGGGCGCCGGCGAGCTGGGCAATGTCGTACGGATTGCGGATGGCGAGCACGACGACCGGGACGCCGGTCGCAACGAGCCTGGACACCAGGGTGCGCTGGCTGCTGGTCGCCGAGACGTTGTACGTACCGACGATCACGGCGTCCTTGCCGCCGGCCGCCGCCACTGCCTCGTCGATCTTCGCGGTGGTCGGGGTGATACCGGTGGACAGTGCGGTGGCGGTGTAGCCCAGTTCGGTGAAGGCCGTCGCCAGGACGGTGGTCGGTGGTCCGGTCGTGCCGGTGGGCGAGGCGGGGTCGGCGCCGACGACCAGGAGGTTGCCGTGCTCGCGTCGGCTCAGTGGCAGCAGCCGGTCCTCGTTGACGAGGAGCGTGGTCGTCCGTTCGGCGATCCGGTCGGCGGCGGCGAGGTGCGCGCGGGTGCCGACGGTACGGTCCACGCCCCGGTGGGAGACGAACGGATGGCGGAACAGCCCCAGTCTCTCCTTGAGCAGGAGGATGCGGAGGATTGACTCCTCGACGCGGGCCACGCTGATCTCGCCGCTCTTGACGGCGCTGAGGACACCGTTCCGGGCGACGGCCAGATCAGGCGGGTTGAGCAGCTGGTCCACGCCGGCCGCGAGCGCGAGCACCGGCACCCGGTGGTCGCCGTACTTGTCCCGTACGCCCTGCATATTGAGCGCGTCGGTGACGACCACGCCGTCGTAGCCGAGCTCTTCGCGCAGGATGCCGGTGAGGATGGGGCGGGAGAGCGTGGCCGGGTCGTTGCTCGGGTCCAGCGCCGGGAACTGGATGTGCGCCGTCATGATCGAGTCGATGCCGGCGGCGATCGCCGCCCGGAACGGCGGAGCGTCGGTCTCCTCCCACTGCGCGCGGGTGTGCGTGATGACAGGGATGCCCGTATGACTGTCGACGGTGGTGTCGCCGTGTCCCGGGAAGTGCTTGGAGGTCGCCGCGATGCCCGCGCTCTGGTAGCCGCGGACCTGGGCGGCGACCAGACCGGCGACGGCGCGGGGGTCGGCGCCGAAGGACCGTACGCCGATGACCGGATTGGCGGGGTTGATATTGACGTCGGCGACCGGAGCGTAGTTCTGGACGATGCCCACCGCGGCCAGCTCGGCCCCGGCGATCTGTGCGGCGGTACGGGCGCCGGACCGTGGTCCGCCCGCGCCCAGCGCCATCGCACCCGGCATCAGGGTGGCGGGCCTGCCGACACGGGCCACAATGCCGTGTTCCTGGTCGGTGGAGATCAGCAGTGGTACGGGCGTGGGCTGCGCGAGCCCGGCCCGCTGGATGCCGTTGGACAGGTCGGCGATCTGGTGCGGGTCGCGTGTGTTGTGCGCCCAGGCGAAGTAGATGATGCCGCCGACGTGGTACTTGGCGACCAGCTCGGCGGCGGTGCGGACGCCCATCTCCTTGATGTTCAGCTCGATGTCGGCCTGATCGGGGGCGGTGGCGGAGTGCCCGTACACCCGCATCACGAAGAGCTGGCCGACCTTCTCCTCGAGGCTCATCCGGGCGATGAGCCGCTTGAGGTGGTGGGAGGGACGGGCGACGGCGGGGGAGGCGGTGACGACGGCACTCGCCGCGAGGGCGGTCGTGGCGCTCGCGGCCGTCGCGGTGAGGAGGGTGCGTCTGGAGAGGCTCCGGTCGTGCATGGGTGCTCCTTCCGGCCTTGCTCGACAAGGGAGTTGAAGGAAACTTCCAAGGATTCACGGACAGCCGGAAAGTTACTGCCAGGTCAAGGGTGTGGCAACAGAAAGGACGCGCGGCGCGCGAAAGGTCACCAGGACGGGGGTCCGCCACCGGCGCTGTCGGAGGGGGGCGCACCGGTGGCGGTGTGCTGCCGGCCGCAGGCGGCTGGAGAGGGGTGGTCGGCGATCGCAGCCAGCAGCGAGGGCCGACACCGCTCTGCGGAGACTCACCAGCAGTACGGCCCGTTAGACGGAGGGGCGTGGGTGCGGGTTCCGGTAAATCGGCGATTCCGCGGAAATGGTGCGGGAGGTACCGGGGGGGCGTTTCGCGCGGTGCGCGGGGCGGTGGGGGTGCGGTGTCCCTTGCGGGGTGCGGGTTGGGGTGACCCGGGGTGCGGGTCCCTTGCGGGGTGCGGGTGTGGGTGCTTGGGGGTGCCCGGTCTCCGCGGTCCGGGCCCTTTGCCCGGTGCGGGTCCCTTCCGGGGTGCGCGTTGGGGTGCCCCGGGGTGCGGGTCCCTTGCGGGGTGCGGGTGTGGGTGCTTGGGGGTGCCCGGTCTCCGCGGGTCCGGGCCGTTTGCGGGGTGCGGGTGTGGGGCCTTGGGGGTGCCCGGTCTCCGCGCCGGGCCCCTTGCGGGGTGCTGATCCCGGGCGCTTGGGCGTGCCCGGTCCTGCGCGGTGGCCGTCTGGGGTCCGCTCCGGGGCTCGTGTCCTGGGCTGCTTTCCTCACCGCGCTTCGCGCGAGTTGCGACGCTTTACGTCCAGAACACGACCCCTGCGCGTCCCCCTGCCAGGGACGGGGGCGGAACCCCTCGGGCGCCCGTCGGCGTTGGGTGCCCCCGGCCTCTCGGGCGCCCGCACTTGTCGGCGGTGGGGCTTAGTCCCCTCGTTCGTGCCGCGAAGCCGCCGGTCTGATCTGTGGCCTGCGGCGCGAAGCTGCCGCTCCGGAGGGGCCTCAGCCCTCAATGTGCTCGCTGGTTGCCGGGGACAAAGCCCCGCGCTCGTGGTCTGCGGCGCGAAGCTGCCGCTCCGGGGCCTCGGTCCGCAACGTTCTCCCACTCGGGTGCCTTTGCCTAACGGCCGCGACGCGAAGCTGTCGCAAGCGGGTGTGGGGCGTTGGCTCCCAAGGCCCTCCTGTCCGGGTGGGACTGTTTTCCTGCGGTCACATGAAGTTGTCGCTCTGTGTTGGGGCTTTGGCCCCCGGGGTGCCAGCCCCCGACCTCTCCCCCCTGGGGGCAGGGCCCCGAGTCTGTGGTCTGCGGCGCGAAGCTGCCGCTCCGGGGGTCTGGGGCCTGCCCCAGTTTCGGGAAGGGGCGGGTAGGGGAACCAACAGGCCCCCCCCGTCACGCGCTCGCCCGCGCCGTGTCCATCCAGTGGCGTTGGAGCGCCTCCACCGTCGCCGTGATCGCCGGGCGACGCGCCGCGCCCGTGCGCCACAGGGCGTACAGGCGACGCATCGGCACCGGATCCAGGCTGACCGCCCGCACCCCCGTCGGCAGCGCCCCGCGGCCGAGGCGCGGGATCATCGCGATGCCCAGGCCCTCAGCGACCAGCGCGATCTGGGTGTGGTACTCCTCGGCCCGGTGGGCCAGATCCGGCTCGCAGCCCGCCGCCCGCAGCGTACGGACCAGCCAGTCGTGGCAGACCGTACCCGGCGGCTGGCAGATCCAGCGCTCGCCCGCCAGCTCCTCGCGGCGCACGGACGTGCGCCCGGCCAGCGCATTCTCCCCCGGCACCAGCAGATCGCACAGGTCATCGCCGATCACCGCCTGCTCCACCCCTTCCGGCGCGGGCAGCGGCGCGATGTCCCAGTCGTGCGCGACAGCGACGTCGATCATGCCCCGGGCCACCAGATCGATGGACAGATGCGGGTCGACCTCGGTCATCCGGGCGTCGAGCCCGGGGTGCTCGCGGCCCAGCTCGGCGAGCACTCCCGGCAGCAGGCCGCGTGCGGCGGAGGCGAAGGCGCCGATGGTGAGCCGCCCCGTCGGCCGCCCCCTGCGCTCCTCCAGCGTGGTCTCCGCGCGCTCGACGATCGCGAGCAACTCCTGTGCGGTGGCGGCCAGATGACGCGCCTCGTCGGTGAGCGCCACGCCCCGCCCCTGCCGTTCCAGCAGCGTCGTACGGGTCTCCCGCTCCAGCTTGGTGATCTGCTGCGACACGGCGGACGGGGTGTACCCGAGGGCGATCGCCGCGGCGGCCACGGAACCATGGACGGAGACGGCGTGCAACGCGCGCAGTCGTCCCAGATCGAGCATGACCGCCCTTCCTTTCGCCAAAGCCTCAGCAGGCATTCGTAAGCAACGCTCAATTCCACCATGAAGAAACCCGCGCTGGTGCTACATGGTCGAGTCCGGTGATCCTCGATCCATGCGTCCCGTACATGTGGCACTCGCCGTCCTCGTCACCGCCGTCTGGGGAGTGAACTTCGTCGTCATCGAGCTCGGACTCGGCCACTTCCCGCCCCTGCTCTTCTCCGCCCTGCGCTTCCTGGTGGCCGCGCTGCCCGCCGTTTTCTTCGTGGGCCGCCCGAAGGTCGCCTGGAAATGGGTGATCGGCGTCGGACTGGCCCTGGGCGTCGCCAAGTTCGGGCTGCTCTTCATCGGAATGGACCGGGGTATGCCGGCCGGTCTGTCCTCGCTCGTGGTGCAGGTCCAGGCCGTCTTCACGGCGGTCTTCGCCGCCGTCGTCCTCGGCGAACGCCCGGGCAGGGTGAGGGTGCTGGGCATGAGCGTCGCCCTGGCCGGTATCGCCGTCGCGGCCGTCGACGAAGGCGCCTCGGGCCCCGTCCTCGCCTTCCTGCTCGTCATCGCGGCCGCCGCCTGCTGGGGTGTGTCCAATGTGCTGACCCGCAAGGCGTCCCCGCCGGACGCGCTGAACTTCATGATCTGGGTGTCCACCGTGCCCGTACTGCCGCTCCTCGCGCTCTCTCTGCTCTTCGAAGGCCCGGCGGACGATCTGGACGCGCTGCGTTCCCTGGACTGGAGCGGGGCAGGGACCATCGTCTACGTCGCCTGGGGCGCCACGGTCTTCGGCTTCGGCGCCTGGGGCTTCCTGCTGCGCCGCTACCCCGCCTCGTCCGTCGCGCCCTTCTCGCTGCTGGTGCCGGTCTTCGGCATGTCCTCCGCGGCGCTGCTGCTGGACGAGTCGGTGAGCCCGCTGCGCTGGGGCGCGGCGGTCCTGCTGGTCGGCGGGGTGGCGCTCACCTCGCTGTCGAGAGCAGGTGCTCCAGGTGCTCCCGTCCCGGCACCAGCAGCCTCGGCAGGTCAGCTGCCTCCGGATGCCAGCGCTTCTCGTACTCCCAGCACAGCCACGTCTCCTCGGTGAGCGTCGCCAGGCACTCGGCGAGCGGCAGTACGCCCGCTCCCAACGGCAGGGGCGCGAGGTCGTCGGCCGATGCGACGTCCTTGACCTGGACATAGCCGAGGAAGGGAGCGAGCGCGGCATGCGCCGCCTCCGGAGTCTCGCCGTCGAGCCAGGGGTGCACCACGTCCCAGATCGCGCCCGCGCTCTTGTGGCCGACCGGGCCGAGGATGCGCGAAACATCGGCGCCGGTGCGGTGCGAGTCGTGCGTCTCGAGCAGGATCCGCACGCCGAGCCCGGCCGCGGTCTCGGCGGCGGCCCCGAGCCGGCGGGCCGCGGTGGCCTCGGCGACGGCCGGGTCCTGGTCGCCGCCGCCGGGAAACACGCGTACATACGGCGCACCCAAGTCGTGGGCCAGCCGCATCAGTTCGTCGAGCTCCTCGTACACCGGAGCGTCGTCACCGGCGGCCGCGACGCCGGTGTATCCGCACACGGTGAGAATCTCCACGCCGGCGCGCTCGAACTCCGCCACCACGGAGGCTCGTTCCCGCGCGCCGATCCCCGGATGCACCGGCTCCTCGGGGTGGGCGCGCAGCTCGACTCCCTGGTAGCCGGTGTCCACAGCGAGCGCGACCACATCGGCGACCGGCATGCCCGGCACACCGAGGGTGGAGAAGGCGAACTTCACTTGACCGTTCCTTCCAGCAGGGGCAGCCGCCAGTCCTGGCCGACCAGATCGGCTCCGTACGAGCGGTGCGGCTTCTCGGCGACGAGGGTGAACCCGGCCCGCTGATAGATCCGGCGGGCCCCGGCCAGTACCTCATTGGTCCACAGCACCAGTTCTCGATACCCCACCTCGCGCGCGAAATCCACGACGGTGCGCACCAGCAGGTCGCCGAGCCCGTGCCCGCGCGCGTCCGGTTCGACGAGCAGCAGCCGCAGGCGTGCGGTCGCCGGGGCGTCGTCCCGTACGCACATGACCGAGCCCACCGGACGCCCATCCAGCTCGGCGATCCACACCCGCTCCAGATGAGGGTCGTGGTCCTGCGCGAAGTCCGCGACGATCCGGGCGACGAGGCCCTCGAAGTCGGCGTTCCAGCCGTACTCGGCGGCGTACAGCGCACCGTGCCGCTGCACGATCCAGCCGAGGTCGCCGGGACCCGGATCGCGCAGCACCGGGCCCTCGCGGTGCGCGGGCCGGCCGCGGCCGAGGATCTCGCGTACGGTCCGCATCGCCGCGGCCAGCCGCGGCCGCTCCTGCGACGGCACCTTGGCGAGCATCGCCCCCACGGCCTCCCGCGAGCGCTCGTCGAGGAGGGCCGCAGCCTCGCGCCCGCGGGCGGTGAGGGTTATCCGCTGCCGCCGCGAATCGAGATCGGAGGGCGCCCGCCCGACCAGCCCGTCCCGCTCGAACTTGGCGAGCAGCCTGCTCAAGTACCCGGCGTCGAGCGAGAGCTCGGCGCGCAGGTCGGCGGCGTCGGTACGGGGGCTGTGGGCGAGTTCGTACAGCACGCGCGATTCGGTCAGCGTGTACGGGGTGTAGAGGTGCTTGCTGTAGTCGAGCGCGCCGATGAGGTTGGTGTAGAAGCGGTTGAAGGCGCGGATTTCATGGATCGGCATGAGCTGCTCCGAGCTTGTCCCTTGACTGAGTCAACGGTATGGCGCAATCCGGGCACCGGCAAGCCCTGCGCCGGCGGGACGGTGCTCCCTGTCAGAGCCTGATGCGAGCGGCGACGGGCAGGTGGTCGCTCCCGGTCGCGGGCAGCGACCAGACCTTGGTGACGGTCGCAGAGCGGGTCATGATCTGGTCGATCCGGGCGACGGGAAAGGCGGCAGGCCAGCTGAACGCGAAACCCGGACCCATCTCCGCGTTGTTCATCTGTGAGGCGACCGGGTCCAGTCCACGGTCGTCCACCGTGCTGTTGAGGTCCCCGAGCAGGATCACCTGGTCCAGCGGCTCGGCGGCGACGGCCGCACCGAGGCGAACGGCGCTCTCGTCCCGCCGGGCGGAACTGAAGCCATCCTTCAACCCGATCCGTACGGACGGCAGATGGGCCACATACACCGCGACCTCGCCCTCCGGCATCCGTACACCGGCCCGCAGACCGCGGTTCCAGCCCGGCCCGATGCCTTCCGGCTTGATGTCCAGCGGCCGTACGTCTGCCAAGGGGTACTTGGACCAGAATCCGACCGTGCCCTGCACGGTGTGGTGGGGATAGTCCGGCGCAAGTGCCGCCGCATAGAAGGGCAGCGCGGACGGCGTCAGCTCTTCGAGGGCGATGAAGTCGGGTTGAGCGCTGAGCAAGGCTCTCGCGGTGCCCGCCGGATCGGTGTTCTCGTCGCTGACATTGTGCTGAAGCGCAATGAGGTCATGTGCGCCTTCTTCTCCGGGCAGCATCAGCCCGCCGAAGAGCCCGAACCAGGCGGCAGCGGGCAGCAGCAACGCAAGCAGGGCGGCGACCGAGCGGCGCAGCAGTGCCAGGCCCAGCAGTACGGGGACGGCCAGACCGAGCCAGGGCAGAAACGTCTCCAGAAGACTTCCCGGACGGCCGACCGCGTTGGGGACGGCGGAGTGAAGGGCCAGGAGTCCGGCGACCACGACGGCGAGCGACGCGAGGACGCGCCCACGCTCCCAGGCCGACCGCCCCTTCGCGTCGTTGCCCCACCGTCGCCGGAATGCCACGCTGCTGTCCACGGACCGTACGACGGAAAATTGAAGGAGCACGTTCCCACTTGCTGGTGGTCAGGGCCCGACGGCGGCGACGGCTCCGCCATCCGCCACCCCTGGCGAGTACGCCCGAGTGCCCTTCAGGGTGCGCGCGCCGACAGGCTCACCCCTTCCCGGGCGGAGCCGTCGACGCCCGTGCCATCAGCTCCGCGCCGATCGTCGCGATGCCCCCCGGCGGCGGCGCCTCCTTGCCCATCGCCAGCCGGCCCGCCCGCGCCCCCGCCTCGTACAGCGGCAGTCGTACGGTCGTCAGCGCCGGCACCGCGTCCACCGAGAACGGGAGGTCGTCGAAGCCGGCCACCGAGATGTCCTCCGGGATGCGCAGGCCCTGGTCGCGCAGGGCCGCGCAGGCGCCCAGTGCGACCGTGTCGTTGGCGGCCACGATCGCCGTCAACTCCGGTTCGCGGCGCAGCAGTTCGAGCGTCGCGTCATAGCCGGAGCGGCGGGCGTACGGACCGTGCACGGTGAGCCGGTCCTGGTTCTCGTCGAGCCCCGCGGCGGCCAGTGCGGCTCGGTGGCCCTCCAGGCGGTGGCGCGTCGTGGTGCGCTCCGCGGGCCCCGCGACGTATCCGATCGTGCGGTGGCCGAGCGCGAGCAGATGCTCGGTGAGCCGCCGTCCGCCGCCCCGGTTGTCGAAGGCAAGCGCGGCGACGACGGCGTCGCTGCCCGGGAGCGGCGGCCGGCCGCAGAGCACCACACGGGTGCCGGCGTCCGCGAGCTTCGCCAGTTTCGAGGTCATCGCCGCGATGTGGTCCGGGTCCTCCAGCGCGCCGCCGGTCAGCACGACGGCCGCGGCCCGCTGCCGCTGGAGCAGGGTGAGATAGGTCAGCTCGCGCTCCGGTGAGCCCCCGGTGTTGCAGACGACGGCCAGCTTCTCGCCGCCCGCCCGCCCGGACCCCTCCTGCCCGCTGATCTCGGTCTGGGCGGCCCCGGCCATGATCCCGAAGAACGGGTCGGCGATGTCGTTGACGAGGATGCCGACCAGGTCGGAGGTGGCCGCGGCGAGCGAACTCGCGGGGCCGTTCAGTACGTAGTCGAGCTCGTCGACCGCGCGCAGCACCCGTTCCCGTGTCGACGCCGCGACCGGGTAGTTGCCGTTGAGCACACGGGAGACGGTGGCCGGGGACACCCGGGCGCGCGCCGCCACATCCGCCAGGGTGACTGTCATCGCTTTCCTCCGCGGGAGATGGAACCGGGCCCTTGTCCGGGCTGCTGTCGGCAGGCTAGCTTCATACCGTGTAGAAAGCGCTTGCTACGGTCATATCGAGGGAACTCGGAACCATCGAGGGGACAGGGAGGCAACTTCGTGACACGCAGGACTGTGCGCATCGCCATGAACGGCGTCACGGGCCGGATGGGATACCGCCAGCATCTGGTGCGCTCCCTCCTTGCGATCCGCGAACAGGGCGGCCTGGACCTCGGGGGCGGCGAGGTTCTCTGGCCCGAGCCGGTCCTCGTCGGCCGCCGCGAGCACGCGCTGCGCGAGATTGCCGAACGGCACGGCCTCACGCACTGGTCGACCGACCTCGACGCCGTACTCGCCGACGACAGCGTCGACATCTACTTCGACGCGCAGGTCACCTCCGCCCGCGTCACCGCGATCAAGCAGGCGATCGCGGCGGGCAAGCACATCTACACCGAGAAGCCGACCGCGACCGACCTGGTCGGCGCACTGGAGCTGGCGCGCCTGGCCGAGGCAGCCGGGATCAGGCACGGCGTCGTCCAGGACAAGATCTTCCTGCCGGGGCTGCTGAAGCTGAAGCGGCTCGTCGACGGCGGCTTCTTCGGCGACATCCTGTCCGTGCGAGGAGAGTTCGGCTACTGGGTCTTCGAGGGCGACTGGCAGGAGGCGCAGCGTCCGAGCTGGAACTACCGCGGTGAGGACGGCGGCGGCATCGTCGTCGACATGTTCCCGCACTGGGAGTACGTACTGCACGAGCTGTTCGGCCGGGTGACGAGTGTGACGGCGCAGGTCGCCACGCACGTTCCGCAGCGCTGGGACGAGCGCGGCAAGCCGTACGCGGCGACCGCGGACGACTCCGCGTATGGCATCTTCCAGCTGGAGGGCGGGGTCGTCGCCCAGATCAACTCCTCCTGGGCGGTGCGCGTGAACCGCGACGAGCTGGTCGAGTTCCAGGTCGACGGCACCCACGGCTCGGCCGTCGCGGGCCTGCGCCGCTGCCGCGTCCAGCACCGCTCCGCCACCCCGAAGCCGGTATGGAACCCGGACCTGCCCGCGACGGAGTCCTTCCGTGACCAGTGGCAGGAGGTGCCGGACAACACGAAGTTCGAGAACGGCTTCAAGGCGCAGTGGGAACTGTTCCTGCGCCATGCCGCGCTCGGCGAGCCGTACCACTGGGACCTGCAGGCGGGCGCGCGCGGTGTGCAGCTCGCCGAGCTGGGCCTGAAGTCCTCGGCCGAGGGTCGCCGGTTCGACGTACCGGAGCTGTCGCTGTGACGATCCGGCTCCTGCACGGGGTGTACGAGCCCCGCACCGAACCGGCCGTGTTCGCTGCGGGAGGCGCGCCGCTCACCTCCCGTACGGTCTTCTCGGCAGCGCATGTCGTCGCCGACCCGTACGCCGATACGTCGTGGGGCTCGCCCGCCGCCGTGGACTGGGACGCGACGCTCGCCTTCCGCCGCCACCTGTGGTCGCACGGGCTCGGCGTGGCGGAGGCGATGGACACGGCGCAGCGCGGGATGGGTCTGGACTGGGCGGGCGCGGCGGAGCTGATCCGGCGCTCGGCGGTGGAGGCGAAGGCGGTGGGGGGCCGGATCGCGTGCGGTGTCGGTACCGACCAACTCGCGGCGGGCGCCGGTTCGTCGGCGTCGGGGGCTGGGTCCTCGGCGGGCGCCGGTTCGTCGGCGTCGCGTGCTGCCTCGTTGGCGGAGGTGCGCGACGCATACGAGGAGCAGCTGGCGCTGGTGGAGGAGAGCGGGGCGCAGGCGATCGTGATGGCGTCGCGGGCGCTGGCGTCTGCGGCGCGGACGTCCGACGACTATCTCGCCGTCTACTCCCACCTGCTGCGGCAGGCTTCGGAACCGGTGATCCTGCATTGGCTGGGGCCGATGTTCGACCCGGCGCTGGAGGGTTACTGGGGCTCCGCCGACCTGGATGCGGCCACCTCGGTCCTCCTGGACGTCATCTCCGCCCACCCGGACAAGGTCGACGGCATCAAGATCTCGCTGCTGGACGCCCAGCGCGAGATCGACCTGCGCCGTCGCCTCCCGGAGGGCGTGCGGTGCTACACCGGGGACGACTTCAACTACCCCGAACTGATCGCGGGCGACGAGCACGGCTTCAGCCATGCGCTGCTCGGGATCTTCGACCCGCTGGGCCCGCCGGCGGCCGAGGCGGTACGGGTGCTGGACACGGGTGATGTCTCCGGGTTCCGTGAACGCCTCGATCCGACGGTCGCGTTGTCCCGCCATCTCTTCCAGCCGCCGACGCGCTTCTACAAGACGGGTGTGGTGCTGCTGGCGTGGCTGGCCGGACACCAGTCGCACTTCACCATGGTGGGCGGCCTGCAGTCGGCGCGCTCGCTGCCGCACATCTGCCGGGCGTACGAACTGGCGGACGGGCTCGGCCTGTTCCCGGACCCGGCGTTGGCGGAGTCCCGTATGAAATCCCTGCTGAGCATGTACGGAGTCGCCCAGTGACCGGTCCGGATGCCGTCGACCTGACCCGCTTCAGCATCAACCAGATGACGGTGAAACAGCTCAGCCTCCCCGAACTCGTCGATGTGTGCGCGGAGTTCGGTATTCCGGGGGTGGGGCTGTGGCGCGAACCGGTGCAGGCGTACGGGGTCGAGGCGGCGGCGAAGCTTGTACGGGACGCGGGGCTGGCGGTCACGAGTCTGTGCCGGGGCGGCTTCCTCACGGCGATCGAGGCAGCTGAGCGGGCGCGTGCGCTGGACGACAACCGCGCGGCGATCGACGAGGCGGCGACGCTCGGCACGGACACGCTGGTCCTGGTCTCGGGCGGACTTCCGCCGGGCAGCCGGGACTTGGTGGCGGCGCGGTCACGTATCGCGGACGCGCTCGCCGTGCTGGCTCCGTACGCGGGGGAGCGGGGCGTACGGCTGGCGATCGAGCCGCTGCACCCGATGTACGCGGCGGACCGGTGCGTGGTGTCCACGCTGACGCAGGCGCTGGACCTCGCGGAGCGTTTCCCGGCGTCGCAGGTGGGCGTGGTGGTGGACACGTACCACATCTGGTGGGACGACACGGCCCCGGCGGCGGTGGCGCGGGCGGGCTCGTCGGCCCGGATCCACGCATTCCAACTGGCGGACTGGACGACGCCGTTGCCGGCGGGGGTGCTGAACGGGCGGGGCCAGATCGGGGACGGGGCGATCGACATGCGGGAGTGGCGGGAACGGGTGGAGGGGGCGGGGTACGGGGGTGCGATCGAGGTGGAGCTGTTCAACGGGGGGCTGTGGTCGCGGGACGGGAGGGAGGTCCTGGGAGAAACGGTGCGCCGGTACGGCGAGCACGTGCTGTAGGGGGCGGGTGTCCTGCGGGGTGCGGGGCTTGGGGTGCATGGGAGTGCCCGGCCTCCGCGGGGTGCGGGCCTTGGGTGCTTGAGGTCACCCGGCCTCCGCGGGGTGCGTGCCCTGGGTGCTTGGGTGTGCCCGGTCTTGTGTCGGTGGCCGTCCGGGGTCCGCTCCGGGGCTCGTGTCCGGTACTGCGCTGCATCCGATATGCGGCTCCGCCGCGTGGTCACCGCGCTTCGCGCGAGTTGCGACGCTTTACGTCCCGAACACGACCCCTGCGCGTCCCCCTGCCAGGGACAGGCCCGGGGGCCCTCGGGCGCCCGTCGGCGTTGGGGCTTTGCCCCCGGGCTCGCGGTCCAGGGGGCACGGCCCCGCGCTTGTGGTCTGCGGCGCGAAGCTGCCGCTCCGAGGGTGTGGGGGCGTCAGCCCCCACTTACCCCTCCCCGCCAGGGGGCCTGGGGGCACCGCCCCCAGTTTCGGGAAGGGGCGGGGTGGGGGAACTCCACGCCCCGCACCCCGTGCACCCGCACCCCGTGCGCCCGCACCGAACATCTGACCGGCGGGCCGAAACCCTCACAGTCGGCCAGAACGCCCATGACTGGCCCACTTTGTCGGCATTCCGCGATTCCGGAAAATTAACTGCCCGAAGTCGTACAACCCTTTCCGCGTGACGCGGGTCTACCTGTCATCAAGGCTCCCGGGGAGGGATCTGGGGGGATCAGGGAGCTCTTGACGGAGGGGGAGTGCGAGGGGCCCGGTCGTCAGACCGGGCCCCCTTGACTGGCCGGACGGGCGACGGGCCCGAGTTGTCCACAGGCCCTCCGCATTGTCGGACCCCGGCGGTAGCGTCGGATCATGTCCAATCCAGCAGTGGTCGAAGGGGTCCTCGAGCGGATCACGTATGCCAACGAGGAGAACGGCTACACGGTCGCCCGGGTCGACACGGGACGCGGCAGTGATCTCCTCACGGTGGTCGGCTCGCTGCTCGGCGCGCAGCCGGGCGAGTCGTTGCGTATGGAGGGCCGTTGGGGCTCCCACCCCCAGTACGGCAAGCAGTTCACCGTGGACAACTACACGACCGTCCTGCCGGCCACGATCCAGGGCATACGCCGTTACCTCGGCTCGGGCCTGATCAAGGGAATCGGCCCCCGGATCGCCGAGCGCATCGTCGAGCACTTCGGCATCGACACGCTCGACATCATCGAGCAGCAGCCGAAGAAGCTCATCGAGGTCCCCGGACTCGGTCCGAAGCGGACGAAGTTGATCGGCGTCGCCTGGGAGGAGCAGAAAGCCATCAAGGAGGTCATGGTCTTCCTCCAAGGGGTCGGCGTCTCCACGTCCATCGCGGTGCGCATCTACAAGAAGTACGAGGACGCCTCGATCTCGGTCGTGAAGAACCAGCCGTACCGCCTCGCCGCCGACGTCTGGGGCATCGGGTTCCTCACCGCCGACAAGATCGCGCAGGCGGTCGGCATACCGCACGACAGCCCGGAGCGGGTCAAAGCGGGGCTGCAGTACGCCCTGTCGCAGTCCACCGACCAAGGGCACTGCTTCCTGCCCGAGGAGCAGCTGATCAGCGACGCGGTGAAACTGCTCCAGGTGGACACCGGCCTTGTCATCGAGTGCCTCGCCGAGCTCGCGGGCGAGGAGGAAGGGGTCGTACGGGAGAAGGTGCCGGCTCCGGACGGCGGCGAGCCGGTCACTGCGGTGTACCTGGTGCCCTTCCATCGGGCCGAGATCTCCCTCGCCGCCCAGCTGCGCCGGCTGCTGGGAGCCGCGGAGGACCGGATGCCGGGCTTCCAGGACGTCGTCTGGGACAAGGCGCTGGCCTGGCTCGCGGAGCGTACGGGCGCGGAGCTCGCGCCCGAGCAGGAGGCGGCGGTCAGACTCGCGCTCACCAAGAAGGTCGCCGTTCTGACCGGTGGTCCCGGCTGCGGCAAGTCGTTCACGGTCCGGTCCATCGTGGAGCTGGCCCGCGCCAGGAAGGCGAAGGTGGTGCTGGCCGCACCGACCGGGCGCGCGGCCAAACGGCTCGCCGAACTCACCGGCGCCGAGGCGTCCACCGTGCACCGGCTGCTCGAGCTCAGGCCCGGCGGCGACGCGGCGTACGACAGGGATCGGCCGCTCGACGCGGATCTGGTGGTGGTCGACGAGGCGTCCATGCTCGATCTGCTCCTCGCCAACAAGCTGGTCAAGGCCGTTGCCCCCGGCGCGCATCTGCTGCTGGTGGGGGATGTGGACCAGCTGCCGAGCGTCGGTGCCGGCGAGGTGCTGCGCGACCTGCTCGCCGACAGCGGGCCCGTGCCGAACGTCCGGCTGACCCGGATCTTCCGGCAGGCCCAGCAGTCCGGCGTCGTCACCAACGCCCACCGCATCAACTCCGGCGTTCAGCCCATCACTTCGGGTCTCTCCGACTTCTTTCTCTTCGTGGAGGAGGAGACGGAGGACGCGGGAAAGCTCACGGTGGACGTGGCGGCCCGCCGTATCCCGGCCAGATTCGGCCTGGATCCGCGGCGCGATGTGCAGGTGCTCGCACCCATGCACCGCGGCCCGGCCGGAGCCGGCACGCTCAACGGCCTGCTCCAGCAGGCGATCACGCCCGCCAGGCCCGACCTTCCCGAGAAGCGCTTCGGCGGCCGTGTCTTCCGCGTCGGCGACAAGGTCACCCAGATTCGCAACAATTACGAGAAAGGGAAGAACGGCGTCTTCAACGGCACGGTCGGCGTGGTCACCTCGCTCCAGCCGGACGACCAGCGGCTGACGGTGCTGACGGACGAGGACGAGGAGGTCCCGTATGACTTCGACGAGCTGGACGAGCTGGCACATGCCTACGCCGTGACCATCCACCGCTCACAGGGCAGCGAATACCCGGCAGTGGTGATCCCGGTCACGACCGGAGCCTGGATGATGCTCCAGCGAAACCTCCTCTACACGGCGGTCACCCGGGCCAAGAAGCTCGTCGTGCTGGTCGGCTCCCGTAAGGCGATAGGACAGGCAGTACGCACTGTTTCCGCAGGCAGACGCTTCACCGCGCTCGACCACCGGCTGACCGGCGGCTGAACGGGATGCGCTGCGCCGGCCGGGTGTGACACCTGGGGCCCGTGGGGTGGCAAACGCCACCCCTGGCTTCCAGAAGCAGGGCGAAGGGGGCAAGATGAGCAGGTTGGCGGCACTGAGTGCCGCCAATAGGCCCAATGGTCGACCCCGAGTGCACTCTCCTGAGCCAAATGGGGGATGGTAGAGACAGTCAGGGCACCTCGAAGAAGAGGCACTACGTCGGTGAGGGATGACGTGAGCGACAACTCTGTAGTACTGCGGTACGCGGACGGTGAACACACCTACCCGGTGGTCGAGAGCACCGTCGGCGACAAGGGCTTCGACATCGGGAAGCTCCGAGCCCAGACCGGTCTGGTGACCCTGGACAGCGGATACGGGAATACAGCCGCCTATAAATCCGCGATCACCTACCTCGACGGCGAGCAGGGCATCCTGCGCTACCGCGGCTACCCGATCGAGCAGCTGGCCGAGCGTTCCACCTTCCTCGAGGTGGCGTACCTGCTGATCAATGGCGAGCTTCCGACGGTCGACGAGCTGTCGACCTTCAAGAGCGAGATCACCCAGCACACGCTGCTGCACGAGGACGTCAAGCGGTTCTACGGCGGCTTCCCGCGCGACGCCCACCCGATGGCGATGCTGTCCTCCGTGGTCAGCGCGCTGTCGACGTTCTACCAGGACAGCCACAACCCGTTCGACGAGAAGCAGCGTCATCTCTCCACGGTCCGGCTGCTGGCCAAGCTGCCGACGATCGCGGCGTACGCGTACAAGAAGTCGATCGGCCACCCCTTCGTCTACCCGCGCAACGACCTCGGGTACGTGGAGAACTTCCTGCGGATGACCTTCTCGGTCCCCGCGCAGGAGTACGACCTGGACCCGGTCGTGGTCTCGGCGCTCGACAAGCTGCTGATCCTGCACGCGGACCACGAGCAGAACTGTTCGACCTCCACCGTGCGTCTGGTCGGCTCCTCGCAGGCGAACATGTTCGCCTCGATCTCCGCCGGCATCAGCGCCCTGTGGGGCCCGCTGCACGGTGGCGCCAACCAGTCGGTGCTGGAGATGCTCGAGGGCATCCAGACCAACGGCGGCGACGTCGACTCCTTCATCCGCAAGGTGAAGAACAAGGAGGACGGCGTCCGCCTGATGGGCTTCGGCCACCGCGTCTACAAGAGCTTCGACCCGCGGGCGATGATCATCAAGGCGGCGGCGCACGATGTCCTCTCGGCGCTCGGCAAGTCCGACGAGCTGCTCGACATCGCGCTCAAGCTGGAAGAGCACGCGCTCTCCGACGACTACTTCGTCTCGCGCAACCTCTACCCGAACGTGGACTTCTACACCGGCCTGATCTACCGGGCCATGGGCTTCCCGACCGAGATGTTCACCGTGCTCTTCGCGCTCGGCCGGCTGCCCGGCTGGATCGCCCAGTGGCACGAGATGATCAAGGAGCCGGGGTCCCGTATCGGCCGCCCGCGCCAGATCTACACCGGCGAGGTCCTGCGCGACTTCGTCCCGGTCGAGGCTCGCTGACACCGGTATTCGCTGACACCCGTACGTGTGCGCGTCCGCGCCTCGTAACCGGCGCAGACAGCGGAAAGCGCCCCGCTGCCGATCCCCCCACGGGTCGGCGGGCGGGGCGCTTCCCATTTCCCCGGAGCGGATTCCCCCCACGGGATCCGGCCGGGCGTCTGCTGGTTGCAGAAGCTCCTCACGCGGTCTGCCGGGGTACGTACGCACGGGAGGGCCGCTCAAAGCTCCCCGGGCACGTGCCCCGGCCAACGCTTGCCTGGGACGTCCCCCAAGACATCCCATGAACGTCCCCCAAGACGTTCTCGGCATCGCCCACTTAGACTCGCGAGGAGTCGCAATGGTTACCCCTAAATATCTGTGATCTAGGTCTCCTTGTGAAGGTCTTGTGACCTACTTGTAGTCACATGAAGGAGCGCAGCCGCAGGCTGTTGGTCACCACAAATACGGATGAAAAGGCCATCGCAAATCCCGCGATCATGGGGTTGAGCAGGCCTGATGCCGCCAGCGGCAGCGCGGCCACGTTGTAGCCGAAAGCCCAGAAAAGATTGCCCTTGATGGTGGTCAGTGTCCGGCGTGCGAGACGGATCGCGTCGGCTGCAACCCTCAGGTCTCCGCGTACGAGGGTCAGATCGCCGGCCTCGATCGCCGCGTCAGTGCCCGTGCCCATCGCCAGGCCCAGGTCCGCGGTGGCCAGCGCGGCCGCGTCGTTCACGCCGTCGCCGACCATGGCGACGCTGCGGCCCTCCGCCTGGAGACGCTTGACCACGACCACCTTGTCCTCGGGCATGACCTCGGCGTACACCTCGTCGATGCCGACCTCGGCCGCGACCGACTCGGCGACCGCCTTGTTGTCGCCGGTCAGCAGCACCGGAGTGAGGCCGAGAGCCCGCAGCCGTGCGACCGCCTCGGCGCTGGTGTCCTTGACCGCGTCGGCGACGGTGAGCATGCCGAGCGCCTTGCCGTCCACGGCCGCGAAGACCGCCGTACGCCCCTCGGTCGCGGCGGAGGCAAGCTCGTCGGGCAGCTCAACGCCCGCGTCCGTGAGCAGCCGCGCTCGCCCGACCAGCACCTCGTGTCCTTCGACGACGCCGCGTACGCCCAGGCCCGGGACGTTCTCGAAGCTTTCGGTGGCGGGAAGTGCGCCGACCCGCTCCTCGGCGCCCGCCGCGACGGCGCGGGCGATGGGGTGCTCCGAGGCGTGCTCCAGTGCGCCCGCGAAGCGCAGCAGTTCATGCTCCTCGGCGGTTTCGGCGACGTACACCCGCTGAAGGCGCATCCGGCCGGTGGTGACCGTCCCTGTCTTGTCCAGGACGACCGTGTCGACCTTGCGGGTGGACTCCAGGACCTCCGGGCCCTTGATCAGGATGCCGAGCTGGGCGCCGCGCCCCGTACCGACCATGAGCGCGGTCGGCGTGGCCAGCCCCAGGGCGCACGGGCAGGCGATGATCAGTACGGCGACGGCGGCCGTGAAGGCCGCGGTCACATCGTCCGTGGCGAGCAGCCAGGCCACCAGCGTCCCGAGTGCGATCAGCAGTACGACAGGGACGAAAACGGCCGAGATCCGGTCGGCGATGCGCTGCACCTCGGCCTTGCCGTTCTGGGCGTCCTCCACCAGCCGGGCCATCCGGGCGAGCTGGGTGTCGGCGCCGATCCGGGTGGCCTCGACGACGAGCCGGCCGGCGGTGTTGACGCAGCCGCCGGTGACCGGGTCCCCCGCGGTCACATCCACCGGCACGGACTCGCCCGTGAGCATGGAGGCGTCGACGGCGGAGGTGCCCTCGACGACGCTGCCGTCGGTGGCGATCTTCTCTCCGGGACGTACGACGAAACGGTCGCCGACGGCGAGCCGGCCGACCGGAATGCGTACCTCCGTGCCGCCGCGCAGTACGGCGACATCCTTGGCGCCCAGCTCCAGCAGGGCACGCAGGGCGGCGCCCGCCTTCCGCTTGGAGCGCGCCTCCAGATAGCGGCCGAGCAGGATGAAGGTCACCACGCCCGCGGCGACCTCGAGATAGATCGTCGAGGCGGCGTCGGCACGTGTGACGGTGGGGTCGAAACCGTGGCGCATGGCGGGCATGCCCGCGTCCCCGAGGAAGAGCGCCCACAGCGACCAGCCGAAGGCGGCGAGCGTGCCGACCGAGACGAGGGTGTCCATGGTGGCCGCGCCGTGCCGGAGGTTGGCCCAGGTGGCCCGGTGGAAGGGCAGTGCGCCCCAGATGGCGACAGGGGCGGCGAGGGTGAGCGAGAGCCACTGCCAGTTGTCGAACTGGAGGGCGGGGATCATCGCCATGAGGACGACCGGCGCCGCGAGCACGGCGGAGACGATCAGGCGCTGCCGGAGGGCGGCCGGCTCCGGGTCGGGGCGCGCCTCGGAGTCCACGGCGGGGTCCGGGCCGGAGTCCACGGCGAGGTCCGGCTCGGGCTCGGGCGGCGGGGGCTGCGCGGCCGAGTAGCCGGTTTTCACCACGGTGGCGATGAGATCGGCGACTTCCATCCCGTGCGGATAGGAGACCTTCGCCTTCTCGGTCGCGTAGTTGACGGTGGCGCTGACGCCGTCCATGCGGTTCAGCTTCTTCTCGACGCGAGCCGCGCAGGAGGCGCAGGTCATCCCGCCGATGGCGAGCTCGACCTGGGATGTATCCACTTCGGGACTCCAGAAAAGGGGGCCGGGTCGTACGGGACCCAGTATCGGACTGGTCGGGTACGACCCGGCGGAGGGCCTTGCGGGTGCGGAGGTGAGTGCTCAGGCCCGCCCGACGAGCTCGTACCCGGCCTCGTCGACGGCTTCGCGCACCGCGGCGTCGTCGAGCGGGGCCTCGGAGATCACGGTCACCTGACCGGTGGAGGCGACCGCCTTCACCGAGGTGACGCCCGGCAGCTCGGAGATCTCGCTGGAGACGGCGCCTTCGCAGTGACCGCAGGTCATGCCCGTGACCTGGTAGACGGTGGTGACGCCGCCGATCTGCACGTCGGCCGTGCCGGTGCCACAGGCGCCGCCGCCGCAGCAGCCGGAGCCGGTCGCCTGGGCGGTTTCGTCCTCGGTCTTCGTCTCGGCGGTCATGGCGTTTCTCCTCTTCGAGGGTGCAACACGTACGAGGTCATGGTGTGCCGGAGGGCCGCGGGAGTGCCGAGCCTTCCTGATGTACTTCAGACTATACCCCTAGGGGGTATTAACGCGCATGCGGACCAGGCCGCGCGTTCCGCTGCTGCTCCTTGGTCCACTCTTCGGCCTGCTCCTCGCCCCGCTGCCCGGCCTGCTTCTCGGCCGGGCAGACGCCGACGATGGGGGCCAGGTAGCGGAACATGACTTTCTTGATCTCTTCGATGTACGCCTGCCGCTCCTCGCCCTCGTGGGCGAGGACCAGGTCGAGCCCCGCCTTGAAGATGGCGAAAATCATGGTCGCGACGCGGGAGAGCTCGGCGGGCGGCGCGTCGGGGAGGAAGCTCGCGACGATCTGCCCGATCCGGGTGAGCAGCACTGCGTGCAGGGCGTCGAACTCCTGCGTGATCTGGCCCGGGACATCGGGACCGTGCACCAGGGCGGCGAAGGCCGGGTTCTCGTGATTGAAGGCGAAGAGCGGATCGAGGACCGCGTCCAGCAGCTGGTCGAGCGGGAGGTCGAGGTTGGCGGCGGTCAGGGCCGCGCCGTGGGACTCGCGCCACTGCTGGAGGAGTCGGCCGCCGAGTTCGACGGCGATGGCCTCCTTGTTCGGGAAGAACTGGTAGAGCGTGCCGGGGGAGACGCCGGCCTCGCGGGCGATGGCGTTGGTGCTGGCCGCGGTGTAGCCGGTGGTGCAGAAGACGTTCGCGGCGGCGTCGAGGAGCTGGGAGATACGGCGCTCCCCGCGGGCCTGGCGGCGGCGCGGCTTGGCAGCCCCTGTGGTCGCCGCGGGCTCCGTGGTCGCGGTGGGCTCCGGGGTCGTGGGCTCCGGCACGTGAAATCCCCAGCTTCCTGACGGTGGTTGACAAACGCGAGTGGTCGCTCGCATTCTTGGTTAATGCGAGCGATAGCTCGTGTTTGCCAGTCTATGGCAATGGTCGACCCATGCTGCCTGCCCGGGGAGCCTGCGCATGGGCCACGGTGAAGGGGACACCGCACCATGTCCGAAGTCAACAGCCCACCGCCGGTCGGGGGATGGACCCGGTTCGTGACCGCGCGGCCGCGGCTCTCGCTGCTGGCCGCGCTGGTGCTCACCGCACTCGCGGTGTTCGCCGGAAGCGGGGTCGCCGAGCGCATGGGGAGCGGCGGCTGGCAGGACCCGGCTGCCGAGTCGACGTATGCGACAGAGGCGCTGGAGCGGGAGTTCCCGGCCTCCCAGCCGAATCTGCTGCTGCTCGTGGACAGCGGACGGGCGAGTGTGGACGACCCGGCGGTCGCCGCCGAGGGACGGCGGCTGGGGGAGCGGCTCGCTGCCGAGAAGGACGTCACGGGTGTCGGCTCGTACTGGGGGACCCGCTCACCCGCGCTGCGCGCCGGCGACGGGCATCAGGCGCTGATCGCGGCCCGGATCGAGGGCGACGAGAAAGCCACCTCCGAGGTGCTGGAGCGGATAGCGCCGGACTTCCGGGGGGCGCACGGCCCGGTGCAGGTCTCGATAGGCGGCCCCGTCGCCCTGCAGCACGAGATGACCACGACCATCCAGGAGGACCTGCTGCGGGCCGAGCTGATCGCTCTGCCGGTGACGCTGGTGCTGCTGGTCATGGTCTTCGGCAGCGCGATCGCGGCACTGCTCCCGCTGGGCGTCGGCATCGTCGCCATCCTGGGGACGAACGCCGTCCTTCGCGGCATCACCGAGTTCGCCGATGTCTCGGTCTTCGCGCAGAACCTCACCACGGCCCTGGGGCTCGGACTCGCCATCGACTACGCCCTGTTCATCGTGCGCCGATTCCGCGAGGAGTTGGCCGATGGGGCCGAGGTGCGGGAGGCGATCGGCATCACTCTGCGCACCGCGGGTCGCACCGTTCTGTTCTCCGCCCTGACGGTGGCCGTGTCGCTGGCCGCGATGCTGGTCTTCCCGCAGTACTTCCTGCGGTCCTTCGCCTACGCCGGGATCGCCGTGGTCCTTCTGGCGGCAGCGGCCGCGCTGGTGCTGCTCCCCGCCGCCCTGATGCTGCTTGGACACCGGGTCAATGCGCTGGATCTGCGCCGCCTTCTCAAGCGTGGCCGGCGTGACGGCACATCGTCCGATGAGGCTGGGGCTGACAAGGCGTCGGCCGAGGACCAGAAAGCGCCCGAGGACCAGAAAGCGGCTGCGGACCAGGAGGCGGCCGGAGCCGGGTGGGCGTGGGTCGCCGGGCTGGTGATGCGCCGGGCCCCCCTGTTCGCGTTCGCCACCGTGGCCGGTCTTGTGCTGCTCGGACTGCCCTTCCTGGGTGTGAAGTTCGGTACCCCCGACGACCGCCAGCTGCCGTCGACCGCCGAGGTCCATGTCGTTCAGCAGCAGATACGGGACGGCTTCCCCGGCAGCCCCGCCGGCGGCCTCGAAGTCTTCGCCGAGGACACCGGTTCCGAGTCCGCGACGACCCCCGCCGAGTACGCCGAGTACCGCGACAAGATCGCCGCCCTCCCGGGTGTGCTGCGGGTGGACGGGCCCGTCACCTCGGGCGGATCCGCCTACCTCACAGTGCAGCCCAAGGGCGAGGCGGTGGGCGAGGAGGCCCAGCGGCTCGTGCATGAACTGCGGGATGTATCGGCCCCGTTCGCGACCTCGGTGACCGGCAGGGCCGCGGTGCTGGAGGACTCCAAGGCCGCCATCGCCGACCGGCTGCCGCTGGCGCTGGCGATCATCGCCATAGTGACGCTGCTGCTGGTCTTCCTGCTCACCGGCAGTGTGCTCATCCCCATCCAGGCGGTCGTGCTCAACGCCCTCAGTCTGACGGCGATGTTCGGCGCAGTGGTCTGGGTCTTCCAGGACGGGCACCTCTCCGGGCTGCTCTCCTTCACCTCCACCGGAGACATCGAGACGACGCTCCCCGTGCTGATGTTCTGCATCGCCTTCGGGCTGTCCATGGACTACGGCGTCTTTCTGCTCTCCCGGATCAAGGAGGAGTACGACCACACGGGTGACCATGAACACTCGGTGAGATTCGGACTTCAGCGCACCGGCGGGCTGATCACCGCGGCGGCCGTGATCCTCGCGGTGGTGATGGTGGGCATCGGCACCTCACGGGTGACCAACACCAAGATGCTCGGCCTCGGAATCGCGCTGGCCGTGCTGATGGACGCCATGGTGGTGCGCAGTCTGCTGGTTCCCTCGGTCATGAAACTGATGGGCGCCTCGACCTGGTGGGCCCCCGGGCCGCTGCGCCGCTTCCATGAACGGTTCGGGCTGACCGAGGGAGAGATATCGCAGCCCGTGACGCAGCCCGTACCGCGGCCGGACTCCGAGCCGGACTCCGAGCCGGATTCGGAGCCGGATCCGGCATCGGAACCTGAATCGGGTTCGGATCCCGACGCGGCACGGGACTGGGTCAAGGCCTGACGCCGCGGTGGACCGCCCACTCCCGGGCCAGGATCGACATAGAGGTGGCGTCGATCCACTGGCCCTCGTGGAGCAGTGCCTCGCGCTCGGTCCCCTCCGCCACAAAGCCGGCCTTCTCATAGGCCCGGATTGCGCGCGGGTTGAAGTTGAAGACGCCCAACGCGATCCGGTTCAGATCCAGTTGCTCGAAGCCGTGCCCGACAACCAGCCGGGTGGCCTCGGTGCCCAGGCCCCGGTTGCGTCCCTTCGGGCCGATCAGGGTGCGGAAGCGGCAGCTGCGGTTGTGTGCGTCCCACTCATGGAGGACGACTTCACCGACGACCTCGCCGCCGGCCCGATCCACCACGGCGAGGTCGAGCCGGTCGGTCCGGTCGTTGCGCGTCCCGTACCAGGCGCGCAGCTGCTCCAGGTCCAGTTGGCCCTCGTGGGCGGACCCGGTGAAGACGCTCACCTCGGGATCGCCCAGAATCGCGGCCATGGCGGTCGCATCCACCCCGGTGAAAGGGCGCAGAATCACCTTCTCGCCAATAAGGGTGGGCTTGACGGAGAAGTCCGCAGTCGGCTGCTGAGTCACTGGGGGATTGTCGGGACAGGCTCCTGCGGTGAGCAACTGATTAAGGTTGACCGCGAGGAAGGAGCCGTCCCCGCATCCGTGCACGCACGCAGGCCTCGCGGGCCCGGCGGCTCCAGATCTGCGGTTCTCAGTCCCTTTTGGCTCTCAGTCCCTGCGGCCCCTGTTCCCGGGGCGATTGGCCACCCAGGCGCGGATCGTGTCCGCGTGCCAGTAGGGCTTGCCGGCCTCCACATGGTCGGGCGGCGGGAGAAGACCGTGCTTGCGGTACGAACGGACCGTGTCCGGCTGCACCCGGATGTGCGCGGCGATCTCCTTGTAGGACCAGAGTCTTCTGTCCGCCATGGTTGTGCCACCTCCCTGCGTGCGCGGCAGCGGCGGCGCGGGGGCCGTCGGGTGAGCTGCGCGCGGACGCTGGTGATCACTGAGCCTGTGCCCGTTGCAACGATGCCGAGCGAGAGGAGGAATGGGGCTGTTGATTGCCTGTGACGGAAGCCCCGGGTAATCGAGACATGCGTGACGAGGAGGCGACAACCGTGACAGAAGTGGTGCGTGAGCCTCAGGCGCCGCAAGAGCGCAGGAAACCGCGCGTCCGCTCGGCGATCGGGAAGGGTTTGTCCGGCGGGCACGGATACATGTCCTGCTCGACGATGGCGAAGAGCTCGACGTCGAGTGCCTGGGCCGCGGCCAGTACGGGCTCCAGCGCGGGCACGCCGGCCGGCGGCTCGCACATCACGCCCCGGCCGACGGCCGGTCCGAACGGCACCTCGTCCGCGACCACTTCGGCCAGGATCTCCGGGTCCACCTGCTTGAGGTGGAGGTAGCCGATCCGCTCCCCGTAGGTCTCGATCAGCTTGACGCTGTCGCCGCCGCAGTAGGCGTAGTGCCCGGTGTCCAGGCAGAGCGAGACCAGGCCGGGGTCGGTGGCGTCGAGGAAACGGCTGACGTTCTCCTCGCTGTCGATATGGGTGTCCGCGTGCGGGTGGACGACGATCTTCAGTCCGTAGCGCTCGCGCACCTCGCGACCCAACCGTTCGGTCTGGGTGGTGAGATCGCGCCACTGTGCCGGGGTGAGGGTGCGGTCCTCCAGTACCTGGCCCGTCTTGTCGTCGCGCCAGAAGGAGGGGATGACGACCAGATGTTCCGCGCCCATGGCCCGGGTGAGTGCAGCGATGTCCGAGACATGCGCCCAGGTCTTCTCCCAGACCGCCGGTCCGTGGTGCAACCCGGTGAAGACCGTGCCGGCCGAGACCTTCAACCCGCGACGGGCGGTTTCTGTGGTGAGGCGGGCGGGATCGCTCGGGAGATAGCCGTACGGGCCGAGCTCGATCCACTCGTATCCGGCGTCAGCGACTTCATCGAGGAAGCGCTGCCAGGGGACCTGCTGAGGATCGTCCGGGAACCACACCCCCCAGGAGTCGGGGGCCGAGCCGACCCGGATGCGGTTCAGGACGGGGGCGGAGGAGGTCATGCGGGTCAGCTTTCCGGCCGCCGAAGAAAGGTGTCAAGGCTTCGTCCGAATGTAAGGACAAAATGTTGACAGGGCTCAGTGAGGAGCACTAGACCTGGGGACAGCCGGCTCCAACCGAAGGGACGCGTATGCCTCAGCCGTACGACGTGATCACGATGGGCCGGATCAGCGTGGACCTCTATCCGCTGCGGACCGGGGTTCCGTTGGCGCAGGTCGACACGTTCGGGAAGTTCCTCGGCGGCTCGGCCACGAATGTCGCGGTGGGTGCCGCCCGGCTGGGCCGGCGGACGGCGGTGATCACCCGCACCGGGCAGGACGCCTTCGGCGACTATCTCCACCAGGCGCTGGGGGAGTTCGGGGTCGACGACCGCTGGGTGACTCCGGTGGCCGCGTACCCGACCCCGGTCACCTTCTGCGAGATCTTCCCTCCGGACAACTTCCCGCTCTACTTCTACCGGCAGCCGAAAGCACCCGATCTCGAGATCCACCAGCACGAGCTGGATATGGCGGCGATCCGCGAGGCGAGAGTCTTCTGGATGACCGGCACGGGCCTGTGCGCGGAACCGAGCCGCACCGCGACGCTGGCCGCGCTCGCCCACCGCGCCAAGTCCGGCACCACCGTCTTCGACCTGGACTGGCGGCCCATGTTCTGGGGAGATCCGGACGAGGCGCGGCCGTACTACACGCAGGCCCTCGCGCAGGCCACCGTGGCCGTCGGCAATCTCGAGGAGTGCGAGATCGCCACCGGTGAGCGCGAGCCGTACGCCGCCGCGCGTGCGCTCCTTGCCGCCGGCGTCGAGCTCGCCGTCGTCAAGCAGGGTCCCAAGGGCGTCCTCGCCGTTCACCGCGACGGGACAAAGGCCGAGGTCCCGCCGGTCCCCGTCGAGGTGGTCAACGGTCTGGGCGCGGGCGACGCGTTCGGCGGGGCGCTCTGCCACGGGCTGCTGTCGGGCTGGGAGTTGGAGCGCATCATGCGGTACGCCAACGCGGCCGGAGCCATCGTCGCCGCCCGCCTCGCCTGCTCCACCGCGATGCCGTATGCCGCCGAGGTCGACCAGGTCCTCGAGGGCGCCCCCGTCCCTCCCGGACCCTCAATCCCGCCCGAACCCTCAATCCCGCCCGGAGCCGCCTCGTGAGTCGCGTCGACATCGGCGAGCTCGTCGGGATCCGCACCCGCCACCCCGAGGCCGTCGCCGAAGCCGCCACCCGGCGGCGCAGGCGGCCCCGGCTCATAGGCGAGAGCGGCCGACTGATGATCATCGCCGCCGACCACCCCGCCCGTGGCGCCCTCGCCGTCGGCGACCGTCACCTCGCCATGGCCAACCGCTTCGACCTGCTGGAGCGGCTCTGCCTCGCCCTCTCCCGCCCCGGCGTCGACGGCGTCCTCGCCACCGCCGACATCCTCGACGACCTGCTCCTCCTCGGTGCCCTCGAGGACAAGGTCGTGATGGGCTCGATGAACCGCGGAGGCCTCGCGGGCGCGGCCTTCGAGCTCGACGACCGGTTCACCGGCCACCGCGCCAAGGACCTGGACCGGCTCGGTTTCGACGCGGGCAAACTGCTGCTCCGCATCGACTACGAGGACCCGGCCTCGCTCGACACACTGCACGCCACCGCCCGCGCCGTCGACGAGATGGCCGAGCGTCAGCTTCCCGTCTTCATCGAGCCCTTCATCTGTCACCGCGTCGACGGCCGCCTCCGCAACGATCTCAGCGCCGAAGCCGTCACCCGGTCCATCGCCATCGCCTCCGGTCTGGCCGGCACCTCCGCGTACACCTGGCTGAAGGTCCCCGTGACCGACGACCCCGAAGACATGGCGGCCGTGATGGAGACCTCGACCCTCCCCGCGGTCCTCCTCGGCGGCGAGATCGGGGACGACCAGCACGGTGCGTACGAGAAATGGCGTGGAGCGCTGCAACTGCCCACCGTCCAGGGACTGGTGGTGGGACGCTCGCTGCTCTATCCGGTCGACGGGGACGTCGCCGGGGCGGTCGATACGGCCGTCGGACTGCTGTAGGGGGTACGGAGAAGGCATGAGCGACGAAAAGCTGCAGGAGCTGTACGTACCGGCGGGTGCCGCGGCGCGGGGCCCCTACGCTCTGCGCATCGACCCCCAACAGGCCGGCTGGGGGTACTCCAGCCTGCGTGTACTGGAGCTGGAGCCCGGCGCCTCACACTCCCTCGCCGCCGGGGACAGTGAGTGGATCGTGCTGCCGCTCGCCGGCGGTTGCACAGTGCGCACACAAGGCGAGACCTTTGAACTGCTGGGCAGGGAAAGCGTGTTCGGCGGAGTGACGGACTTCGCCTATGTGCCGCGCGATGCCCATGCACAGATCGCCTCCGGTGCGGGAGGCCGCTTCGCCCTGGCAGGAGCGAAGTGCGAGCGCCGACTCCCCGCTCGCTACGGCCCCGCGCCGGAGGTACCGGTCGAGCTGCGCGGCTCGGGCAGCTGCTCGCGGCAGGTGAACAACTTCGCCGCGGCAGACACCTTCGTCTGCGACAAGCTCATCGCGGTCGAGGTGCTCACGCCCGGCGGCAACTGGTCCTCGTACCCGCCGCACAAGCACGACGAGCACCGCCCCGGCGTCGAGTCCGAGCTCGAGGAGATCTACTACTTCGAGATCGACCGCGGCGGCATGGGCTACCACCGGGTCTCTCCGTCGAGGCCCGGCGGTACGGACATCCTCGCCGAGGTCCGTACGGGTGACGCCGTCCTCATCCCCGACGGCTGGCACGGCCCGTCCATCGCCGCGCCCGGCCGGGACATGTACTACCTCAATGTGATGGCGGGCCCGGGCGCCACCAGGGAGTGGCTGATCTGCGACCACCCCGACCACGGCTGGATCCGCGACACCTGGCCGGAGCAGCCCGTCGACCCCCGGCTGCCGCTGTACGAGGCCGAGGAGGGCCAGCAATGAGTTCGGGAACGAATACGCGCCGACTCACCGTCGCCCAGGCGCTCGTCGCCTTCCTCGCCCGCCAGTACACCGAGCGCGACGGCCGCCGCCACCGCCTGATCAACGCCACTTGGGGCATCTTCGGCCACGGCAATGTGGCCGGCCTCGGCCAGGCGCTGCTGGAGTCCGGTGCCACTGCGCAGTCCGGGGAGACGCCCCCCGGCCCCGCCATGCCGTACTTCCAGGGCCGCAACGAACAGGCCATGGTGCACGCCGCCGTCGGCTACGCCCGCCAGTCCCGGCGCCTCTCCGCCCACGCCGTCACCACCTCCATCGGCCCGGGCGCGACCAACCTCGTCACCGGCGCCGCGCTTGCCACCGTCAACCGGCTGCCCGTCCTCCTGCTGCCCGGCGATGTGTTCGCGACCCGGCCCGCCGACCCGGTTCTCCAGCAGCTCGAAGTCCCGTACGCGGGCGATGTGTCGGTCAACGACGCCCTGCGCCCCGTCTCCCGCTACTTCGACCGTGTCACCCGTCCCGAAGCACTGATTCCGACGGCGCTGCAGGCGATGCGTGTGCTCGCCGACCCGGCCGAGACCGGTGCGGTCACGCTCGCGCTGCCGCAGGATGTGCAGGCCGAGGCGTACGACTGGCCGGAGGACTTCTTCGCCGAGCGCGTCTGGCAGGTGTGCCGCCCGCGGCCCGACCTGGACGCGCTGGACGCGGCGCGCCGCGCGGTGAGTGCCGCCCGCCGCCCCTTGATCGTCGCGGGCGGCGGCGTCCACCACAGCGAGGCCGAGGAGGCGCTGCGGGCCTTCGCCGAGGCGACCGGCATCCCGGTCGCCTCCACCCAGGCCGGCAAGGGCTCGCTTCCGTACGACCACCCCTGCGACGTCGGCGGCATCGGCCACACCGGCACCGCGACCGCCGACGAGCTGGCCCGTACCGCGGATCTGGTGATCGGTGTCGGCACCCGCTGGTCCGACTTCTCGACCGCCTCCGCGACCCTCTTCCAGCACCCGGCCGTCCGCTTCCTGAACCTCAACATCACCTCCTTCGACGCCCACAAGATGGCCGGTCTCTCCTTGGTTGCGGACGCCCGGACCGCACTGGACGAGCTCGCCGCCGCGCTGGGCACGCGTATGCACGTCGAGCCCGCGTACGAGACGGAGTACGCCGACGACAAGGAGCGCTGGGAGTACCGCGTCGACGCCGCGTACGAGGCCGACGACCCGGATGTCCACCCCACTCAGCCGCAGGTGCTCGGCGCACTCGACACTCTGGTCACCGGGGACGACATCGTGATCAACGCCGCGGGCTCGCTCCCCGGCGACCTCCACAAGCTGTGGCGCGCCCGTTCGGCCGACCAATACCACGTCGAGTACGGCTACTCCTGCATGGGCTACGAGATCCCCGCGGCCATCGGCGTCGCGATGGCCGCGCCTGGCCGACCCGTCTGGGCTCTCGTCGGCGACGGTACGTATCTGATGAATCCCACCGAAATCGTGACAGCCGTGCAGGAGAACATCCCTATCAAGGTCGTCATCCTGCAGAACCACGGATACGCCTCGATCGGCGGCCTGTCCGAGTCGGTCGGCGCGGAGCGCTTCGGCACCGCCTACCGCTACCGGGCCTTGGACGGTACGTACACCGGGGCTCCGCTCCCCGTCGACCTGGCCGCCAACGCAGCCTCGCTCGGAATGCGTGTGATCCGGGCCAAGACGGTGCGTGACCTGCACGAAGCGCTCTCTGAGGCGCGTGAGGCGGACGTTCCCACATGTGTCTACGTCGAGACCGAAACGGCAGACACTGTGTCGGGCGCGCCTCCGGCGCAGGCGTGGTGGGATGTTCCGGTGGCTGAGACCGCGACCCGCCCGTCGGCGGTCAAGGCCCGGAAGGAGTACGACCGGCAAGTCGCAGCCCGACGCCGCCATCTCTGAAGGAGCACGAAATGAAGACCGTCAACCACTGGATCGGTGGCAAGACCGTCGAAGGTGCGTCAGGCAACTGGGGCCCGGTCACCGACCCTGCGACCGGCGCCGTCACCACCCAGGTCGCCCTGGCCTCGGTGGAGGAGGTCGACGCGGCCGTCACGGCGGCGCGGTCGGCGTACGCGACCTGGGGCACGTCCTCGCTCGCGCAGCGGACCGGGATCCTCTTCCGCTACCGCGCACTCCTCGACGCACACCGCGACGATATCGCCGCGCTGATCACCGCCGAGCACGGCAAGGTCCACTCCGACGCGCTCGGCGAGGTCGCCCGCGGCCTGGAGATCGTGGAGCTCGCCTGCGGTATCACCACCCAGCTCAAGGGCGAGCTGTCCACCCAGGTCGCGAGCCGGGTCGACGTCTCCTCGATCCGTCAGCCGCTCGGTGTCGTCGCCGGCATCACGCCGTTCAACTTCCCGGCAATGGTGCCGATGTGGATGTTCCCGCTGGCCATCGCCTGCGGAAACACCTTCGTGCTGAAGCCGAGCGAGAAGGACCCGTCGGCCGCCAACTTCCTTGCCGAGCTGGCTTCGGAGGCCGGGCTGCCCGACGGCGTGCTCAATGTCGTCCACGGCGACAAGGTCGCGGTCGACGCGCTGCTGGCGCACCCGGACGTCAGCGCGGTCTCCTTCGTCGGCTCCACCCCGATCGCCCGCTACATCCACTCCACCGCCTCCGCCAACCACAAGCGCGTCCAGGCGCTCGGCGGCGCGAAGAACCACATGCTGGTGCTCCCGGACGCGGACCTGGACGCGGCCGCGGACGCCGCGGTCTCGGCGGCGTACG
Source organism: Streptomyces sp. NPDC002730 (assembly GCF_042888805.1). Taxonomy (NCBI): domain Bacteria; kingdom Bacillati; phylum Actinomycetota; class Actinomycetes; order Kitasatosporales; family Streptomycetaceae; genus Streptomyces; species Streptomyces sp. NPDC002730. The sequence continues at coordinate 360,983 of NZ_JBIAQG010000011.1, forward strand.
GCTCGGCCGGCGAGCGCTGCATGGCCATCTCCGCGGTCGTCGCGGTCAGTTCCATCGCCGATGAGCTGGTGGAGAAGATCCGCGAACGCGCCGAGAAGATCAAGATCGGCCCCGGCGACGACCCGACGTCGGAGATGGGCCCCCTGATCACCAAGGCCCACCGCGACAAGGTCGCCTCGTACGTCACGGGCGCGGCGGCGCAGGGTGCGAAGGTCGTTCTGGACGGCACGGGCCACACGGTCGACGGCTTCGAGGACGGCCACTGGATCGGCCTGTCGCTCCTCGACCACGTCTCCACCGACTCCGACGCCTACCGCGACGAGATCTTCGGCCCGGTGCTGTGCGTGCTGCGTGCGGAGACGTACGAGGAGGGCGTGGCGCTGATCAACGCCTCCCCCTTCGGCAACGGCACCGCGATCTTCACCCGTGACGGTGGTGCGGCCCGCCGCTTCCAACTGGAGATCGAGGCGGGCATGGTCGGCGTGAACGTCCCGATCCCCGTGCCGGTGGGCTACCACTCCTTCGGCGGCTGGAAGGACTCGCTCTTCGGCGACCACCACATCTACGGCAACGACGGCGTGCACTTCTACACTCGGGGTAAGGTCGTCACCACCCGCTGGCCGGACCCGTCGGATGCGCCGACCGGCGTGGACCTGGGCTTCCCGCGCAACCACTGACAGCAACAGTCGACAGGCACCGGGCCCGTACGGAACTCCGTATCCGTACGGGCCGCGCCTTCTCTGTACGGCGCGGCCATCTCGCCCACAGCGGCGCGCCCGCACTTCATGTGCGACGGCACTTCGGGGTCGCCGACATACCGTGGACTGTATATTTCACCCATTTCCTACTTATTGGTTCATTCGTGTGGCCGATAGCGATGGGGGCGCGTTCGTCGTTGAGAGGGCTGTGACCACGCCAACTTCACAGCCCAAGTCGCTCAACCCACGTGCCGAGGGATTGTCTCTGTGGCCCATGTGCACCAGTAGGGAAGGTGCCGTCGCCCTGGTCCGCCCGCGGGAGTGCACCGCGGAACTGGCGGACTTCATGGCGGCCATGGACCTGATCCAGGCCGATTACACCCGCCGCTCCCCCGCGTGACCGCCCCGCATGGGGTCGCACACTTCCGCCGCGGCCCCCTGCCGGAGCCGCAATTGCCACCACCACTGGACATCGTCCACGGTAGGAATCACATGTATGACAGGCATGACCACTTCGGGGCGTACGGCACTCCTGCTGAGCAGTACGACGACGCGTACGCAGCCCTCTCCGGCCAGTGGGACGGTTACAGTTCCGCCGACCAGTGGAACGGCTACGGTTCCGCGTTCGGGCAGGAACCATTCTCTGCTCCGGACCTCGACGTTCTGCAGGGGCGCTGGGAACCGGACGTCGAACTGACGCAGCTGCTGCAGGAAACGCCCGACCCCGTGGAACTGCCGCAGCCCGCAATGGATCTGCGGCGGCCCCCAACGATCGGCCCGTCCTGCCACCGTCGGCGCCCGATGCACAAGGTGAAGCCGAGAGCGTGGAAGCTCGTCCGCAACCAGTCCCTGAACTACGCCATCGCAACGGTGAGTGTGGTCATCATTGCCGTCGTGAGCGTCCTCGGGTGCCTGCTCACGCACGAAATCCTGCGGCATGCCGCTGCCCCTGGTGCCGCGTACAGCCTTTCGCCCTGGTGGCCGGCGCTGGTGTACGGACCCTGGACGGTCGCATCGCTCTCGATCCTGCGAGCCACGCTGCATCGCCGCCGCGCTCCCCACGCCTGGGCCATCGCCCTGTTCTTCTGTGTGCTCGCCGCGCTTACGTGCATCGCCGCGGCGCCCAGGACCCTCAGTGGAGCGGGCGTCGCCGCTCTCCCCGCCATCGCGACCATGGCCTGCTTCCACCAGCTCGTACGCCACATCACGCTCACCCGGCCGGCCCGCCGCGAGGTGGGTTTCTGGTGCAAATCCGCACGCCCCTGCTCAAGTCCTGACCATCCGGAGTCGCTGTAGGCGCAGGACAAGCCGGCAGAAAACGTCGCGAGCAGACTACTGCCCGAGGAGCGCCGTGCCCGGATGGGCAGGAGCTCCTCGGGCAGCAGCAGCTCAGCTGGAACACCGAATCGGCTGGAACAACAGCCAACCGGCTAGGACGGATCGGCTAGAACAGCGAATGCAGCAGCTTGTTCGGCGAACCCGTCCGCGGGTCCTGGACCTTGCCGCTCGTCGCGCCGTTCACCAGCGCGTCCCGGACCTGAACCGGGGTCGCGGTGGCGTGGGTCGCCAGATATAGCGCCGCGACGCCCGCTGTGTGTGGGGTGGCCATCGAGGTGCCGGAGATCGTGTTCGTCGCCGTGTTGCTGTCCTTCCACGATGAGGTGATGTTCACGCCCGGCGCGAACAGATCCAGGCAGGTGCCGTAGTTGGAGAACGACGCCCTCCGGTCCGTGTTGTCCGTCGCGCCAACCGTGATCGCCTCGGGGACGCGGGCCGGCGAGTAGTTGCACGCGTTCATCGGCAGGCCGAGGAAGTTGCCATTACCCGCGGCAATCGAGTAGCTCACGCCCGATGCGATGGACTTCTTCACCGCGTTGTCCAGCGCCGCGTCCGCGCCACCGCCCAGGCTCATGTTCGCCACAGCCGGCTTCTTCGCGTTCGCGGTCACCCAGTCGATGCCCGCGATGACCCCGGCCGTCGTACCGGAGCCCTGGCAGTCCAGGACGCGTACGGCCACGAGCTTGACGCCCTTGGCGACGCCGTACGTCTTGCCACCGACCGTGCCGGCGACATGCGTGCCGTGGCCGTTGCAGTCCTGGCCGTTCTGGCCGCCGCCCACCGTGTCCGTGCCGACGCTCGCGCGGCCGCCGAACTCGCTGTGGGAGGTGCGGATCCCGGTGTCGATGATGTACGCGGTCACATTCGACGCATTGGTGTTGTAGGTGTATGTCTTCGACAGCGGCAGATTCCGCTGGTCGATACGGTCGATGCCCCACGTGGCATTGGTCTGGGTCTCGTTGATGCGGATCGTGGCGTTCTGCTGGACGTACGCCACGCGCGGATCGGCGGAGAGTTTTGCGGCCTTTGCGTCGGACATCGACGCGGAGAAACCCTGGAGAGCCTTGCGGTAGGTGTGGCTGGGCGTGACGCCCAGGTCGGCGGCGTGCGTGGTGCCGTCCTTCAGGACGACAATCCAGCTGTTCTGCACGGCAGTTGCAGTGGGAGCGAGACGAAGATCGCCGATGGGCGCGCTGTGCGCGGTGGGGGAGGCGGCGAACTGGAGACCGGCCGCAAGGGCGATTGCGGGTATCAGCGCCCCGAAGCGCCGGGCAGTGGCTTTCATCTCGTGCACCTACCTTTCGTTGACCGTTAACGGACAAGTACGGGAGTGCATGGTGCCAGGAGCTGCATATGCGCTGACCAGGGTCTCGTGACGTGACGTGCGAAACAAGACAGCATCGCCACTTACTGCATGACGGACCCACACATTGTGAACACCCGTCCGGCCGGGAGGTTGCTCGCAAACCGCCCATGGGACAGCCAGGGCAACGGACGTGTCCGCTAGTGGGCGGGGAACTCCCAGGTGAGCATGGCGAACACCCCGTCGTCCTTCGCGCCCGTCGAGCGGTACGTCGCCAGCGCCGGATCGTTGTCCGTGTCCACGCCGACCCACATGTCGTAGCAGCCCCGCTCCCGCGCCACCTCGATCAGCGCCTCGGTCAGCGCCCGCCCGATGCCGCGTCTGCGGTACGCCGGGTCCACCGACAGCTCGTACAGGCACATCTCCGTGCCCTTGTCGGGGTGGAGCATCTCGATGCCGGAGACCATCCCGGCCGGCGCCCCGTCGACGTACGCGATCAGCATCAGATGCCCGGTGGCGGCAAGGAAACGCTCGGCCCACTCCGCCCGCGGGGGTCCGTCGTAGAGATGCTCGGCCGCGGTGAGCTCGGACACGGTCGTCGCGCGCCGGATGTCCATATGGAGGTCCATGTGGGTCCCTTCCCCCAGGGGCGCATACCGCGTCTGGTGTACGGCGACCGTACTCCGTACTACTTGCGGAGGCTCGTGAGTTCCCCCTGGCGGCAGCCGAGACGGCACAGGGGATCCGCTTAGGGTTTCAAGCATGCAGATCCGACTTCCCCGGCCGCGCGGCCGATGGCTCGCAGGCGTCGCCGCCTTCGCCGTCCTCGCCGGCGCGGGCACCTGGACCGCGGTCGCTGATGACAGCGCACCGCCTGTGCACCGTGAGGACCGGGTGCAGGAGATGCCCGGGGCGAGGATCGACACCTCCTACTTCACGACGGGCGGCAAGGACCGCAGGCCCGCCGTCCTCCTCGGGCACGGCTTCGGCGGCAGCAAGGACGATGTACGCGCCCAGGCCGAGCAGTTGGCCCGCGACGGATATGCCGTGCTGACCTGGTCCGCCCGCGGCTTCGGCGATTCCACCGGGAAGATCGGGCTCAACGACCCGGACTTCGAGGTCAAGGACGTCTCGCGGCTGATCGACTGGCTGGCGGAGCGTCCCGAGGTACAGCTGGACGCGGACGGCGATCCGCGCGTGGGTGTCACCGGCGCCTCGTACGGCGGGGCGATCTCGCTCCTCGCAGCCGGCTACGACAAGCGGGTCGACGCGATCGCACCCCAGATCACCTACTGGAACCTGGCCGACGCACTCTTCCCGAACGGCGTCTTCAAGAAGCTCTGGGCCGGGATCTTCTTCTCGACCGGCTCGACGGGCTCGGCGGGTTCGGTGGCGGGTACGGGCTCGGAACCCCCGGCCGATGAGCCCGCACCGGACGCCCCGGCGGGTCGGGCGGCGGCGCCCGGCGATGCGGCCAAGGCCAAGGCGGCCAAGGCGGCCAAGGCGGCCAAGGCGGCCAAGGCCGAGGCGGCCGGTGCCGCGGTCCCCGCCGCCCCGAGCGGCTGCGGGCGCTTCGAGCCTGCGCTCTGCGCCATGTACGAGCGCGTCGCCGTCGCCGGAAAGCCCGACGCCGCCGCCCGTACGCTCCTCGAATCCCGCAGCCCCTCCGCCGTCGGCGACCGCATCAAGGTGCCCGCGCTCATCGTGCAGGGCCAGGCCGACTCGCTCTTCCCGCTCACGCACGCCGACACCATGGCGAAGAAGATCAGCGCGAACGGCGCGCCCGTCTCCGTCGACTGGATCGCGGGCGGCCACGACGGCGGCGACCGGGAGACCGGCCGCGTCGAGGGCTGTATCAGCCACTGGTTCGACCGGTACCTCAAGCAGGACAAGGGCGTGGATACCGGGCCCGCCTTCCGCGTCAGCCGGACCGGAGGCGTCGACTCCACCGACGGTCAGGCCCTGCTGCGCGGCGCGACCGGCAACGTCTATCCGGGGCTCGGCAGCGGCGCGCGACAGGTCACGCTCAACGGCCGCGCGCAGACCTTCGCCAATCCGGCCGGCGCCAACCCGCCCGCCATCTCGGCCGTCCCCGGCCTCAGCGGCGGCCTCACCCAGCTCTCCTCTCTCGGCCTCGGACTCTCCCTCGACTTTCCCGGACAGTTCGCGCGCTTCGACTCCGCGCCGCTGGCCGAGTCGCTGCGGATCACCGGCTCGCCAACCGTCAAGGTCAAGGTGACCTCGAACAGTGGCGACGCGGTCCTGTTCGGGAAGGTGTACGACGTCGGGCCCAACGGCCGTGAGCAGGTGCTGCCCTCCCAGCTCGTCGCGCCGGTCCGGGTCGAGGGTGCCGAGCACGGCAAGGACGTAGAGCTGACCCTGCCGGCCGTCGACCACGAGGTGGACGCCGGGCACCGGCTGCGCCTGGTCCTGTCCGCGACCGACCTCGGCTATGCGTCTCCGCCCGCCCCCGCCGCGTACTCCGTCGAACTCCTCGGCAGCGGCGCACTGGCCGTGCCCACGGCGCCCGCCGTGAAGACGCAGGCCGCGGGACTGCCCTGGTGGACCTGGGTCCTCCCCGCCACGGGCGCCCTGTTGGCGGCGGCCCTGCTGATCACCGCCCGCCGCCGTGCGGTCGCTCCGGCACCCGACCCCGAGCTCGCCGAAGTGCCCCTGCAGATCACCGGGTTGACCAAGCGGTACTCCAAGTCCGCCGACCGGTACGCCGTACGGGAGCTCTCCTTCCGTGTCGAGAAGGGCCAGGTACTCGGCCTCCTCGGCCCCAACGGCGCGGGCAAGACCACCACCCTGCGCATGCTGATGGGCCTCATCCGGCCGGACGACGGCGAGATCCGTGTCTTCGGCCACGCCATCAGGCCCGGCGCACCGGTCCTCTCCCGGGTCGGCGCGTTCGTCGAGGGTGCGGGCTTCCTGCCGCATCTTTCGGGACGCGACAACCTGGAGCTGTACTGGCGGGCCACCGGCCGCCCCGCGAGTGACGCCCATATCGAGGAGGCCCTGGAGATCGCCGGCCTCGGCGATGCCCTCGCCCGCGCCGTACGCACCTACTCGCAGGGCATGCGCCAGCGCCTCGCCATCGCTCAGGCCATGCTCGGCATGCCGGATCTGCTCATCCTCGACGAGCCGACGAACGGCCTCGACCCGCCGCAGATCCGCGAGATGCGGGACGTGATGATCCGGTACGCGGCCGCAGGCCGGACCGTCATCGTCTCCAGCCACCTTCTGTCGGAGGTCGAGCAGTCCTGCACACATCTGGTGGTCATGGACCGTGGGCGGCTGGTGCAGGCAGGACCGGTCGCGGAGATCACCGGCGAGAGCGACACCCTGCTGGTCACCACGGCGGAGGGGGTGCCGGAGCCGTTGATCGAGAAGATCGCCGCGCTGCCGGGTATCGGTTCCGCGTCCCGTACGGACGAAGGACTGCTCGTACGCCTCGACGGAGCCACCGCCACCGGCATGATCGCCGAACTCCTCCGGCTGGACGTCCCGTTGACGGGTGTCGGTCCGCATCGCCGCCTGGAGGACGCCTTCCTCACCCTGATCGGAGGTTCCGCATGAGCACGCTGGTCGAGTCGGCCCCGGGCTACCGGGCACGGCACACGCTGCCGCTGCGTGTCGAGGCCGTACGGCAGCTGAAGCGCAGGCGGACGCTGGTGATGGCGGGGATCCTTGCCGCGCTGCCCCTCATCCTGATCGCCGCCTTCGCGATCGGCGGCACGCCGGACGGTGGGGACAGCAGCCGGGTGACCCTGATGGACACGGCCACCGCGTCCGGCGCGAACTTCGCCGCCACCTGTCTGTTCGTCTCGGCGGGCTTCCTGTTGGTGGTGCCGGTGGCGCTGTTCCACGGGGACACCGTGGCCTCGGAGGCGAGCTGGTCCTCTCTGCGCTATCTGCTGGCCGCCCCCGTCCCGCGCTCCCGGCTGCTGTGGTCCAAGCTGGCGGTGGCGCTCGGCTTCAGCGCGGCGGCGATGGTGCTGCTGCCGCTGGTCGGTCTGGCGGCGGGGACCATGGCATACGGCTGGGGCCCGCTGAAGCTGCCCACGGGTGGCGGCTCCCTGGCCGCCGGCGACACCGTGGCGCGTCTTGCGCTGGTCGTGGCGTTCATCTTTGTCTCCCAACTGGTTACGGCGGGGCTTGCGTTCTGGCTGTCCACCAAGACCGACGCCCCGCTCGGAGCGGTCGGCGGAGCGGTCGGGTTGACGATCATCGGCAATGTGCTGGATGCGGTGACCGCCCTCGGCTCGTGGCGTGATGTGCTGCCCGCGCACTGGCAGTTCGCCTGGATCGACGCGCTGCAGCCACAGCTGGAGTGGAACGGCATGGTGAAGGGCGCGGCGGTCTCAGTGACCTACGCCCTGGTCCTCTTCGCGCTTGCCTTCCGGAACTTCTCCCGCAAGGACATCGTGTCGTAGGGGATGCCATAGGACATGCCGTACGAGGAGTCGCAGGAGGTCTCGCAGGGCGTGCCGCAGGATGTCTCGCCGGGCTCTTGCTAGACCCAGCCCCGACGAGCCGCTTCCGCTCCCGCCCGGAAGCGGCTCGTCGTGCCGAGGGTAGTGAGCAGTTGACCGACGCGGCGGCTGTACGTACGCCCTGACATGCCGAGCCGGGTCGCGGCCGTCTCGTCCGTGAGCCCGGCCAGCAGGGCCTGCAGGACCGGCTGCAGATGGACGGGTAAGGCGCCGGGTATGGCCTGCCCGGTCAGATCGTCGCCGGTGTCCCACCAGGAGCGGTGCGCACGGACCAGGGCCTGGACGACAACGGGATCGCGGATCAGCAGCAGACCGTTGTAGTGCAGTTCGAGGTCGAGGGGGACGGCCGCGACCGTACGATCCGCGACGATCATCTTGAACGGGATCGAGTCAGTCACCCGGGCCGCGCCGGGACTGAGCCAGGGTGCCGTGAGATGAGTCAGTCCGTGCCGGGGTGCGATCCACCGTACCGTCGCGGTCTGTGCGGCGGCTGTGCGCACGCATGCGCCGGCGAACTCCAGGAAGGGCTCCGGGATGCCGTGGCCCAGTGCGCCGGCCGGATTGTCGAAGCTGAGGAGCTCATGGCGAGCGGAGCGGACCAGGCTGGTCAGGGCCGCTTTCACCTGTGCCACTCCGTGAACCGGCTGCCCCGGCACCTCCCGCAGAACGGCCCGCGAAATCTCCTTTGAAACCTCCTTTGAAACGTCCCGCGAAACCTCCCGTGGGACTTGCCGCGAAACCTCCCGGCCGAGCACGGAGCCCGGAACCATCCCCACGACCATGGCCGATCACCCCCGTCAATCCGCCTGCCAGGCCGCGTGTCAAACCGCCTGACGATCCGCGCGGTCCGTCCCCTCGGAGCCGTGCGCCACTCCATGAACGCATATGGCTGCGCATGGTGACAAGCGGCTGCTCAGGGACTGGCGAGTCCTTGCCAGTCCCTTTGGTTCCGACGCCGGGGCGGGGCACGCTTGAGGCACGAGAGTCGCAGAGTGAGTTGGAAAGAGAGCTGATCGAGCCCTTGAGCCACTGAGGGGGTTGCCCTCCCGGCCGGGGGTAACTTCCGCCCGCCGTTGCCGCATTGAGATCCATCCGCAACTCGTTCGTCTGCTCCTTCGGGCCTCCTCGAACGTCACATTCACAAGTGCTGACGATCCAGGGGAGCCCAGATGAAGCTCTGCGCAAGGACGTACAGGGGAGCGCTGGCCGCGGTTCTGGCCGGCGGCATGCTGCTCACCACCGGCTGCAGTGGAAGCGGCCAGGACAACCGGGCCTCCCGAAGTGGTGCCGAACAGGGGGCGCACGACGGCGCGAAGCCGGCACCCGCGCCGAGAGCGCCGGACGGCGGCGGAGGAGCGCCCGCAGCCGGGACGGACGGTGCGAAGGAGGCCGAGCGGCGCGGCGACGAGTTCCAGGAGTCCAAACCGGCGGCCGACTATCTGTCGACCTTCGCGCTCGACGTGGACACCGCCTCGTACGGCTATGCCCGCCGCACGCTTGCCGACGGGCAACGGCCGAAGCGGGCCGACATCCGGCCTGAGGAGTTCATCAACAGCTTCCGCCAGGACTATCCGAGGCCGAAGAGCAACGGCTTCTCGGTGACGGTCGACGGTGCGCGTCCCCGGAGCGCCGAGGGCGAGGCCGGCGGCGAGGACTGGTCGCTCGTACGCGTCGGACTCTCCACCCGCCCCTCCGACAGCAAGGGCGAACGGCCGCCCGCCGCCCTCACGTTCGTGATCGACATCTCCGGCTCCATGGCCGAGCCCGGCCGGCTCGACCTGGTCAAGGAGTCGCTGGGCATCCTCACCGACGCGCTGCGCGACGACGACTCGATCGCCATCGTCACCTTCAGCGACGAGGCCGAGACACGGCTGTCGATGACCCGGATCGACGACAACCGCGACCGTATCCACACGGTGATCGACGGCCTGGAGCCGACCGACTCCACCAATGTGGAGGCGGGCGTACGGGCCGGTTACGACGAGGCCGTCGAGGGGCGCAGGCGCGGAGCCACCAACCGCGTCGTCCTGCTCTCCGACGCACTCGCCAACACCGGCGAGACCGATGCCGACGCGATCCTCGGCCGGATCGACGATGCCCGCCGCGAGTATGGCATCACGCTCTTCGGCGTCGGCGTCGGCAGCGAGTACGGCGATGCGCTGATGGAGCGGCTCGCCGACAAGGGCGACGGGCACACCACGTATGTCTCCACCAGCGAGCAGGCCAGGAAGGTCTTCGTCGACCAGTTGCCCACCCATGTCGAACTGCGCGCCCGGGACGCCAAGGCGCAGGTGGCCTTCGACCCGAAGACCGTCAAGCAGTTCCGGCTCATCGGGTACGAGAACCGCGCGGTCGCGGACGAGGACTTCCGTAACGACCGTGTGGACGGTGGCGAGATAGGCCCCGGTCACACGGTGACGGCGCTCTATGCCGTACGGCTCCGGGAAGGCGCGAGCGGCCATCTCGCGACGGCTACGGTGCGCTGGCTCGACCCCAATACGCGGGCGCCGCACGAGCAGACGGGCTCGGTCGAGACGGACGCGGTCGACGGCGCGCTGTGGGACGGCGCCTCCAAGAGGCTCCAGGTCACCGCGGTCGCGGCGTACTTCGCCGAGTCGCTGCGGGGCGGTTCGATGCCGGGCGCGCCGGGGCTCGGTGAACTCGCCGAACGGGCCAGGAAGCTGGCGGGCTCGACGGAGGACAGCTCGGTGCGCCAGCTGGCGGACGCGATCGGGCAGGCGCAGCGGCTGAGGGACTGAGCGTGGGGGCCACGGGCGCACTTCGCTGTCCGGAGTCCGCTGTCCGGACTCCGGGGACGGGGCTGTGGCGTCCCGCCTGCGGCGGGGGCCGAGGCTTTCCCTCACGGATCCGGCAGTGTCCGCACCGCAAGGTTGCTGCATCGCCCGCCCCACCGCGCCATGATGTGCGCCATGGCCACTCTTCTGCTCGCCCTAGCCATCATCTCCACAGGCCTGTACGCGGGCATGATGCTGATCTTCCGGACCGGGATCATGCCCGCGCTCGCCCGGCTTTCGGACGACCAGTTCGTGCCGGCCATGAACCGCATCAACGAGACCGTGCCGCGGGCCGTGTTCATTCTGGTCTTCCTCGCGATCATGGTGTTCCCGGCCGTGGCCCTCGCCGTCCCGGTCGACGGCCGCACGGACACCCAGCGGTGGCTGATCATCGCGGGCCTGGTCTGCGCCGTCCTCAACAACCTCATCACCATCGGTGGCAACATCCCGCTGAACAACGCTCTCGCCTCGGCCGAGTCGGCCTCCCCGGCTGTCCCCACCGGCCAGGCGCGCGCCGCGTTCGAGTCCCGCTGGAACCTCTTCCATCTGATCCGGACCCTGTTCACGCTCGCATCGTTTGTGCTGCTGGTCACTGCCGCGCTGTAGCCTCGTACGCCGACATACGGCCCCCACTTGCTTCTGCTGCAGCGAATATCTGTCGCAGCAGGTTCAGAAATTTGCGCGGTGTGTGCCGAGCGTTCATGGGGGTGACGGGCGAAAAAGTAGTACCTGCCCTGCTCGGATGCTCGCGCCGTGCTACCGTTGATCCCAGTTGCAGTTGTGGTTCCCATAGACTTCAAGTGCCTTTGATGGCTTTATGTCATCGGGCACTTTTGTATTTTCGGTGATGTTTTCCGGACGGGGTAATCATCGCGGCGACGCCAGGGTTCGCACCGTGCGAACCCCGGGCACTGCCCCGAAGGAGATATGACATGGCTACTGGCACCGTCAAGTGGTTCAACGCGGAAAAGGGTTTCGGCTTCATCGAGCAGGACGGCGGCGGCCCCGACGTCTTCGCCCACTACTCGAACATCGCCACCCAGGGCTTCCGTGAGCTTCAGGAAGGCCAGAAGGTGAACTTCGACGTCACGCAGGGCCAGAAGGGCCCGCAGGCGGAGAACATCGTTCCCGCCTGACGCTGACACGCACGACACAGCTGGGGCGCGCACCTTGGGGTGCGGGCCCCAGCTCGTTGCTGTTTGCAGGGTTTGCGCGACGCGCCGTAATGGTTTGCCCGCGCCCCCATGATCCGGCCCCAGCCGCCTCATCCTGTGGATCCCAGGCGGCCCGATGCCAGGCGTCGCCATTTTCTGCGCCGGTGCGGCCGGCTTCGTTTCAGTCTTTTATTCGGCTCGTTCTTGCAATTCATTCGGCTCATTCCTGCCGAGAATTCCTCGATACGTGCCATATCGAGGAAGGTTCTCCATGAACCGCTCAGCTCGCACGAACGACCGTTTCTCCAACCCCCGCAAGGGTGGCTCCGCCGGTTCCGACCGGGGCGCCCGCTTCCGCCCGCAGGGCCAGGGTCGCCCCGGCAACCGTTCCGGCGGCTACGGGCGTCGTCCCGCCGCGCGGCAGGGCGAGTTCGCGCTGCCGGTCACCATCACGCCGGCCCTCCCAGCGGCCGCGACCTTCGGCGAACTCGACATGCCGGTCGAGCTGCTGAAGACGCTCACCGGCCTCGGCATGAACGAGCCGTTCCCGATCCAGGCGGCGACGCTGCCGAACTCCCTGGCCGGCCGGGACGTGCTGGGCCGCGGGCGTACCGGTTCGGGCAAGACGCTCGCCT